>CAYUQT010000008.1:0-203396 GCA_964446835.1 uncultured Planctomycetales bacterium | reverse complement strand
AGGGTGGTTTCAACATTGCGGGTATCGCTACAGTCAATCGTGAAATGCTCTAGCCCCGCCTCTGGTTGGACCATGATGGGCGTTGGACAGGCGGCACATGGTGAAGGGAGTTGCCTTGAAAACGCTACCTCATACGAACGCTTCACTGCAGATGACTCTTGGCACAGGCATCTCCTCTCGCTCGAATCCGCGTCGCTCCATCTGTTCTCGCAGATCGTGTTGACTATACAACTTGCCCAAAGCATCCAGGAGGTCCCTTCCTGTCATAGCTTTATCGCGAATCTTGTTGAGATCACCGTTGAGTGCCTTGCAGACAGGCTCGCGAAACGCCTTGTCTAGGAGGTTAATTCGGTCTCTCGCGTCCTGATCGGTCGTTTCCGCAAAGAGTGTCCGGAGCTCCCGAACAACGTAACGCTGACTTCGTGTCAGGCTGGGGTTGTGTTGCCGATCGGTTTGCCGGTCCTCGACTTCCTTCGTAAAGGCACGCTTCACCCTTGTCACGGCATCGTTGTGTCCTGGCGGAAGACTGGTTCCTTGTAGATCGACACCCGCTCTGATCGCTCCCAGTACCGTGGGCGTTTCTTGGGAAACCACTTCTCCTCTGCCGTCCAGGAGCAGTAGCTTCTGAAACCTGCCAGCTTGGCAGAAGACATAAAGACCCTTTGACGAAGAAGATCTCGCTCCTCGAATTCCGTCCCTCAGTTCTGCGATTCGCTTGTATTCCTCAGGATTCTCGCTGCGCATTTGCCGAAGGATCTCCTCAGCTTCGCTCAAGTCCATTAATCCTTCGGCACCTGCCTCTTCAAACAGCGAGACTTGCTCACCACTCGCCTCGTAGATTGCGTACATGGCATCCGCGTTCAGTCTTTCGGTCTGATCAAGGATCGCAGAGTCCTCGCCGATCGTGTCGTGAATCTCTTGGATCCGATTCCGCAGGACTTGGCGTAGTCCGAGGTTCTTATCAAGCTGTGTCTCAGGGAGGAAGTTGTAGGCATAGATGACATCGTGTTCCGAACCGATGCGGTCAATTCGCCCGAAACGCTGGATGAGCCGCACGGGATTCCAGTGGAGATCGTAGTTGATGATCCTGTTGCAGTCCTGCAAGTTGAGACCCTCGGCCAGTACATCCGTAGCAATCAGCAAGTCGATTTCGCTTCTTGCACGACGTGCGTGCTCCGGATTGGCCTTGGGTGCAAACCTCCCGATCACCTCGGCCCGATTGCTCTCACCACTGTACACAACATCGATACTGCGCCCATGGTATCCTTGGCTCAAGCTGTCGAACAGGTATCGTGCAGTATCGGCGTATTGGGTGAAGACGAGCAGCTTGGATTTCTTCAACTCCTCAGAGTCCACCAATGCCTTCATCGTTTGAAGCTTGGCGTCCTTATCGGAGGTAATAGTCTCCACCAAGTTGAGCATCTTTTGAAGAAGCTCAATATCTCCTCGAAGGTGACTGCTCAACCGATCCAGGTCAAAATGTGACGCATCGTACCGTCCGGACACGTTTCGGAGCGCATCGAGGATGTCTTCCTCCTCGGCATCGTTGGGTTCGTAGAGGATTGCCTGAGCATCCTCGCCAGCTGGGATGATTCCATCGGAGACCGCCTCAAGGAAGCGCCTGTGCATTCTCAGCAGACGGCGAACAGTCTCTCTGAAGGCGTGCACACTCGACTCAAGTCGCTTGAACAGCAACACGCTAATGAGCCCGCACAAGTGTGCTCCAATATGCTGGAGGCTCACATAGGGTTCTTCGTGCTGCTTTTCCGGCAGAACGTAATGCCAGAGGCCATAACGGGCATAAGTCAACTCTTCGGCAGAAGGGTCGATACCGCGCGAGGCCCTTGACCGCCCAAGAAACCCACGAAGTCGCTCATACAGTCCCTGATATGTGTCCTCGATACTGTATTCGATGGTTTCCAGCTTGCGATTCGGGAAGAATTGGTGCCGTCCTCCGATCAGAACATACGCCTTGCGCGTGCCATCTGCATATTCGCGAAAGCGGGCTGGGTCAACAGGCTGGTTCGTGAGCGCATCATAGCCATAGAATCGCAGTATGTGCCCGCGAAGGCGGCGGATGAGGACGTGGCGTAGAAGATCCTGTAGCCTTCTGGTACCGCTCTCGACCTGTTTGAAGTACTCCTTGAGGTCAGGGGGGGAGATTGGCAGATCTGTCTTGTCGTCCTGATGAAAAAGCTTCAGTTGGTTATAGATGTCCCAGGCACTCCTGTTTCGGGGGGTGGCGGTCAGGAAACAACACCTGATACCCGCCTTCAGGAAATCCTGTAGAAGATGATACCGCTGAGTATTATGGTGTCTAAAGTTGTGGCTTTCATCCACGAGTACGAAATCGCGATCGCGGTACTTGACGTCTGAGCGAAGGGGGCTGGTAGACTCGTCATCCTGATCACGGCGCAGGTACCCCATTGATAGGACGCGAGCATTGAGGCGGTAGACCTCGTTGTACCCCTCCCACATATCCACGAGGGATGCGGGACAGATGATCAGAGGACGGACGTGCTCGGTTCTCTCGAAGTGCTTCACGATGGCTGCGCCGACGAAACTCTTGCCCAAACCGACTACATCCGATACGAAGACCCCTCCATAGTCCCGTATTATCTGTATACCCTGGCGCACGGCAGTCTTTTGAAAGTCAGCCAAGGACTCGGTGATATCGTCGTCCCAGAGCACCTCTGACTCATGTGTTCCCTCAAGCCGATCTCTGACGAGCGTGTATAGGGTTTTCATGTAGACGTCGTAAGGGGAGGCTTGCTTCCCTGCCCAGCCGTACGCCAACTCGTATGCCAGAGTCTTGTCGAACTCCAACGATTCATCCCAGAGCCGTTCAAAGACCTGCGTGATACGAGCGTGGTTCTCCGAGCCTCGGAGGATCACATCGACTCCTGTTCCATGAGGAACCTGTGATAGGGTGAGGTTGGACGAGCCAACGATCACCATGCCGCCATCTGATTGACGGGCAGACTGCCTGGGATTCTCGGGGGGGGCTGCACAATCAAAGACGTAGTATTTCGATTCCAACCTGCCTTTGGGATAGACACGGACCTTTAGTCGCCTTTCATGTATCATCCTCAGGAGCATGCGGAGGAGACGTTCACCTTCATCAGACTGCTCCATCAGGGCCATTGTCTGTCGAACATTCTCCGCAGCGTCCTCAAGAATCCGCTTGATATCAGCGCGTTTAGGGTAGGCTTCACTCTCAACCGCCCTTACCACAGCGGGAAGGCTCTGGTATCCTTCGACCAGTTTCTCCACCGTCTCACGGCTGCCTGGAGCGCTAATCAAGAGTTCAAGCTCCTTCACTTCTCCCAGGCTGTCGGCGAGGCATTCCAGTCCAGGCAGGAACAGGAATCCGAGTGCAAAACGAGCTCGGTCGGATGATCGCATGAGCCTGTTGACATGATCCGAAAGCGTTGAGCTCCGATTGTCGATTAGGTCGTGACTCAAATGTAGCCCCTCGAAATATGGACATGCATCGTACTCGATGCTTTATCACAACTGTTCTCGGAAGAACGCGTTGAGCTTGGCGAGGGCCTCCTGTTCAACCTGCCGGACCCGCTCGCGAGTCAGACCGATCTCTTCGCCGATTTCCTTAAGGGTCATCGGCTCATGGTCTTCCAGGCCAAAGCGTAACCGCAGCACCTTGGCCTCCCTCTCGTCGATACGATTCAGCAACTGCTGGATTGTGTCCGCCTCGGCTTCCGAGAACATGGCGTGCTCGGGGGCCGGAGTCTTGTAGTCCGCCAGGATTTCGCTGAGGGTGAATTCCGCGTCGGAGCTTCCGGTCTGAGTGGGCGAACTGAAGGCCTTGACAGCCCGCTTGATGAAGCGAACCTTCCTCATCGGGACCTTCATGTGTTCGGCCATCTCTTCAAGGTTAGGCGCGCGTCCGAGCCTCTCTTCAAGCTCGGACGACGCCTGTTTCCATTTGGCGATTTCTTCGACCATGTAGGCCGGGATGTGGATGGGCTGAGCGGAGTTGATCAGCGCACGCCGTATCGCCTGCTTGATCCACCAGGACGCATACGTACTGAATCGGCTTCCTTGGTCGGGATCAAAGCCCTCGACGGCCCGCAGCAGACCGATGTTGCCCTCCTGGATCAAATCGTCGAGAGGCAGTCCCCGATGGGCGTAGTTCTTGGCGATGTTGACCACCAGACGAAGGTTGCTCAGCACCATGAGTGGCCTCGCTGTACGAGCGTTGTTCTCGATCTCCTCACGCTCTGCCATACTGATCTGGCGTCGCTCAAACTTCTCCGGTGCATCGTGATGGTCGCGGATCTGTATCGCAAGCGTCCGTTCCTCTTTGGCGCTGAGCAACGGAAACTCATTGATCTGCTTGAGATAGAACTGCAACCCCGTCTCAAGTCTCTCTCGCCTTCGCCTCTCACGGGGGAGGGTCCTATATGCTCGCTCGGCCCTCATGCTCACATCAAGATCAGTGCGTTCCCTCGCCTCGGTCAGATCATACGCGGATATTGATGCCAGTAGGCTTGCAGCTTCGGAGACGCCGTGTCCTTGACCATCAGCGTCAAAGGTGAGGCGTCGGACAGGGACATAACCACGTTGATCCCCCTGCCAGCAGAAATCCATTTGTGTGTGGTCTATGTTCGTAAAGACCGTTAGCGAGGACTTCCACCGTTTCCTGATGCGCCCGAGAATCGTTCTCTCCAACTCGGGCGACAACATCGACTTTGCCAGTTGAATGTGGAGTACATAGACCTGATCTCGTCGTGCCATTATCCTGCAACTGGTGGCATCGGCGCGATCCATTGCAGTGAGAACAGATTCCGGAATCACGTCTTCCACAAAATCAAATGACAAGTGGCTGCGAAACAGCCTCTTAAGCATATCCTCGCCTCGGAGAGTACGCAGCAGATTCGAGATATCCTCTGTCAGGGGCGAGATCTTAGGGGGCGCGATGTCGTTCGGCCAGTCCAGTACGGCCTCAGTCGGAGCCTCCTCTTCGTGGGGTTCCTCACCAAGACGTGTAATACGTTCCCCGAGCTTGCATCTCAAAGTTATTGGAATGTCGCCTTTGTCCACCCGATAGCAGGTGAGCAATGAATGATGAATTGAGCGAAGCCCGCAGTGTTCCACTGGCAGGGAGAGGTGAAGTCCTTCACCCACGTCGGCCAAGAAGGACTCTCCGTCTATAGTGCCCGCCGTGGCATGAGGCCTCAGGGTGTGATCACTGGGGATGGTTGGGGTCTTGCGCCCCAGCCTAATGTCGGCCACATCACAGGCACTTGGAGTGAGGCGTTTGCGGGCAACGCTGGCTGGGCTCGTCAGTCCCGCCCGTTCCATCTCAAGAGAATCAACGTCTCGCCCATGGAATCTCAAATGCATCCGGGAGAAGAAACTTTCCCCAAGCGGCTCATCGGGCAGTGAGCAGCTCTTTCCGAGGTACACCTCCACTGTTGAAGACGACAGAAGATCAGAGCACCTTATGGTCCGTACGTCTTCTGCCACATCGAGCCGGATGCCTTGAGCTCCGACTCGAAGTCGTTCGACCACCTGATTCAGCGAGTTTGGCTCAATCGCTAGGCGAAAAGTGGGAACCATCCCCAGCAGATCGGCGAGGTTTCCCTCGACAGACTTCAACAAGAGAACCGAGATGGATCGAATCGAGAGAGTAAGTCGATTGCGCGTCTGTTTTGCATTGAAACGAAACCCTAGGTCTATACGTCCCTGGTTGACATGCTTGAGTGGCAGGAATATGCGCTGGCGAACAAGAAGCCGCCGCAGCAGTAATATCCCCGGAATGCCTAACCATAAAGGGTTCATTGGGGTGCGCTGTTGGACCGCTGATCTTGAATACCTTGTTGTATCTTCTCGAAGATTTTCGGTATGAGGTCCTGCCTGCGAAGAGGTTCGACGTAGTAGCGCTTGATATCCTCCGTCTGGGTCGAATGCTCGGCGCAGAACACGGCGTGCTCGCCATCCAGTTCCGTAAAGGATAGTCCTTCGTACCTGTTCGCATCCTCTGGTGTGGGCTTTCTGCATATTGCTGCGAGCGGTACGCCCGCGTCGAGACTAAGGACCTCAGGCTGGTTGAAGAGAATGGCCCCGGGCTTCTTGTTCTCAGCCTTGTCCAGCAAGGCTCTGGCGATTTCCTTGAGGCGGTTGGCAAGGTAGTCTTTACCGCTGAGCACCCTTGCCAGACGCGGCATCTCAATGTCGGCCGACCAGCAGAACTCAATAGCGTCTCCGTTGCCGTCCAGGATGACGTAGCCAGCGTAGTACTTGTTGTTATCCTTCGATCTATAGAAGCCCATCACGCCTACAAGATGGTTGCTCCGAAGGTTGCTAGACTCGACGGGGTGACTCGCCATTCGTTTCCCCTTGGCAAAATCGGTTGGTAGTGGACAACACAACCTCCTCGGGCTGTTGACGGTAGCCTCCGTGCAGGGTGTGGATGATAACAACGGCTGCGAGGTGTGTTCAAGTTATGAATTCGAATAACGATTCTTTGCAGCGTCAAAATACGGCACTCTTGATCGGTGTTCTTGCTTATGCGCATGGTCCAGACTCTATGTGCTGGTCAGCCCCGATGGTCAGCAGGTCTGCCTGGGCATGTAAGTTCTAGGATCACGCCATGAATGGATTTGTCCTAAAGGCGTCTCGACGGATGTAGATCGCTTCTGAGCTTCGGTTAGGTTCAGCCTTGTGCAAGTGGCGATGCTTCTGTTTGTGGCTTCGCGCACTCCTCTACGTCCCTGCACAATTGTCCCCAATGCTTCCCTCAATCGCTCGTTCTTAACCGACAGCGAGTCTTGCGGTACATGCCCCCCCACCCGGGATTCTCAATCTGTCCGCCCGATCAGTAGCCGCTGGGCGAAGAGGGTGGCGACGGGGTTGCCGGTGGTTCGGTTGGCCAGGTGGACTTGGGCGATGGCCCATTGGCCCTGGCCGTCGGGATTGACGGCGGCGGCGAGCTTGCCGAAGCCCGTCAGAACCGGTTGCCAGCCGGGGGCGGTGAAGACCTGCGTGAGCAGCGGGGTGATGCGGTCGACCTTGGCGTCACACCAGAGTTTGAAATCTTCGGACTGAAAACCTTTGACAAGGGCGTGGCCGGTTGCGCATGAGGCGAAGTGCAACGGACCTTCCGGGGCCGACGAGACGTTCACATCGCCGCCGGCGAGGCGGTGCGTTCCGGAGGGGAGCTCGAGGAAGATCGCGCGGGCGCCGCGGTGGACGGCCTCTGTCACGTCTCGCTCGACGGTGGCGAAGGCCTTCATGTTGTCGATCAGGATGACGTCGGTGGGTTGGAAGGGGCCGGCGGAGGCGATCTCGGCCCCGAGGTCGCGGGCGAGGTGGGCGGCTTTGCCCTGGGGGTCTCCGATGATGCGGATGCGTGGCAGCTTGTCCTGTGGTTTGGCGAAGACATCGAAGGCGAGGGCGGCATCGTGAAGCGTCCGGCCATCGGCAGCTATGAGGCCGAGGCGGGCGGTGACGGTGGCGCGTTGTGAGACCTCGGGGGCGCGGAAGGGAACGAATCCCTGGAAGGCCGCGGCGAAGGTCGGCACGTTGGCGGTGCTGGCGCCGGACTGGATGATCTTGCCGTCGCATTCGAGCTGATAGCGGAGCGTCGCGCCGGCCGGCGTCTGCATCAGGTCGTTGCAGATCCAGGCCTCGATGTTCATCGGCTCACCGGCGAAGAAGGCCTTTCGGTCCGACCGCCACTGCACGGCCAGGGGCGTGAGGGCGTCGCGGTAGGCGAACCACGCGGGCTTTGGCTGCCGCTCGCAGTCCATGATCGACTTCATCCAACTCGACGGGAAGGCATCGATGAACAGGTGGATGGCGAAGCTGTGCATGCGATTCTGCCGGCGGAAGGCCTCGGTGACGAACCGCGTGGCCCAGGCCTGGTGTGCCTGACCCCGTTCGATCCATTCGGAGAAGGTGCGGGGCGTTTCGAAGAAGTTGTAGTGTTTCTCGGCGGTCTGGGCGCCGGGGATGGCGGCGGGGGTCCAGGTCTTCTCCTCGGCGGCGTCCTTCGGCAGCCAGTGCTTGGGATAGCGGCGTTTCATGAGATCGGCGGAGTCGAGGCCCTCGACACCGAACTCGCCGCAGCCGAAGAGCCAGCCGGGCTTGACCGACAGCCAGTAGCCCTTGTGAAGTTGGCCCGCCTCGACGCCGTGGCCGTTGTACCAGAGGGTGTAGCAGTGATTGTCCGGCAGGCCGGGGCCGGGCGGGTCGTAGTCGCCGTCGACCGCCTTGATGACGCGGTCGGGGTTGGCCATTCGGACGACACGGTCGGCGGATTCGAACAGGTCGGTCATTTCATCGCGGGTGAGGTTGCGGCGTGGGCGGCCGCTGGCGTTGGGAAAGGGTTCGTTGATGTAGGTGATCTGGATGCAGGACGGGTGGGCGCGGACGAGCCGCTCCATCTCCTCGGCCTGGCGGACGACCTCGCAGAACTGGTTGCGCCGGACCTCACCGAACAGGGGCAGGTCGGTCTGCACCATGAGGCCGAGCCGGTCGCAGTATTCGTAGACCTCATCCTGGACGGGCATCTGCGTGAGGCGCATGTAATTCATGTGGGTGATCTTGGCCAGCAGGATGTCGTCGCGGAGCTGGTTCCAATCGCGGCGGACGACGCATTGCTGGAGCGCGCCCATGGTGTTGGCGCCGCGGAGCTTGACGGGCCGGTCGTTGAGGAACATGGCGCCCTTGGGTGTGCTGGTGTAATCCATGCGGAAGGATCGCATACCGAACTGCCGGCGAGCGGTGTCCAGCAGTTCGCCCTTGGCGTCGGAGAGCTTCACCTGGAGCTGGTAGAGCCAGGGTGTGTTCGGGTCCCACAGGCGGGGGTTGGGGATGTCCAGCGGGAACTTGAGGTAGTGCACGCCGGCCTCAATGATCAGGTCGTCGCGCGGTTCGACCGGGTCGGCGCCGGCGAGGCGGACGTCTTTGGGCGCGAACCTCCGCTGGAGGAGCCTTGGGGCGGCGAAGTTCTGCCCGAAGACGGCCAGTTCGACGGCGATCTTGGCGGGGACGACGTCGCAGCCGAAGACTTCGATCCAGGCCTCGGCCTTGTTCTGTTGCGGCAGCGGTCGGACGAAGATGTCATGGACGTGGATGCGCCGTCGTGCCTCGATAGTGACGTCCTGATAGATACCCATGCCGGGCGAGCAGCAGTGCCAGCCTATCTCGGGTTCGTCCCAGCAGGGGCCGACGGCGGCGTAGACCTTGTCGCCGAAGCGGTCGGGCCCGGGCGGAGCGACGCGGGGGTTCTGGATGAAGCCGGTCTTCTCCTGGTTGCCGAGCATGATGAAGTCGTTAATGACCTTCACGACGAGCATGTTCCGGCCGGGGCGGGTCTGGGCGGTGATGTCGAATTCGAACGGGGCGAAGATGCCCTCGTGCGAGCCGACGAATGCGCCGTTGACGAAGACCTGGGCCTTGTAGTCGACGCCCTTGAAGCGGATGAAGACGGCACCCATCGATTTCATTTCGGGGGTGATTTCGAAGGGCGTGCGATAGAGGGTTGCGGCGCGCCCCATCGGTTCGCCGTAGTGGGGGATGCTGACGCGCGTCCACGAGCCCTGTCCGGCGTGGACGCGGGCGAAATCGGCCCGGTCTTCGTCGGTTTCGATCCGCCAGTCGAAGGCGTCGAGCGTTTGTCGGATGCGGGGGCAGGGCAGCGCGGGGGCCAGATCGGCCAGGAAGGGTTCGTGTTGCCGGCGTTGGCGGGCGAGTTCGTCGCGGAGTTGTTCGGCGGTGGTGATCTTGGGGGCGGGGGTGAGGCCTTCGGCGGAGGCCTTTTCGTCGAGCGGCAGGGACTTCTGCGGCAGTTTGGGCGGCTCGACCGGCTCCAGGCGGCGGTCGCGGTAATCGGTTCGCCTTGCGGCGATGTCTGCGAACACGTCGCGAGGGGCGTTGGGGTTCGCGGCAGGTTGTGCCATCGCCTCCGACACCGCGAAGGCCAGGACCAGGAAGACGCAACTTTTCCGAACGATGGTATGAGGTGTGATCATGCGCGGGAGTCTATGCCGCGCGTCGGAGGGCGTCAACGAGGGCCGGTCGAGGTGTGATGGTTCGAGTGGCTGGTTGCGGGCAACGACTCCGGGTACAAGAGGCATCTGGAGGATCGGTCCGGGACCGGCGAACAAGGAGACAACGATGTTGCGCGATCATTCACGAGTAGCCGTTGTCGTAGTGATGTGTCTGGTGACGTTGTGTTTCGTGGGGCCGATTGGGGCGAAATCGGTAGAGATCGTGGCCTCGAAGGAGGCCGGTGGGGTGGAGCAGTTCGCCGCGTCGGAGCTTCAGCGTTATCTGTCGCGATTGCTCGACGTGTCGGCGACGGTGGTCGCGGCGCCGGGAGCTTCGGCCGACGGCCTGTTCTTTGTGGGCACTTCGAAGAGTGATCCGGGCGGGGTGTGTCGGCAGCAGTCGCTGCCGGCTTTGAGCGATCAGGGGTTCATCCTTCGGAAGGCTCGGATAGCGGATCGGCCGGCGATGGTGATCGTCGGCGGCAGTCCGGCGGCGGCGCTGTGGGGCGTCTATGAGCTTATCGAACGGTATGGCGTTCGCTATCTGCTGAACGGGGACGTCTTTCCGGCCGAGAAGCGTGAGTTCTATCTGCCCGATGTGGACAAGGTGTTCGAGCCGACCTTCAAGGCACGCTGGTTCAAGGTGATGGGCGATTTTGCCATCGGTATGGAGGGGTGGGGCATGGCCGACTACCGCCCGTTCATCGACCAGCTTGCCAAGCTGAAGTTCAACCGTATCCGTGTGGGGAGCGGTCCGTCGCAGCCTTTCCAGGACTTCAAGATCAAGGGCATTCGGCGGCAGTCGGCGGTTCTCTGGTATGGCGAACGATTTCCCATTACGGACGACATGCCGGGGCGCAAGCTGTTCGGCAACGAGCCGGAGTTCTGGAATCCCGATCTGCCGCCGCGCGGCGCTCCGTATGACCAGTTGGTGGCCGCGGGTCAGCGTCACTGTCACGAGTTAATTGCCTATGCTCGCAGTCGCGGCATCGAATCGTCCACCGTTGGGTCGTCGGTGACGGATTTCCCGAGGGACTTCCGTTCGATCGTTCCTGACGCCCAGACGGTCAACCAGCTCGGCGAGTTGACGGTGGCTCCGGGTCCGAAGGTCCGGCCGGACAATCCGGAGCTGGCGGAACTCAGCAGCGCCATCATCAAGTCGGTGATCGACGAGTATCCGGAGGCGGCGTCGTATGGTTTTCCGGTAGGTACCGAGTGGCCGAGCTGGATCGAGCTGTACGAATGGGCCTGGAAGGAGCTCGACAAACAGTATGGGATCCAGTCGGTCGTGTCGCTCGAGGAGGTTATGCGGAGGGCGAGCCAGCGCAGCGACTATCCCGGCGGGGCGGCGCGAGCGGTGATGGAGGTGAAGGGTCACATCACCGGGCTGTACTTTCTGACCCGCCTGTGGAACAGTCCGGATGTCCTGCCCAAGACCCGCCGGCCCGACGCCCGGCTGGTGGTGTATGAGGTGGCCGAGGAGCTGTATCCGATCCTGTCGCGCGTGCTGCCGAAGAACTCGGAGCTGGCCATCGTGGTGGACTACAACCCGACGCGGGTGCTGCGCCGGCGCCATGTTCTGGCCAACGCGCCCAAGGGCGTCTTCACGAACATGGTTCTGACGCTTCATGACGACAGCGTGGGCACGTTGCCTCAACTGACGACGCATGCCCTGCACCAACTGGTGTGCGACATGCGAAAGAGCGGCATCCCCGGGCTTTGCACGCGGCAGTGGTTGATCAGCGATCATGATCTGTCCATGGCCTATCTGAGCAAGGCCTCGTGGGATCCGACGACCACACCGCAGGGTGTGTTCGACGACCAGATTGGCAGTGTGTGCGGTCGGGAGGCCGTTGCGCCCATGACGGAGGCGTTTCGCGAGTTGGAGGCCGTGACCTCGGCCTTGGAGGATCACGGCATGGGGATCACGTTCCCGGTGGGGACGGTCATGACGCATCAATGGGATCCGAGTCCGTTCTCGAAGGAGTACTCGGCGGACCGGGAGGGCTACCGGCGGGCGCTGGCAGCCGTTCGCAAGGTGCCGGAGCCATCGCGACCCGAGGGCAAGGAGTACGTTCGGTATTGGATCGGCCGGCTGGAATTCGCGGTGGCGTACTTCGATGTCCTGGAGATCGTCAAGAAGGGCGGAGCGGCGGAGAAGGCGGCCCAGGACGCCAAGGCCAAGGGTGACAAGGAGGCCATGAAGCGGCATCTGAACGAGGCGGCCCGCCAGGCGGAGATCGCGCGTGACACGGTCTTTCGATCGATCGAGGCCTTTGCGGGTGTGGCCAGGAACCGCGCCGACGCGGGGTCCGTGGCGACGATGGCGGAGTTCTGCTATCGCCCGCTGAAGAAGAAGGCGCAGGAGTTTCGTACGGCCTGTGAGAAGGAATAGGGGTTTCTGTTGCGGGGAACGAGGGGGGTTGGAGGGGGGGGCCTCATGGGTACCGCGGACATCCCGGCCCGTGGTGGACGGGTCAGGAGTCCGCGGTACGTTTGAGGTTCGCAACGGATGTTCCCCTCAAGACGAGGGGGTCCGATGCACCTGTCGTGTTCGCCTACGTCCGCTTGCGTGCGTGCAGGGCTCCCAGGCCGGCCAGGAGCATCAGGGCGCACGTTGTGGGTTCGGGGACAACGCCCACGTCGAGCCGGCACACCATGTTGCCGTAGAAGTACTCGGTGGAACCGGCATCGGCGAAGCCCGCTCCATCTGTGTAACCCAGGCAGAAGATCCCATTGGGGGTTCCCGGCTGATCGGTCTGGCGTGAGGTCGGACCGACGGGGAGCCAGACGTCGTTGTCATCCGTCAGAAAGAGGGTGGTGGTGTTGGCGCCGGTGGATACGCTGACCGGCTTGTAGTTGTCGGTTTCGAAGCCCGTCCAGAGCCACGACTGGTTGAACACGTCGCGAAGCGACGTGAGGCCTGCGGCGATGTCGAGTTCGGCCGACCGTCCGTCAACGGTGAAATAGCGGAGCTGCACGATCTCCAGATCGAGAACGTCCGACGGGATCGATTGCACGATCGGTCCGGGCACAAGGGCCGAATCATCGAAGGCCGTGTGCCAGATCAGACTGGCTTGTGCTCCCCCCACCGCCAGCAACGTTACCGCCACCGCCATGACCGCTGTTGTTGATCTCATGTTTCTCATCCTCCGTCTCCCTGTACAACTACCTTTACCTTGAAAAACCTCACTCGCATCCCCTCACGATGAGGGTAGATGTTTCTGTTCCTTTCGGGCGGTCTCCAGAACACCTCGTGCCGCCTGTTGAATGTGGGCTTTGCCTGCCTGTTCGGCCCGAGTCGAATCGCCGCTGATGAGGGCGGCGATCAGTTCGTCGTGTACCCCCGCCGGTCCGAGGTGCTCCTGGGGGTTCTGTCGCAGGACAATGGTGTTTTGGATGGTGAAGTTGACCAGGCAGGAGTGTTCTGCGGCCTGACTGAGCACCTCTGAGCGACTGCATCGGACGATGTGCATGTGGAGGGCGATGTCGGCCTCGTCGCACTGTTTGACGCTCATGGCCAGCACCTGGTTGTCGAACTGTCGTCCGAGTTCGGTGAGGGTGGCCTTTTCCGCAGGGGTTGCCCGCAGTGCGAACAGACGGCAGCAGACCCCTTCCAGGGCCTCTCGCATGAGGTAGGCGCCCTCGAAGTCTTCGAGTGTCCAGGACCTGACTCGGGCTCCCCACTTGGGATAGGAGACGACCAGGCCGTCGCGTTCGAGCCAGCGGAGTGCCTCGACGACGGGCATGGTGCTGACACCGAGTTCGGCCGCCAGCCGCCGTTGAGCCAATTGTGTGCCTGGTGGAAGCTCGCATCGGACGATGCGGCCTCTCAGCTCGTTATAGACGCGGTCGCGTACTGTCAGGAGTTCATTTGCCATAATCGATAGAGCCTCCTTATATGGAAGGAGGTGATTCGAGCTGTTGTGCGATTGCTGAAATTGCTGCAATTGCACAATCATTGTCTCAGATTTTGCCTCAATGTCAAGGAGATTCTCTCAGGCATTTCCAGAGGCGAGCGTGAGGTTGTGGTTCGGGTCTCATCGGGCGCCGAGCGCGGCGATTGCGTTTGAGTCATTGGCGAAGAGTGACGTCAGGGGGGATGTGGCCTGCTGTTTGTCGGGCTTAGAGTTGTTTTGAGCGCCCATGGTCTGCGGTGGTTCCGCGAAGTGTTCGGCTGACGAGATACCAGAGCCAGGTTCGTCCCGAGCCAGCGTAGTCGAGGCTGCGGCGAAGGAGGTTCGAAGACTGGGTATAGTCGCCGCTTCGGGCGCTGGCCTTGCCGGCCGAATAGTAGGTCTTGGCGAGTCGCTGATGGGCCAGATCGGCGGGAATGGTGCCATTTCCGTGGTCTTTGAAGAAGGATTCCAGGAGTCGGGCCTTATCGATGAGGTTCTGGATGTTTCCGTTTCGGCTCAGGCTGCCGTTGTGCGTTCGTCGGAGGCAGAGCGGTTTTGGCAGGCTGACGAAGGGGTGCTTGAGGCTCAGGCGAAGCCAGAGGTCGTAGTCTTCGTTGGCCTTCATGCTGGTATTGAAGCCGCCTGCGTCGAGGAGGATCTGTCGTCTGGCGATCACGCAGGAGGTGTGAATGAAGATGGTGGAGAACAGGGGTTCGGTCACGTCTCCGCCATGTTGGGGTTTGGTATGTCCCCTGAGGGGATTGCCGTGGTAGTCGATGGTTCGAAAGTCGCTGTAGGCGAGGGCGGCGTGAGGTGCGTCTTGCAGGGCTCCCACGACTTCGGCCAGGAAGTTCGGCAGCCAGACGTCGTCGGAGTCGAGGAAGGCGACGAGTTTGCCTTGGGCTTCGCTGAGGGCGCGATTGCGAGCGGCGGCCGGTCCTCGTTGTTGCTGCCAGATATAGTGGATGGTGGCCGAGTGCCGGCCAATGAGTTCGGGTGTCCGATCGGTACCGCCATCGTCCACAACAATCACTTCAAAATTCCGAAACGTCTGACGGTCGACGCCGTCTAGTGTCTGGGACAGAAGGCCGGCGCGATTATGTGTGGGGATGACAACGCTGACGAGAGGCTGGGACGACACGACACAACCCCGTCAAAATAGCCGTCCATGGCTACACGATACGGTTCATACAACGATTACGTAACTAAAGGCCCTGTTCGCCATGACCCTGCGAAGCCGCGCCGGTGCAGGGGTTCGTTCGGTCAGTCGTTGAGAGACGGGTCCCTCGCCGACAACCGTATGAGTCGTAGCCCTCAGACTCCGGTTCGAGCGAACCACCACTATTGTTGCCTAAGAGGTGCCATTGTTCAAGCGGAAACTTCATCGGAATATTTCGAGTCGGCTCGTCGGCTCTGGTTTTGCGATGCGGGAGTCGTGGGCCAACGGCTTGACATCTGCCGCCGGGACCGCTAATAGAGAAGGCTTGTCGCATCAGGCTCTTCAGGGCCGTCGCGGCAAGGTGCCGAACGTCCGGCTTGATGTCTCCGTTCGCAGGGCGGTGATCTTGGGTGTGGGGGTAGGTCCCGGCACGAACGGACAAGGCATCCGGGTTGTCGTCGTTCGGCAGCGTTTCAGGAACTACGGGAACGAATCACAGGTGAGGCGCTTACCATGATTCAGGTCAAGGGTCTAACGAAGTGGTATGGACCGTTCAAGGCGGTCGACAACGTCTCCTTCCACGTTCGGGAGGGGGAGGTGGTTGGCTTCCTGGGTCCCAACGGAGCGGGGAAGTCGACCACGCTTCGGATTCTGACGTGTTTTATGCCGGCCAGCAGCGGCTCGGCCAGTGTCGCGGGATTCGACGTCTTCACGCAGTCGATGAAGGTGCGCGAGCAGATCGGGTATCTTCCCGAATCGGCTCCTTTGTATCCGGAGATGCGGGTTCGCGAGTACTTGAACTTTCGGGCGAAGCTTCGCGGGCTTTCATCGACGGATCGTCCGGCGGCGATCACGCGGGCGGCGCAGCGGTGCCGGGTGTCGGACTTCATCGATCGTCCGATCGGGCAGCTCAGCCGCGGAATGAAGCAGCGGGTGGGGCTGGCCGAGGCGATGATGCACGATCCGAAGGTGCTGATCCTCGACGAGCCGACGGTGGGTCTGGATCCGAACCAGATTCGCGAGACTCGGAATCTGATCATGGACTTGGCCAAGAGCCATACGGTGATGCTCAGTTCGCACATCCTGCACGAGGTGGAGATGGTATGCCAGCGGGCGATCATCATTGCCGCGGGGCGGATCGTGGCGAGCGGCTCGCCGACCGAGCTGAAAGAGCGGATCACGGGCGGGAGCAAGCTGATTGCCGAGCTGAAGGGTCCGTCGGATCAGGTGAAGGCGGCGGTCGCGAAGCTCGGCGGGGTTCGGTCGGTGGAGGCCGGTCCGGTGGACGGCTGGAATCGCCTGGTGATCGAGGCCCAGCCGAGCCAGGACGTTCGCGAGGACATTTTCAAGCTGGCGAGCAAGAACGGCTGGGCGCTTCGTGAGATTCGCCGCGAGGTGGCGAGCCTCGAGGACTTCTTCGTACAGATCACGGCGCAGCAGAACATTCGGCGTGATAACCAGGCGGTGAGTGAGTGATAGGAAGGCCGGCGTATCCCCGGCGTGGGGAGGCGTTCGGCGGGAGGTAACGACGTGCGAAACATCTTCGCCATGGCGCAACGGGAGCTGGCGGGGTTTTTCTTCTCCCCGATTGCCTATGTGGTCCTGTTCGCCTTCACATTCATGGTGGGGCTGTTGTTCGTCTTCCTGACGGAGAACTTCAGTCCGGGCAGCGAGGCGTCGCTTCGCGATACGTTCAACTGGCTGCCGCCGCTGCTGTGCGTGGCGGTGCCCATCCTGACGATGCGGTTGATCAGCGAGGAGTACCGCAGCGGTACGATCGAGACGCTGATGACGGCTCCGATCAGCGACGCCGAGATGATCGTCGGGAAGTTTCTCGGCACGTTGATCTTCTACGTGGTGATGCTGGCGGCCACCTTTTTCTATGTCATTCTTCTGGCCATTTTCGGGAGTCCGGACGTCGGGCTGCTGATCAGCGGGTATCTGGGACTTCTGCTGATCGGGTCGCTGTTCGTGGCGATCGGGCTGTTCTTCAGTGCGATCACGCGGAACCAGATCATCGCGGCGTTGCTGGGCGCGTTTTTCCTGCTGCTGCTGACGATTCTGGCCTGGATCATCGTGCAGTTTGCGGAAGTGAAGGGTTCGGTTCGACTGGTGCTCCAGATGGTGTCGGTGATGGACCGGTTCCAGTATTTCAATCGGGGCCTGATCGACCTGAACAATTTCGTCTTCTTCGTCGGTGGTACGGTGTTCTTCCTGTTCCTGGCGGTTAAGGTCGTGGAGTCACGGCGATGGCGGTAAACGAAAACAAACCAGATCAATCGTCTCAGTCGGAACACGAACCGATGCTTCGCTTCAAGGGGCGGCAGTGGATCATCGGTGCGAACGTGTTTGTCATGGTCGTCCTGGCGCTGGGCCTGCTGGTCTTCGCCAACTTTCTGGCCTTCACGTTCAACCAGAAGGGGGACATGACGGTCAAGGGAGTGAACAGCCTCAGCCCAGAGACGCGTCGGATGGTGGACGGACTGAAAGAGAACGTCACGATGACGAGTCTGTATCAGACGTTCCAGGATCCGGCGGTCGAGACGGAGGCGAAGAAGTTCCGCGGTTCGGTGGAGGATTTGCTTCGGCTCTACCAGACGCGGGCGCCGTCGAAGATCGACGTATCGCTGATCAATCCGGCGAAGGATCGCGACAAGATCCTCAAGCTGGTCGACAACCTTCGCAAGAAGAATGCCTATCAGGGCGAGGCCAAGAAGCACAAGGGGCTGGTCGAGGACTTCAACAGCAAGATTGCCCCGGCGATGATGGCGCTGTTCGAAGAAGAACAGAAGCAGATGAAGGCGTTTCTGGACGCCGAGAAGGGGTTGGAGAATTCCCGGGAGTACAACATCATCCTGAGGAACTACCAGACCCTGTCGCAGCAGGCCGATCGGGTTAAGGAAGAGGTCGGTGCGGTTCTGGGCGACGATCTGCCCAAGTATTCCACCGCGGTCGAGGCGATCAAGGGTTTCTACGAGCAGGTCAAGGTAGCCCTGACCTCCGCGGGCGAGTGGATGGGCAAGGTGGACGAATGGGGCAAGGGCGTCGGGTTGGCCCCGCCCAAGGATGTGAAGTTCTTTACGGGCGCCTCGCAGCGGTACAAGGCGGTGCTCGATCAGATCGAAGGCGAGCTCGGCAAGGCCAAGGATCTGCCGACCCTCAAGCTGGAGGAGATCGATCGTCAGGTTCGGCCCGACACGATCATCGTCGAGACGAAGGACGAGGTGCGGGTGCTGAGCTTCGACGACGTCTGGCAGGCCAAGCAGAAGGGGCAGTGGGGCCAGCCGATCGGCAACACCTTCAAGGACCGGTTGTTTGCGGGCGAGGCCGAGGTCAGTTCAGCCCTGCTCCAGCTCACGCAGACGAGCAAGCCGGCGGTGGTGTTCGTGCGGTACGGCGGGCAGCCGCTGTTCTTCGGCGGGATGATGATGGGCGGAGAGCAGGCGCTGTATGCCGGGGCGAAGGAGCGGCTGGAGAAGGCGAATTTCATCGTCAAGGAATGGGACGTATCGGCCAAGAAGGAGCCGCCGGACTTCGAGGCGAAGGAGAAGCCCGCGCGGATTCTGTGGGTGCTCTTGAAGCCGGACATGCCGCAGCCTCCGCGGGGGATGCCGCCGCAGATGCGGCCCCAGTCGAAGCCGTTCGGGCCTGAGGAGCGCGAGGCGGTGGTTCGGGCGATGGGGGACAATCCGCGGGTCATGTTCATGGCCGGCTGGGTTCCGCCGTCGCGGAACATGATGATGGGCCCGCCGCCGATCTATGAATACAACGACTATCTGAAGGAAACGTGGGGCATGGAAGTTCAGTACAACTATCCCGTTCTGGAGGCGTTCAGCTTCGAGCCGGGCAAGTGGGGCTTCCGCCGCAATCCGTTCAACCTGACGCGGTATGAGTTCTCGACCCAGACGATTGTGGCGCCAATCAGCGGGCTCAAGGGGGTATTCCCCGAGGCATCTCCGATCAAGGAGGATGAGCCAAACAAGCTGCCCGACGGCGTCACATTGCAGGACCTGGTGATCGTTCCCAACAGCGAGGATATCTGGGCCGAGTCGGACATCGAGGGGCTCAGCCAGGAACTTCAGAAGCAGCGGTATACCAAGAAGGGCAAGATGGACATGTCGGGACCGTTCCCGATCGCCGTGGCCGGCACCCGAACGAAGGACGGCAAGGTGACGGGCAAGGTGGTGCTCGTTTCCAGTCGCGGGTTTGCCACGGACGCCGTGGCGCTGGCTCGGGGGATGGTGCCCGCGGGCGAGGGGTTCATGCTGGTGATGCAGAGTCCCGCGAATCTGGAGATGTTCATCAACGGTATCCACTGGTTGAACGACAACGAAGGGTTGATCGGCAAGGGTGTGCAGCAAGACATCCCGCGATTGGACCTGAAGCCCGGTGTGGGCTACACGATGGGTAAGGTGTCGGCGGTGATTCTCTGGCCGTTGATGGGCCTTCTGGCCGGTGTGGCCGTTTGGTTTGTTCGAAGGAGGTAGCTCAGGGATGAACGTCAAGACAACGATTGTTCTGGCCCTGCTTCTGATTGTGGGTGTCGGGGCCTATCTCATGTTTCAGCCCAAGAAGGTCGTGGTCGAGACCGCCTCGACCACCCCGGACGAGGGCGAGAAGAAGTCGAAGCCGCTGTATGAGCTGGGCACGCTGGTGAAGTTCGAGGTGACCAAGCCCGGCAAGGAGACGCTGGTTTTCGAGAAGCCGCTGAAGGAAGGCAAGAAGGACGAGTACGAGGACTGGAAGCTTTCGGCCCCGCTCAAGGCGAAGGTAGCCAACTGGGAAGTGAACTCGTTCGCCGACAAGTTCAAGAGCCCCAAGTTCAAAGAGAAGTTCACGCCGGGGCAGGCGGGGTATCCGTCGGTCGAGAAGATCAGTCTGGACAAGCCCAAGACGATCGTGACGGTGACGGACGCCAAGGGCGTGATCCGCAAGATCGAGATCGGCGACAAGGTGTTCGGCGGGACGGACACCTATATCCGGATTGCGGGTGAGCCGGTGGCCTATGTGGCCGAGCTGGACATCCGCGAGGATCTCAAGAAGGACGTCAAGAAGCTTCGTTCGAAGGATCTGTTCGACTTCGACAAGGCCAAGATCGTTCAGGCTGACATCGTACACGAGGGCAAGACCTACACGCTGATCAAGGGTGAGGGCGACTCGTGGGTTCTCGATAAGCCCGTCAAGGCACCGGCGGACAAGGCGAAGATCGATGCGTTCCTCAACGACGTTCGCGCCCTTCGGGCCGACGACTTCATCGAGGATGTTCCCAAGAATCTTCGAACCTATGGCCTGGATAAGGATCAGTTCAAGACAAGCGTGACGGTGACAGTGGAGGAGAAGATCCAGGAGAAGAAGGACGAGTCGGCGCAGTCGCAGCCGACGAGCACCCAGGCCAGCGAACCGAAGTTCACGATCAAGCGGTCGACTTACGGCGTGGTGATCGGGGCCGCCAGCGAGCTTAAGGGCGACAAGTTCTTCGCGAAGTTGAGCGATCAGCCCTGGGTGATCAGCGTGACGAAGGCGGATGCCGAGAAGATCCTGCCCAAGTTGGATCAGTGGCGCGACCCCAAGGTGACGCACGCCCGGATACTGGATGCGCACAAGATCGAGCTAACGGTTGGCGAGGGTCGGCTGGTCCTGGAGAAGGAAGGGCTGGAATGGAAGATGACGTCGCCGATGGCCGCCAAGGCCGAGCAGAGCGCCGTCAACGATCTGCTGAATGCGTTGAACGATCTGAAGGCGACCGACTGGGTCGACCAGCCCAAGGACAAGAAGGAATACGGGCTGGACAAGCCGGGGGCCGAGATCGTATTGGGGATCAAGGGCAGCGCCCAGGCCGAGCGGATTCTGGTGGGCGGGAACACGGAGAGCGGGCTTCTGGCCTACGTGCATCAGGCGGCCAGTCCGTCGATTGCCGTGGTCAAGCTGGATGCGGCTCAGAAGCTGAAGGTGAACCCGTTGTCGTATCGCGATCGGACGGTGTTCAAGTTCGATCGTCCGCAGGCGGATCGGGTTGAGCTGACCCGCGGGACGGCCAAGACCGTTCTGACCAAGCAGGGCGGCTCATGGAAGCTGACGGCCCCCATCGCGGCGGACGCCGACACGGACGCCGTCAACGACCTCATGGGCGATCTGAGTGCGCTAAAGGCCAGCCAGATCGTGGGCGAGGGTGATCTGGGCAAGTTCGGTCTGGACAAGCCGGAGCTGACCGTGTCGGTGACGGTACAGCCCCCGCCGCCGGCGACCGCCTCGGCGCCGGCGAGTTCGCAGGCCGCTTCGAAGCCGGCAACGAAACCTGCCGAGCCGAAGCAGTATGTTCTTCTGGTGAACCGCAAGGATGACAAGGTGTACGCGGTCGTGGCCGGCGGCAAGGTGGTGTACGAGCTGGGCAAGAACGTTTACACCAACCTGAGCAATGAGGTTCATGAGCGCAAGCCGCTGAAGTTCGAGACGAGCCAGGCCGTGGGCGTGGAGGTGGTCGGCGGCGACGTCGAGAAGCCGTTGAAGTTCGGTAAGCAGAACGACAAGTGGTCGTATCTGCCGGACCTGCACCTGGCGGTCGACGAACAGAAGATCAAGGATTTGATCACGGCGGTTCACGATCTAAAGGTCGAGCGGTTCGACAGCTATGCTGCTTCGGACTACAAGGCGGCCGGTTTGGAGGCCCCCGTGCTGACGGTCACCGTCAGGCTGGAGGGCAACAAGAGCGTGGTGATGCGGATCGGCGCAGCCGACAAGGACGGCAAACGAAAGGCCGCTCTGGAGGCCGAGCCCGGCAAGATCAAGGTGTTCGTCATTACCAAGGCCGATGTGGAGAAGTTCGCCAAGAAGGTGAGCGACTTCGCCAAGGCGTAGGGTTTGGGTTCGACATCTCGTGAATTCATCGATCGGCCGTCGCGTCCCCTGGGGCACGACGGCCGATTGCTTGATGGGACTTTGCCGATGAAGGTCCAGCCTGGCCGCCGGCTCAAAGGGATCCGGAGCGAAGGGCCTGGGCGGCCTGGCTAAGGCGTTCTGCGATGGCGGGTCGGTTTTGGCGTCGGGCCTCATCGGCGGCCTGAGTGAGTATTGCGATCGCCTGATCCCGGGCGCCGTTGGCCGTCAGGGCTGTTGCGAGGGCTTCAAGGACGTCGGGATTCCGGCCGGCGGTCTGGCGGTTCAGGTCTTCGGCCCGGCGCAAGGCTTCGGGGGGATTGCGGAGATCGGCCTGAGGGCAGGTAAGCAGTTGCCGGATCAGTTCGATGATCACTCGCGGATCGGGCTTGTCGAGTTCGGCTCCCGCGCGAAGCAGGTTCATCGCCTCGTTGGTCCGCCCCCGATGGGTCAAGGCTCGCGTCAGGTTCAGGCGGGTATTGCCGGAGGCCGGGTCCATGTGCAGGGCGGCTATGAGCCGTTCGATGCCGGCGTCGACATCTCCCCTGGCGATCAGAATGCTGCCCCAGAGGCCGACGGCCGTGGACATGTCCGGCGATATCCGCAAGGCCTCGCGACACTGCACGATGGCCTCGTCGTATCGCTTCAACCGCATCAGGGCGGTGGCCAGGTTGCACCGAATGGTTTCGTCGTTGGGGCGGCTTCCGGCCGCCTGCTGCAGATTGTCGGCTGCCTCGGCATATCGCCCGAGGGACAGATACACCCCGCCCAGGGCACCGCGGATTCTGGGCTCGTTGGGTTCAAGTCTCAGTGACTTATCCAACTGTTCCAGGGCGAGGTCCGGCCGGCCCGATTCGAGGCAGACCGAGGACCAGTTGATGCGGGCCGTGACATCGTTGGGGTCCAGTTCGATCGCCCGGCGGGTGTGCCGCGCCGCAGCGGCCTGGTCGCCTCGGGCACGGTATTCCATCGCCAGGTTGTTGTGGGGGACGGAGATATTCGGCGACACCTCGACCGCTCGTGCCCACACGCTCATTCCATCGCGCCAGACCATGCACTGCCGCCAGCTCATGACGCCCAGGAACAGGCAGTAACCCAAGGCGATCGCGATGATTCCTGCCAGCACCTCTTTCTTGAGCCGCTTCTGAGCGTAGGCATCCCAGGCGATCAGGAGCCCCGCACCCCCGAGGATCGCCCAGCCCATGCACGACACATAGGTGTAGCGGTCGGCAGCGGCCTGCCGGCCGATGCGAACCAGATGGCTCAAGGGCAGGATGACGACGACGTAGTAGGCCCAGAGGGCGGCCAAAGCCGGCAGCCGTCGGCGCAGCGCGATCGCAGCGATCGTCAGGGCAAACACCAGGATCACGCTGAGGACAAATCGCGATTCCCAGATGCTGAAGCCATCGGGGAACTGGTACCAGGGCGACAGTCCGGTCGGCCAGAGGGTCTTGGCCAGGTAGAACATCAGTCCCCAGCAGGCCTGGACGAATCGGTGCGGTAGATCGTAGCTGGCGACGGGCACCATGGCTTCGACCTTGCTGCGGACGGCCAGCATGGCCGATGCCAGGGTGAACACCAGGTAGGGGACCTTCTCGAGCAGGATGTACGACACCGGTTCCCGAAGACTGTTCTCGGTGCTACGGAGCCACAGGCGCCGAAGCGGGTAGACGTCGAGTATGAGCAGGACGGCCACCAGTCCGATGCCCACGCCTTTGGACAGGATCGAGGCACCGTAGCACAGGCAGGAGATGCCCAACCAGACGAGGCGTGCCCTGCGCTCATCGCGGTGCTCGCAGGCTCTCAAATAAGCCAGGAGGGACAGGAGATAGAACAGGCCCACGGACAGATAGGGTTGTGTCGATAGCCACGCCACGGCCTCGACTCGAAGCGGATGCAACGAGAACAGCAGGGCGGACAGGGCGGCCGAACACGCCAGCACCGAAGGGTATTGGGAGGCGGCTCTGGGCAGTGCCGCGATCAGGAGCCGCCTGGCCAGCCAGTAGAACAGGACGGCGTTGAGGCATTGGATCAGGAGGCTGACGCCATGATAGGCGTATGGGTTGAGTCCCCAGAGAACGTACTCGGTGCTGAAGAGTATCCAACTGAGGGGCTGGTAGGCCCCGTTGTGAAACGTGGTGATGGCCCAGCGGATATTTTCGATGCCGAGCCCTCGGTAGTGGTAGTTTGCCAGGAAGTTCTTGTGGTCGTCGAGACTGACGAAATCATTGCCCAGGACGGGCAGGAAGGCCACCAGTGTTGCGGCGATCACCCCCGTCAGGAGCAGCCCTCTCAGCCCTCGCGATGCCGAGGCAACGGCGGGAGTTGAGCTGGGCTGATCGGATGCATCCATACCAAACCTCATGGCAGCGATCGAGGGCGTTCGGGTCGTCGCCGGCTAGAGTTTCCGCGGGTTCGCCAGGAACCAGGAGAAGAGTTCGGCGGTGCCGTAGGCCCTGTCCCAACTGTTGTGTCCGACGCCGGGGTACTCGGTATATCGAGGTTGCCCGCCCAGGGACTTCAGGGCTTCGATCATTTTCTGTGACTGGGCGACCTTGACGGTGTCGTCGGCCTGGCCGTGGAAACACCAGCAGGGCAGGTGGACGACCTTGGGGGCGGCGGTCGGGTCAGCCGGGCCGCAGATGGGGGCAATGGCGGCCCAGGTCTGGGGCTGGTCTGCCGCCAGGGCCCACGTTCCGGCGCCTCCCATACTCAGGCCGGTGAGATAGATTCGGCGGGGGTCGATGGAATAGTCCTTGCGAGTCTTTTCCAGTGCCGCGAGGGCGTATTCCTTTTCCTTCGGGTGGGTCCACCATGCCTGCGGTGCGGATTGGGGCAGCACGGTGATGAAGCCGAACTGATTTTCCTGGCGGCGGATGACCGGTCCGAGGCCGACTTTCACCTGGACCTGGTTGTCCTCGCCGCGTTCGCCTGCGCCGTGGAGGAAGAGGATGGCCGGCCATTTCTTCGAGGGATCATAGGCTCGCGGAATGAAGATGACGTATCGTCGTGTGGATCCGTCGCTCAGCGAAATGGACTGATCGAGAAAACCCGTCTGAATCATCTTAGGGGTATCCTTAGCAGGCGTGACATGGGCAGAGGGTGCCGCACAGCCGCCGATCAGGCCCAGCGCTACGGCGCCATACCACAGAATTCGATTGTCGTTGCAGCGGGATATCATGGTGTCGCCCTCCTAGAGGTTCCAGGGGCTGGTTGCATTCAGAAGGCCCGGAGTTCACGTACTGTAACGACAATCCGCCATGGGATTCTCGAACGAAACTCTGCGGCCTCACGCCGGCGTGCGACGTTCCCCGGGTCCCGCCTGGATCGGTCCCGGCGAACATGTCTTGCCACGCGTCGTACATGATATAATGCCGCGTCTGGAAGTACAGGCAATACCCTTGTTCAGGAGAGATTCCGATGGCGAAGGTGCTGGTGGCGGACAAGTTGGCGGACGAAGGTCTGGAGCGGTTGCGCAAGGCGCAGGGCGTGGAGTTTGATGTCAAAACCGGCCTGAGTGAGGATGAGCTGGCCGCCATCGTCGGAAACTACGACGGGATGATCATCCGGTCGGGCGTCAAGGTGACGCGGAAGGTTCTGGTCAACCCCGGGCAGCTCAAAGCGGTGGCGCGAGCGGGGGTGGGGGTTGATAATGTCGATCTCGAAGCCGCGACACGTGCGGGCATTCTGGTGATGAACACGCCGGATGCCAACACGATCTCGACGGCCGAGCACGCCTTCGCGTTGATGCTGTCGCTGGCGAGGCAGATTCCCGCGGCGTGCCAGCACGTCAAGCAGGGTCAGTGGAAGCGCAATCAGTTCATGGGGACGCAACTGGCCGAGAAGACGCTCGGCGTGATCGGTCTGGGTCGCATCGGTCGTGCGATGGCGGCTCGGGCGCTGGGTTTCAACATGAAGGTGTTGGCGTACGATCCCTTCTACAAGGGCGAGACGGCGTTGGAGGGCAAGGTCAAGCTGGTCGGCAAGCTGGAGGATCTCGTACCTCAGTGTGACTATCTGACGATCCACGCCGTGATGTCGGATCAGACGCGGGGGATGATCAACCGCGAGTTGCTGGCCAAGGCCAAGCCGGGTCTGCGGATCATCAACTGTGCTCGCGGTGAGATCATCGACGAGGGTGCTTTGGCCGAGGGGATCAAAGAGGGCAAGCTGGCCGGTGTGGCGGTTGACGTCTATGCCTCGGAGCCTCCCAAGGACAATCCGCTGATCGGGTTGGATCAGGTGGTTTGCACGCCGCACCTGGGTGCCAGTACGAAGGAGGCCCAACTGGCCGTCAGCGTCGAGGCTGTGGACCTGATGCTGGAGTTTCTGCTGACCGGTCAGATCACGTCGGCGGTGAACGTCACGGATTTCCGGGCCCCGATGAGCCAGCGAGAGAAGGCGTTCGTGGATTTGGCCCGTCGGATGGGCGCGATTCTTTCGACGCTGTCCACAGAGGGTATCGGCAACGTGGACATCACCCTATACGGGGCCTCGTTGGAGCCGATGAGCGGGACGTTGGCCAGACACCTTCTGACCGAGCTGCTCCGTCCCCATCTGGGTACGGCCATCAATCTGATCAATGCCGACTCGGTGGCGGCCGATCGGGGCATTCAGGTTCGAGTGACGAACACCAAGAAGAGCGAAGACTTCACCGAAGCCATTGTGCTGTCCGTGCAGTCGGGTACGACGCCGCACAGCATCGAGGGAACGGTGTTCGCCGACAACCAGCCTCGCGTGCTGGCGATCGACGGCTATCGCATGGACATGGTGCCCGAGGGGCACATGATCATCATCCGCAACGACGACCTGCCGGGCGTCATCGGGCTGGTCGGCACACTGATGGGCAGCCGGCACGTGAACATTGCGGATATGACCGTTTCGCGGCGCGATCAGACAGCCCTGTTCGTGCTGAAGATCGACGAGGCTGCGCCTCCGGGCGTGCTCGAAGAACTCCAGGCGCGCCGACCGCCGATCCGGTCGGTACGAACCGTTTCGTTGTCGACGATCGAACGGAATCATCATTGAGTCACGGGTCGAGTGGTCCCGATCTTTCGGGTCGGGACCACTTTGGCCCTCCTGCTTTGGGCCTCACTCGGCTCGGCGAGTTTCTTTTGTCGCCGCTTCATTCCTCTGTATGATCGACGTGACCGCACGTCGATATCCGTCGCTGCACACCAGCACCGGTTTCTCGAATCGATCGCAAGCATCTGCCTGCAATTTTGGCGAAGCCGTCGAATTGACAGGCTCCGCCGGGCGGCACTCTGAGAAGGGCCGATGAGTCTGTTTCCTAAGCCCGTCATTGCATTGGGTTTGCGCACGGCCTTATCGGACCCTTGTCTGGCGGGCCGTCGGTTTGGTGCTGGCATGCCTTTTGCTGAACATCCCTTCAGAAACCCGAATACGAATCGGTCGGATCAGACCGGTGAATGAAAGGAGGTTTGCACCATGTTGCTGAATCAGATGTTACCTGGTGTACCGTTGTACGAACTGCGTCGTGAGATGGACCGCCTGATGGATGGATGGTTTGGGGGTCCTGCGGCGTCAGTTCGCAAGAACGTGTTTCCCGCACTGAACGTGTGGGAGGGCCAGGACACGCTGTATGCCGAGGCCGAGATTCCCGGCGTCTCCATGAACGAACTGGAGATCTACGTCGTTGGAAACGAACTGACGGTCAAGGGACAGCGAAAGGCCCCGGAAGAGAAGGACGTCGTCGTTCATCGCCAGGAGCGGGCGGTCGGCGAGTTTTCCCGCACGATCACGCTTCCGGTGGACATCGACGCCGAGAAGGTTGAGGCGACGCTTCGCGACGGTGTGCTGACCCTGACTCTGCCCAAGAGCCAGGCGGCGCGCCCCAAGAAGATCAGCATCAAGACGGAATAAGGAGAAACAACCATGGCCGATGACGCACTGGTTCACAAGCGTGAAGGGACACCGCATCCCGAAGCGGTTCGGGGTGGTCCGTTCTACAGTCCGTATGTGGATATTCGTGAAAGCGAAAAGGAGTATCTGGTTCGAGCCGATGTGCCCGGCACGCGATTCGATCAGATCGATGTGACCTACGAGCAAGGGTTGCTGACGCTCCATGCCCGCGTCGATCGCCGGCATGATCCTCGTTCGACGGACTTCCTGCTGAGGGAGTACGGCGAGGGTGACTACGAGCGAACCTTCCGCGTGGGCGAAGGGATCGATCCTGCGGGCATTTCGGCCGAGTACAGGGAAGGCGTTTTGACGCTGCACTTGCCCAAGTCGCAGGAGTTGTTGCCCCGGAAGATCCAGGTTCGCACGAGCTGATGCGGACCCGCGATCGTCCGGCATGTGTGAATCGGCAAGAACACAGAGAAGGTGAGGTGTTCCATGAACCTTATACCGTGGCGTAACAAGCGAACTGAACCGGTCCAGTCTCTTTCGCCGATCGACCAGTCGCTGGTGAGATTCCGGGATCAGGTTGATGACCTCTTCGATCGGTTCTGGCGCGATCCATGGGGCTGGACGGCTCAGGAATTCTGGGATGCGGCGGGGTCGTTGGGGCCCCGCGTGAGGGTCGACGAGAAAGAGGACTCGGTGGTTGTCGAGGCCGAGTTGCCCGGCGTGGACCCGAAGGATGTGGATGTCCGGGTTTCCGACGGCGTATTGACCGTAAAGGCTTCCAGCCGTCAGGAGCGATCCGAGAGTCGGGGCTCGCGCTACCGCGAGGAGCGTTTCGGCGAATTCCGCCGGAGCATCCGGCTGCCGGGTTCCGTCGATCCGGATCGGGTTGAGGCGGAGTTCAAGAACGGGCTGCTGACGATCAAGGCGGCCAAGCATCCGGACGCCCAGCCCAAGCGTATTGCCATCAAGACGGACTCGTAACGGCGGGCTGTCCGCCGAATGTCCGTTGTTCTGCGTCAGAGGGCGAGGCTCCTGAGGAATGACCGCATACCCTATCGCCCCTCAGGAGGGGGGGATGAAAGGGGCCTCGCCCTCTCAATCTCGATTATATCTCGATGCGTTCGATCTTACTGAGGTCGGCTACCCCGAGCCCTCGCTCGGCGGCTGACAGGACGTGGTCAATAGGCCGCTGGTCCTGAGCCAGCGTCTTCAGCCCTTTGGCGGTTCGCTGGGCGTCGAGAA
This sequence comes from uncultured Planctomycetales bacterium, assembly GCA_964446835.1. Lineage (GTDB taxonomy): Bacteria > Planctomycetota > Phycisphaerae > UBA1845 > JAFGLZ01 > CAYUQT01. Next base: position 174,333 of record CAYUQT010000008.1, on the reverse strand, counting down.
TCTCCGCAGCGATTCGGTCGGTGGCGGGCAGGTCGGTGCCTACCAGCAGACCGGCGAAAGGCCAACTGAATGCCGGGTGCTTGCCCGGGCCGGCATGGTACTGGGCCTGGATCCCATCAAAGACGGCCAGACGCAGCTTGGGGCCGATGTAGCGGTGTCGCACCACGTCGGCCACATATGGGCTGCAATGGTCTTCGTGGTATTTGTTGGGGTTGTGGATTGCCCCGTAGAAGTTCTTGAGGGAGCCGCTGAGGCCCGCCAGATCGTGATGTTTCAGCACGGGTACGCTGACCAGGGCGGTGACCTTTCGGGCGACGATCCGGCTGAAACAGCTTCCGATCTCGCCGCTTGTTTCGATCTCCGATTCGTACCCGCCACCCCGTGCTTCCGGTCCGGAGTCGGTGCCATAGCACTTCACGCCGCCGGCCGAATGGTTCAGCGTGTAGCCCGCGGCGGCCAGTTCGACGTCGAATCGGTCCCAGATGATGATGTTGTCGGGTGACACACCCGCCTGTCGAATGCCGGCGGCGATTGCCTGCGCGACCTGGGGGTGTGTGGATCGTCCGAGGGTGTTCACCTTGATGCCGACGACATCCCGCGCGGTGAACAGCATCGACCACGCCTGCCTGGGGGTGGCGGCACCCGTCAGCTTCATGACGGCGGAATCCAGCATCCGGACGAGCAGATCGACGTGTTCGGCGGGCGCCGCCTTTGCCAGACGTTCATCCCGTCCGACCACGACCCGCGAGGGGCCCTTCTGTCCGGCCGGCATGGGCGCCCCCCCGCTCCGGCCGCACCCGATCATCGTGCCGGTGATCCCTGCCGCGACGGGAAGTCCACGGATGAACTCCCGGCGCGTCAGCGGTCTGGCGCCTCGATGCGGATTGCCGGCGGAGGCGGCGTCACCGGTTCTTGTGTGTCTGCTCATCGCTGAAGGCCTCGACCGTGAAGACCTGGAACCGCGTTCCCGGCTTCTGCCATGCGTCGGCGGAGATTCCGGCCTTCTGGCTCAGGTGCGAGAGGAAGGCCTCGAGATTCCATCCGGTCTCCGTCGCCACCTGGGGCAGGAAGACGGCGCGATTCATTCCGCGGCTCAGGATCACGCCGTGCTTGCCCAGAACGATCTCCTGGGGTGATTGGATGCGCTGCAGGGGCGAGAGCACGCTGATTTCGACGGTTATGTCGGGCATCTCCCTGGTCGTGACGGGCTTCTCGGCGAACCGGTAGTCCCTTGTGGCCGCGTTGATGGCGTTGTCGACGACGGAATCCACCAGCGACCCTTGGGCCTCGATCGATCCGATGCAGCCCCGGAGTTCGCCGCGATTTCGGAGCGTGACGAAGGCGCCTGCCTGGCGCTGCATTGCTTCCGTCAGTTCGTACTTGGACGAGCGCGGATCAAGCCGGCCCTTCTTTTCGAGGGCAGCGGTTGCGGCGTCGCGGGCGAGTTGTAACAGCGTCGAGCGCTCCTTCGGGCTCAGCGTTTCGGAATCGGCGGCGGGGGCATTCGATGCTGTCGGCTGCGGGCGATCCCCCGTTCGGCTGAATCCGATGGAGACGTAGCTGACCGAGTGCTGATAGTCGTTGGTCATGTGCCCCGAGGTGTCATAGGCCAGCCGAACACCCCGATACGTGCCGACCTTGCCCAGTACCTTCATCAGCAATGTGATGGTGCCCCAGCCGCAGATGCTCTGCGGGCGACGGTAGTTCGGATTGCCCACACCGTTGTCGTTCAGCGCCTTGAGGAACCCAGGCACGTCCATCTCGGCGATTCGATCGGCTGCGGCCAGGTCGATCCGCCGAAGGTTTTCCGGGATGTTGTCGGTGAACGGGACATAGAAGAATCGTGGACCATAGTGTGTGAAGTCACTACTGGCGACGATCAGGGTGTCGGCATCGACGAAGGGGGCGATTGCCTCGGCCATCCGATCGTAGACGAGCGGATCGACGCCGGCCTGCTGGCCGGTCTTCTGTCCACGACCGAAGACGGGGTCCATCAGGAGAGGGTCCGACTGCTCGACCATGATCGGCACCAGCTTGAAGTCCTTCAGAACCCGTTGGAGGAAGGGGAGCTGGATTTCGAGCGAGTGTTCGCCCCGATGGACCTCTTCGTGGGGCGCGAAGTCTTTGCTCTTGTATGCCAGCAGTTTGTCGCACACCTCGCGATCGACGGGGATGGTTCCGAGCGGTGTTGCGTAATGGGTCACCTTCGGCAGGATGGCCCCGCCGCGAAACGTCTGCCGGTGACTGAAGCCGAAGACGAATACCCTCTTGTAGGATTGTCCCTTGAGCGTCTTGTAGCCGGCGGCCGCCACGGGGCCTGAATAGCGAATCCCTGCGTGCGGACAGACCAGCCCCGCCGGTTTGCCCGAGATCAGGGGTGGGTCGGCCTTGCTCAGGAAGTCGTCGAGCATGCGTCCGAGCTTGTCTGGGTCGCTCGGGTACCACATGTCGTCTGCGCATTCCGGCGCCCGGACCCGGTCGGCCCCTTGATCGGCCTGGCAGGCGAGGCTGACCACCAGCAGCAATCCCAGAACAATCACAAACATCGCGTGTGGAGACATGGCCTGAAGGCTCCTGAATATGACCGACCGTCGGTAGTTGAACGACTCGTCTTGATCCTCGCCCCCACGCTTCCGTGCGACATTGATGCCAAGGCTGCCATTATATCAGGAACCACTTCGACGGTCGGTTGTGCCGTTATCGGCGGGGGCGAGCGAGCTTGTGAGGCATTCCATGCGGAGGCGGCACGATGCGCCGGTGGCTCCATCGAGGGGGTCCCAGGACGGGGATCCGCGGGCCTCTCTGCTCCGTCGGTTGGGCAGATTCTCGCTCGGCGAGTGCGTTATCGGGCCGGATGCGTCCAAGCGAATCTGACGGGTAGGATATTCAGGATCTCGGGGTCGGATGGGGTCTGAAGGCCTGTATCTGCCGTTGGCGGGCACTTCAATAAAAGTTCTTGACGAAAGTATTCACTTTTGCTAGGGTAGCATTTCTATTTGCAGTGGTGAGTGATCACTTACTTGCAGATCTAAAAGGTGTTCTAGAGATTCATGGGTCCACTTTTTGATTGCCGCTGAGGCAAGGAGGCAGGGGTCACCATGTCCAACAGCCAAGCCAAGAGCATCAGTTCCCTTATGGAGGAATCGAGGCGCTTTCCTCCCCCCGAATGGGCCGACAAGGCCTTCATTAAGAGTTTTCAGCAGTATCAGGAGATGTATGATCGGTCCATCAAAGATCCGGATGGTTTCTGGATCGAGCAGGCTACGCAGTTGTTGGACTGGGTCAAGAAGCCGACGATCGGTCGGCGGTACGGCTGGAACAGCGATGCTCGGAAGGTCGAGCATAAGTGGTTTGAGGACGGGCAGCTAAACGTCAGCTACAACTGTCTCGACCGTCATCTGAAGACCTGGCGCAAGAACAAGGCCGCCATCATATGGCAGGGCGAGCCGGACGCCGACCTTCGCGTTTTGACCTACGCGGATATGCATCGCGAGGTCTGCAAGTTTGCCAACGTGCTCAAGAGCAAGGGCATCCGCAAGGGCGATCGCGTATGCATCTACCTGCCGATGATCCCCGAACTGGCGGTTACGATGCTGGCCTGCACCCGAATTGGTGCAGTTCACTCGATCGTGTTCGGCGGATTCAGTGCCGAGAGCCTTTCGGATCGAATTCAGGACTCTGAGTGCAAGCTGCTGATCACCAGCGACGTGTCCCTCCGGGCGGGCAAGCAGATTCCGCTGAAGAAGACCGCTGACGACGCCATGACCAAGTGTCCGACGGTCAAGAATCTGATCGTCGTTCACCGCGCCGGGGGCGAGGTGGCGATGACGGCCGGTCGGGATTCGTGGTATCACGACGACATGGCCAAGGCGAGCGATCAATGCGATCCGGAGCCTGTCAACGCCGAAGACCCGCTGTTCATCCTGTACACCTCGGGCAGCACGGGCAAGCCCAAGGGTGTTCTGCACACCACGGGCGGCTATCTGGTGCATTCCGCGATGAGCCAGAAGCTGATCTTCGACTGCCACGACGAGGATACCTACTGGTGCACGGCCGACATCGGCTGGGTCACGGGGCACACGTATATCGTGTACGGTCCGCTGGCCAACGGGGCCTCCTCGATCATGTTCGAGGGCGTTCCGACCTATCCGGACGGCGGCCGGTTCTGGCAGATCTGTCAGAAGCTCAAGGTCAACATCTTCTACACCGCTCCGACGGCCATTCGTTCGCTGATGCGGTTGGGTGACGAGATTCCCAAGCAGTACGATCTGTCGTCCCTGAGGCTGCTCGGCTCGGTGGGCGAGCCGATCAACCCCGAGGCGTGGATGTGGTATCACACCAACATCGGCAGGGGCAAATGCCCGATCGTCGACACGTGGTGGCAGACGGAAACGGGCGCCATTCTGATCACCCCGCTTCCGGGGGCCCACACGCTGAAGCCGGGCAGTGCCAACCGTCCGTTCTTCGGTGTCGAGCCGGTCGTCCTTCGCGACGACGGCAGCGAATGCGGCAGGAACGAGGGTGGCAAGCTGTGCATCAAGAAGCCCTGGCCGGGCATGATGCGGACCCTCTACAAGGCTCACGACCGATTCGTCGAGACGTACTTCGCCATGTTCAAGGATGTGTATTTCACGGGCGACGGCTGCCGTATCGACGAAGACGGCGACTATTGGCTGATGGGTCGCATCGACGACGTCGTGAACGTCAGCGGGCACCGCATCGGAACCGCGGAGGTCGAGAGCGCCCTGGTCAGCCACGAGGCTGTGGCCGAGGCGGCGGTGGTGGCCATGCCGCACGACATCAAGGGACAGGGGCTTTATGCCTATGTCACACTTCAGAGCGGCACGAAGCCCACAGAGGATCTCAAGAAGGTGCTCATGGCGCACGTGACCAAAGAAATCGGCCCGATCGCCCGGCCCGACAAGATCCAGTTTGCCGATGGTCTGCCGAAGACACGAAGCGGCAAGATCATGCGGCGTATTCTGCGCAAGATCGCCGAGGGCGATGTCAGCAACCTGGGCGATACGACCACGCTGGCGGATCCGCACGTCGTTGAGACGTTGGTCGCCGGCAGGCAATAGATCATTCCCCCCGCAGTGAGGAGTTAAGGATTTCAGAGGGCCCGTCCCGATCAAGCTGGACGGGCCCTTTGATTTTGTCTGGGTGCCGCCGTTGAGCTGGGAGTTCCCGATTTCGACTGTTCGGGACCGCCGTTGGGCAAACGGCGGAGCCTGTCGGAGTTCTCGGACGGTGGCCGAGACCTTTCGGCCGGGACGGTCGAAGGGTGTCGGGGGGCTGGGCGGGAAAGGGGCACTCACCGCGGATCCGTCCTGTTGTATTTGGGCTCGGGGAAGATGAATCTTGCGACAAGTTTACTTGACGGGTCCGCGAACCGATCGTTATATTGTGAAAGTAGGCAAGCTGGGTAAGATGGCTTGCCGTGTTGTCCGATAAAAACGTCGATGCGGACAGGTTCGATAACCCGTTCTGGAGGTTGATCTCAGGCCATGAACAAGAGCGTCTACACCACGGGCGAGGTGGCTCTGATCTGCAAGGTCAGCCAGCAGACGGTGATTCGCTGTTTCGATGCCGGCCGGCTGAAGGGGTTTCGCGTACCCGGCAGTCGCTTTCGTCGGATCACCCGAGAGGGGCTGATCCAGTTCATGAAGGACAACAGTATCCCGCTCTCGCAGTTGGATTCGGGCAAGAAGCGGGTGCTCGTGGTGGACGACGAGCCTTCGATCATCGAGATGCTGGTGGAGTTGCTTGAGCGGGACGGTCGTTTTGAGGTTCGGACGGCGAACACGGGCTTCGACGCCGGGGTGCTGGCGGCGGAGTTCGAGCCGGACGTGATTGTCCTGGACTACATGCTGCCGGACATCAACGGCAATGTGGTGTGCAAGACGGTTCGGGCGAACCCGAAGCTCGAGCACGTCAAGATTCTGATCGTCTCCGGCGTAGTGAACCGCGAGGAGATAGAGGGGCTCCTGCACGAGGGAGCCAACGAGTTCATCAAGAAGCCCTTCGAGATCGACCAGCTCATCGGCAAGATCGCCGAATTGGTCGGGGTTTAGGTCGGTCGGAGTCGCGGGACGTTCGATATGCGCCGCCCCGGATCGAGGGGGTGGAAGGCTCAGTGGGATGGCAGATGCAGGCGGTGTGACGGCAGATAAGGCCCGGCGAGTCGAGATGATCATCTCGCAACTCGACAGCCTGCCGACATTGCCCACCGTGGCCGCCCGATTGCTTCAGCTCACCGCATCCAGCGAAACCAGCGCCAAGCAGATTGTCCAGATCATTCAGACGGATCAGTCGACGACGGCGAAGATCCTTTCGCTGGTTCGTCGCGCTTCGCTGGGTCTGGGCGGGGCTGCCGTGACGGTCGAGAAGGCGGTGGTGCTGATGGGCTTCGACACCGTCCGCAACGCCGTGCTGTCGATGAAGGTATTCGAGACCTTCGGGCCCAAGGGTCCGGCCGAGAGTTCGGCCTTCAACCGTCTGGAGTTCTGGAAGCATTCGCTGGCGGTGGCGTGCGCGGCGCACCTGCTGGCCGAGAAGTGTTCCGAGCCCATCGATCCGGAGGAGGTCTTTGTCTGCGGCCTGCTTCACGATCTGGGCAAGGTAGCGCTGGACACGTGCCTGCCCAAGAGTTTCGAGCGAGTCGTTCAACTGACGGACAAGAGCCGGGCCTGCATCGCGGACGTCGAGCGGCAGGTGCTGGGCATCGACCACACGGTGATCGGCCGGCGGCTGGGCGAGCGGTGGTCGCTGCCGGAGTCGGTGATTCACTGCATGTGGCTGCATCACCAGGGTCCGGAGGCGCTGCCCAAGACGATATCCTGTCCGCGGCATATCCAACTGGTGTACCTGGCCGACCTGATCGCCCGTCGGCAGCGTATCGGCTACAGCGGCAACTGGCTCGTTCAGGGCAATCCCATCGAGATCGCCGAGCGGCTCGGCATCGATCGGGCGCGCTATGACAAGGTGCTGGAGGAGCTGCCCGAGGCGCTGGAGAAGCGGGCGACGATTATCGGGCTGGAGGATCTCTCGGGCAAGGGGGTTTATGTCCGGGCGATCGCCGAGGCGAATGAAGAACTCGCGAGGTTAAACACATCGCTTCAGTCGGCCAATCGCAAGCTCCAGTCGCGAAGCAAGTACTTTCAGGCGTTGTGTCACCTGACGCAAGCCATTTCGCCGCGGGCGGCCATGTCGCAGGTGTGCATTGCGGTGACGCAGGCCCTGCGGACGGCCCTCGGGACGGAGTCGATGCTGGTTTTTGCCCGGCAGACCGACGAGGGGTACCTCGAGCTGGCGCTGCAGGGAGCCGCCGGCGATCCGGCGGTGGAGATCTACTCTCCTCAGGATGCGGCACTGATCGGCGGGTCGATGGAGGACGCGACGGTTGAAGCGGCTGTGGGTGGGGCATGGATGATGCCCGCCGCTCCGCAAGTTCAGGAACTTCTCGATCGTTACGGCGGTCAGCTCGGCGAAGGCCCTTACTGGCTTCTGCCGTTCGTTCGGGAACGGCGATGGGTGGGCGGGGCGGTGTTTTCGGCGAGTGCCGAGTGGATTGCCGCCCGTCGGAACGAGGGTCAGGAACAGGAGGCGATGAGTGCGGCGATCGGCCTGTTCATCACGAGCGTGCAGACACAACAGGCGGCCGATCGGCTCAGCGAAGACTTAGCCGAGGTCGGCCGGCGTTTGCAGCAGATGCAGGAACAGCTTCTTCAGAGCCGGAGCCTGTCGATGATCGCCGAGATGGCGGCCGGGGCGGCTCATGAACTGAACAATCCACTGGCGATCATTAACGGACGTGCCCAGCTGCTTTGTGCCAAGACGGGCGATCCGGAAGCCAAGCGAGTTCTCGGACTGATCAGCGAGCAGGCCCATCGATGCAGCGAAATTGTCAGCGAGCTGATGGACTTTGCCAAGCCGCATCCGCCGCGGATTGAGGGTGTGTCGCTGATCAATCTCGTGCATAAGATTCGGGCTTCGTGGATGACCAAGTCGTGGCTGCGGGAGCCGAGTTTCATTCTGGAGCTTTCGAACGGGGCGTCGAACGTTCGATGCGACCCGTCGCAGATCGAACAGGTACTGGAAGAACTCATCAGCAACGCCGTCGATGCGATGGATCCCAAAGACGGGCGCTTGTGCATAAAGGGACATGCCGAAGTGTCCGATGATAGGGTTGTCCTGATGGTCGAGGACAACGGGCGAGGCATGGACGCCGAGGTGCTCCGTAAGGCATTTGACCCGTTCTTCTCGAATCGTCCGGCAGGCCGAAAGCGGGGGTTGGGCCTGGCACGAGCCTACCGGTTGGCGGAAGCCAACGGAGGGCATCTCAGGCTCGAAAGTGGTCCCGGCACAGGGACAATCGCCTTCCTGGAACTGCCGACAGGGCCTTCGGGGATCATCGAGGCAACGGATTCCACATCATCCCCTATTTTGAACAATCAGTTTGCGTGACGGGTCGGACCAGTAACGACCCGGCTTCGCGACCGTCCCAGGGGACGGTTTAGCCAAGAGTTCCCGGGCCAGGCGGACGGAAAGGCCTCTCCCTCCTCCCCTCGCTCTCGCGGCCTTACGTCCGCCGGCCACTTTTTTCAGGTTGGCCCGGGTGCAAACGATTGTCGGGAACATGTGGTATCGAGAGGGGAGGGGATGAGCCTCGACAGGTCAGAGGAAGGTGGCACATGGCACAGCGTCCCACCAGCGTCCTACTGGTTGAAAACGACGAATCGCTTGCAGACATGATCATCGACCACCTCGAGCGAAGCATGTCCGTCCGGATTACGCATGTCGGGACGGCCGCCGAGGCGGTGTGCAGTCAGATGTCCGAACCCCATGATGTGGTTCTGATCGACCTGGCGCTTCCGGATTGCGGCGATTTGAGCCTGGCTCGAGAGCTCAAGAAGGGGGCCGATTCCGAGGTGATCGTGATGACCGACACCCCGTCGCTCGGCAAGGCGGTTGAAGCGATGCGTCTGGGGGTGCGGGACATGCTGACCAAGCCCTTCGATGTCGCCCGGCTGAGCAGCACGCTTCAGAATGCGGCCGAATCCAGCCGGCAGCGGGTCCGCGAGCATCTTCGCAACGAGCGTCTTCGCCGCGTCAGCGGGCGCATCATCCGCGAGCGGCGTCTCATGCGGCAGCGGGTTGACCTGGTCTGTCGCGATCTGGTCGGTGCGTATCGGCGACTGGCCGAGAAGGTCGTCGCACAGCGCGAGACCGCGAACTAATCCCACACGTTGACGCCCATCTCCTGAAACTGAGCCGCTGCATTGAGGAAATGAGCGGTGATCCAGAAGACCGTCCAGTCTTCGGCGTATCCGCCTCGCAGGGCGAACACGTCGTCGACCTTTCCCCGCTGGGCATAATTGGTGTGCTGCGGCTGCTCACCCTGGCTGCCGCAGGGGTCGATGAGCTGGCCGCACGAGCGGTACATGACCGTTGCCAGCCGTTGCAGCTCCTGGCGATGTGTGATCCGACCCAGCCGGCCGATCTCCGGGGCTATGATCACGCCGAAGACGTCCACGTGCTGATTCTGAGGCGACACGGCCGTCCATCCGGTGGTCCGGAACCGGTGATCGCGGAGCCGGCCGGGTGGAAGGTCGATGTCCCACACGACGACATAGGTCAGGACGACATCGCAAGCGTGTTCGGCCCATCGCAGGAAATCGGCCTGGCCGGTCAGTTCGTAGAGGGCGAGGAATCCCTGCAAGGCGGCGTAGCCACCCTCCTTGTCCTCGCAGTTCGCGTCGAGCGTGCCTCCCCAGTAGGGTTCCTGCATCGAGAGGTGGCGCCGCCCGTAGGTTTGGCCGGCCTTGAGGGCCGCCTGCCGTGCCGGTTCGTCGCCGAAGAGCCGGAAGCCCTTGCACAGGGGGGCGATCAGGAAGCCCTCGTTTGTTGAGAGCGGCCGCCAGTCGTCGCGCAGGATCCGTTCGGCATGAACGCGGCAGGCCCGGCGCAGGAACTGTTCCCACGCGGCGGTGTTGGCGCCCTGTTGTCGTCCGACGCGAATAGCCTCGGCGATATTCAGCATCGCCTGGCCCTGGCTGACGAGTTCCAGCCCGGTCCAGGTTCGCTTGTCCAAGTCGTACCACGTGCGGAATCCGCCGTCGTAGAATGCCGCCTTGGACACGGCATCCAGGGAGCGGCGCGCCCGGTCGACGGCAGAGGCGTCGCCAAGACCCTTGCCCAACACCTGGAGTGCATAACCCGGTGAATCAGCCTGGCCGCACCAGCCCATGACCAGGACGTTGCGGTCGGGGAACTTGCGGAAACCGGCCATGTCGCCCACTTCGGCCCAGCGGGTCAGGGCATAGCGGTATTTGGCGCGAATGATCTCACCGAAGGTGGGCAGGCCTTCGAGTCCGTACGGCTCGAACAGCGCCAACGACGTCCGGACGGGACGGCGGAAACCGCTGCCGACCGCATCGACGGCGTAGGCATCGAGCCAGAAGGTCTTTTCGATTACGGCCCCCGGTGTGACGTTCAGATACGTGGGTCCATAGGGGACGAAGCCGGGTTGGACCGCCTTGATGACATTGCGCTTGCCGTTGGAGGCGCACGGCCCCGAAAGCAGTTGCAGCTCTGTCGCCTGATCGCGGGCCTCGACGCCCATCGACCACCACTGATCCCGAACGTTGCCGAAGGATGCCGGCGACGGCAGCGAGTGCAGCGCCGCACCCGAAAGCCCCTGGTTCGCGCCCCATTCCATGCAGGCGAACGGCATGGGGTAGCGATGCTCTTCAAAGAGGGCCTGTTCGCCGGGTTGACCGCGGAAGATCGGCACCCGGCCGCTGCGAGCTCCCGAGGGGTTGCCGTAGTAAAGAATGCCGGGCAGCAGGACCGAGGTTCCGGTGCCGGCGGCCTGGAATCGCACCGACAGGGTGGTGCGATCGGCAACCTGGGGTCCCTTCCATGTGAAGCGGCGCACGCACTGAACCGCGCCTTTGTGGGCTCGATAGGCGTCGCGGAGTTCCCACGTGCCCTTGCCGGTTTTGAGAGAGCCCTTCAGGATTGTCCACTCGCCTGCCCGCTCTGTGGCCGAGGGGTGTGCATGCCGCCACTCGGCCGGCCAGTCGTTCTGCCAGCCCTCGGCGATCGACCAGAGCCCCTCCTCGGGTGAGCGAATCAGCGCCTTGCCGTCGGCGAGGATCTCGACGCGCCATTGCCCAGGCTCGCCGCTCAGGCGGAAGGCCGAGGGTTTCTCCGCAGCCGATTCTCCACGCGAGGGTAAGACCACAACGCCGGCTATCAGGGCACAGGCGGCCCACGATACGTTTGTCATGAAGACCTCCTCGACCGTTCTGCTCAAGAGTGAGGCACCTCAGTTCCGTCGCTTCATGTAGGGTCGCAGATCGGGCACCGCCTTGAAGGCCTCTTCGGCCACGATCTCCGCGAGCGTCCGAGCCCCCTTCTCCGAGAAGTGGGTGCGATCGCCCGGACTGCAACTCAGTGAGGCGCTGCCGGCATCGCCGAGCTTCTCAAACAAGGCGATGCTTCGCTTGTGCAGATCGATCACGGGGACCTTCCGCTCGGCGGCGACTCGGATCATGGCCTCGGCATAGGGCCGCAGCGTGTCGGCCATCCTGCCGTCCTTTGTGAACGTGCGCCGGGCCATCGGAGTGACCAGGATGGGCGTGGCGCCGATCTTGCGGCTGTCGTCGATGTACCTGCGCAGGTAGTCGCCATAGTCCGAGTTCGGATCGGTCGAACGCTCTCCCTTGCCCGGGCAGTCGTTGTGGCCGAATTGAATGAAGACATAGTCGGGTCTCGCTGCCAGAGTCTTATTCCACAGTCCCTCCTGAATGAAGCTCTTGGAGCTCCGACCGCTCTTGGCATGGTTGGCGATCCGCACGTCGTCATCGAAGAATGCCCCGAACATCTGGCCCCAGCCGCGGATGTTACGCTCGGCGGGGTAATCGCAGACGGTGGAATCGCCCACCAGACCGATGACGGCGGCCGCGCTCGCCTGATCGGATCGCGTCGTAGTTACAGGCATCGGGTGCGGCGCGGCGATTGGGGCCCCGCCGGGGTTGTATCCGCCCCATTGCCGGGCCAGCGACAGGAAGTTCTCCATAATGCGAACGGATGCCTCCAGAGTCCCTTCGTAGAGTTCTATGTGGAATTGCACCGCGTAGATGTATCGATCGTTGAGCCGCATGCCCTGCATCCGGGTCTTGGCGCCCCGGCCGCGCGTGGCGATGAGAGTCCATCCGGGGGGGACGAATTCCACCTGGCCCACGTGGCTCTCTCGCAGCTTGAATTCCCTCGGCAGCCCGGCGAAGAGGGGGTCGTCGGCCAGGGCGCGAATGTTGAAGATGCCTCGTTCCGGGATGCATCCTGAGTAGTCGCCGCAGGGGCGGGTGGTGGTGTGGCCGATGTGGCCGTAGACCGGGCTCTTGGGTGCCTTGGGGTCGCGGCAGTGCGGGCAGTCCCAGGGTTTGTCTACGCCCGCCGTGCTGAGGAGGGCCAGTCCCTGTGCCCCGCCGCAGGCCGCGTAGATCGGCAGGTTGCGTCGATTCAGAACCTCCTGCGTGCCGCGCCAGGGTTCCCGGGCGACCTCGCACCAGTCCTTGAAGTTGCCGGTCAGGAAGGCGCAGAGGGGGCGGGGCTCGGCGGCCACGAAGGCCTCATTGAAGCTGTCCAGCCAGACCTGCTGAACGGGCAGCGTTTTTCCGTTCGGACAGAGACGCAGAAGCTTCAGGTAGTCGCTTGGTTGATCGAGGCCCGTGGGTTTCTCAATGGTGCTGACGATGACGGCCCATGGAGGGGTCTCTATCGTGGCGTTGCGATCGCGATAGAACTCGACTTCGCGCAGGGTGGGGGCTTTGCCGTGTGGCTCGTCGATTCGCAGCCGGACGTGCGTGGCGAGGTATGTCTTCTTGAGGCGATGCACGCGGAACATCCGCCGCTCGTCCTTCGTCCGGGTCTCCTCGATGTCCTGCCAGGTCTTGCCGTCGCGGCTGCATTGCCAGGCGTAGGCCTTCGGTGAGTTGCGGAGGCAGAATTCATGGTCGCCGACCACCTGGAAGATGGCGCCGAGTTCCTGGGGCCTGGCGAATCGGACCTGCCACCACCAGTCCGCCTGCCCCGGCTGCCCGGCCCATGCGGTCTGCGAACCGGCGTCGAATCGGTTTCCGTCGAGAGGTCCGTCTGATCGGAACCCTTCGGCGCAGGAGGAGGCCGTCGTATCGACCGGCCGGGGCTTCTGCGGAATCGCGACGGTTTCCGGTCGAGGCGCCGCACACCCGCAGAGACACACGACGCCGATCGTCCAGGCCTTCCCGAACCACCTCTTGCGGGGCGCCCAACAGCCGGCGAATCGATCCTTCAGCGTGTTCATCTGCGGACTCCATGAGGTCGGCGCCCTTCGTCTTGATCGTGGCGCATCGCACGGTGGCCAGTGATAGGGGATTCGGTGTGTGGGGTCAATCGCGGTTTGGGGCATGATGGGGTGCGTTGCGATCTCGGTGGCGATGGAACATGCGGGCGAGGCGCGGCGTCCAACTCAGTATAAGATACTGCGCAATTGTGGAGCGAGTGCAGGAATGTCCGATTGGGATGCCATCATTGTGGGGGCTGGAGTTTCGGGGCTGTCCGCGGGTTGCTACGCCCAGATGAACGGCTACCGCACCCGCATTTTCGAGCATCACAGCCGGCCGGGCGGCGTGGTTGCCTATTGGCGCCGGCACAACTATCTCGTCGATGGCGGCGTCCACTTCCTGATGGGGCACAAGCAGGGTACGGTCCTGAACACGATATATGGCGAATTGGGCATCCTCCGATCCAACCGGTTCGTCGACATGACGAGCTACGGCCGCTTCATCGACGAGGCAAGCGGGCAGAGTGTCACCGTCACGGGCGACCTGGACAAGCTTGCGGCAGACCTCAAGGTGCTGTCTCCGACGGATGCGGCGGCCGTGGACGATCTGTTAGCAGGTGCTCAGTTGATGCGGCAGGCGGGCGTGGCGAACTATCGGCCCCCCCGTCCACCTGAGCTGGCAGGTGTGTTCGGACGGATTCAGACCGCGTGGGAATCGCGGCGGATGCTCCGGGCCTTCACGCGCCGGTCCACCGTCTCCATGCGCGACTACGCGGCGAAGCTGAAACAGCCACTGCTTCGAGGTGTACTCGAGAACTTTTTTTTCCCGGAAGTTCCGGTGTGGTTCGTACAGATGCTGCTGGCCCTGGTGGCCGACGGGCAATTGGGGCTGCCCGAGGGCGGATCGTTCGATCTGGCGAGGGGATTGGAGACTCGCTACAAGGAACTGGGAGGACAGATCGGCTATCGGTGCTGTGTTGAACAGGTTCTTGTCGAAGACGAACGGGCGGTGGGTGTGCGTCTGGCCGACGGGAGCGAGCATCGTGCGGGGGCGGTCATTTCGGCGGCCGACGGTCGCAGCACGCTCTACAAGATGCTTGGCGGGCGATACCTCAGTCCGCAAGTCCGCGATCGCTACGAGCACTGGAAGCGTGTTCGTCCGCTGATGATCGTGAGCTTCGGCGTGGGCAGGCGTTTTGCGCATCAGCCGTGGCTGGTCACCCTGCTGCTCGACCCCCCGCTGGAGGTGGGCGACCACACGGTCCGCACCCTGATGGTCCGGCTCTTCAACTACAGCGACCGTTTCGCCCCGCCGGGGCATACGGTAGTTCAGGTGGCGTTTGATACCCCATGGGATTTCTGGAATAGTCTGCACGGAGATCCGACTCGTTACGACGAGGAGAAACACCGCGTCGCCGCCGCGGTCCTCGCCCGTCTGGAGAAGCACTGGCCCGATCTACCGGCCAAGGTCGACATGACGGACGTCGCCACCCCCTACACCATGTGGCGATACACTCTGAACGACGCCGGCTCGTACATGGGCTGGATGCCGGCGCCCGACGAGCTGACGACGAACATGGAACGAACCCTGCCGGGGCTTGGCGATTTCTACATGGCGGGTCAGTGGGTCATGCCGGGCGGGGGCATTCCGCCGTGTCTCTATTCAGGGCGTCATGCCGCCGAGCTGCTCTGCCAACGCGACGGGAAGGCCTTCACAACGACCTTCCCGTGAACGCACGCTCCGCCGATGCGAGCAGACGGGCTGTTTCCGCCTGTTTTCGGCGTTGGATTCACTTTTTCGGCAGCGGCTTCAGCAGCGAGTGTCCGGCCAGGGGCGGGTCTTTCTCGCTCGGCCGGGTCGCCGTGATCTCCTTGCGTTTCAGGTCGTTCAGGTTCAGCCCGAATCGGTCCAGGATGGTGGGCGTGATGTCGGCGCGGTCGCCGTTGCGACACACCTTGGGATCGTTGGTCGCCAGGAAGACCCGAGGGGCCGCGCGGTGGCCGGTCTTGCCCTCGTCGAATCCGTGATCGGCGGTGACATACACGATGGTCTGATCATAGAGTTTGAGGTCTTTGAGTTTCTGAATGATCTTGCCGGTCCAGGTGTCGCTGGAGATCAGTGCGTCGTTGTACTGCTTGGAGTTCTCGCCGAACTGATGCCCCTTGTGGTCCACCTCGGCGAAGTGGACGAAGAAGAAGAACGGCTTGTCCTTGTACTTGTCGAGCATTTCGATGGCCTTGGTGCCCACCCGTTCGTCCATCATCAGTCCGTAGATCCACTCGTCACAGGCCTTGGACATGTTCATATAGGGTTTGCCGGGCGTCACGCGGTACTTGACGCCGTTTTCCTCGATGACGGTGCTTCCGGGTTCGAAGGGTCGGGGCTTGCGGCCGGGGCGCTTGGGCGCCTCCTGGTTGTCGGCGCTATCACGTTGTTTGCGGCCGGGTCGGCGGACCTTAGCCGTCGCCGCCGCCTCCTGGTCGCTGATCTGCACCTTCTTGGGCGGATCGATTTCGCCGCAGTGACCCTTCTTGCCGATGACCGCCACGGCGGCGAACTTGTCCGGCCCGAAGGCCTCCTTCAATCGTTCGAAGACGCTCAGGCCCGTGGGCACGGGCTGGTAACGGGCGTTGCTGTACACCCCGGTGACATCCGGATCGTAGCCGGTGAGGATCTGGCTCCAGCCGGCCTTGGTGTCGGTGGTTCCTCGGATGTCGATATCGACCATCTTTCCCTCGGCGGCCAATGCCTTGAGGTTCGGCAATTCCCCGCGCGAGAGGCATTCCTTGACGTGTTCGCGCTGAGCCGCGTCCCAGCCGATGAGGATGATGTTTCTCGGGCGGGCACTACGGTCGGTCTGGGCGACGGCAACCCGTGAGAATCCGCTAACCAGCACGCAGGTCAGAATGACCGAAAGACGCCTTTTCATGGGCTGCTCCTTGTAGAGAGATGTTACGCAAACACACAGGCCCTTTCGGGCACAACGCTGCCGGTCGCCGCCTATTGCACGGGTGCGTTTCATTTGCGGGGCCATGAGGGGGAGGTTACGATTCCGGTGTGTCTTTCGGTGGCAGCCCGAGGGGCTGCGGGGCATTTTCAGGGAGGAACCTACTCATGACAGGTGCTGGGTCTCGCCGTGTGTGGAGCAAGGTCGTCTCGATGTCCACGGGATTCGCGATTGCTTTCCTCTTAGCCGGCCCGGTTGGGGCCGAACAGGGCAAGCCGGCCGGAGCCAAACCCGCCGGGCCGAAACCGCCTTCCGGCGCCCCCAAAGGCAAGCCGCCAGGTCCGGGGCCCAGGCTCGGCACCTTGGGCAAGGCGGTCCCTCCGCCGCGGGTGGCGCGCTGGCACGTAAACCGACACTACTGGCATCCCGTCTATCGACCCGTGGTCACTCGCAATGTATGGACGACCACGGGCTACCCGTACTACGTCGGCGGCACGAGCTACTATCTGGTCGACGAGCCGACGGTCACGCCGGGCACGTCGTCAACCGAGCCGACGGATACAGACGTCGCCTACAGCCAGCTCGCCGAACTCGTCGACATGGTTCACGAGTGGCGAACGCTGAACGAGTCATCGACTCTACAGGATCGGCTTCCGGGTGAGCGCGCCAAGATGCCGGCTGCCTTGCAGGACACGATCAAGCAGATCAAGTCCGACAACCAGGAGTTCGACCGCACCACGCGGACGGTCATGCACCGGCTGTCGGCGGGGTTGCGGGCCGACACCGATCTGGAGAAGGCCCGCACGGTGCTAACCCGGTTGATCGAGACGGCCGACAAGCTGCCGACGTCGCCACGAGAGCCCGGTCAGGGGCCCGCCCGCAAGGGGACGGAGAGGGCGGGGGCGAGGGCCCCGCAATAGTGCGAGATCAGCGGACGAGTCCCAGGCGTCCTTGGACAACGGGCGATAGAACCTTCACGGGACCTGAGGCCTCGATGGGACAGGAAACCCCATGGCACAGGCCGATAGGCGGATTTTCTACCGACAGGAGTGTGGCGGTGATGCGACGGATGGCGGGTGTGATGTCATTGTGCATGGCGTCGTGCGGCGTCTTCGCCGAAGAGGCCGGCCTGATTCGCAACGAGGGCTTCGAGATCGCGGGTGATGCGAATCTGCCTCAGCACTGGAACGCGCCGAAGGAGATCTATCGGCGCGATACGTCGGTCTTTCGTTCGGGGGGCGCGTCGCTGAGGTATGACAACGGCGATCCCAAGGTTTACAGGTTGTGCAGTCAGGCAGTGAAGCTTGAGCCGGGGCGGATTTACGAGTTCAGCGGGTGGGTCAAGGCGCAGGGGATCACCGGCGACGAATCCGGCGCAACGATCTGCGTGGAGTGGTACGACGGTGGGAAGTATCTGGGCGGGGCGTATCCCCAGGGGGTCAAGGGCAACACCGACTGGACCGAGGTTCGGGGGGTGACCGCTCGGATCCCCGAAGACGCCAAGTCGATGAGCCTGTCGTGTTACGTTCGCGAGGAGATGACCGGTACGGCCTGGTGGGACGACATCCGCCTTCGCCCGTCGCAGGAGCCCGCGCTGTCGACCGTGCTGCTCAGCCCGAACTACCGTGGCCGGATTACCGATGCCGGGCCGGAACAGATGCGGATTGCCGCGGAGATCGAACTGCGCGACTACAACAGAACACTGTCCGACATTGCACTGGCCTGGTCGATCGTCCACCTGAAGGATCAGACGGAGCACGCCCGCGGCGTGGTCAACGAGGTCAAGGCGGCTCGCACCGAACTGGCTGTTCCGACCCAGGGCATGCGTCCGGGGCGGCATCGTGTCGAGGTGCTTCTGCTTTACAAGGGGACCGGCGAACTGCTGGGCTTCGGGGCGCACGAGGTGGTTCGCGTCGAGGGGAACCCCGCGATGACCGCATTCGTCGACGAGCATCAGCGGCTGATCGTCGACGGCAAGCCGTTCTTCCCGCTGGGCATGTACTGGGGCGCGATGAACAAGGACGAATTGAGAACCTACGCCCAGGGGCCGTTCAACTGTCTGATGCCCTATGGCCAGCCGACCCGAGAGCAGATGGACCTGGCTCAGAGCCTCCGGCTGAAGGTCATCTACACGGTCAAGGACATCTACGCGGGCCTGGGACCGGCGGAGATCAAGACTGAGGCCGACGAGTGGGCACACATCAAGGGCAAGACCGAGGCGTTTTCGCACCACCCCGCGCTGCTGGCGTGGTATCTCAATGACGAACTCGGTCCTGAGCACATGCCCCGTCTCAATCTCCACCAGCGGTGGATCGAGCAATTGGACCCGAACCACCCGAGTTGGGTCGTGTTGTATCAGGTGGACCAGATTCGCAAGTACATCGACAGCTTCGACGCGATTGGTACCGATCCGTACCCCATTCCGTCGGGGCCGGCGTCGAACGCCGGCGAGTGGGCGAGGCGGACCCGGCAGGGGGTCGCCGGGGCCCGACCGGTCTGGATGGTGCCGCAGGTGTTCAACTGGGCTTGCTACAAGAAGGACGAGCAGAAGGCCCAATTCCGTCCGCCCACCTATGAGGAGATGCGCTGCATGGCGTGGCAGTGCATCGCCGAGGGGGCCAACGGTCTGGTCTTCTACAGTTGGTTCGACCTTCATCGGGACAAGGCCGCCCCCTTCACCGAGCAGTGGCCCAAGGTGGCGCGAATGGCCCAGGAGATCAAGGACCGGATACCGGTGCTGCTGTCGGTCGAGCCGGCCGCGTCGATCCGGGTGCCGCCGTGCAAGTGGCTGCGGCATCGCGTAGCGCA
Organism: uncultured Planctomycetales bacterium; assembly: GCA_964446835.1. Lineage (GTDB taxonomy): Bacteria > Planctomycetota > Phycisphaerae > UBA1845 > JAFGLZ01 > CAYUQT01. The sequence goes on along the minus strand of CAYUQT010000008.1, from coordinate 155,247 downwards.
GCTCGGCGATCGGACGTGGCTGATCAGCGTCAACATCACCCCGGAGCCGCAGACGGCGACGTTCGAACTGCCGGGGGCACCTACGGGGCACAGGCCCCACGGACCGGACGGACAGATCAAGGTGGGCACGCCCCACACCCTGGTCGCTCAGTACCCGCCCTTTGGTGTGCGGCTCGACGAATTTGCCGGTTTTCCCAAGCCTTGAGGTCCGAATCGAGGCTCGCAGCCAGGGCCGCCTTCTCGGAGGGGTGCCCCGTAGACACAACGACCGTCGTACCGGACAATACCACACCGGCGCGCGTGCCGGCGGCACGGCGTATGCGGTGATTGAAAAGCGATCGCTTGAGGGAGTGCATTCCATGAACGGACGAACGACGACGTCACGGCGCCAGTTTCTGCGCCGAGGAGCCAAGACCCTGGGTGCCGTTGCGGCCTTTCCCTATGTGGTCCCGGCCTCCGCGCTGGGCAAGGGGGGGTTCACGGCGCCGAGCGAACGGATCACGATGGGGTTCATCGGAGTGGGTGGCCAGGGCGGCGGGCACCTGCTCGGCAAGGCATGGACGTACCTCAAGGGAGGCTACCTGGCACGTGAGGACGTTCAGGTTCTGGCCGTCTGCGATGCCTGGCGGGAGCGCCGCGACGACGCCTGCAACAAAGTCAACGAGCACTACACCCGCACCTTGGGGGCGGGTAAGTACGAGTCCTGCAAGGCCTATCTCGATTTCCGCGAGGTGCTGGCCCGCGGCGACATCGATGCCGTGCTGCTGGGATCTCCGATCCACTGGCACGGCGTAATGACGGTTATGGCGGCCGAGGCCGGCAAGGACATCTACTGTGAGAAGCCCACGGCCATCACGATCCGCGAGAGTCAGGCGATGCTGACGGCGGTTCGGCGCTACGGGCGGGTGTTTCAGGCCGGCACGCAACAGCGGTCGGAGTACGGCGGCAAGTTCCTGAGGGCCTGCGAACTCGTTCGCGCCGGCAGGATCGGCAAACTCAAAGAGGTGTATGCGTTTCGGCCCGGCGGCACCTTCGCCTGGCGGCGGTTCGGCGAGCCGAAGCCCGTGCCGGCCGGACTGGATTGGGACCTGTTCCTCGGCCCGGCGCCGTGGGCACCCTTTGCCGGCACGGCTCACGCCCACATGTTCTGCGGGATCGGCGACATCAACTGGGCGCCGCACCACTACGACTTCATTCAGTGGGTGCTCGACACCGATCGGACGGGCCCCGTCGAGATGACGATCGATAAAGACGTCCTCCGCTATCACTACGCCAACGGGGTCGTGGTTCACGGGTGTCCCTTCCCCGGCAGCGACATCGGGGGCGAAGGCGGGGCTCGCTTTGTAGGCACGGATGGCTGGATTGCCGTGGATCGTCAGCGGATCGCCGCCCATTCGCCGGAGGTTCTTCAGAGTCCGGTGGGTCCGTCTGATGCGAAGGTCTACAGAAGCCACAGCCACTCGGGCAACTTCCTCGATTGCGTACGCACCCGCAAGCAGCCGATTTGCGATATGGAGACGGCTCACCGAGCGGCCAGCGTGGTGCTGCTCGGCGGGATCGCCTTGCAGCTCAAGCGGAATCTCAAATGGGACCCGCAGCAGGAGCGCTTCGTCGGCGACGACGAGGCCAACCGGCTGCTCTCGACGGCCTTCCGTTCTCCCTGGCAGATTTGACGGAGAATCAACCATGAAATATCTGACCCTGACACTTATCGTGCTGACAGGAATCGTGCTGTCCTCTCCGGCGGTTCGGGCGGAATCCAGCGACGAGGAGAAGGCCATTGCGGTGCTCCAATCGGGCGCCGGTCCGGCCGAGAAGGAGGCGGCCTGCCTTCGGCTGAAGCAGATCGCGACAGCCAAGGCCATCCCCGCGTTGATCTCGCTGCTTTCACAGGAGCATATGGATCAGTGGGCACTCGACGTGCTCGAGACGCTGCCCGGCGCCGAGGCGGGAGAGGCGCTCACCACCGCATTGGGCACTACCAGCGGAAAGACGCGGGCGGCCGTTGCCAATGCCCTCGGGATACGTCGTGAGGCGCGGGCCCTGCCGGGTCTGATCGCCCTCCTGGCGGATGCGGATTCCGTTACGGCGGGATCGGCAGCCAAGGCGGTCGGCAGGATCGGCGGCCCGGAGGCCGTCGCCGGATTGAAGAAGGCCGCTGCGACGCCGTCACCGGCTCATGCGGCGATCGTCGACGCCCTGCTCGATTGTGCCGATCGGCTGCTCGCCCAGAAGGATGCCCAGGCAGCGTCGGCCCTCTATCAGGAGCTGTACGGCTCGAAGGAGCCCGACCACGTCCGCGTGGCCGCGTATCGAGGGGTGGTGTTGTCCGCCGGTGACGCTGCCGTTTCGCGAGTGGTCGAAGGCCTGAAGGTCAAAGACACGGTGGCACAATTGGCGTGTGTCGAACTGGTTCGCGAGCTGCCGGCTGCGAATGCCACGGCGGCATTTGCCGCCTTGTTGACCGAAACCGCTCCGCTGACGCGGATCGGCCTGTTGGAGGCCCTGGGTCAGCGTGGAGACGCCACGGCGGCCGATGCGGTTGCGGCGGCCGCTCTCACTCCGGACCCTGCCGTGCGTCTGGCGGCTGTGCGGGCCCTGGTTGCTCTGGGCAAGACCCCGCCGGTACCTGCCTTCAGGAAGCTTCGGCTTTCCGATCAGTTCTACGCCGAGGGGGCCTACTACGGTGACTTCAACAAGGACGGAAAGATGGACGTCGTTGCCGGACCGTTCTGGTTCGAGGGCCCCGATTTTCAGAAGAAGCACCAGATCCGTGAGCCCAAGGTGTACGATCCGAACGGCTACTCCGACAACTTCCTGACCTACACCGCAGACTTCAACGGAGACGGCTGGACGGATGTGTTCTACGTGCCGTTCCCCAGCGCAGAGGGCTACTGGTATGAGAATCCCGCCGGCAAGGATGAGCCGTGGAAGCGGCATCTGGCGTATACGAACGTCTCGAACGAATCGCCCGTATGGGGCGACGTCAACGACGACGACCGGCCGGAATTAATCTTCAACATCGAAGGCTATTTGGGATACGCCACGTATGACCCGAAGAAGCCGGATCAGCCGTGGGTGTTCCACGCGGTTTCCACGCAGGACAAACGCTACCAGAAGTTCACGCACGGCGTCGGATTCGGCGACATCAACGGCGACAAGCGGGTCGATCTGGTGGAGGCCGTCGGATGGTGGGAGCAGCCGGCCGAGCCGAAAGAGGGGCAGCCGTGGGCGTTCCACCCCTTCCACTTTGCCGATGCGGCGGCTCAGATCCTCGTAGCCGACGTCGACGGCGACGGGCTGAACGACGTGATCACGGCGTGGCACTGCCACCACTACGGCCTGGTCTGGTACAAGCAGCTCAAGGATCGCAAGGGGCAGATCAACTGGAAGCAGAACGTGATCCTGTCTCCAACGCCCGATCTGAACTCCAAGGACCTTCGGGTGAGCCAGCTCCACGCCTTCGCCCTGGTGGATGTCAACGGCGACGGGCTGCCGGACATCGTGACCGGCAAGCGGTTCTGGGCCCACGGTCCCAAGGGGGACAAGGAGCCGGACGCACCGGCGGTCGTGCTGTGGTTTGAGCTGCGGCGCGATGCGCGGGGCGGTGTTACGTTCGTGCCGCACCTGATCGATGACGATTCGGGGGTCGGCACCCAGGTTGAGGCGAGCGACCTGAACGGCGACGGTATTCCCGACGTGATTGTGGGCAACAAGAAGGGGATCTTCGTCCACCTGAGCAAGAGCCCGTAGCCGCAGCGATGGCTACTGATCGGGGTAGGTGGCTTCCTGGGAGTGGGCCACCTGGAGGGCCACCAGCCGCGACAGCAGGACGGCCAGGTAGAGTACGCCGATAATGGCCTCGAGAGAGGTGAGACTCCGGGCGACCTGGGAACTGGGCGTAATGTCGCCGAAGCCCGTCGTGGTCAGGGTGATCATGCTGTAGTAGACGAAGGTGATGTGCAACCCGGCAAAGCCGGCGGCATCGAGCGGCGGGATTCTCGCGACGCCGTCCACATGGAAGGAATTCGGTCTCCAGACCTCGAGCACCGAGAACCCCATGGCGAAGACCATGGCGATCAGGAGATACACACAGATTCCGCCAGCGACCTTGTCGAAGGTGACCCTGTTGCCGGACAGCACGTCGTACAGTACCGAGTAGGATGCAAAGGCGAAGAACACCGCCAGCAAGGCATCTCCCAGCGAACCCACCGTCACACTGGGCGCGAGGTAGTAGAGCCAGTTGGCACCGACGGTCGGCAGACCCAGCAGGAGTGCAATCAGCCGGTGTCCTCGTTCGCGATGTTCGGCGTAGAGCACGGCCATGAGCATTGCCGTCAGCAGGACATCCAGCAGGTCCACGCCCAACGCGTTGGTTCGTATCATCGGGTAGACGGCGAACAGCAGCAGAAAGCAGACCAGCAGCAGGGTGTATCGACCGCGCACCGCCGCCTGCATAATAGGATGGTCCGCCGCACTCATCGGCCATGTCTCCTTTGTCCTTCAGGGTATCATCGGCAAGATAGAGCCGCTACGTAAGACGGCAGCCGGTGTCGGAGTGGCGGCCCAGGGGCTCCGTGGGTCCGCCCGTCGTCATTTTCCGCCTGTTGCTGTGGGCCCCGTCTCCGGTCGCATCGGCTTGCCGGTCTGCTTCCAGAGCATCGACTTCAGAGGTGTATAGAGCTCCAGGGCGTTATCGCGAAGGACCTGGGCGCCGATCCGCAGGGCGTGCTCTTCGAGCAGGTCGCCGCGATCGACCCGTTCGGCCAGAACCTCGGCCAGGCATCGGCGTGTGAACTCGGTGGCCCCGTAGATCCCCTCGGCGTGATTGCTGTCGGCGCCCCACATCAGGCGGTTCGACGGCATCACGTCGAGCCATTCGTGAAAGGCCCGCTTGCCCATCGTGTAGCTGATCGTCGGCAGCCAGACCGAATCGATCCACACGTGCGAGCCGTGTCGCTGCATGATCGCCCCGGTCTCACCCACCCAGGGGTAGCCGCCGTGGAACAGGACGAACTTGGTCTTGGGATTGGCGGCGATCAGGTCGACCAGGAGCATCGGGTTGGAGCCCTGGATACGGGCGTGCCCCGTGTGGATCTGAAGGGGCAGATCGTGCCGGGCGGCCATCTCGACGATCCGCCACATGAGGTAGTCCTCGAAATCCCGGACCTGGGCGGGCGAAAGATCGGCGCGCCGGTGGCCGAACGCCGCGGCGGCCCGCTCCTTCGAGACCCTGGCGAAATCGAGCGTTCGCTCGTACGCCAGGGTGTTCTTCAGACACACGGCGCCGCGGCTCTTGGCATGGGCGATGATGCTGTCGACGAGCGTCACATAGTCATCCAGTGTGTTCACGGCCATGTTGCGCTGCCGGGCGAACAGGTAGGGGTCGTCCATCGGATTGGCCCGTTCCGAAGGACACATGCCCTTGAACAGTGCATTGACGTTCAGCACGAGCGCGACGAACGGGTAGTCGGTCTTGAAGGCCATGCGGGCCCAATAGGGGTCCGACAGCACCAGCTCGATATTCGCCCGCTCGGTGACGACCTGATAGACCCAGCGAGGGTCGCGGTAGTTCTCGACGATCCGAAGATCGAGCTGCCGGGCCTGTTCGTCGGTCAGACGTTCGAAGTCGACTCCGTAGAGGTCGGTGAAGGCCGGCAGCAGATAGCGATAGAAGCTCGTCGCCCGAGCGTTCACGAAGTCATTCTTGGCCTTGGCCCACCACTCATCGAAGCCTTGGCCCTGCTTCCGTGGAGAGATGGGATTGATCCATCCGTAGTAGCTACGCTGCCAGACGGCGGCCAGGTTCATTCCGGCGCTGTGGGACGTCTGGCTCGCGCTGCGAAGCTGATCGAACGGGACCAGGTGATCGTGCGAGTCGATCGCGGGTATGGCGTCGAGCTTCGCCTTGATCCGCTGATAGGTGGGCGTCTGTCGCGTGTTCTGCGCTTGCGCGATCGCGGCGCCAAGCAAGAGCACCGCCAGCACTGTTGATCGCGGTGCAGTTGCCGAGTGTCCGAAACGAGCGCGGTCCGTGTTCATCATTACCTTACCCTCACTGGTCACAGTAGATGTTCACGTATTCTATACCACTTTCACCCAGGGGTCCTGGCTCGGTGTGGTCGATGGGCTGGCCATTGTATGGCACCTTGCCGATCAGGAGTTCAAACGGTGCCGCCTTCAAGGCACCGCCGTGCTCGAAGGTCCACAGTCGCTGGAAGGTCTTGCCGTCAGTGCTGGATTCGACCACGCCGCGACTGTCTTCCCATCGAACGCGGAGGGTCACCCACTCGCCCGTCTTGAACGATCCGCCGATGGTCTGTTTGCCCAGGATGTCGGACTGAACCAGGCCGTCAGACCGGGTGCCGATCCGCATGCCGACGCCGTCGGACCATCGAATCATCGCCGCCGGTCCCCATGACATTCCTCCGTCGGTGCCCTGTCGCAGCCGGATGACCAGCCCCTTGGCCCTGGCTTTCAGGGGGAGACGCAGGAAGGCATGCGTATGGGCCAGCGCCCGGACACGCAGTGTCCCGTCGGCCACGGTGAACGGTTCAGGGTTCTTGGCTGACACCGCGCGGGCGACCTCGGGCACCGACTGGAATGTCACGGCCATCACGGGCTTTCCCCATGTGGGTTCGTTGCGCAGCGAGGCCAGCTCGGAACGGATCGCCGCCGCCTTGACGGCGATGCGTGCCTGTCGCTGATCTGCTTCTGCATCGACCGTGGATCGCAGTACCGGTGTGATTCGGGCGTGGTATTCCTTCAGGGCCGCCGCTGACGCGGGATTGTCCCACCAACCGGCGATGGTGTGGAACCGGGCGTTGACACGCAGCGCATTCCGGACGAGATCGAGTGTGATACCCGGGGGGCCGTTGTTGCACACCACGCCGACGGAATTGTGGATGTTGTAGCCCGACACGAAGAATCGCAGGTAGTCGGCGTCTCGATAGAGGTTGCCCTCGCCCTCTCCCCGCAGAACGAAGTCCACATAGGCATCCGCATGGGGCAGATAGCACTTGTTCGGACCCAGGGCCCCCGTCGAGTGCCACTCCAGAATGCCCTTCTCGCCGATCAGCGATCGTGTCCGTCGCGCCAGGGCATAGAGGGCGGGCGGGTTCTCGGTGTATTGTCCGTCGAAGTACAGGCCGTCCGGCTTGTAGTCGCGCATCACCTTGGTGATGGCGGCCATGAACAGCTCCATGTTTTCCCCCGTCGGCCAGCCCGGTGGGAAGCCGGTGGTGGCAAAGTTGTCGAAGCTGTTCATCGCCTTGTTCTCAGTGGGCGTGCCCTTCAGGAAGTAGTAGGGGCTCGTGTAGACGATGAACCGCATGCCCAAACCGTGGAGCGTCGTGCGAACGCGGGCGAACTCTTCGAGGCCCAGCCGCGGCACGAAGTCGAGGTTCCAGTCCTTCCAGAGCATCACTTCCGACTGCAACAGGACGATATTGCCGTGTGCCTTCCACGCGCGAAGCTGATCGTCGGGCGGATAGCCGGTTTTGTCCGACCAGTGCCACACAACGTGGTCGCGAAGGGACCGGTCCCAATCGTATGGTTTGGGCGGACAGACGCCGATCCACAGCACGTCATCCGCCGACAACGGGTATTTCGCGATCGGGTCCTCGTAGGGCTCGAACCGGTCTTTGAGGTCCTTCCGCGAACAGTACAGACCGAAACCACCCCACTCATCGACGATCAGGTGGTTGGCACCGAAGGAGTCGCTCCATGCCGGCGTGATGTCCGAGCGGACGGATACCGTCAGCGGCTCGTGGGCGTGCAGCATCAGCAGGGAGTCGCCGTTGATGCGGACGGTCATCTTGGGGGCCCCCAAGGTCAGTCGCACAAAGCCCCGCGTGGAGTGCGTGACCTGAGGGTTCTCCAGGGGAACGCCCACCGACACCACGGCCACCGGGCGATCGTGCCCGATGCGCTGGGTCAGGCGAATCTCTCTCTTTGCCGGAAGCAGCTCGATCCGGGCTCCCGTCGTGGTGATTTGAATGGCGTCCGCCGGGCGCTGGACACCCTCGACGCACATGCCGCATTGTGGTTCCCCAAAGAGGTTGGGGTCCATCAGTTCCTGAAAGGTTGGCGCGGCCGGGCCGGCGGCGCCAACGGTTCCGGCCAGTAAGGCCACGAAGCACGGAGTCAGGCAACGGCTGTTCATTGGAGGTCTCCCATACAAAGGTTCGGTGTCTTCTGCCGCCCATGGGTTGCTACAGCGTCATGGCGCGGCGGACGCCCTCTGTGGCGTAGCGGACGAATTCCCGCATCGGTCCGCTGAACAACGGGGCGCGATGGCTGATTTCGAAGTTGATCGGCTTGGGGTAGCCGATGCGCCGGAGCCATTCCATGGTTGCCGGCCAGTCGACGGTGCCGAAGAAGGGGGGCTGATGATCATCCTTCTTCCCCCGATTGTCGTGCAGGTGCAAGGCGGCCAGCCGATCACCGTATGCATACAGACGGCGGGCGTCGCGGGCCAGATTAGCGTGGCCGGAATCGAAACACCAGCCGACGATCTCTGCGGGATATCGCTGGAAGAACCATTCCAGGATGTTCGAATTGAATCGCTGTCGGAAGCCCATGTTCTCGATGGCCAGTCGGACCCCGAGCCTCTCACAGGCGGGCCGGACTGCGTCGACGGCACGGGCAACCCGGCGGAGGCGGTCACGTCCCACGAACCCGGTTCGTTTGTTGGCGTCGGGCGGGTGAATGACCACAGCGTCGCCGCCCACCGCGGCGCAGAATTCGATCCGGTTCCGCAGTAGGTGAATGTAGCGACGGTGATCGATGGCGTCGGGGGTGTCGATCCGCGTTCTTCGGGTGGCGGTTCCATGGACATCGATACACGTCAGCCCGCGGTCGGCCAGAACTCCTGCGAGGGTGTCGGTTTCCCGGCGGCTGTAGACGTGCTCGTTGTTCCAGTCGTCGCACCAGTGAACGTATCGGAAGCCGAACGATCGGAACAGAGACAGCTTCACGTCGCGCGACGGTTTGTAGGTATCGTCCAACATGTCCGTCGTGATGCTGGGCACGTGCGCCATGAAAGGTCCCCGAGCGAAGGTCTGCGGGATCCATCCCGCCCCATCTTTCACAGGAACAGGGCTCGGTGAGCGGCTGACCGTCCCACCGAGCCCTGCAATTCAATCCGGGCGAGATCGCCGATCCGCCGATGCATCAAGAGAACAGCGAGGTGACATACTTCACTCGCTCGGCACAGGCGATGCCCATCGGGCAGACCCGTCTGCATTCGGTGCAGGGGCCGCACTTCGAGGCGAGCTCCGTCAGGTTGCCACCCAGATCGCGGTAAGTGGCTCGCGCGTGTTCAATGTCGCCGTAGATGTCGTGGTACATCCGGATGCGCATCAGATCGTTCACGGGCAGCTTCTGTGGGCAGTGGCGCGTACACTCGCTGCACATCAGGCACGATGGTCCGCGGCTGATCTGGAACTCACGGGCCAGATGTTCTTCGCGGGGCGTCATGGCCGTCACCAGGTCGATCTGTTTGATCGTGTCGACCTGCTGGATGCTCGCAAACGTAAAGAGAACCGTGTCACACCCGCCGGCCAACAGGCTCTTGCAGTGGGCCTGGAAGACCTCCGGGCCCGCCTGCATGGCCTCGCGGGCCTTGCTCTTCATCGAGATGACTCCCACGCCCTGCTTGTGGAGCTTGCCCAGGTTCTGAACGAAGCGCTCGGCCTTCTCTTTCGCTGGTCCGGTGGCGTTCTTCGCCGCCAGGACCATTTCGGTCGAGAGCAGGGCCGCATCGAAGTGGTCCGGGGCCACGTCGAGGACCATTTCGATCACTTCGTTGAGCCCCCCGTGACAGACGAATCCCTTGAAACGGATCTTGCCGGCCTTCTTGAGGTCGTCCATCACCTTCATCGTTTCGTCCAGGTGCCCCTTGTCCGGCTGGTGCAGAACCGGCAGATAGACGTCGCAGTGGTCCGTGCTCAGAATCTTGAGCATCTCGTCCAATTCGGTGTTGAGCTGCCGAGCGTTTTCCGGGGCTCCCTTCAGGCAAAGGGTCAGCTTGTCCCGCATGCCCGGGTTCTTTGCGAAGGTCTCGCCCACCGCACGGATGGCGTTTCCTTTGGTGTATTGCGTCGAGACATGAACGGTGTTCACGCCTGCTTCCACGGCCATCTTCAGTACCTGGCCGCCTCGCGGTCCGCCCTGGGTGTTCAGCGCGCCATAGCTGATCCGCGTGACCTTCAGACCGGTCTTACCGAACGGATTGGTCGGCAGCTTGCCGCCGCCTGCGGCCTGGGCTTCACCGAGGACGTCGGCTGCCATCGCTCCTACGCCGACGGCCGCTACGCCCTGCAAGAAACCTCGACGGGACAGTGAGGGGTCACCACCATGATTCATACATCATCTCCTGATAAAGGCCTGTGACCCCATATCTTCTGGGGATCGAGCGTCGCTCGCAAGTCCTCGCTAGCGTCCCATAACACTTTCCAGGGCAAGTATCTGCCTCGGTTGGTCGAATAACAAACAAGAGGAACGTGCTCGGGTTCTTAATTCGGGCATGGGTCCTGAGAGAGTCTTATGGTGCTGAGGGAGATCCGGATTTCCCTCATCGACGGGCGGAAGGAACGCCCGTGACGAGGCAACGGGGAATGGCCATGCGGATCAGGAAGCTCGCCGATTCGTCGTATCGGGCCCGAGCGTCGTTCCCAAAGGGCGCGTGATGTCTATTCGCACCAAGCTGGGTCTGATCGTCATTCTGAGCGTCGTAGCCCTGGCGACGTTTCAGCACGCCATGCAGCGGATCCTGATCCTGCCGAGGTTTGACGCGATTGAGCAGGCCAAGGCGAAGGAAGAGGTCGATCGCTGCGCCGCCGCCTTCAACCGAGAGGTCGATCATCTCAACACACTGTGCCTTGACTGGTCGGCCTGGGATGACGCGTATCGTTTTGCCGAAGATCGCAACGAGGCCTTCATCAAGAGCAACATCGAGACGCTGGGCACGATCGGTCTGAATCTGACCTGCATCTACAATAACAAGGGTCAGGTGGTTCTCACCTGGATGCGCGACGGGCAGACGGTTCTGCCGATGGATCTGCCGGAGTTCCCTGACAAGCAGGCCCCCCCCGGACATCCGTTGCTGGCGCACAAGGAACTCGAAGGGTCCATCGCCGGGATGATCATGACGAATCGCGGTCTGATGATGATCGCGTCTCGCCCCATTACTACCAGCGAAAAGAAGGGGCCATCCCATGGCACCTTCATCATGGGCAAGTTCGTCAACGACGCGTTCCTGGCGAACCTCAAACAAGTGCTCCGGCTGGAATTCGACGCCCTGCCGCTTCAGCGCCATGAGGTATCGCTTCGATCTAATGAAATCGCTTCCAGTGCCGGTGCTTCCGGTTCCCAGGTTGTCGTCGAAGACGACAAGGCGTCTCTCGTCGGTTACGCGGTCGTCCGCGATCTCGGGGGCAAACCGGTCCTTCTGATTCGGCGGTCATCTCCTCGGGATATCCTGCGAGAAGGTCAGAAGACGCTTCATCTGGGCACCGTCAGCACGTTTGGGGGTGGAGTTGCGCTGGCACTGCTGATCCTGTGGCTGATTCATCGGGCCGTAACCCGACCGTTGGCGATCCTGACCCATCACGCCACCGTCTTGGGACAGGGCGGTGATCTCTCCAGGCACTTGTCCCTCAATCGTGGGGACGAGGTCGGTACACTGGCCCGCACCTTCGATTGGATGACGGATCAGCTTCTGGAGAGGGAGCACCTTCGGGTGCAGTCTGAGGAACGTTATCGGACGCTGGTCGAAAACCTGCCGATCGGTGTCTATCGAAATACCCCGGGGCCCCAAGGGCGGTTCATTATGGCCAATCCGACTCTGGCGAGGATGTTCGGTCTGGAGTCGGCCGACGAATTGTCCACGGTCAGGGTCTGCGAGCACTACTTCGATCCGGCCGAACGCTCCGCCTTCAGCGAACGTCTCATCGCTCAGGGACAGGTCGTGGATCAGGAAATCCGCATGAAGCGGAAGGATGGAACTCCCTTCTGGGCGTCGGTTACCGCCAAGGTGCTGCGAAATGCCGCCGGCGAGATCGAGTGCTTCGACGGGTTGATCGAGGATATTACTCAACGAAGGCAGATGGAAGAGGAACGGGCCGCACGACTGGGTCGCGCTCAGCGGCAGCAGGCCGCCATCGTCTCTCTGGCCACCGACGTCGATGTGAACTCGGGACACTCCGATCAGTCGTTCGCGAGAATCGTCGAGGTGGCGGCCAACACCCTGGCGGCCGACCGGGCAAGCGTCTGGCTTTTCGATACCGCCTGCCAGGAAATGCAGTGCCAGGCCCTGTACGAACGATCGAGAGGACGTCTCTCGAAAGGTGCCGTCCTTCCGGTGGCGCCCTACCCCAACTACTTCCGCGCGATCACGACGGGCCGATTCATCGACGCACAATACGCGGAGACGGATCCGCGAACGCAAGAGTTCGCCGAGGGCTACCTCAAGCCCCTGGGAATCAGTTCCATGCTGGACGCTCCCGTTCGCATCATGGGACGCGTCCTTGGCGTTGTCTGCATCGAGCATGTGGGGCCGTCCCGGGCGTGGCATGCCGACGAGGTATCATTTACCGGTGAGGTGGCCGACCAGGTTGCTCAGGTCCTGATGAACCGTGAGCGGACGCGGACGACGGAGGCTTTGGTCGCCAACGAAGCGCTGCTCAAGAGCACGCTGGAATCCACGGCCGACGGCATTCTGGTTGTCGACAGCAACGGGCATGTCACACACACGAACGCCCGATTCGCGGAGATGTGGCACATTCCGGAAAACCTCCTGAAGACACAGGACGATCGCACGCTGCTCCAGTACGTCCTCGATCAACTCACCGCACCCGAGGCCTTCATCGAGAAGGTTGAGAGCCTGAGCACGACGACGGACGCCAGTTTCGACACTTTGCGTTTCAAGGACGGACGCATCTTTGAGCGCTACTCCTGTCCGCTCATGCAGGAAGGGCGGCATACGGGTCGGGTGTGGAGCTTCAGCGACGTCTCGGAGCGTCGTCGCGCCCAAGAGGCCTTGCAGGAAAGCCAGCGCATCCTGGCCACACTGATGAGCAACCTGCCTGGCATGGCCTACCGCTGCCGTAACGACGCCCAGTGGACAATGGAGTTCGTCAGCGACGGGTGTCTGGAGCTGACGGGTTATTGCCCGGAGGACCTCCTCCACAACAACGTCATCTCCTATGCCCGGCTTCTCTACTCAGAGGAAGAGAGCGAGCGGCTTCGGCAGAAGGTTGATGAGTCTCTCAAGGCCCGCAAGGCGTTTCAGACGACCTATCGCATTCGGGCGGCCGACGGCACGGTTAAATGGGTCTGGGAGAAGGGGGGGGGGATCTGGTCCGCCGATGGGGCGTTTCTGGCCCTGGAGGGCTTCATTACCGATGTGACGCACCATCACCTGGCCGAGGAACGGATCCACCACCTCAATGCCGTTCTGAGCGCCATTCGCAACGTGAACCAGTTGATCACGCGTCAGACCGATCGATCCGAACTGGCCGCCGGTATTTGCAGGTGCCTCGTTGAGGCCCGAGGGTATCAAGGGGCGTGGATTGCCTTCGTGAACGGTGGCGGCGTTACCGAAACGGCCGCCGAGGGCAGCTCGAAGGCACCCTTCACCCGTCTGTTGAAGGCCATGAGGCAGGGCGTCTATCCCCCGTGTTGGCATAGCACCATGAGTCAGCCCGGTGTGATCCAGAGGCACCACGCGGAAGAGGCCTGTCAGCAATGCCACGCGGCTGAAGGAACCGCCAATGACGGGGTCATGTGTGTTCGGATCGAGCACGCGGACACCGTCTACGGAATGCTCAACGTGAGTATCTCTTCCGATCTGACCGTCGATGTCGAGGAGCAGGGCTTGCTGGAGGAGATGGCGGGTGACATTGCCTTTGCGCTCCACAACATTGCCCTGGAGGAGAGTCGCCGTCGCGCCGAGGAAATTGCCCAGCGCGAAAACATGAAACTGTCGGCCATGATATCCGGCATGCAGGAGGGTGTGGTCTTCGCCAACGCAGAGGACCGCATCGTCGAGGTCAACGACTACTTCGCCAAGTTCGTCGGCATCGATCGATCCGAAATACTCGGACGCAAGATCGGCGATCTTCACCCCGGACCGGTGCGGGAACGCATCTGCCAGATCATCGAGGATTTCCGTGCGACGCTCAATCATCAAGCCGTGATGGTTCATCGTCGGATCAAGGATTCCGATCTCGTCCTCCGCGTCCAGCCGATCTATCGCCAGGATCGATATGACGGCTCACTGCTGAATATCATCGACGTGACGGAACTCGTGCGGGCGCGTGAGGCGGCCGAGACGGCCGGCCGCAATCTGGAAGCCGCCAACCGGAAACTCAAAGAAGCGATCGACCGGGCGCATCGCATGGCAGCCGCCGCCGAGGTGGCGAATGTGGCCAAGAGCGAGTTTCTGGCCAACATGAGCCATGAGATTCGCACGCCCCTGACGGCCATTCTGGGCTACACCGAAATCCTGCTCGATGCGGATCAGTCGACCGAAGAGCATCACGAATGCGTTCGGATCATCCATCGCAACGGCGAGCACCTGCTGAGCATCATCAACGACATCCTGGACCTCTCGAAGGTCGAGTCGGGCCGGATGACCCTGGAGCGTATTGCCTGCTCGCCGCAAGAGATACTGGCCGAAGTGGCCTCTCTCGTCCGAGGTCGGGCGGTGGGTAAGGGCCTGCGCTTTGATGTGGAGTACTGTGGACCGATCCCGCAAGTCATCCACACGGATCCGACACGGCTGCGGCAGATACTGATCAACCTCCTGGGCAATGCCATCAAGTTTACCGAAGAAGGAGGTGTCCGTCTGATCGTCAAGCTGGCTGATGCGCCGGATGCGGCGGATCCCCATTTGGCCTTCCAGGTCATTGACACGGGCATCGGTCTGAATGCCGAACAGCAAACCCGGCTCTTCCAACCCTTCTGGCAAGCGGACAATTCCACGACCCGTCGCTTCGGCGGAACCGGTCTGGGGCTTGCCATCTGCAAACGCCTCGTCGAGATGCTGGGCGGCACAATCCAGGCTAAGAGCGAGTTGGGGCATGGCAGTGAATTCTCCTTCACCATTCAGACCGGGTCGCTGGCGGGGACGGAACTGAAGGACAATTCCCTGGCGGCCGAGTCTCGGGGATCGGAGCCTCGACGGTCTGAGGGGGCTTGCCTTGGTGGCCGCATCCTGCTGGTCGAGGATGGGCCCGACAACCAGCGGTTGATCTCTTTCCTCCTGCGTCGGGCGGGTGCGTCTGTCGAGGTGGCCGACAATGGGCGGATCGGCGTGGACATGGTTTTCGCCGCATCGGCTGAGGGCCGGCCGTTCGATCTGATCCTGATGGACATCCAGATGGCGGTCATGGACGGCCTGGCTGCCACGACCGAGCTGCGCCGTCGCGGATACGCCGGACCGATCATCGCCCTGACGGCCCACGCGATGGAGGGCGACCGTCGCAAATGTATCGAAGTGGGCTGCGACGGGTTCGCTACCAAGCCGATCGATCGCAGCAGCTTCCTGTCTCTGGTGGCCCGATATCTCCATCGCGACCATATGCCGCAGGGCCTGCCCGGACTGCCTCGGATCGAGCCGTCGAGCCGGCCGATGATGCCACCTGTTCCGCCTCCGCCCTCGGCGCCCGAAGAGCCGATAGCCAGCGTGGTGTTGTCGGAGATTGTCCAGGCCGTCGTCCATGAGCTTCCGGCAAGGGTTGCGGCGGCTCAGGAAGGCCTCCAGCATCACGATCTTCAGGCGTTGACAGATCTTCTGCAACGGCTCAAGGCGGCTGCCGGCGAGAACAAGGTCACCCAGATCACGGAGTGTGCAGCCCGGCTGGAAGAGGCCGCCCGCGATACGGACAACTTGGCCCGTCTGAATGCGGCCTTCGCCGATCTGGCGCAACTCTGTGCTCGGGTCTGCCCATCGAGTGCCGGCGGTCGCAGCGATTCCACAACTGCATAGGCCAGAAAGAACCACCGGGAGGCGACTTCTCGGGTCACGGAACCAGAGGCTGGTAGAGGTGCGCCACAGAGGCGCTGCCCTGTCGGAGGAGCCACGGCGCCAAAACAGTACCTGTCAGAACCAGGCCGATCGCGCAGGCCGTTACGATCCACCGACCGCCCAACGAAGTCCGGATGGCCGGTTGACCGTCATCCTCGAAGAACATGACCCAGCCCCATCGGGCATAGTAGTAGAGACTGAAGAATGTGTTGATGACGGCGACGATCACCAGCCACCATCGTCCGGCCTCGCCCAGCGCCCAGAGGAGCTTGAACTTGGCGATAAAGCCGCCCAGCGGGGGCAGGCCAATCAGCGAGAAGAGGCATACCACCAGCCCCACGGCCAGTGCGGGCGAGCGGCGTCGCAGGCCACGGAAGGCGTCGGTCGACTCCGATCCGGTGGCCGCCCCCACCATCGCCACGCAGGTGAACGCACCGACGTTCATCAGGAGGTACACGATCAGATAGGCAGCCAGGGCGGACAGGCCGGCGTCCGTCGGGCTCGATGTGATCGCGCCGGCCATGAGCATGTATCCGGCATGAGCGATGGAAGAGTAGGCCAGGAGCCGTCGCATGTTCGTCTGTCGATACGCGATCAGATTCGCCGCCGTGCACGTGATGGCTCCGAACAGCCCGATCGTCAGGGCCGTGGGTTCCATCAGGGTCGCAGCGGC
The DNA here is from genome assembly GCA_964446835.1 of uncultured Planctomycetales bacterium. Taxonomy (GTDB): domain Bacteria; phylum Planctomycetota; class Phycisphaerae; order UBA1845; family JAFGLZ01; genus CAYUQT01. Next base: position 138,541 of record CAYUQT010000008.1, on the reverse strand, counting down.
CGCATCGCCGGCGAGCGAACGCGTCAGGCAGAAGATCATGCGCATCAGGGCCACCAGTCCGGCCCCCTTGCTGGCGATGCTCAGCCAGGTGGCGATTTCGATGGGGGCGCCCTCAAAGACGTCCGGGCACCAGAAGTGCAGAGGGACCGCCGACGCCTTGAATCCCAACCCCACGCCCAACCCCAGCATGATGAGTGCCACCATGGCACCGGAAATCTGTCCGGGCTCCGCCGCGTTGATCTGGCGGGCGACGACGGCGAGATCCAGCGTGCCCCAGTAGCCGTAGAACAGCGAGGCGCCGTAGACGCACACGGCCGAGCAGATTGCCCCGAAGATTACATACTTGATAGAGGCTTCGGCACTGATCCGATGGCGCTTGACGAAACCGGCCAGGACGTAGCTCGGCAGTGAGGCCAGCTCCATCGCCACAATCAACATCAGCAGGTTGGTCGTGCTGACCATCAGGTCCATGCCCAGGGCGCTGCTGAACAACAGGACGGCGTACTCGGGTGAATCTTCGTTGCGGGTCCGGCCGCCGAGGATCCACAGCCCCACCACGCACACCAGGCAGACCATCAGGAGGACCTTGAAGAACAGGCTGAACGAATCGACTACCAGCATGGGCGTTGCGCCGGAGGGGGTCGGACCACCGATGCCGTTCTGGAGTCCTCTGGCCACACTGAGGCTCGCAGTGGCCGCCAGAAGGGCACCGCTCAGGGCAACCACCGACGTGATCCGCCTCGATCGTTCGGCAAAGAGCGGTGCCAGCAGGAGAACAACCAGGGTCAGCACCAGAACGATCTCCGGCGCGATCGTCGCCATGTCGGCTGCCGAGGGCATCCAGACGGCTGAAGCGATCAGATTGGCCGTAGCATGCATCATTGCTCTAGCACTTCTTCAGGGCCCGCAGGGGCCCACGGCCGACACCCAACCCTGCCGCGTTTTCCACAGAACGCCGATCGGGTCCGTTCAACCCTGTTGTGGTGAATCCGCTTGCTGTCCATACCGTCATGCCCCCGCGCTGTAAAGGGGCACACCTACCCACGCCCCTTGGCCGGCGGGCGAAACAGCCGGAGAAACTCCTGTTTGGGCACGCGGGCCTCGGGTTCAAACCGGTTGCCGTGTGCATACTCGACCAGGCACTTCAGAAGGTAACGGGCCTCGATGTGTCCGCCCACGGCGGGCAGGATCCCCAGGCTCGTGACCAATACCTTGCCCTTGCCCACGGCGAATTCGATCAGGTGCGCGTTGTTTCGGTTGGCGGCGTAGTGGTCGATCATTCGGATGATGGGCTCCACGCCAAAGGGACGCAACGGACTCACTTCCATGGGCAGCGAGCCGCGGATCATCCGCAGGAACGGCAGATCACACATCCCCTCATGAGGGAATCTCTTCAACGCCGGGTGCGGGCGGATGACGCTGCCCGAGTTGCCGCTGGTTCCGGCGTTCCACGGAATCGTACGGAAGGTGCGATAGAAACTCGTCGTGCCGTAATACACGGCGGTGTTCTCGATCGCCGCGCCTCGGGTCAACAGGAGACATCGGCCACCGCGTTCGATGTAGTTCGCCAACGGCTCGTCGACAGCGTCGGCCAGCACGCACGTTGCTTCGTCGGGAATCGCCGCCGTGCGGGCCGGGCCCAGTCGAGAGAAGAAGCCCGGCGGGTGCATCCTGCCCGCCGCGTTGGGGGATTCCGGCTCCCGCCACACGTCGCCGGCCTCCGGAAAGACCCAGAACGACCACTCGTTCGTGTTGATGAGTCTGTCCGACTGGTGCAGGGACACCTCCAGGGTGCAGCGGTAGGGCAACGGCGCCTCGGGCGCGATCCATTCGGCGGTTCCGGCCTGTGTGAGTTCCCCCGGCTGCAATTCGGGAACGCGCAGCGTCCCCCCCTGCGAGGTCACGTCCCGCTGGACGCGCCAGCGGAGCATCCCGTGGCGGAGCGGACTGCTGGCGTAGTGACTCACCGCCAGAGGGGTTCGGATGCGATCGCCCATCTTCAGAGAGCGGTTGCCCTCCTGGGCGAGCAGAATCACCGTATCGCCATTGGATTTGAGGAACTCCTCCGCCGAGACGTTCTTCGGTTCCCAGAAGTCGTCGAAAAGCCCCTCGCAGTACTGGCCGAAATCGATCAGCAGCCAGAGGATGAACCCCTGCACATCGGGGTTCCGTCGGGCGTATTCGATGCCGTCCTTGCGGCAGAGTGCCTGCAACCAGAGCGAATTCCTGCGATAGGTGGGGATCAGCCCCTCCTGCCCGTTGTCCCGGGCTGTCTTGACCAGCGTGTCCAGCCAGAAGGGTTTGAGCTGGCTTTGGAGGTAGCGATCCTTGTCATCGGGGTCGGGATAACAGCTCCACCAGTTGTACTCGTGCAGGATCGTCGGATGCCGGCGATCGGTCTTGATCGGGGTCTCATCCAGAACTTCCTTCATCCAGGTCGGGATGATGGAGGCGTAGAAGTCGGTGTCGCGTTTGCCCTTGGGGGTGTCTTCCGTATCGAGATAGCCCGTGCAGTCGATGACCAGTGCGTGCGGCGCCAGTTGCCGCGTCTGTCGGACGAGATCGCGGCTGAAGAAGTTGAACGAGTCGGCGGTCTGGTTCGAGAACTCCAGTTCGCTCGACATGCTGTAGGCCACGACGGAGGCGTGGTTGCGACTCTGGCGGACCAGGCCGTCCAACTCTCGGGAGTAGTAGTCGCGAAACCTCGCGTCGATCGTGTACCGGTTGGCTCGCAGGTCGGACAGCCCGAACGGCATCTCCTGGATCACCAGGATGCCGGCCTCGTCGGCCGCCTCTATGTACTCCTGCGGGATGGTCTCGACGCAGCCCTTGACGGCATTCATCCCATATTGCCGGGCACGTTTCAGCCGAGCGAGGTACCACGCCTTGTCGGCCGGCGGGCACAGGGTGTCGGGATAGAACTGGTCGTCGCCGAATGCTCGGATGAAGACCGGGCTGCCATTCAGGAGGAACCGCGTGCCTTCGGTGCGGATCTCCCTCATGCCGAATCGGACGCTCGCCGAATCGAGAACCGTGCCCTCGGAGCCTCGCTGCAGCGACAGGTGGAGGTCGTACAGTACCGGCGAGGCGGGAGACCAGGGCCGGTATGCATCGAGCGGTATCTCCGCGGTGACGGTGCGTTTACCGGCCGGCACGTCGACAGAGGCTTCGCCGATCGTGCGGCGGGGGCTCCCGACCCGGAACGCCGCCCGCAGGGTTTCGGCGGGTGCCTCCGTCAGTTCCACGTCCACGCGGACGGTCTTGTCCGACAACCGGGGGCGGATGTACATGTCGACGACCGAGACGCGGTCGGTGATCTCGCACGAGATCGGACGATACACGCCCGTCCAGTTCTTCGAGCACTCGGCCATTTCCCAGATGCCGTCGAGGCGAACGGGGGGGAAGTCACAGACCTTGATGGCCAGCAGGTTGTTCTTGCCGGGGTGCGCCATCCGCGAGACGTCCACCCGCTGCTGGGTCCTGGAACTCTGGGTGGTGCCCACATGGACGCCGTTCAGGTAGATCTCGCCGGCCGGCAAGATCCCCCCGATGCGGAGCCAGACCCGTTGCCGCTCGGTCAGCTCCGGCAGACGAAACGTCCGCCGGACCCAGAAAGGCTCCAGGAAGAAGGTCTTCTGCCGCGGGTGCGGCTGGCCGATGCCCTGTGCCTGAGGTGCCCCCGGGACGACCACCGTCTGTGTCCACTCGCCTCGGCCTTCGTGCCAGCCCTGGCGCTTGCCCAGGTCGTTCGGATCGCGCCGGAACTGCCAGCGACCGTTCAGATCGATCTGGGGCCGCTCGCTCTGGCCGCAGGAGAAGATGTCCGTCACGAATCCGGAGGCCGGACGAGTGGCCGTCGTCGTTGTTGTTGGGGCAGTCGCCCCCGCGCCAAAGGCGATACCAAGCAGGTAGATCAGAGGCATGGTCTCTCCACCGCCAGTCCGAGGGTTCCGTCTTGTGCCGCACCTCCCGAGGTTCCGCTTCCTGTGACCGCCGCCGGCCTATCGGATCATCGCCAGACATTGGTGGATGTGATCGACCAGGTGATCCAGCGTCCCGTTCATGAAGTTGAACAGCGTCTGTTTCGGGAGGACGCCGAGGATCACAGCGAGTAGCGCCAGTGGTGCCAGGATGGATATCTCGCGAGCATCAACATCGTTGCCCCGGAACACGGCGTATTCGGGCTTCTCCGGTCCCAGGTAAACCCGTTGGATCAGCCAGAGGATGTAGCCGGCCGTCAAGACCACGCCGAACGCGGCGACGATTGCCATCGGCCGCGCCCAGGTCATCCACGGGAAGGTCGTGGCCGCATCGAACGTCCCCAGCAGGACGTACAGTTCGCCGATGAAACCGCAGAGCCCGGGCAGCCCCAGCGAGGCGAAGAACCCCACCGTGGCCAGCGAACCGTAGATCGGCATGGTCAACCACAGCCCGCCGAAGCGATTGATGTCGCGATGGTGCGCCCGATCGTAGATGACGCCGACCAAGAAGAAGCACATGGGTGAGGAAATGCCGTGAGCGATCACCTGGAACATCGCTCCCTGGAACCCTGTGTCGGTCATCACGGCGATGCCCAGCAGAACGTAGCCCATGTGGCTGATCGAACTGTAGGCGACCAGCTTCTTGAAGTCGGTCTGTGCCATGGCGCACAGGGCACCGTACAGAATGTTGATCACCCCGAGCAGCGCCAGCCCATAGGCGCACACCGCCCCCGCCGTCGGCAGGATCGGGTAGCTGATTCGCAGCAGTCCATACGCCCCCATCTTCAGCAGGACGCCGGCCAGGATCATGCTGATCGGAGTGGGCGCCTCGACATGGGCGTCGGGCAGCCAGGTGTGGAACGGAAAGACCGGGATCTTGATCGCGAAGGCGATGTACAGCAGCACGAACATCGCCACCGGCCACGACCAGCTCTGCACCAGGAAATGGCCCTGTCTGAACTCGTCGCTGATCTTCGGATCGGTGGCCAGTCGGACCAGATCGAAGGTGCCCGCACCCCCGAGCGCCGCACCGGACTTGAAGTAGAAGGCCAGCATCGCCACCAGCATCAATACCGACCCCAGCAGGGTGTACAGGAAGAACTTGATGGCGGCGTATTCCTTTCGAGGCCCGCCCCAGACGCCGATGAGGAAGTACATCGGCAGGAGCATGACCTCCCAGAACACATAGAACAGGAAGAAGTCGAGCGAGACGAACGTTCCCAGCATCCCCGTTTCCAGCAGCAGGAACAGGGCGAAGTAGCCTCGAATGCCCTTGTTGGTGTGCCAGTGTTCGATGTTCCAACTCGCCAGGCAGGCCAGGAAGCTGATGAGGGTAGTCAGCAGGACCAGCGGGAAACTGAGCCCGTCGACGCCCACGAAGTACTCGATCTTGAGTCCACCGCTGGTCGCGATCCAGTCGTAGCGCTCGACGCAATGGAAGCCCTCGGCGTATCGCGTGCCGAATCGCGCGGACAGGTCGCTGGTGCCGAAGGTATGGAAGAGCCGCAGGCTCAAGACCAGTGTCACGCAGGCGACGGACGTCGCCAGGGCCTTGGCCCATCGTCCGTTCGGCATGAGCAGCACGAGGACCGCCCCCACCGTCGGCAGGAACACAATCGTACTGATCAGGTGTGCGTCCACGGACATGGGAGGCTCACTTATTGTCAACCACGGGTATCACCGGGGCGCCGAATGGTGTCAATCTATCTGACATACCTGTCTGCGGGCAAGGGCCTGTCACCCGGGATTCTCATCTCGTTCCAGACCCGATGACGTCAGCACATTCGGACGCTATGCTCTCGGCAGCCAATGGTGCTTCACGAGTCCCCCGGAGTCCTCCGTCATGACACGCCCCTTTAGATTCTGTGGATGGCTGACTGTGTGGTGTGCGGTATCGGGTGCTGCCCTGGCAGAGACTTCGGCCACCCAACCGGTCAAACCGCGACGGGTGCTCTTCAACTGCGACGGCTGCAGCGTCCGCATCGACAACAACGACAAGCTGGACCTGCGCGTCTGGATCGACAACCTCTTTGTCGGGATGGACCCCAACGTCGTCGGGGCTCTGCTCTGGTGCGATGGTTCGGGTGGCAACACCGCCCTGTACGATTCCCGCGTGCTGGAACTCGACGGCAGTCGTATCGGCAAGCCCGATCCCTGGGTCAGCAAGTGGATCAAAGAGGGCAACGATCCGCCCAAGGTGGTCATCGCCGAAGCTCGAAAACGCGGCCTCGACGTCTTCTACTCGTTCCGCATCAATGACATTCACGACGCCTTCACCCCCGGCGAACTGGCCACCTTCAAGGTGCAGCATCCGGAATGGCAGATCGGTTCGGCGCATCCCTACGGCTATCCCACGGCTCTGAACTTCGCCTTGCCGGCCGTTCGCGATCTCAAGCGGCGGACTATCGAGGAGCTTTTCGCGAAGTATGACTTCGACGGGCTCGAGATCGACTTCCTCCGCGGGCCGCCGTTCTTCATCCCGGGTAAGGAAATCGAGAATGCCCCCATCCTGACGGGCCTTCTTCGCGAGATCCGCACGATGCTCAACACCCGCGCCGAACAGCGTGGCCGGCGGATCGAACTGGCCGTCCGCGTCGACGAGACGCTCGAAGCTTGCCGCCTCGACGGATTCGAGGTCGGCACCTGGGTTAAGGAGGGCCTCATCGACATGCTGATCATGGGCAGCGGCACGATTGAGGTCGACGTGCCGGCCTTCCGCAAACTCGTCGAGGGCACGCCCGTTCGTATCTATCCCTGCATCTATGGCTGGCCGAGCAAGTACATGCCCATACCGGCCGCCCTGGCTCGCGGAATCGCCCTGACCGCCTGGCGCGATCGGGCCGACGGCGTGTACCTCTTCAACTGGTTCCCCCATCAGCCGGACAAACGCTACCAGATCGACCTGATCCAGGAGATCGGATCGCCCGAGCGGCTTGCCCAACACGACGTGATGTACGCCGCCGAGCGGGGTCAGCCGCAAAAGGAGTATCCGCACAACTGGCTGCGCGCCAAACTGCCCTCGCGGCCGGCTCCCGACCGATTCGTCGAGATTCCCATCGACATCGGTTGTATCGCTGCTGCTACGGCTCGCATCGAGCTTCGCGTAGCCACGACAGGATCCGCTCCGTGGGAGGTCCAGTTCGACGGACAGGCGATTGCCGGCCGGCACCAGCCTGCCGGAGGCGTGGTCACCGTTGCGTTGCCCCCGGATCGCCTGACGGCCGGCCGGCATCAGATCGGGCTGAAGACCAGCGGGGGCAATGCCGAGATCACGGCGGTGGAGATCCACGTGCGGGTGGGAGCACCCTAAGACGACAAGAGCGAATCTGTGCCGCCGTCGGTGCGGCGAATATCAGGCAAAGGAGCAAGCATGCGTTTGTGGCACACCGCGATCGTGATCGGATGCGTGCAGATACTGGCACTCTCCACGGCCAAGGCCGAGGACAAACCCGCACCCACGGCCGACGGCACGATCAATGTTACCGCCCATGGGGCCCGAGGCGATGGTGTCACCGATTGCACGGCTTCTATCCAGGCGGCCCTCGATGCCATGCGCGCCACGGGCGGGCGCGTCCTGCTCCCGCCCGGCCGGTTCCTGGTCAAGGGGAGCCTGCGGATTCCGTGCGGTGTCGTTCTTGAAGGCGTGGCGGTGGCCCCGCAGTGGAGCGATCCGCTGAACGGCTCGATCCTTCTGGCCACCGGCGGACGCGACAAGGAAGACGCCCCGGCTCTGATCGAGATGGGCAGCTCATCGGCGGTCTGCGGGCTGACGATCTTCTATCCCGAGCAGAAGGTGCAGGACATCCACCCCTATCCGTGGACGTTCCACCTGCAGGGCATGGACAATACGGTTGAGAACGTCACGCTCATTAACAGCTTCAACGGCATTCGCACCGGTCCCGAGGGCAACGTGCGACATCGAATCCGCAGCGTCTACGGCTGCGTCCTGAGGCGCGGCATCCTGGTGGATGCGTGTTCGGATATCGGCCGGATCGACAATGTGCAGTTCCATTGCCATTGGTGGTCGTCGCCGGCCGTCGGTGGCGACTGGAAGCCGGTTCACGAGTACATGTGGAAGAACTGCGAGGCCTTCATCTTCGCCCGCACCGATTGGGAATACGTCAACAACACTTTCGTCTTTCCGGTGAACATCGGCTATCGCTTCATCCGATCGGCCGCCGGCGCCGCCAACGGTCAGTTCTGCGGCATCGGCGCCGACGAGGCCCAGAAGTGCGTGCAGGTCGACGAGATCCAGCCGATGGGACTGCTGATCACCAACGGCCAGTTCGTCTGTATGCACGGTCCGGAACGCATTGAGGTCCTGATCAACAAGACCTGCGGCGGGTCGGTTCGCCTGGTGAACTGTGCCTTCTGGGGCCCGTCGCATCAGAATGTCGTCTCCCACAGCCGCAGCTTCGTCTCGCTGTCCGACTGCTACTTCAGCGCCGTCGGAAGAAAGGGTAACGAGAAGCCTGGCAAGGCGCTCGTCGAGGCCGATGGGGGCAAGCTCCAGGTGCGCGGGTGCAGTTTCGGCTCCGACGAACCGAGCCTCCATCTCAAGAAGGGGCTCACCCACGCGATCGTCAGCGAGAACAACGGTGTCCGCGGTGTGGAGATCATCAACGAGATCGGCTCGAAGGCCGTCCTGTCCGGCAACGAGCCCTTCAGCGGATCGGCTCCATAGTCTGCCGGGGCGTCAGCTTTGAACCGGGGGCACCCCTTCGTCGGCCATCGCCAATCGCCGGGCGATGGGGGGATGGTCATAGAAGAAGATCTCGGTCAGGCGGGAGGGCTTGGGGTCTGCCAGGCTCATGTCGGCCAGCCTCTGGAAGGCCGCACGATACGTCTCACGCCCGGTGGCACAAAGGGCGTCCCGATCGCATTGCGTCTCAAAGCCTCGAAGCACGGCATTCAGGATCGGGCGGAGCACCAGGCTCGAGATGACCACGATGAGCAGCACCTGCGGCAGGGCGGCCACCGCCGCCGTCCACTCCTGCGACGAAAGCGTGCGGTGAGGTCCGATCCGCCAGGCGATTCCGGCGATGACCAGCGTGGCTGAGAGGGCCGAAAGGGCGATTCCCTTCCAGATGTGACCTCGCCGATGGTGGCCCAGTTCGTGGGCGAAGACCGTTTCGATCTCGCCCGGTGCGAACGCATCGAGCAGCGTATCCGAAAGGAGAACCCGCCGGGTCGATCCGAGTCCGGTGAGCATGGCATTGGGCTTCTTGGTCTGCGCCGAAAGGTCGAGCTTGTAGACCCCCGAGATGTGCAGCCCCGCTCCCTCGGCCATCGATCGCAGTCGCTCGGTCAGGCCCGAGTCTTCGATCGGCGTCGAGGTGTAGAAGAGGGGCAGGATCATCACCGGAAACAACTGGGTCAGCCCGACGGACAGCAGCACCCAGCCCGCCCAGACCCACACCCACCAGGCCCGCCCGCCATACCAGAGCAGTCCGTACAGCCCGCCCAGAAGGACGGCCCCCAGCACGAGGCCGAGCACAAGCTCCTTGACCTCTCGAACAGACCATGCCTTCAGCGATTCGTTGCTGAGATGGTACCGGTGCTCGAGCACATACCCGCTGTAGTAGGAGGCCGGCAGGAAGAGAAGTTCCTGAAGGAAGAAGATCGCGGCGCCCGTCACGAACAGGATCAGCCAGTGGTTGTCCAGCATCGCCGCGAGCCGGCCCGTCCAGGCCGGTGCGATCAGACACCACAAAGCGGCATAGGTCAGCCCGAACAGGATTCCCCCGAGTCGGACGGAATTCTTCCGATGGTGGTACGCCCGTATGTCCTCTGAGGTGACCACGTTCGGGCCTCCACAGTCCAAGTCCAGGAGCTGTCTGTACGGACGAACTGGCCCGGAAAAGACATCGCCGCGGCTACGTTCGGATCAGCCCGGGTCCGCTGACCACGTACTTGTAGGTCGTCAGGTCTGCGGCGCCCATGGGACCGCGGGCGTGCAGCTTGTCGGTGCTGATACCGATCTCCGCCCCCAATCCGTAGACACCGCCGTCGCTCAGACGGGTTGAACAGTTGACCATCACACTGGAGGAATCCACCGCCGTCACGAACTGATCGGCGGCCGCCAGATCGTTGGTCACGATGGCGTCGGTGTGGTGCGAGCTATAGGTGTTGATGTGGTCGATTGCCTCATCGAGTCCGCCCACGACCTTAACCGCCACGATCAGGTCGAGGTACTCGGTGTACCAGTCCTGTTCGGTGGCGGGCTTGGCCTCGGGCAGCAGACGCTGCGTTTGCGGGCACCCCCGGATCTCACACTTTCCCTCCATCAGCTTGCGGCCAATAGCCGGCAGATACGCCTCGGCGATCTTCGTGTCGAACAAGATTGTCTCGGCGGCATTGCAGACGCCCGGACGCTGCAGCTTGGCGTTCAGAACGATCTTCTCGGCCATCTCGTACGATCGACAGCCGGCATGGACGTACACGTGGCAATTGCCGGTGTAGTGCTTCAACACCGGGATGGTCGACTCGGCTACCACCGAGCGGATCAGGCTCTCGCCGCCTCGCGGTATCACCAGATCGATCAGCGTATCCTGCTTCACCAGCAGCGGCACCAGCGCCCGATCGGTCGTCTCGACCACCTGCACGGCATAAGGGTCGATGCCGCACGACGACAGGGCATCGCCGATGACCTTGCCGATGGCCAGATTGCTGTGAATCGATTCCTTGCCGCCCCTCAGGATCGAGGCGTTGCCGCTCTTGATGCAAAGGCTCGCCGCGTCGCTGGTCACGTTGGGACGGGCCTCGTAGATGATCGCCACGACGCCGATCGGCACGCGCCGTTTCTCAACGCGAAGCCCGCTGGGGCGGTTATTGGCCGAAAGGGTCTCGCCGACGGGATCGGTCTGCCCGGCCACCTCCTCGACGGCGCTCGCCATCTTGCCGACCCGCTGGGCGTCGAGCTTCAGGCGGTCGATCATGGCATCGGTCAGCTTGTTCTCACGGGCGGCGGCGAGGTCCTTGGCGTTTGCCTCAACGATCTCACCGGCCCGCTGCCGCATGAGCCGAGCCATCGCCAGCAGGCCTTCGTTTCGCACCTGGCCCGACAGCGTGGCCAGGGATCGGCTGGCGATTCGGGCCCTCTGACCCAAGGATTGTGCATATCCCGCCAGGTCCATTCCTGGTGCTCCTCATACGCGGAAATCTCGCCCCATCGGCCTTTGCCGGCCGGCGGACGCGATTACGACATGATAGGTTCCCCGAGGCCGGAAGTCTATTATTCCCGGTCCTTATCCCCCCATCACGGCCGATCCTCTTTTTCCGGCGAACGACCGGACCCGGACGTGGTCTTTCCCTCTTCGATCCAGCGCGAAAGCGGTCGCAGTTCGGGGACGGTGGCCCCCTTGCCTGGTGAGAGCAGCACCACGATCCGCATCGGACGGGGTGACGTTCGCAGACGCACCACCAGTTTGCGGACGCCGGTGTTCGGGTTCTCCGGAGGCGCCGGACTGGCCGACTGAATCTCAAACGCTGCCCCATCGGGCTCCAGTATCCGAGCCTGGAGCGAAGCATCTCCCTGCCGGAGCGTCGCCGACCGCCCCTTGATGTCCACCTCGGCCCGCGTGTGCATCTGCCAGGTCACCTCGCTTTCCTTCGACAGGTTCAGTTCGTCCTGAACGAGTACCTGGCGCCGCCGAATCAGCGAGACACCCCTGAGGACCCTCCCGGGCGCCTCGCCGTAGGCCTTCGACAGGTCGACCACCCCGAACGCCTGCCCCGGGCGTGAGCTGAACGCGAGGGTATTGGCCCTGGCCGTCTCCGACTGCGGCTTCCCGTTAATGATCGGGACGTTGTGTCCGGCACTGGTCAGCCGGTAATACTGCTTCTTGCCCTTGTCGAAGTAGCCCGGCAGGCTGTACCGATCCGACCCCAGGTCCATCGCCCACCGATGGCCGTCGGCGTCGAGAACGAACGTGCCCAGGTCGAGATGGCTGTGGTTGGCCCCGTTGTACCCCCCCTTGAACCCGACGTAGACGGCGTTCCGATCGGCCCAGTTGCTGCGGAAGAACATCACGTCGACATTGGGGAAGAAGGCATCAAGCGGCAGCCCCGCCTGCTGAGGGGTCTTGAACTTGCCTCGGTACCACAAGATGTCCTCCGGGCACGCGGCCGGAAGCTGCTGGGCCCGGCAGGCGTAGACCGGCTTCTTGAACTTCGTCGCCAGCCAGAACAACTGGGGCGCCTCGCCCATCTCCTCGTGGGCGTCGGCGAAGTTGAACGTCAGGTTCAACGGCCCGACCATGTGGATTCCGAAGTACCCCGTCTTCTCGAACCCAGGCTTCGCCAGGAACGACTGGATGGCGCTCGGGCCGACAGCGGTCTCCAGTGCGCTGAGACCGTACACGGTGTAACTCGTCGCATATCGCCAATAGCCGGGTCCCTCGGCCCAGCCACCGTCCGGTTCGAACTCCGCCATCGGGCGCCGGATGCTGCTCATCGCGTAAGTCAGTATCTTGGCCGCCAGTTGGGGCTCTTCATCGGCGATGGCCAGCGCACCGACGATCATCCCTCCGTTGCATACCTGGCTCCAGTTGTGGTTGCAGACGGCCCAGTTGAAGTACATGAGCCGCATCACCACCGGCATCGACGTCTCATAGAACACCAGCGACTCTTCCAGCCCGCGATGGACGATCGCCTCGCGGAGGGTCTTGCGCTGGGCGGGCGTCATCTCGCGGAAGAACCAGTCGTAGCCGATTGCGACGGCGTGTGTCAGCTCGGCGGTATCCAGGAAATGCCCGGGATCCCAGCTATCGAGCCCTGCTGCCCGCATGAGCTCATCCACCGCTCGCCGGGCAAACCGCTTGTCGCCCTCGATCCGGTAGACCAGGCCGAGGCAATAGATCCGGTCGACGGCCTGTCGGCACGAGCCCAGCATGTTGCCCCGATCGCCGCGGTCGTATCCGATGGGACCTGCCTTGAGCAGCCCCTCGGCTGAGGCGCGAACATGGTCGTACCAGCCGCCCACAACGGGATCGCGCTGAAGGGTCTTGCGCAGCTCGGCCACCTGCTCATCCGGCAGGATCAGCCGAGGATGCCCCTTCTTCATCATCCGGACCCACTGCGAGCCGATGTCCTCGGCACCGACAGCCCGATCCGAGAACCCTGCAATCAACGCGGCCATCAGCAACAGATTACGCAGGTACCTCACAGGCAAGCTCCTCCTGGTATTCAGCACCGGTCGGCACGAGAGTCCGTCGCCTGTCATGTTCGCAGAGACGACGGAACCGCTCCGGCCACCGTCCACGTAGTATAGCTCCTCTGATCTGAGGAGTCGGCCAGGGGCTTAGGCGAAAAGGGGGGGCGAGTCGAAAATAGCGGGCGAGCGTACCCGCGAGCCGAGCCACGTAGGGTGCGTCGTGACGCACCCATTCACTCCATGACCCGATGGCGGCAATAGATCGTGCTGGCAGGTCCATGCGTCCGGGAATCCATTGCGGTTTGCGCCGCTGTTTCGCGCCTATCCCTATGGAAGGAGACACGTATGTCCACCCGACGCACCTTGACCGTTACATCACCGCCGCGGTTCCTGTCGGAACCGAAGGGTGCTTCGGCCATCGCCGACACGACCAGCACAACCCGGTCATCGACGACCTTCCAGTCTCCAGAGCAGCCGTTGATCGAACGGATCGTTGTGGCGGAGCTGAAGACGTTCTTCCAGCAGTTCGACCGTCTTGTGACTCAACTTCCGACCCTCGAGTTGAACTCGGTCAACCCAATCGGCCGGACGTCGCAGTCGACATCGGGTCAGTAAGCGTGCAGAGAGGAGCGATGCAGCGATGAAATGGTGGCAATGCTTGATACTGGCGTGGGGGTCCGGCCTGTTCGGGTTCGTGTTTGGCCTGGTGTGGTCCGGTTTGCACGGGAACAGAAGCGTCATCCGCTTCGAAGAGATGCGGGGTGACACTCAGCTTGGGAATCAGAAGCAGAGGGGCTGGGTCGCCGTGGCCCAAGCATCACCGAAGGTGCCCCAGCCCTTCATATCAGCGATCAGGCCCGTCCCCCTGAGGCTTTGGTCCTATTGGCATTCGGATCGGTCGATATACGAAAACTAACCGCGCCTTCCCGCAGGCCGCTTTGATCACAGGCCGCTCTCCTTCCCCAACATAGGGCGGCCTGTGCCCCTTCCTCATTCTTCCTCTCCGCTTCTCCCGGCCCGGCATCACGAAACGAAGACCCCCTGCCATCAAGAGCGTGTGACATATCTGGACAAAGAGAGGCATTTCACGATACATCAGACCGCAACGCCAAGCACGTCATGTCAACGCCGCTGCCTGGACCTCATGTCACACCTGAGAACTGTGACAATACCTATAAGAGCGTGACACTTGGCGACGTGTCGGACCGACAATACACGGGAGATGCGCGGTCCGCATCATCCCCCGGCCCTCCTCTTCTTCACAGTAGGACGCCCGCGCCGAACGAGAAGGAACGGTACAGAAGTGGATTGGTGCGTCACGACGCACCCTAGGTGGCTCATAGGGTCCGGTCGCTTGCGCGACGCGACTGTCCGGCAAGTCATTTGCCTTGTTACCGTCGAATTGCAAGAATGATAGGGACTTGCATCGGGTGTGTTCGCCCGATTTCACCGGGCTATGAAGGAATCGTTCGACATGACGAGGCGGAGCGCCCTGGCCATCGGATTCTGTCTGCTGTCGTTACTCAATCTGGGTTGTGCGGTCGACTATCTCATCGGCGTCGGGCTGGGCGAGCTGAACGTCCTGCTCAACAGCCGGCCGATCACCGAGGTGCTCGACTCGAACACACTCGACGCCACCACAGCGGCCGAGCTGAAGTACGTGCTCGATGCCCGTGCCTACGCCGTGGACGTCCTGGGGCTCTACGGCGGGAACAGCTACACCACCTTCTACGACAGCGAGGGGCAGGCGGTCCTCTACAACATCTCCGCCTGTCGGCAGGACCGGCTGGAACCCTACATCTGGTCGTTCCCCTTCGTCGGCGAGGTCGAGTACATCGGCTATTTCGACGAGGCCCAGGCCGACCGTTGTGCCGACAACCTGAGGGCCTGCGGATACGATGTCTTCAAGTATGCCCCGCGCGGCTACAGCACGCTGGGCTGGTTCGCCGACCCCGTCTTCAGCGATGCCCTGACCAATGACGCCATCGCCCTGGCCGAGGTGGTCATCCACGAACTTGCCCACAATACGATCTATCAGGCGAGCAACACGGTATTCAACGAGAGCGTGGCCACGTTCGTCGGCCGAACCGGGACGCTGGAGTTCCTCATCGCTCGGATGGGCTCCGATCACGAGGCCATCAAGATCGCCCGCGAGGAGTGGGAAGACACGGATGTCTACAACCAGTACTGGGCCGAGGTCTATCAGACGCTCGAGACGTTCTACGCGCGGCAGGACCTGACCAGCGAACAGAAGGTCGCCCAGCGCGAGCAGGTCTTTGCGGATCTCAAGGCGAAGTACCTGACCGACTACCTGCCGAGGTTCCACAATCAGACGGGGTACGCCGGTGTGGCCGACCTCCCGATGGACAACGCGCGGGTGATGATCATGCGGCGGTACAACCTCGACCTGGACCTGTTCCAATCGGTGTACGACAAGCTGGGGAAGAATCTGCCCGCCGCGATCCAGATCTTCGCTCAGTCCACCGGCGCCGCGGATCCCAAACAGTATCTGCGCGACTGGCTGGCATCGCTCCAGTTGGCGGGATGACGCATCAGGGGCGGGCTTGTTGAAGGGGGTACAGGGGGTTCGGCAACTCCCCGATCTGCTACGGCAGTATCTCGACCGGGTCGCCCATCCGTACGATGGCATCCAGTTCCTCGATGGCCGCGTCGGTCAGGGCGATACAGCCGGCGGTCCAGTCGTGGTCGTTGCCCCCGCCATGCAGACCGATGCCGCCTCCCAGGGGGGTTGTCCAGTCCGGCCGGCGACGTTCGGCGAGGGCCTTGAGGATTGCCTCGGCCTGTCCACGTGAGATCAACCCATTGGTCAGACCCTCGCGGACCGCGTTTTCGTCCGGATAGCTCAGCCCCAGGAATCGGTGGTATCGGCTGGCGGGGTTCCGGGTGCAGATGTAGAACCTGCCCTCGGGTGTGTGGCCCGACGGCCGGAGACCTGAAAGGGTTGAAAGTGAGGATCCGAGTTCGCGTCTGATCTCGCCGGACGTTGCCTCAGGGTTCGGTTCGGAACTCATCGGCTGACTGTGTGTGCAGCCCAAGGCTACTTTGTAACTCTTGATCCACTTGTCACCATCGAACAGGTGGAGGGCCTTTTGATGCTTGACAACGACAAGCCGTGTGTTGTGGGGGAGAGTTGAGTCAGCATGGTCAGGACTTGTGGCCCATGCGGCAGAACCGAGCAGCATCGAAACCAAGGCTCCCAAGGAAACGCCACAACCAACTACTATTATTGTGGTTAGGGCGCATCGAAGGGTGCTGAAACCCTCGGCTTGTTTGCTCCGCTGACCCTCTGGCATTGCGACTCCCCCGAACGACACTGGTTGTCTTGGAATTGACTTCGCTTTTCGTGACCGAAAGTTACTTCCGAAGCCGTCAGATGTCAAGGAGAAACCCTGTTTCTGGCCCGCGGGCCCTCCGTATGCGCAATTGGATGGGTCAGTCCGTTCGGCAGGGGGGCGCGAGCCAAGGCAGGGCGTAGTTTCATGTTGTGGACGGTGTGTAGTTTCGGGAATCTCAGGGGTGTGTTATGATTCGGCAAGATTTCTTCGAGAGGCATCGAACCGCTCGCTAACCCGCGACGTAAGGACTTGTAAGAAGTGAACAGCGCCACTGACGAGCAACTCCTGGCAGGTTATGCAGCCGGTAAACCCGGTCAATTCGAGGAGTTGGTCAAGCGCTACAGTCACGAATTATTTCATTTTCTGGTTCGTTTCACGGGAGGGATCGCGGCGGCCGAGGACATACTTCAAGAGGCGTTTCTGCAAGTCCACTTATCGGCACGCGATTTTGACCCATCTCGACGGTTTAAGCCGTGGCTCTTCACGATAGCGGCCAATAAGGCCCGCGACATGATGAGGGGTCGGGCGCGTCGTCCCGAGGTCTCCCTGGACGCCACGGTTGAGGATGACAGTGATGGCGGGCAGCGTTTTTCGGACTTTCTGGCGGCTCCGAGTGAATCGCCAACGCGATCCGTCGAACAGGACGAACAACGACGCATTGTCCGGCGTACAGTTGAGCAGATGCCTGACCACCTGCGGGAAGCACTGATCTTGGGTTACTACCACAAAATGCCGTACAAGGACATGGCCGAGATCCTCGGGATCCCGCTGGGTACGGTAAAGAGCAGATTGCACGCGGCCGTGGCCGCGTTTGCAGAGGCCTATCAGAAGGCTGTAGGGCAGGAAGCCCCAATTCCGCTGGAGTAAGGCTGAGGGTGAAGGAATTTCATTTCGTCCCGTCGAGTGCGACGGGCTTGGGTGACCGAGTGAAGTCCCGAATTCCAGAGAACATCAACGAGCTCCTGCTCGACTATCACATGGGTCAGCTTGATCCACCCGACCGGGACCAGGTTGAGAAGGTGCTGGAAACCTGTCCGGACACGCGGGCCAAGAGTCATTGTCTGAGCAATACACTGGCGTCGTTGGACGCCTGGCAGCCGCCCGAGGCCCCTGCCAATCTGGTGGATTCGGTACTCACCCACATCGATCGTTCGCAGACCTTCAAGTTTGATTCATCGTCGATTCGGCTTCCGAGTTCAGCGGATTCCATGCTGCCGCCGTCGCTGATGTCGCTTCGCGAGATCCTGGCGGTTGCCGCCTCGATTCTGATCATCGTGGGCGTCTTCGTGCCGGGGTATTATGGGGTCAAGCAGAAGGGGCAGCGGACGATGTGTTCGTCACAGCTCGGAGCCGTGGGCGCCGGGCTGTCGGGTTATGTCTCAGATTATGACGATCAGCTTCCGTTTGCCGGGGGACGGCCTGGGGCCTCGTGGCTTCCGGCATCGGCCGATGTCTTCAGCAACACCCGCCATCCGTACCTTCTGGTGAAGATGCGCTACACTCGACCCGCACAGATGATGTGTCCAGGCTGCACCGATGAGATCGACCTGCCCTTGGACGGGTGGGACAAGCTCGATGATTTCCCCTCACCCAATCAAATGAGCTACAGTTGGCAGGTTCCGCTGGGTCCGATGCGACAGGCGAATCTGAATCCCGGGTTTGCCATTTCGGCCGATCACACGCCTCTGATCCAGGACGGCCAGTTGCAGGTACTGAGCGACCCCAATGCCAACAGTACGGCGCATGGGGCCGGTGCGGGCCAGAACGTCCTCTACATCGACGGCCACGTGAAGTGGCGCAAGACCCCGAACTCCGGGGTGAGCAACGACAACATCTACCAGGCCGGCAAGGCGACCCGGTATTCCGGTCGTGAGAAGCCCCTCGACGCGAACGATTCCTTCCTCGTCAGCCCACACTAGACTTGCTCTTTCGGCGCGCTCTGCGACCTTTTCCGGGGCCGGCGAGGCCCCGGGGTGCAGATATCCGTCTGTGATGTCCGTCGTGAGGTGTTGCCTGGGATCAGGCGAGCTCGAGCACGGGCACGCGCGTGGAGTGTGAGGCACGGGGGAGGAAGAAGAAGCCATCCTCGGTGGAGAAGGCCGGGACTGCTTCAGCGGCCAGGTAGGCCGATTCCTCGAAGAAGTACATCTTGGCGCACTGCCGACAGAGCCGGCTCTTCCCGGCGCGTCGGCGGGACACCACGCTGGGGTGCCCACAATGAGGACATATCACATAAACGGCCATAACTACCTCCCTCGCTCGATCGCATCCAACTGTCGCTTTATCGGTCGAATAACCAGACCTTCTTGCGTCGAGTTTCATGTGTAGACCCACAACTAGCCTCCAGGTTTCACGAGGGAGCCCGAAAAAGCCTCAGGGATAAACGCCCCAGGAGCCCGACGGATTGCGTCAGGTGGGTACTTCGAGTATCAGATTCCTATAACACGTTTTCACAACGTGTGTTATGTGTCCAGATGGTGGGTAAGAAATGGCCTTGGCGGGCGAGGCGACCTTTCGAGGATTTTTTGAAACACCGAAATGTCGGCTTGTAAATTTCTGGGGTGGTGACGAGATAGTGGTTTGGCGGCAAAATTGAGGATATTTGGGTGCCTCATTCTTGGTATTTGACCCTTGGCGATCCCTTTTGCGGATGCATCGATCGGCATCAGCGACAGCTTTCTCTTGATAGTCTTGGGGTGATTCCCGCTCCGCTACGACTTGCCGATGGGGCTGGCTGGTCATACGCTGTGCCGCATACTTCCGTGAACCCCCCTGAACAAGGAGTGCAACCCATGAAGACGAGCATCGTGGTTGGCGTCGTGGCGGTTGTTGTGGTCGTTTCGTGTCCGTTTGCCGTGGCCGTCTCGCCGACTGCCGAGGAGATGGCTCAGGCCCAGCGGTGGGTGGCGGCGAAGTTTCAGGGCGTGGTGGACAAGAGGGCGCTGGAACCCGGGCTGCACGTTCTGGCGAACTACACGCCGGTTCAGATGAACCTGCGGAGGGGCAAACCGATGTTGATCGTCGACAAGCCCTACACGCGAGGTCTCTACTGCCATGCGGCCAGCAAGGTCGTGGTGAGGCTGCCGGGTGCGGGCAAGAGCTTCACGGCGGTGGTCGGTGTGGACAGCAACGATCAGACGCGGCCTGGGCGGGGCTCGATTGTCTTTTCCGTTACGGCAGGCGGGCAGTGTGTTTTCAAATCTCCGTTGATGCGGGAAGGGATGGCGGGGGTTCCGGTGCAGGTGGACCTGAGCGGGGCGAAGGAGTTTGTACTGGAGGTCAGTGACGGCGGCGACGGGATTGCCTGTGACCAGGCCGACTGGGCCGATGCGAAGGTATCGCTGGCCGACGGCAAGGAGCTGTGGCTCGGCGACATGAACATCACGCACGGGCAGAAGGGGGGGTACGATGTCGATCCGTTCTTCTCGTTCACATACGGAGGCCAGCCCTCCTCGCAATTCATTGGGAGCTGGAAGCTGGAGCGGGGTTCCAACGACCTGGATGCCCATCGAACGCAGCACACGCTGACATACACAGACCCGAGGACGGCCTTGGTGGTGCGATGCGTGGGGGTGGCGTGGAAGGCCTATCCGACGGTCGAGTGGACGTTGTACTTCAAGAATGGCGGGCAGACCGACACGCCGATTCTGGAATCGCTTCAGGCGATGGACACGGTGTTTGAGCGCGGTTCTGAGGGCGAGTTTCTCTTGCACCATCACATCGGAGACAAGTGTACGCTCGACAGTTTCGCCCCCGTGCAGACGGTTCTGGGTCCCAATGCGTCCAAGCGGTTTGTTCCGGCTGGCGGGCGGCCGAGCAACGGCGAATGGCCCTACTACAACCTGGAATTCCCGCAGGAGAAGGAAGGGCTGATTCTTGCGATCGGCTGGCCGGGTCAGTGGGCGTCGCAATTCACGCGGGATGCCGGCACAGGGCTTCGCATTGTGGCCGGGCAGGAGCTGACCCGTTTCACGCTTCATCCCGGCGAGGAGGTTCGCACGCCGCTGATGGTCGTGCAGTTCTACAAGGGCGAGTGGCTTCGGGCGCAGAACATCTGGCGGCGGTGGATGTTCGATCACAACTTCCCGAGCGATCATGGGAAGTCGTTCTCGCCGAAGCTGGGGGCCGCCAGCGTTCAGTACTATGGTTTCAACTGCAATCAGTCTGGGGATATCGAGTTCATCGATGCGTTTCTCAAGAAGGGGGTCCCGCTCAACTATTGGTGGATGGATGCCGGTTGGTACAAGCACGACGGCGTGGGCTGGCCCAAGGTGGGGACGTGGGAGGTGGACGACAAGCGTTTTCCGGGCGGGCTGAAGGCGATCTCCGATCACTGTCATGCGCATGGGATCGAGCTTCTGGTCTGGTTCGAGGTCGAGCGCGTTCACGGGGACACCTGGCTGACGAAGAATCATCCTGAATGGGTGCATGGCGGTGCGGGCGGTGGTTTGCTGAAGATGGACGAGCCGGCCGTGGTGCGGTGGGTGACCGACCATATCGACAAGATCATTTCGAAGGAGGGCATCGATTTCTATCGGTCCGACTTCAACATCGACCCGCTGAACTACTGGCGGGGCAACGATGCAAAGGACCGCCAGGGGATCACCGAGATTCGTTACGTCGAGGGCTACCTGGCCTACTGGGACGAGCTTCGTCGCCGTCACCCCGGGATGCCGATCGATTCTTGTGCCAGCGGGGGTCGGCGGAACGATCTGGAGACGATGCGGCGATCGGTACCGCTTCTGCGGACGGATTTCGAGGGGAATCCGGAAGGCAATCAATGTCACACCTACGGCTTTGGGCTCTGGCTGCCCTATTCCAATGGAGTGCACAACTGGCATGAGAGTCCTTACAACTTCCGCAGCAGTATTGCGCCCTTTATCCAGCGCAACTGGGACGTTCGGAAGCCTGATTTCAACGTCGAGCTGGCCAAGAAGTTCCTGAGCCAGTGGCGGGCCGTGGTGGATTACTACTTCGGTGACTTCCATCCGCTCAGTGAGTACAGCACGGCAGACAGCGTGTGGATGGCATGGCAGTTCGACCGTCCCGATCTGGCGGCGGGGTTGATCCAGGCGTTTCGGCGCCCCAACTCGCCTTACGTGTCGGCCCAGTACAAGCTGCGATCGCTGGAGGCGGACGCGCAGTATGTCGTGGCAGAGGTGGACGCCGATCGATCGAGACAGATCACCGGCCGAGAGCTGATGGAGACGGGCTTGCTGATCACGATTCCCGAGAGGCCCGGCGCGGCGTTGATCACGTATAAGAAGGCGGCCAAGTAAGCCATACGATTCGTTCGGACAGGCGATAGGTGATCGGTAACGGCGACGCGCGGTACCATGAGGCGGGCGACGATGAGCTTTCCCCTCTATTTCGTACTGGGCGTTGTGGCCCCGCTCGTCATGAGCTTTGCCATCGGCGCACTGTTCTATCGAAGCGCCCGGACCGAAAAGCAGGTTATCCCCGACCCTGAGCGACGTGAGGTCGCTCGAATTCGGAAGGCCCGACTCGTCAAGATCACCTGCCGATGGCGAGGGCCGTACGGCATCTTCGCGGCGGTGTCCCTGGGCAGCTTGGGGCTCGTGGCCATATGCGTGCCAAGCCTCAGTCCTCTGCGCCCGACCGAGTGCCTGATAATCCTCAGCTTCGTCTGCGTGGCCCTCGATTCTCTGATCGTTCGGCGGCAATTCCGGGCGCTCATGGCACGTGTAGAGCAGCAGCAGGGACAGGTGTGCTTCAACTGCCTGTATTCACTGGAGGGACATGGCGACAGCGGGCGGTATCCGGAGTGCGGACAGGAGTTCACGCACGATGAGCTTGTTCGGGTTTGGAGCGAGATCAAGGTCGCCCAGCCGCACGGCCTGACTCCGACGTCTCGAAAACCGTAGAACGGAGGGATCGCCACTCGATGATCGCGGCGAGTCACTCGTCGGTTGTCACCACAGCGATTTCATAGACCTTCACCTGAGGCACCGTGAAGGAAACCTCATGATCCTTGATGAAGAACGGGACGTTCAGGGCACCCTCCCGATCGGGACTGATGAGCGCGACGGATCGCACCGTGCGGCCTGCCCCTGAGGCCAGTCGCACGACGACGTTCCTGGCCGGCGATTGGGTGCGGTAGTTGACCAGGTGAACCATACGACGCTTCGGCTGCTCGGTGAGTTCGACGCACACGCCGACGTCGTCGGTGGGGACACCCGGCTCGACCGTTCCGCCGCCTTTGGGCTGAATACCGATAAGCGCATAGTTGCCTTTGCGGCCGGCAAAGAGGTGGTGCTCGCCCGCGGGCAGATCGATGCAGTGGATGTCCATCACGGCGCCGAAGTACTTCATGTTCGTCTTCAGCGCGGCGGACTTGTACAACTGCCAACCGTCGGGCGGCTTCAGCCAGTCCGTCGGATGATCGATCGGGGCGAAGGCGGCATAGACGCGGACCGGGGCGGTGGCACGAAACCGCAGCGAGCTGTCTTGCCGCGTGCGATCGTGCGACAGACAGATCGTGGGCAGTCCGACGAGTTCCTGTGGCATTCCGGTGATCTGGTAGTCCCGGTCTGAGTAGATCGCCTGTCCCACCGCGGATTTGGCGAGGGCGTCCTCGAACCGGACGTCGACCGAAAGCGAGGGTCTATGCTCCAGTGCGCGACAGATACCCTCGACGATCTCGCCGTCGGAACTCGCGACGACGATCTGCGCCGCCGGCAGGTCACCCAGGCCGGCAGACGGGCGCGGGCGCATCCACTCGTCATGCGTGGCGATCGGGCCCCACACGCAGAGCCTGCCGCCCGATTTCACGAAGGATCGGACACGTGCGATCTGGGCATCCGACATCGCCGGGCACCCGGCCAGCACAAGCACGCGATACCGCGACAGGTCCGCCAGATGCTGATCGTAGATGATCTGGAAGCAGACGCGGTGTTCGATCAGGGCCTGTTCAACCCTGCCCGTGCGTGCGGGGTGCTGCGGCTCGGCGAAGACCTGCGAGGGAAAGCTCCGCAGGACCGCCACGTCGGCAACCACGCTCGCGTCGCGCAGGACGTCGCGATGCCGGTGGAAGAACTCGGTATAGGGCTTGGCGCACGGGGGGATCGGCTTGCGGCGGACATGGATGTCGCCGTATTCGAACTCGAAGAGTGCTCCCAGGCAGTCGAGATTGAAGGCCATCGACTCGGCCATCTGAAGGGCGGTGTTGACGTAGCAGAAGGCCATGTTGTCCATCCGTCGGGCCACCTTGTACGTTCGGATCCGCGTCTTGAGTTGCCCCTTGGAGTAGCCGACGTCCACACTCTCGTCCCAGAAGGCCTCACCACCCTGGAGCAGGCGGCCATGGTCAACGGGGGGAGTAATGCGTTCTCCCGGCCCTGTCGGATTGCATTCGACGAGCACGTCCTTGCGAAGCGTCCGGGCACAGCGGGCCATATCGCGATACGAATCCGCAAGCGACTGGCACGTGAAATCCAGCCAGGCACGACGCAACAGCGTTTTGGGGGGCCCTGTCATCGGCGGCTGCACGGCATTCAAGTCGGTGATTCCCTCTCGCGCCAGTTCGTTCGATCTGAACGTGGCGCGAAGGTAGCTTCGGAATCGCTCTGCCGACATGGCGTCCCGGCCAGGTCCGGCGATGTGGTTGTCGAGGTGCAGCAGGTCCGTGCCGACCTCCTGAACGGCGAACCGCACGATGTTGTGGTAGTAGGCCTGGGCGTCCGGGTGGTTCCGGTTGTACCAATACCGGTATGCCGCCTTGCCGTAGGTCCGCGGCTTGCCTTCGGCGTCGAGCAGGAGCCAGTCCTTCGCCTGCGGCATCTCCTTGAAGAACGGCTCCCAGAACAATGTGCCGCTGCATGTGTAAACGGCCACTCGGAGACCGGCATCGTGAAGCCGTCGGGCGAATCCGGCCGCCTCGGTCATACTCTCGCGTTCGGCTTGCACGCCGGCCCCTTTGTAGCAGTGGATCATGACGAGATTGACCCCCAGCTCTCTGAGCTGCGAGATGACCTCTGAACTCTGTTCCTTCAGATAGGCCGCTCGTTGCTCGGGCGTCGGTACGCAGTCCTTGGCCCCGTCGCGAAGGGGGCGAAAGAAGAGCGGCTCCATGCTCCAGGCCATCACGACGCCCTCGCGCCGAACCCACTCCGGACGGTCGGCCATGGGCAGGGTCAATGGTCGTTCGTCTGCCGCACCGTGAAGGAGCAGGGTCAGAGAGAGCAGAGGTAGTGAGAACATGCGATCCTCCGGAGGTCGTTTCGGTTGGGAACCGATGCCTGATTAGACAAGCGGGGTACACCGGAAGCAATGTACGGGGAACAAGGGTGCTCGGGCGAGCCATGGCTTGCCGCGTGATGTGAGACTACACTGCAACATTGCGGCGGCGCACAGCAGAAATGGCCGCCTGATGCGCGCAGCAGCCCGATTCGCTGTGGAGTCCACGTATGGCTTGGGTCTCCATCTTCCTGGCCGTTTTCGCGATCGCAAGCATGATCTTCGTGGTTGTGCTGCAGACTCGCGAGGAACGACGAGGTGTTCCGGATGGGGATAAGCGACAGAGGGCCGCTGCCCGATTGCGCCCGATTATGGGCTACTCACCCGTCCTGAGATTCCTGGACGTCAACCAGATCAACCTTATCCTCATGAGCACACTGTGTCTGCCGGCGATCACGGGTTGGAAGGCGATCCCGATGTGGATCTCTCCCGGAATCACCGTTGTCTTCGTCATACTGGGGCTCGTCTGGTTCGTCCGGACGCGACGTCGGGTCAGTCGCTTCTTCGATGGGCTCGCACGGCAGGAGTTCCTGATCTGTCCGGACTGTCATTACGCCCTTGTGGCACACGCCCAGGGGGGCAGGTGTCCCGAGTGCGGCTACGCCTTCACGCCGGAGACACTTCAGGCGGACTGGGCAGACGTGAAGGTCCTGGCCCGACCCCTCCCGGCATCGAAGTTCAGACTCTTCTCTTGGCCGAGGAATGGTGCGCCGGTGAAGCAGACTGCCCGGCACGATCGGACTCGATGCGCGAACCCCGAACGCGAAATCGGGTCGCGGGGACATGACGTCCTCGCGACCCGACGACAACTCAATCCTTGCCAGTCTGGCAGCATGCCTACGGCGTCTTGAAGACATCGCCACCGCCGATCGCCCAGCGGTCCGGCCGGTTGTATAGGGGTCTGATGTTCAGCGTGTACGTCTTGACCTGTTGGCTTCCGTTGGTGGTCACTTCGATTTGGCAGGGCACCTGGAGGAACTCGGTCTTGGGGTCCGGATGCGGGGTCGGACTGCCAATGGCGACGACTCGCGCACACACCAGACTCTGGATAAGGGTGCGAACCCGTTCGGCCGGTATGCCGCCGCAGAGCTTTCCGGCCCGGTCATAATCCTTCGCAACGAGTGCCTCGAAGAACTCCTGGGCGACCTTGCGGGCAATGTCGTCTTTGGATGCCTCGCCCCTGGACAGCCCGAGGTCGGCGGCCGTCTGGTCGACAACGGTCACGCCGTCGGGAAGCTTGACGTCATACGCGTTGGGATCGACGGCCTCGTTGTATTCGAGGTATTGGACGGACATCACAAGTGTGTCCTTTCCATCCTTCGACTGATACTTGTCGAATCGTCGCAGCAGCTTGGTTGCGGCGTCGATTTTGAACTCTTCCCGCCAGCCGGTCTGGCCGTCACGTGGGACCATCGTCAGTGAGATGTCCTCGTTCGGCCTGGTGGGTTCGGTGGCTTGCAACTTCACCTTTCCGTCCGCCTGGGCCCGATACAACACCTCGACGAAGGCCCTGGGGTCATAGAGCAACCGTTGGTCAGGGCGAAGGCGCCTGAGCATGTCCTTCTCGGGCAGGAGGCTCGCGCCCTTCTTGTCCTTGAACCAGACCAGTGCTTTGCCGTCCTGCCAGACGACGACCTTGGAGCCGTCGGGTCCCTTTTCAAAATCATTGCGCAACCGAGTGATCTTCCCATTGGGGTCGAAATCGGCCCACGCCTCGGCCAGGCCTCCGTCTGATGGATCGATCCGAACGTGTATGGCGCGGACCAACCGATTGGCTTCGACGGTCTGCTCGAAGGCATAGGCCGATGCGACCGACTTGCTCCACAGGGTTGGAAACAGTATGGCGACGGCGGCAACAGCCGCGGCGGCGGCACCTATTCGTGTGTAACGACTTCTCATGATGCGTCTCCAGACGCCCGGCGACGAGTCGCCGAGCGGTTGCGTGTTGTTCGCTTTCAGTGCCGCCGAGGCCTCGGCAAGAATCCGCTCGTCCACGGCGGCACGGGTTGTCAATCGTCTATCCTTGATCATCCGTTCTATGCGATCTGCGGCGCTCATGTTTCAACTCCTGCAGTGAGAGAAGACCGCAGCTTCTCAAGTCCGTAGCGATATCGACTCTGGACCGTATGAATCGACACGGCCAGATGCTCGGCGATTTCCCGAAACATCAGGTCTCCATGAAGGTGCAGCACGATCACCTCGCGTTGCTCTTCGGGAAGACCTGCCATGACCTGCCAGAGCTTCCGGCCCTCCTCGTCGTCGATCAGTATCTCGGGCGGTTCGGGCTCGGGAGCCGGCGGGTCCGTCGTTTCGGTGACGGACGCCGGGCGACGGGCCCTCCGGCGGAGCTCGTCGCGGGCTCGATTCGCCACACAGGTCGCCAGGTAGCCCTTCAGACTGCTCCGCAGGGTGAACCCGGCGATTCCGGCGGCGAAATCGACGAAGACGTCATGCAGACAGTCTTCGGCCGCTGACAGGTCGGACACCAGATAACCGGCGATCGTGAGCAGGTCGTCCTTGTACCGCATGTAGATGAGGCGCAGGGCGTCCTGGTCGCCACGACGCATCTGTCGTATCAGTTGATGATCCTCTACCACCGGTTTATGCCCTCGGCCTGTCCCGATTGACCGTATGATCACAGATATGACGTTTGAGGCGTCGGTTTTAGTTTAAGGTAAACCGAGAAAGGGAGAAACCTGAGGCGCGGGCGATCGGCCTATGGCAGTGTGCGCTTCTCGGTCACCTCGCCGTCGAGGAGGGTCGCGCCGGGGGCGCTGATTATTCTGGCCACGAAGGTGTGAGCACCCGCGGAGGCGTCGACTGTCAGCCGGGCCATGGCGCGATTTCGGATCCTGTTGCCACCCGCGGGCACACGGGGCAGCGTGACACGGCCGAGGTCCTTATCTCCGTCGAGGAATTGCACCTCCACCGGGCCAGAATCTATCGCGCCGATGTTGCTCACCGCCGCCGTCAACTCGACCTGTCTGTCCTTACGGACGAGCCAGAGCGACTCTCGATGGAGGGTCAGACAGGGTTTGATGAAGTACTCGAAACAGAGCCTGTCGGCGTTTCGGATGACGGCCTCTCGCATGCGGTCTGTTTCGGGTGTCCGGGTCAGGCCATAGCCGCCGTAGCCCGAGTTGTAGTGGGCCAGGCCCCGCATCTCGGGACAGATCCGCCGGATGTACCGAACGACCTGTTCCTGTTCGCCGGGGTCGATCCAGTCGGGCCGCTCTGAGGTGTCCAGGGCGATCAGGGTATGGCACGGGTTACCGTAGGCGGGTGTGAGCATGTCGAACGACCGGATGACGGGGTCCAGCCGATCTCGAATGACCTGGTAAATGTCGTCGATTCCCAGTTCGTTCGGGATGGCCCGCCAGACATAGGTTTCGAGCAGGAGGAGATCGGCTCCCCGATGGTGCAGTGCCGCCAAGGCGGGCTCGACCCCGCCGCCGTGCCAGACGGCGAAGAGCCGATCGGGGCATTTCTTCTTTGCCGCGACGAGCCCCTTCATCGATGCGATGCTCTTGAGGTGAGCGGCGGTGGTAGGATAACCGCCGGTCTCGTCGATGCCGAAGCCCGCCAGATTGGGCAGCGATTCCTGGGAGTACACCTTGAGGAAATGGGCTTCGAGCTCGGCCATTGCCTTCTCGGGTTCGGATTCGAGCCGTTTGTCGTCGAAGTAGGACCAGCTCATTCCGCCGTAGGCCCATCCCAGCGGCTTGATTCCCCGCCGGGTCAGGTTCGGCGCGTCGGCCCCCTTGACGCTCGTGTACACATTAGCCCAGCGGAGGCATTCCGACGGGGTATACCATGGGAAGAACAGGGTGCGTTCCTTGATGATCACCGGCAACGCGACTTCAGCCGTATTGTTGGACTCATCGGTCTCTTGAAGGGCGTTGTCGGGGTCCACCTTGGCCCGGAGGCGATAGAGGCCATTCTTGCCGGCGGTCCAGGTGACCTCGCCGCGTGCGAGTCCGGAAGCCACTTCGAGGGGCAAGCGGATTTGGTGCACGGCCTTGCCATCGGCGGTCAGCACCTCGACCATGGCTACGACGGGGGTCGCCAGGGGGCTGTCGGCCCGGGCCTCGACGCCGATGACAACTTCGGTGCCCTCGATTGGCAGCACGGGTCGCGTATACAGGCCGGAAGAAAGGTAGGGCGAGGATGAGATCGACAGATCGAGGCCCAGGGCCCCACTTTCGACGGTCAGGATCGTGATCAGGGCGAACAGCGAGCGAGAAAGACTCATGAGTTTCTTTTCCCGATCCGCGAAGTGCCTACTTCGGTGGAAACTCCTGAAGGAGCCGTCGAGCGGCCAGGCCGACTCTGTCCATCTTCTCTTGCTCACTGACGGCGGTCGCGACTTCGATCTTGGCTTCCGCCGCGCCGCGCCACATCAGGGCGTGCGTGTCGGGATGAAGCACATCGACGATGAGCGAGCCCTTGACGTATTTGCCCTTGGCTTCCGACGGTGCGCCACTCGGTTTCTGACCGGCTTCCTTGGCCAGGAGGGCGGCATCAATCGACTCCTCGCTCACCAAGCGGTAGAACACGAAGAAATTCACCTTGTAGCCCATCGCGCGATACTCGAAGCCTCGGCGGGTGAACTCGCGTTCGAGGACTTCGCGAATTCTCATCTCTGCCGCGCCGCTGTCCTTGAAGTCCTTGGGCATATCGCCCGGACGGGGGCACCAGGAGAACGTTCCGTACTTGGGGAAATGTGCACCGGGCTGGGGCTCGGTGCGAACCGTGATGTCTTTCATGGTGGCTGTCGACGACGCACAACCGGCGATTACCATGAGAACTGCTGTACCCGCACATCGTCCGATGAATGACATATTCGTAGCCTCCTGGCCCGCTTTCGAATCTGGAACGACTCTTCACGATCGCCCATGGTACCAGAGACGAACACGAGAGCCACGCTTTTTCCTGAGGGGATTTCTTCCTGGGGTGCAAGATCTCGTCAAGTGATTCAGGCGATGCTATGCTGTCGTCGCCGGGAGCTGTCCCGGTCATCGCTCTGTTGCCCACACAGGAGACCCGTCATGACCCACGCTTCCTGCTCCCGACGCAGTTTTCTGGCCTTGACCGGAGGCAGTGCGATGGCGGCCGCGGCCATCCCTTCGGCCATTACTTCGGACGCTGCGGCCCAGGAATCGGCCGAGAAGCGGGGTAGTCAAAGGCTGAGCCTTGAGGCGATTCGAAAATGGGAATCGCTCGGGTATGGCATGTTCATCCACTTCGGGATGAGCACCTTCGTTCAGAACGAGCTACCCGATGGGAAGGCTCCGGCGACCGCCTATGCGCCGGACAAGCTCGATGTCGATCAATGGATATCGATCGCCCGGGATGCCGGCATGAAGTATGCCGTGTTGACGACCAAGCATGTCGCGGGGCATTGCCTCTGGCCGAGCAAGCACACGAACTACACCGTGGCCAACAGCACGAACAAGACCGACGTGGTCGAGGCTTTCGTGAGGGCGTGCGAGAAGCGAGGCCTGTTGCCGGGCTTCTATTACTGTTCGTGGGACAATCACAACCGGTTTGGCAGCCGAACGCCCAGCGATCCCAAGGCTCAATGGGACTTCAGCGTCAACAAGTTTGCCGCGATGGAGAAGGCAATCGCTGCCGATCCGAACACCCCTTTGCCGGCCTATACGACCTCGACCTATCAGGGCTTCCAGACCGCGCAGATCGACGAGCTTCTCACGCAATACGGCCCGATTGCCGAGGTGTGGATCGACATTCCCGGCGTTCTCGGACGGGGCTATCGCGAGTTTCTGTATCACCGCATCGCCCGACTTCAGCCGCAGACAGTAATCATGATGAACAGCGGTATCAGCACGGGTGAGCAGTACAACGTGGACTACGCCTGGCCGTCGGACCTGATCGCCATCGAGCGGCGTCTGCCGCCGGGTGCCGGGCACAAGGCCTGGCGGACGATTGAGGGCAAGGAATACTACATGCCGGGCGAGGTCTGCGATCCGATCGGCAAGGAATGGTTCTGGGTCGAGGGGGACACGCCTCGCCCCGATGCCGATCTGCTCAAGCAGCTCAAGGACTGCAAGGCCCGCGGCGTGAACCTCTTGCTGGACGTCGGCCCGGATCGGCACGGGCTGATTCCCGACTACTATGCCGAGGCCCTGGCCAGACTGGCCAAGGGCGCGGGTTCGTAGAGACGTCTTGTCTTGCTTAGGCGGGTTGGCGGAACGGTCTGTAGGGTGGGGCTTTCCGGCATGTGATGTCCGCAATTATCTTGACCCCCATGGGCCATTGCTGTAACGTAGAAAGGTTATCTGGTCCAGGACGATGTTCTGGCACCGGAGAGAGTCTGTCGGTTATGGCGTGGGTGGGGCGCATGGGTTTTGAGGTCAGTGGCCCTGTGACCCTGTATCGACTGCAGAGTGGTTCTGGGCTCGGCGTGGGGTGATTTTCCGGGCTTCTGAGGAAGGGAAACCGGCCGGGGCGTTGGCGGACACCCGGTGATTCCAGGTCATGTAGACGACTGGAGCCAAGGATGATCCGCAGGTACATGACTCGGGCCGTTGTCTCGCTTGTCGTTCTCGACCAGGTTGTACTATTGGCGAGCCTGGCCGCGGGTCTGTATCTCAAGACGCACTGGATACTGCCCGACCCCGAGCTTCCCGTTCGGCTTCACATCGATCTGTTCCTCCGTCTCTGGCCTCTTCTGGCGATTACGTTGGCCCTCAGCGGGGCATACGATCTCAGTGTGGCCGTCGGCGGGCTGCGACCGTTGCTCCAGCGAACGCTCGTCGGGGCCCTGGCGATGGCCGCCGTCTGGATGGGCGGGACGTTCTTCTTCAAGTTGAGCACGCTGTTCAGCTATTCCCGCGGGGTTTTCGGGCTGTTTCTGGGTCTGGCGGCGGTGGGTTTGATCGCCGTTCGGCTGGGCTACACGCGTTTCGCCAAGTCGTCGTGGAACAAGTCGGGTCGTCCGCGACGGGTGCTGGTTTTTGGCGGCGAGGTTCTGGGCCAGCGGATCATCCAGCACCTTCAGAAGCAGGTCTTTGTCTCGGTCGGCAGTATCGAAGTGACAGGGGACGTGCATTCACCCGGTGTGGTTCGTCTGAGTGAAGAAGAGGCAATCAAGCGGATCCGTCAGGGCGAGGTGGATCAGATCGTGGTCGATCTTCCGCCGCGGCGTATCCGTCTGATCGGCAAGATCGCCGAGGCGGCCGAGCGAGAAGGTATCTCGCTGCTGATGACGCCGACGATCTTCGACGGGATGCACCTGCGACCTCGCGTCGATCAGGTGGGCGACGTGCCGGTGATCGAGCTGTGCGGCGGGGAACTGCCGCTGAGCGGTCTGCTGACCAAGCGGGCCCTCGACGTGGTTCTGGCGTCGGTCGGGCTGCTGGTGATCTCGCCCCTGCTGGTGGTGATCGCCACTGCGGTCAAGTTGAGTTCGCCGGGTCCGATCTTCTTCCGCCAGAAACGGGTGGGCCTGGGTGGCCGGAGGTTCCACATCCTGAAGTTCCGCACGATGGTTCTAGATGCCGAGCAGCAGACGGGGCCTGTCTGGGCGGTTACCGACGATCCGCGTGCGACGCGTGTGGGCCGGTTCCTGAGGCGGACGAACTTCGACGAACTGCCCCAGCTCTTCAACGTGCTGGCCGGAACGATGAGCCTGGTGGGACCGCGTCCGGAGCGGCCCGGCTTTGTCGAGCAGTTCAAGCCGCTGATCGATCGCTATAGCCACAAGCATTGGGTCAAGCCGGGCATGACCGGCTGGGCGCAGGTCAACGGCTATCGCGGCCGCACCGATCTGAAGCGTCGCATCGAGCACGATATCTTCTACATTGAGCGGTGGAGCTTCTGGTTCGACGTTCGCATTCTCGCCCTGACGCTGGTCAACTGGGCCGAGATGATCCTCTATGCGATACGCGGTCCGATCAAGGCGACACCGGCCGGGCCTCTTTCCGCCGAATTCCTGCTTCCGGACGAATCGAAGCCCGCCTCTTCAGTTCCCACCCCAAGAGACCCAGCAAACACGGCGACCTGAGGAGGTTCCTCCCGATCGGACGGTGTTCCAATGACCGAGCCGACGGGTCTTCGTCGGTGGTAGTGTGCGCAGCGTTCCGTGGTGGGAGCGGGCGCGCCGGATGCTCTACGCTGTTGCGTCTTCCTCGACGTCTTCCAGAACCGGGGGTTCGTGAATCTGGGGTTCGGGTGTGGCTGGGTCGGCGGGGGCTACTTCGGCGGCCACCGGGCGAGAGGTGAAGCGTCGTGGGGCGCCTTGGATGAAGACGTGGTCGTCGCCCAGCAGCGCGGTGATATCGCGCGAGAAGGCGGCGTCGGGCTTGACGCCGGACGGCTGACGACAGCGGACCAGGACCTTCAGCCCGCCGGGCGTCACCAACTGCACGAAGAGCGGTGTCTGGCCCGGGTGGGCGCGGCAGACCTGCTGGAGGTCGCCGAGCATCTTCTCGGGGGTTCCGATGCACCGCATGCGGACGATGACGGCCATGGCGAGCTGTTCGGCCGCCTGCTCGATCGGAATGACCTCGCTGACGCGGACGCTGGGGTCTTCGCGGCGGCGATCGACCTGTCCTTTCAGGAAGACCACGCGATCGGGCACGATCAGCGCGCGGAACTTCTCGAGATCGTCGGGGAAGAGCACGGCCTCGATATTGCCGGTGAGGTCCTCGATGGCCACGATGCCCATCTTCGAGCCGGGGTTGCGACCCGCCTTGGTGACTACTGTGCGGATCTTCGTAATCATGCCGCCGATGATCACCGAGGAACCGTCTTCGAACTCGGGGCGGCGGAGGTCGGCCAGGTCGGCGGTAACGAAGCGGCCCAGCAGATCGGCATGCTGGCTGAGGGGATGGCTGGTGACATAGAAGCCCAGGACGGCCTTTTCATGGGCGAGCATTTCCGACTCGGACCATTCGGCGGTGCCGATCACGCGTTCCGCAGGGGTCGGATCGGCGCCGAAGTCGCCGAACATGGTGAGCTGCCCGCTCCGCCGGTCGCGCTGTGCGGCCGAACCCGACTGCATGGCCTTGTCGAGGACTTCGACGAGGGCCTTGCGCATGGCGCCGGTGCCGTCGAAGGCGCCGGCCTTGATCAGGGCCTCGCTGACCGACCGGTTGACCTTCTGACTGTCGACGTGTTCGCAGAAATCGAAGATGTCCTTGAAGGCTCCGTGCTGCCGTCGAGCTTCCATGATCGCGTGTACCGCGGCTTCGCCGACGCCCTTGATGCCTGCTAAGCCGAATCGGATATACGCTTGCGATTGCTGCGAGCCGCGACCGTTGCTTCCGGGGGCGTCTTCGTACACGACGGTGAAATCCGCCTCGGACTGGTTGATGTCCGGCGGGCGGACGGCGATGCCCATCCGCTGGCATTCCTCGATGTAGAGCCCGCGGTCCTCGGGTTTGGCGGCTGGAATTTCATAGGTGAGCAGGGCGGCCATGAACTCCACCGGCCAGTAGACCTTCATGTACGCCGTCTGGAACGCCACCAGGGCGTAGCCCGTCGAGTGCGCCTTGTTGAACGCGTAGCCGCCGAATCGCAGGATGTCCTCGAAGATCTTGTCGGCCACATCTTCCGAGACGCCGTTCTTGCCGGATCCGTCGATGAACGGGCCGCGTTCGGCCTCGATCATCTCGGTTTTCTTTTTGCTGATAGCCTTGGCCAGACGGAAGGCCCGCTTGAGTTCGAGCCCGCCGAGGCGGTTGACCAGGCGCGAGACCTGTTCCTGGTAGACCATGATGCCGTAGGTTTCGCCCAGGACCTCGGTCATAGCGGGGTGCGGCGTTGTCCACAGTTGACCGTGCTTGCGATCGACGTAGGCGGGGATGTTGACCATGGGGCCCGGTCGGAACAAGGCGTTGGCTGCGATCAGGTCTTCGACCCGGTTGGGGCGCATCTTCATCAGGACGTCGCGCATTCCGCCGGATTCAAACTGGAAGATGCCCTTGGTTTGTCCCCGTGCGAAGACCTCGAAGACGTGCTGATCGTTCAGATCGGCCGTTTCCAGATCGATGGGGTGGCCGGCGCGTCGTTCGGCAAGTTGTTTGGCCCGATCGAGAATGGTCAGCGTTCGCAGGCCCAGGAAGTCCATCTTGAGCAGGCCGACTTTTTCGACGGATCCGCCGTCGAACTGGGTGATGGGGTGGTCGTTGTCGGCGGCCCGGTAGAGGGGCACGAAGTCTGTCAGGGGTTTGTCGGCCACCACGACGCCCGCGGCGTGAACCGAGGCGTGCCTCGCCATGCCTTCGAGCCGGCGGGCGATGTCGATCACCTTGTGATAGGTCTCGTTCTCCTCGTAGAGCTTCTTGAGTTCGGGCTCCTGGGCGATGGCCTTGTCGAGGGTCATCTTGAGTTCTTCGGGTACGAGCTTGGCGAGCTGGTTGGCCTCGGCCAGGGGCACGTCCATTACGCGGCAGACGTCGCGGATCGCCGCCTTGGCCTTGAGCGTTCCGAAGGTGATGATCTGGGCGACGTGCCCGTACTTGTCCCGGACATATTCGAGCACGGCAGCCCGCCCGTTCTGGCAGATGTCGATATCGATATCAGGCATCTCATCGCGTTCGGGGTCCATGAACCGCTCGAAGTACAGACCGTAGCGGATGGGATCCGGCGCGCTGAGACCCAGGCAGTAGCCGATGACCGTGCTGCACCCGCTGCCTCTGGCTCCGCAGGGGATACCCTTGCGCCGGGCGAACTGGACGAAGTCCCAGACGATCAGGAAGTAGCTGCTGAAGCCCTTGGATGAGATGACGTGCAACTCGTAGTCGATTCGCTCACGAAGTTCGTCATTGATCGTGCCGTATTTCTCAGGGGCGCGGGCGTAGACCAGTTCGCGAAGATATTCGTCCGGCGTCTTGCCGTCGGGGGGACGGTAGACCGGGGCGTGGCGGCTCTTGAGGTCGAGCACCACGTTGCACCGCTCGGCGATGCGGACGGTGTTTTCGATTGCATCGGGGCGGTCGCGGAACAGGACGGCCATTTCCTCGGGGCTCTTGAGGTAGAACTCCTGCGTCTCGTGCTTGAGGGAGTTGTCCTCTTTGAGCGTCTTGCCCGTGTTGATGCAGATCATCACCTCCTGGGCGAAGGCATCGTCGCGGGTCAGGTAATGGACGTCGTTCGTCGCTACCAGGGGCAGCTTCAGCCGATCGGCCAGCTCGATCAGGAAGGGGTTCAGCTTGTCCTGGTCGGGCTGCCCGTGGCGCTGAAGCTCTACGTAGAATCGCTCGGGGCCGAAGACGTCGCGGTACCACATCGCCGCTTTTTCGGCTCCCTCCGGATCGCCGCGCATGAAACAGTCGGCCAGGTCTGTGCCGAGGTGCCCGTCGATGGCGATCAACCCTTCATTGTGCTTCTCGAGGATCTCGCGGTCGATCCGCGGCCGGTAGTAGAAGCCCTCCATGTAGGCCATGCTGACGAGCCTAAGGAGGTTCTGGTAGCCGGCCTTGTTCATGGCCAGCAGCACCAGGTGCGAGCTGGGGGCATTGACGCCGCCGGTCTTCTCGAAACGGCTGTTGCCGGCGACGTAGACCTCGCAACCGATGATCGGTTTGACCCCGGCGCTGAGCGCCTTGCCGTAGAATTCGATCGTCGCAAACATATTGCCGTGATCGGTGAACGCCAGGGCGTCCATACCCAGTTCGCGGGTCTTCTTGACCAGGGGCGCAATGTGATTGGCCCCGTCCAGAAGCGAGTAATGGGTGTGGCAGTGCAGATGAACGAATCGGTTGTCCGGCATCCGAAGGCGACCCCGAGCTTCACCGAGCGGTCGGCGGGCCGGACCGTCCCGTCCGTCGATCGCTCGCGCATCATACCGTGCGGGGGATGGGGGTCAACCCACTGCCGAAACGCCTCTTCGGGCGCCGGTACCCTGTCGACGTCGGCGAGGGAACCACGTGCGTATGGAAGCCGGAAAGCATGAGGCAATACCCGCCGTTCACTATCGACAGGTCGCATAGCCCCAGAGATACGTGCCACAGAGCAGGAAGTTCAGCGGGACGTTCAGAAGCCGTCGGGCGGCGGCCCACAAGAGCCCGCCCTCTCTCCTTCCGGATTGTGCGATCCCAGCCTCGAAGGCGGCATAGTCGAAGGCTCCACGGCGAACGAAATCGCCGTATTCCAGGTGATCGGAGTGCAGCCAGACCTCGTCGAAACCGGCTCGTTTGAGCATGGTCTTGAGCGTTTTGGGTGTGAAGTAGTTCAGGTGTCCCAGCGGCTCGTTATAGGCAAATCTCGAGACGCCGGTGCGGATGGTCAGTGAGGCGTAGTTTGGCACGTGGACATACAACATGCCGCCCGGACGGAGGATGCGACGAAGCTCGCGAAGCTCGTCGAGCGGCCGGGCCAGATGCTCCAGGACGTCCTGGGCGTAGATCGCGTCGTAGTGCTCGTCGGGCCACCCCTGATCGCGAAGCATCCCCACATGGAGGGGAAAGGAGCGTTTTGGCTGGAGCTGCATGATCCATTCGCCGAGGTCGATTGCGTCGACCTGCCACCCTTCCTCGGCGGCCATCTGGCCAACCAGCGCCGGACCGCAGCCATATTCCAGCAGTCGGCCTTTGCCGACGTGGCGGGCCAGCTCTTGCAGGACTGCCGACCATTGTTGCCGATCGCGCGGGCCGAACCAGGTTTCATAGAAAGCCACTTTGTCGGGAGGTCCGCCGATCAGCTCGGTCAGGGCGGGGTTCAGGTTGTATCCGTCGGTCAGGGCGTCGGCTCCGGGTTGCGGGTTGACGTAGACCATCTGGCAGGTTTGGCACCGAACCAGCCGGAATCCGCGAATCTCGCGCTCGGGTTCGGACTCCGCTCCACCGCACAGCGGACAGGCAACGAGCTCCAGAGCGATTCGAGGCGACGGCGAGTTCGATTGATTCATGCCGGCATTGTATCCACTTGCGGGAGCTTTCAAAGGGACGTCTCACGAGTTCTCTATCGGAATCTTCTTTGGCACCGTTCCGAGGGTGCGAACGCCTCGCTCGGGCAGAGCTGTCGTGTTCGAGATGCACTATCTACTTGACGCTTGACCGTTCCGGGCCTATTGTTAAATTAGCTTCTAGTGGTCTGACCAAAGACCGTGGAAAACTGTGTCACAGGGCTCGATCAGCAAGGAAGAGGTTCGACCATGTGGAATTTCCAGAGTTCCCTCGATAATTTCCTCAGTGCTCTCTTCGGCTGGCTGAATAGCTTTCTCAACGCCTTGTTCAACGGCTTGGCCGACCTGTTTAATGGTCTGTCCAGCGGCGCTTGAGTGCGCGTTTCGCCAGAAGCAGGCAGGTCACCGCTGGCGCGTAGCCTCTCGATATTTGGCGAGGGGGGAGTCTATGCGCCGTGTGCCCAGAGCGTCGGGGCGATTTCCTCCGCGCACGTATTGTGAACTCAGGCC
Source organism: uncultured Planctomycetales bacterium (assembly GCA_964446835.1). Lineage (GTDB taxonomy): Bacteria > Planctomycetota > Phycisphaerae > UBA1845 > JAFGLZ01 > CAYUQT01. The sequence goes on along the minus strand of CAYUQT010000008.1, from coordinate 100,414 downwards.
TTTTTGCTGAGTCGCGCTACGCGCGGGCGATTCGTACGACGGGCCGAGGCCACATCCTCTCGTCGTGCATTTTCTCAGAGAGGTCCACGACGGGCAGCGATGGCCCGCCGTGATTGAACTTGCGCTCAACCCATACTTCAGCTGCGGTTCCGATGGGACCATACAGGCGGCAAGCCACTGTCTTTGCGTTCATGGGCCGATCCACATCTCGTCCTGCCTTCTGGGGGACCTGTCTCTCGGCCACCTTCAGGCTGCATCAAGAGTGTCTCCATTCCTGGCTAGTTATCGCTCCTTAAACGGACAGAACTCCCAGTCGACTCCCGTCGCACCTTATGTGCCATCCACTTGAAGGAATCAGCACAATTGCAGATTTCTGACTTGATGAGCTGCACGTGTCTTAAAGCAGTAGTGTACGACAGTCTTTCGTAACACCCTGAGGAAAGCGGTTTTGGGACAAATGTACTACAGCTCTACTTTATCGTTTGTCGCTTTATGATTCCAGGTACAGCCAAAGATGTGCCCTTGGCCTACATACTAGCACCTAATTCAGAAACGCTTGTCTCTAAGAAAAAGGCATATATCCGGAATGTGCGACGCATCCGAGCCCGATAGAGATTGCGGAAGACGCAGGTCTGGTTTTCCATAAAGTTCTTTCTTGATCGTTATTAAGTTGCTCCAACAAGTCCCAGGAGGACATGTGATGACTCTGAAGACCAAGCTACTCACCTCGAAGCTCGGGCTTGCCCTCGTGCCGCTGGTCCTTACGCTGGTGATTGGTCTGTGGCGGGCGAGTGTCGGGTTCAACAAGACTCTGGCAGAATCCGAGTCCGGCCTGAACGCCAATACGCAACAGGCCCGACGAGCCCTCACCGATGCGGCGTTGACAGGAGTCACTCAGACGGTCAAAGACCTGTACACGCTGTGCCAGACTCAGCAGGCGAGCATCTTGGATCAGGTACGTCTGAATCTGGGTATTGCCCGGGAGACCCTGAACAAGAGCGGAGCGATCTCCTTTGGCAAGGAGATGGTTTCATGGAAGGCTGTGCATATCGGCACCAATGCCGGTAAAGACGTTTCCCTTCCCAGGATGCTCGTAGGGGACCAATGGCTCGGTCAGAACCGGGATCCCAATGCACCCTCTGCTATTGTCGACCGCGTTAAGGCGATCTCAGGAGCCGAATGCATCCTCTACCAGAGGGTCAATTCAGAGGGTGATATGTTGAGCGTGTGTTCGAGCGCCGAGGGCGCCGATCGGAATCGTCCCATCGGCATGTACGTGCCCGCCGTTCAGGTCGACGGGCAGGCCGACCCCATCCTGGCCTCGATTCTGAAGAGACAGGAGTCTTTTCGGAAGACGCGGACCGGCCAGGGTTCGGGTATCGAAGCCTATGATCCCATTCTCGACGCCAAAGGGGACGTCATTGGAATGTTGTGTGTCGCGTTCAGGGACAAGGCTTCGGACGCGATTCGGCAGGCGATCATGGCCGTACAGCTCGGGAAGACCGGCTACGTTTTTGTCCTGAATTCTCGGGGAGCCGGTCGAGGTCACTATGTGATCTCGAAGGATGGAAAGCGCGACGGTGAGAATCTCTGGGATTCGAAGGATGCCGACGGCAAGTTCTTCATCCAGAACCTCTGCGGAATTGCCGCGTCTCTCCAGGCGGGGCAGACCGGTCAGACTCGCTATGCGTGGAAGAACGCGGGTGAAGACAAGGCGCGCTACAAGGTTGCCATCCTTGGCTACTTCGAGCCCTGGGACTGGGTTATCGGTGCGGGGCTCTACGAGGACGAACTCTATGCGGCCGTAAACGAGATGGATGCCCGAGCGGCCACCACGCTTGCCGCTCTCAAAGAGGCAAGTGCACGGGCCACCTCTTCGCTATTGGGATGGTACCTGGGCATCGCCGTCGTGGTTCTGTTGGTCGCGTTGGCCACCGCGATGATTCTCACGCGAAGCATCACGCGCCCGATCGAGAATATCGTGGAGAACCTGGCCACCGGATCGGCCCTGGTCTCAGAGGCTTCCGGTCAGGTCAATTCGGCCAGCTCCACGCTCGCCGAAGGCGCCAACGAGCAGGCGGCCTCGCTCGAGCAGACCTCTGCTTCTCTCGAAGAGATGTCCTCGATGACTCGGGCGAATGCCTCCAACGCTCATGAAGCCGACGGTCTGGTCTCCGCCGTGCGAACTGCCGCACAGCAGAGTGAGGCCGGATTGTCACGACTCGACAATGCCATGAGCCGCATCAACGAGTCGTCGGCACAGATCGGCAGAATCATCAAGGTCATCGAAGAGATCGCATTTCAGACGAACCTGCTTGCACTGAACGCGGCCGTCGAAGCCGCTCGGGCGGGAGAACACGGTAAGGGATTCGCCGTCGTGGCAGACGAGGTCCGGAACCTCGCCCAACGGGCTGCCGAGGCGGCACGCGAAACCACCAGCCTCATCGAGACTGCCAACAGCACCGCCAAGGAAGGAACTCACGTCGCGGGGGACTTCGCGCAGGCCATCTCGGTTATCGCGGGCAATGTCGGGAAGGTGACGGAGCTCATGAACGGCATCGCAGAGGCCTGCGGTGAACAGGCCAAGGGCTTCGAGCAGATCAGCAAGGCGGTCGTTCAGATGGACAAGGTGACCCAATCCAACGCGGCCAGTTCGGAGGAAACGGCCTCGGCCGTCGAGGAACTCAGTGCCCAGGCACGGGCCGTTGCGGCCACCGGGCAGGAACTGGCCAACCTCGTCGGCATCGATACGGGACGGGACAATCAACAGGAGGTTTCCTCCACCATTTCGGAGAACATTAAGCGTCGCCTGCAAGAGAAGTAGTCGACCGCTTGCGGCCGGATGGGGACCGATGCGAATCGGTCCCCCGGGTCCTTGGATGTTCGCTCCGGAGTGGCGCGGAGGCTGTCCGCGGCGCCCAAGCAATCGATCGAGCCGCTGAGCCGCCCGCAAGAAGATCGTTTCAGTCGAGAGAGGGGTCGCCCGTCGCCACGACGTGCCGATAGTCCCGGCGGCTCGTCGAAGGGGCTACACTTCCGCACTACCCAGGCATTTCGGTTTTTCACAATTCTGTAGAGTCTCTATTTCGGCCATTCATGCGACGTACCTCAGCCCCATTCGAGGAATGTTGCACCTAGCGCGGATTCGAGGAGAAGGCGGGCCTCAGGCAGCAGACCCTAACGGCTTTTTCCTTTGACAGAGATCGCACTAAGTGTGTTACAATAGGCAACAGTAGAGGGAAGGGGCGCACTGTGTAGTGGCGCCTCATGGCGTGGAGGAAGTCGGAGGCGACGATTCCTTTCGATCTGCAGTTGTCGTTCTGATCGCGCCGCAGTCCGGTATTACCACATCGCAGGACTCGTCATCCTTAGGAAGTGACGAGTCACTAACAATGGAAGGGAGGTTTGCATGACCAAGCGTGTATTGGTTTGTGGGTTGGGCTGTGCCTTGATCCTCTGGAACGGGGTGCAAGGCGCGGAGGTGCCGATGTCATTGACCGGCCCCGGGAATTCGTTGACCGCGACGGGGTTGCTCGGCGGGACGATCGAAGTATCGGGATCGGGCGGCTACTACACGTATGACACGGTGAATCATGTGTGGGTAATCCAGGGCTTCACGATCGCCTCGCAGCAGATCGCACTGGGGCTGAATCCGGACGTGCTGTCGATCATCGCGACGCCGAGCGGATCGATGGTCCTGGACGTGGACCCGGCGCTGAGCAGTCTGGCGCTGAAGTCGGTCAACGTGGATCTGTTAGGCAGTACGAAACCCTCGCTGGCGCTGGACCCGATTGTGGTGACGGCAGATCTGGACGGCGGCGGTACGGCCGCCCTGACGTTGGATGGCGTGGGCCAGCTTTCGTCGGCAAGCTGGGCGTTTTCGGGCACAGCGGCGGGCGTCGGCGGTCCGGATGTGTGGTCGCTGGCTCCGATGAGCAGCGTCTCGGCAGGGGCAACGGCGGCCATGACGGCGAAATATGGGGAGGCGGTCCTGGGACAGTTCAATGTGGCGGCCGGCGGGACAGGGTCAAGCGTTGTAGACACCACGCTGACGCTGTCAAACTCGGGCGGTCCCTGGTATGTGAAGAACGCCGACGTTCTGGCGAGTTTCGACCAGGCCCTGGTGAGCCTGACGGGCGACGGGACGTTCACGAAGAACACGTATTCTGGAAGTCAGTATCCGTATTACGCGGTGACGATGAACTATCACCTCGCGGGCGATCTGGTGCTGGATGGAGACGCCCAGTTGCACGGGACGGTGACCATTCCGGAGCCGACGACGCTGGCGCTGTTGGGGTTGGCTCCTGTGGCGTTGCGTGCGATTCGTCGCAGGCGTTAGTCCGCGTTCGGGAGGATAGGTCGGGAGACAGCCCGACGTGTAAGCCAATGGCGGGTCTTGCCCGCCCTGGAAGATCAACGGGGATTACCCCGGGAGGTTGATGATGAGAAGACGGATGACACTGGCCAGCGTGGCGGTGCTGGTCATTGGCGCGCCCATGATGATGGGCTTGCTGGAAGTGGGCAGTTGCGGTTTGAATCGTGAGGATTTCACACAGATTGCCAGCGGCGGCGTCGACAATCGCCTGAACAGCTATCCGTGGGGAACGGAGTTGTTCGACGGCGACAACGACGGCGATCCGGAGTTCTACATCGGCACGGTGGCGAACGCCCTGTGTATCCAGGCACCTCTGGAGACGTATCTCTACACAATCTTCGGTCCGGACTGGAAGCCGCCGGTGAAGTGGCAATGCCGAAACGATCTGTGGGACCCGAACAACCAGACGAACTTCAATAGGGCCACCGTTGCTCCGGCCTATGTCTATCGCGGCAAGCACCAGTCGGACGACACGTGGACCTGGACCCGCATCTGGGAGCCGAACTACACCACCCAGGTCAGCGGATTCCGTGGCGCGATCGCCTTTAACGGCTCCTTGTACATGCTGGGCAACAACAACACCGGCGCCCAGGTCTGGAAGATGAACAGCAACGAGACCTTCTCGCCGGCTTCCCCGAAGGGGATGGGGCTGGGCGCGCTCGTGACCGGGTTGCGCGGTGCGACCGTGTTTAACGGCAAGATGTATGTGGCCTCGGACAGGATCGGTACGATCTGGGGTTCGGCCAATCCATCCACCGATCCGAACAGTTGGCAGGCGGCCAATAGCAACGGCTTCGTCCAAGAGGGCGCCGGCACGCACGAGCAGACATACTACACGGGGACCGTCACCGCCGCCGATGCTAATTCCGTGACCGACTCGGGTCTCGCAGCGAATGTAGCCACGGGCCTCCTTTCGGGCTGGGCAAAGATTCGTATTACGGAGGGCGTCGCCGCCGGTCAGGAGAGGGTGATTGTTTACAACGCCCTCAAGACGTTCTATGTCTGGCGCAATGGCAGCGGCACAAAGTGGAGCCCCACACCGGCCGTGGGTGACAAGTACCAGGTCCTCAATCCGGTGGCGGCTGACAACGCCGCCAACTGGCAGCTCAGCTCGGCCAATGGCTATCTGTACGCCGCAACGCTGAACACGATTACCGGTGCCGAGGTCTGGAAGTCGAACGATCCGCGGCCCGGCAACTGGACCCGGGTGATCCAGGGGGCCTACGGTAACCCGATCACTCAGGGGTACATGACCGTCTACGGATGGAACGGCTACATCTGGCTCGGTACGGTCGTCTATCCGCCGAACATCGAGAGCTTCGGTGACATTCAGGGCTGCGAGATCCTCCGCGTTGACGCGAACGACAACGTCGAGGTCCTCGTCGGCATGGATCGGCCCGCCGGCACGCCGGGTACGAACGACGGAAAGCCGTTGTCGGGCATGGGTCCCGGCTTCGACTACCAGCCGAACGTGTACTCGTGGTACACAGGGGCTCACGACGGGTGGTACTACGTCGGGACGTACGACATGGCCGGGATGCTGATGGACATCCTCGATGAGTATTACCCCAGCGGCCTTCCGCCGGAAACCGCCGCCGTGCTCGAACAGACGTTCTGGGGTCCTGATGCCCTCCGCCGTGGTGGTTTTGATTTGTGGCGGACCAAGGACGGCATCAACTGGGCACCGGTTGTTCTGGACGGCTTCGGAGATCGTGACAACTACGGTATCCGCGGATTCAAGTCCAGCCCATGGGGCGCGATCCTCGGCGTCGCTAATGCCGTAGACGGTTTCGAGATCTGGATAGGGAAGTAGTTGCCGATCAACCGCCCTTCCTCCGTGTGGGGCGGTTTGAATTCAGGCAGGGGATGGAAGAAGGGCGAGCGGGTTGTGATGACCCACTCGCCCTTTCTGTTGGAATCCTGTACGGTGACAGTCCAGACTGAGACGTACAGGTGCCGGCTTCGCACTACGCTCATCCCATTGGACTCTGTACGTCATTCCCCGCCATTCTTCGTAAATTCTGCTGTCCCGTCTGCCGAATGGGGACTATCTTGTGTTGCAGGTGCGCCGGTGCCGGCGGGTGCGGTGGCACGGGGACCCCGGCGGCGCTGGAACGTCTAAAGGAGGACGAGCCGGTGAGCGATTGCGACAAGGCCCACGCCGGCGTGGCGATCTTCAACATTCGCGATTTCGGAGCCGTCGGAGACGGACAGACTCCCGACACGGTGGCCGTTCAGGCGGCCATCGACGCCTGCGCCAGAAACGCCGGCGGCGCCGTTCTGGTGCCGGCGGGCCGGTACCTCATCGGCACGCTGTTCATGAAGAGCCATGTGACGCTGCACCTGGCGCCCACGGCGGTTCTGCTGGGCAGCACGAACCTCAGAGATTATGCCACCGGTATCGAGCGGTGCGGCTTCGTCAACGAAACCTGCATCGACAAGTGCCTCATCTATGGCGAGAACGCCGAGAACGTGGCGATTACGGGGCAGGGGATCATCGACGGCCAGGGTGCTGCGTTTCCCGTGACGACCCCGGACGGCAAACGCGGTGAGCGGCCCATGCTCACGCGGTTCTTTCGATCCCGCGGCATACTGTTCGACGGCGTCACGCTTACGAATGCGGGCGCCTGGTGTTCCCACTTCTTCCTGTGCTCGAACGTGCGCGTCCATGGGGTGACCATCCTGAATCGGGCGAACGGCAACAACGACGGCATCGACCTGATGAGCACGGAGAATGTTCGGATATCCGACTGCACCCTCCTCTGTCAGGACGATGCCATCTGTTTCCAGAACATGTCGCACGAGCACCCCGTGAAAGATGTTGTGATCACCAACTGTATCCTCAGCACACGGTGGGCGGCGATCCGATCGGGGGGCGCACATCGAGGCGGGATCCGGAATGTGACCGTCTCGAACTGTGTGATCTACGACACCTACGGATGCGGCATCAAGCTACAGATCAGCGGCAACGGCATGATGGAGGACATGACCTTCTCGAACATTGTCATGAAGAACGTCAGCAGTCCGATCTCGCTGCGATTCGGCAACCATCATTACAACAACGAACAACGCGATCCGTCTTATCCGTTCGGCGGCCTTCGCAATGTGATGTTCAACAATATCCGGGCCGGCGTGATCGACGAAGCCGGTCTTCGAAAGGCCGTTCCGGACATGCACCCGGGTGAGGAACGCCAATGCATATCGATCTGTGGCATCCCCGGGCATCCGATCGAAGGGGTCACGCTGAGCGACATCCATGTCACATTCCCCGGCGGAGGCACGGCCCAGGATGCCTCGCGACGGGATCTCCCGGAGCTGGAAAACCTATACCCGGAATACTTCATGTGGGGCGTCCTGCCCGCCTATGGCGTCTATGCCCGTCATGCCAGGGGGTTGACGCTGAACAATGTGCGTTTCGAACTGGCGAGCCGAGACGTTCGCCCCGCCGTGGTGTGCGATCGCGTCGAAGACGTGGACATTGCCGGCCTATCTGCGGCAACGGACCCCCAAAGCGAATCGCTGATCCGGTTGTGTTCTGTCCGGCAGGCCTTTATTCATGGCTGTCGACCCTTGGGAGACGTCGCCGGCTTCCTTCGCGTGGAAGGGCGAGAGAGCCGTGAGATCGTTGCGGTCAATAACGATCTGCGCCGAGCGCGCATCGCCATAGAGAAGGGTGAAGGGGTGGACGGCTCTGCCGTGGAGGCCGCGGCGAACGTAGCAGGGAAGTAGCGAATCACAGTCTGACGATGGAGTCGGGCGGGGTCGTCCGGGAGTCGCTACAGAGTATTGGCTGCCTGAGCGGGAGTGAGTGCTGTGCGTTTACAGTTCCGGGTGTGTTGGACGTGGGTCTTTTTCGGATTGGCCGGCGCGGGTGTGCAGAACGGTTCTGCCGCACCTCCAACATCCAGGGAGGGAAAGGGCGGTGACGATCCCAACGCCCAGACAGGCTTCATTTCCAAAGAGATACAGAGGCCCGACGGCACCGAGCGTCGCTACGTCGTCTTCATTCCTCGCGGCTACAGCTCGACCAAGGCCTGGCCGACACTCCTGTTCCTGCACGGGGCCGGGCAGCGAGGAGACGACAACGCCGCCCAGGTTCAGGTTGGGATCGGGCCTTACATCCGAGGGCATCAGGATACCTTCGGCTTCATTACGGTCATGCCTCAGTGTCAGCGAAGCAAATGGTGGACCATGGTGGAGGAGAAGTCATACGCCCTGGCCGCCCTTGCCAGGACACAGAAGGAATATCGGGTTGATCCGTCTCGAATCTGCCTGACGGGCATCAGCATGGGGGGTATGGGGACGTGGACGCTCGCTGCGGATCATCCCGACATGTGGTCGGCCATTGTGCCCATCTGTGGTCCGGGCGATCTCCGCACGGCATCGAAGATTGCACCGCTGCCCTGCTGGTGTTTTCACGGCACGAGCGACACCACCGTGCCCATTCAAATGTCTCGCAACATGATCGCGGCCCTGAAGCGATATGGCGGGCAGCCCCGCTACACCGAATACGAGGGCGTCAAACACAACTGCTGGGACAGGGCCTACGCCACAGAGGAACTCTATACCTGGATCCTCGCTCAGCAACGCAAGTAGCCGCCGTGTGTCAGACCGGTTCGTGGCAACATCTCCGAGTGCGAGGTCTTCGGCGAATATGCCGATATTCGATAAGACCCTGTACGCAAAGGGTTTCCTTGCCGTGAAGCGTCTCCGGGCATCGGGCGGTCGACGTTGGTGTTTCCCGTGACCTCGGGCAGTGGTTCCCGCGCGTACGATCTCTGACGGAGGACGTGTCTATGGCGCGGATGGGTGTCAATCGCCTGATCGCAGGCTGCTCCTGGTTCCGACATGCCGGACGGTATCCCATTGTTGCGTACTCCGAGTTCATGCCGCCTCCGCGTCTGGGCTGTAAGCCCTATGGCTTCATTGACCCCCTGTTCATCTCCAATCGCGAGCCGTGGGGCTGGCCCGTGACGGAATATGAGGAGATGCTGGGTCTGCAGCCGGGCTTGGCGAATATCGCCCAGCAGGTCGTGGGCGCCTTGATCCAGTTGGGCAGGGGCCAGCGGGCCCATGGAATCCCCAAGTCCCTTCTTGAGGGCAACGTCTACTGGCCGGAAGAGCTGGAACAGCATGCCGGCAGGTTGGCCCATGAACGCTACGTCACGCTTCTGCCGCTGGCCATTTCGCGGACACAAGACGACAAGGGCCGCGTAAGGTGGACATTGTTCGGCAACAGCGAGCAGGGTCCGGCTCGCGGCTTCTGGCGAGGCTTCTTCGCCGGCGCCCGTCGCGAACTTCCCAGGGAGCAGGGGCTTGGCTTCCTGCGTCGTCTGTTGCACAGCGTCTATGGCGAACCCCTCACCCACCTGGAAGACCTGTCGCGGGCCGGACTCCGAGTTCTTCCAATGGGACCCGACGAGGCCTTTCCCTTCTGGCGAGAAGACCCTCTGCCGAGTTGGACGGTGCCGCTTCTGTTGCGCGACGACTCACCCATTGCCGGCGTTCGCTTTCTGCTGACGTTCCGTCCGTTCGTGCGATTGCCGGCGGCGGTCAAAGACGCCTACCTGAAAGGTCGTCTGCACCTGCTGCCTTTTCCCGGCAGCCTGCTCTTCTGGGGTGCGGTGCCCTATCGGCGGCTTCAGCAGGAGCTGCCCATGGCCATTCAGATCCCATTGCTGCACCAGGTAGGTCGACACGAGGGTTGGCACAGCATTCGCGTGCCGCAATCGGGCTGGCTGCACGAAGAACGGGCCGGACAATCGGGTCCTCAGGCGCACCATTATCCCCTGCGCAACACCTTCAAACGCACCCATCGCTGGGCGCGCGTTCTGCGTCATGAAGATGAGTTGGCCCTGACCGAGCGTGAAGACAAGATGATGCACGTCTTGTGCAGTGCGTTGCCGGAGGATGTCGGACTCTACGGAAAGCCGATGGCGCGTAACGCCCAGATCTGGTCCCATGACCACCGCAGGGTCCTCGACGGTCCGTCCGCATCTCGGGATGACCTGGAGCGGGCGATGGACGTCATGTTGGAGGGAGGCGTTTTCGGCTATCGCTTTCAGTATCCGCCCATGCGGGTCGGCGGCTATGAAATCTACTGGCACCGGCCTCTGACGGCCTATCACGATGCTCGGGGGGATCAGATATCGCTGCTCGACGACGGTCCTCTCGGATACCTCACGGCCTACGATGTCCGGAAGCCCGATCTGAGTGCGCCGATCGAGCTGTGGCCCCGATTGCTGAACCGCGAGCTTCACCGGCCGGCCCTGGAGTTGTTTGATCCCGCGGAGCACGCCGTGCCGCGTCGGACGTGTCTCAACCTTCGCCATCTCCTCGACTGCCGGCAGATGTTCGACCGTCGTCCGCTGCCGCGTTCATTCGCCCGGGCCCTGCTCATGGTGCCGAAGGCCGACACACTCGATGCGTGGCTCGACACGCTGCCGACGCACGCGATCGACGTCGAACGGGGAAGGCGGCTGGTCGAGGGCCTGCGACACGAGTTGGAACCCGCATCGAAGTCGGCGCCCGAGCCGCTCACCTATCAGCGCACGGCGCGTCGGGGGTTTGAAGTTGCCTACTGGAACACCATCGACTTCCTGGCGGCCGAGAAGTATCTGACGAAGAACAATGCCGATGTCGTGCATGATCCGGCCACGCACAAGCATCTGAAGCATCACCACCGCGACCTGGATACGTTGGGTGATTACCTGCTGCAATACTATGCCAAGATCGTCGCCAAGGCGGGAATGACGCATCGCGTTCTGGTCGGCGACTTGCCGTTTGAATGGCGTACCGACTTCGACTATCCCTGGATGGGCGGATGGCTTGGTAACCAGAAGGCCGAGTTGCGGGAGCGCAACCTGATCATGGTCATTCCTGGCCGCAACCGCCGCCGGGCCATCGTGATGGCCGATCACTACGACACGGCCTACATGGAGGATCGCTTCTACCCGTCGCGGCATGGCGACGGGGCCCGCTTGGCCGCGGCCGGCGCCGACGACAATCACTCGGCGACCGCCGCCCTCATGTTGGGGGCGCCGATCTTCCTGGAACTCAGCCGTACAGGCCGGTTGGCCTGTGACATCTGGCTGGTCCACCTGACCGGCGAGGAGTTTCCGGCCGACTGCATGGGGGCCCGTCATCTGTGTCAGTGGCTCGTCGAGCGATCGCTGCGAGTTCGTCTTGCAGAGGGTCGTTTCCGCGATCTGTCGGCGACGCGGGTGGAGGGCGTGTATGTGCTGGACATGATCGCGCACAATCATGACCACGATCGAGACGTCTTTCAGATCGCACCCGGTACGGGGCCGCAATCGCTCTGGCTTGCCTACCAGGCGCATCTGGCCAACGAAGCGTGGAACGCAGGGACCGTCGAATGGAACCGACGCCCCGCGCGACGGCATTGCGGCCGCGGGCGACGTCGGACAAAGGGCAGTGCGGTTCCCGACATCGCCCGTCATCCCGTGCTCTCGGGCGAGGTTCGCCTGCCCGAGGAGCCGAAGAGTACGCTGTTCAACACCGACGGGCAGATCTTCTCCGATGCCGGTGTGCCGGTGGTGTTGTTCATGGAGAACTACGACATCAATCGCACGGGGTATCACGACAGTTTCGACACGCTGGCGAACATCGACCTGGATTACGGTGCGGCGGTCGCCGCTGTCGCGATCGAATCGGTAGCCAGGGCCGCCACTGAGAAGCCACCCCGAGATCTGTTCCCGTGTGAGTAATTCGACGTGATGGGACGGCCTGCTGCGCAGGACACCACGAGCGGTGGAGCCGCCTGCCGTGCGCGCGTCGGGTCGAACCCTACGGCGTTTTGATGTTGTAGCAGTGCAGTGCGTCGTGATCTCGGAGGTAGAGCTTGCCGTCCAGGATGACCGGATGGGGCCAACTCGGACCGTTGTGTGTCGGAAGCTGGAAGGTGCTTTTGACGCTGAGTGCCTTGGGTGTCGCTTCGATCAGCGCCATCACCCCATTTTCATAGCGGAAGTACAGGCGGCCATCCGCGTAGAATACCGCGGCCGATCCCTCTCCGGGGCCGCGAGACTTCCACATTATCTTGCCCGTCTTGAAGTCCAGGCATGTGGGGAAGCCGTTGTTCCGTCCGTGCCCACCATAGAGATAACCGTCGATAAGAACGACGCCCCCATGGTGATTCTCGAAGTCTTTGGGTCCGACGAAATAGACCTCTTGCGCCTGCAGGGTCTTGTCCGGTTGGGGGACGATTTTCAGCAGGGCGCTGCCGGTCCCGTAGCTCGTCGAGAAGAATATCAGGTCTCCCTCGACGGTCGGAGTAGTGATGTTGGCGTCGGGATTCGCGATTCGGTTGTATCCCCATAGGAACCGTCCGTCGTCGGCCGCGATGCCGACGGCCCCACGGCCGAGGAGCTGCACATACTGCCGGATTCCGCCCACCTCGGCGATGACCATCGACGAGAATCCTGCGCCGTCTTTGCCTCTGGGGCCGATCCGCGGGATGAGGGTGGTCCAGACGGCCTCCCCCGTCTTCTTATTGAAGGCCGCGAAGGTGGCCTTCCTGCCTCCGGGGGTGCAGATCACGTTGTTGCCGTCGACCAGCGGCGACTCGCTGTAGCCGAAGTTCGTCATCATCCGCCCATCGAAGTCTCGTGCGAAATTCTTGCGCCAGACCTCGCGGCCGGTAGTCACTTCGAGACAGACGAAATCGCCCCACGCGCCCAGGGCATAGACACGGTCGCCGTCGACCGTCGGGGTACATCGCGCCCCGCCGTCGCGCCAGGTGTTGCCGACCTTCGAGAACCATAGCTCCTTGCGCGTTTGATAATCCAGGGCGATGACGCCTTGCGCCGGACCGCGCTCGCCCATCGTGAAGATCCGCCCTCCGGCGATCGACACGGTCGAGTAGCCTTTGCCCAGCCCGTTGATGGTCCACAGCAGCGGCGGTCCGCCCTTCGGCCACTCCTTGAGCAGACCCGTCTCGGCCGATCGGCCGTCACGCAAGGGACCTCGCCATCGCGGCCACTCTCTCTTCGGGGCATTCGATTCCTGTGCAGGAAGGGCTGCCGGTATGAGAACGAGGCATCCTGCCAGGAGACTCCGCAATGGACGTATACGATACATCGACATCCTCCACATTGTTGCTGAGCGTCCTGTTCGGATGCTCATCTCAAGAGGATAACGCTGTCCGGGGGATTCCGGAAACGCATTCCGCTTGCCTGCCTTGAGCCGGGAGTGGCGGGACCTTGGTGTTGCGGTTAATCTGCGGCAGCGAGTGTCGTGACGGACCACACGTACGCAGGAGTCATGGGGCATGAGCCTATCACTGACCGGCCTGGACTGGATCGTCTGCATTGTCATGCTGTTCGGCAGTATTGCGTTTGGCCTGTATCTGTCGGTCCGCCTCCATTCGAGCCAGAACAGTGCGAACTTCTTCCTGGCCGGGAGACGGCTCACCTGGCCGATCATCGGCGCGTCGCTCTACTCGACCAATATCGGGGCGGAACACCTCGTCGGCCTTTCGGGAGACGCCTATCGATACGGGCTCTGTGCGGGCACGGTGGAGCTGACGACCGCCATCTGTCTCGGCTTCGCCTGTGCGGTGTTGTTTCCCTATTACATCAAGACCCGCGTGTTCACGATCCCGGAGTTTCTGGAGCTGCGCTACAGTTCGGCCGCACGGGTCTTCTTTTCGGCGCTGATGCTCATCATCTGCATCATGACCAAGATGGCCTTTACGCTGTATGCCGGTGCCCTGGTCATGCACGGGCTGCTGGGTTGGAACGTCATGAGCGTTGTGGCGTTCCTGGGCATTCTGACGGCCATCGTTACGATCATCGGCGGCTTCACGGCGGTGGCCTATACCGATTCGATTCAGACGGCGATCATGATCGTCGGCAGCGGCCTGATCACATTCATCGGCCTCCATCAGGTGGGCGGGTGGGATGCCTTGGTCGCCAAGGTGCCCGAGGCGATCCATATCGCCAAGCCCTACGACGATGCGAACTATCCCTTCTGGGGGGTCATCGCCGGGGCGATCTACGGAGGGACGTTCTACTGGGGCATCGATCAGGTCAACGTACAGCGTGTGCTCGGCGCTCGCGATCTGCGTCATGCCCGATTAGGGGCGATGTTCGCCACACTTCTGAAGCTGACGCCCGTCTTCATCTTCGCCCTGCCCGGCGTGATCGCACTGGCCCTGTTTCCGGGTCGGGAGCCCAAGACCACGTTTGTGACCCTCCTGAATGAACTGGCCCCCAGCGGTGTTCGCGGATTGCTGCTGGCCGCCTTACTGGCCGCCCTGATCTCCTCGCTGCTGTCGGTCATGAACTCCGTCTCGACGATGGCCACCCGCGACTTCGTCCTTCGCTTTCGCCCTGAGGCCGGCGAACGGACGCAGGTGTTCATCGGACGCCTGTCCATCCTCGTTGCCACGGCCCTGGGTATCGGTGCGGCCTATCTCGTCTACATCACACCGGACGGGCTTTACAAGTATCTCCAGACCATCTCGCTCTATCTGGTCATGCCCGTTGTGCCCGCCATTGTCTTCGGGATTCTCAGCAAGCGTGTCACGCTGGGCGGCGCGATCGCCTCCGTGGGCGTCGGCATCATCCTGGCCACGCTTCTGGTGATGGATCAGCTCTTGGGCGTCGAGGCCGGCCAGCGCATGTTCCCGTGGCTGCACACCAAGCTCACGCTCAACTACACCTATCGAGGAATGTGGGGCACGCTGGTCATCATGGGTGTCCTGTTTGCCGTTTCCGCCCTCACGCGCAAGACGCCGCCGGAAAAGCTGAAGACGACCACCATCGAATGGGGTGGCGGGCGTGAGGCCTTCGCCGGTCTGGCCGACTGGAGGTTGTATTGGGTGGTGCTGGCCGTTGCGACGGTCGCACTGTATGTCTGGTTGTGGTGATCGCCCCGCCCGATCGGGCACTCATCGTACACTGGCCACGAGCTGGAACCGCGCGGGTACCTCGTTCAGCAGCACGACCTCATCCATGAACGACGAGATAGGTGTGTCGGCCACGGTGGCCGAACGGACCTTGAGACCATCGGGCAGCCGCAAGTGAACGACGATTTGCCGCGGTCGCTTGCGGGCATCCATAGAGAAGTCCACCATGACCCGGTCCGCTGCCGGATCCGGCTGGATCGTGTAGGTCAGGTTGCCGAAGTGGGTCGGCGCGTTCCTCACGCGGATGGGGCGCGGACCCCGCAGCCAGCTTCGCGGTGTTGCGGGGGCGATGTGCAGCACGTCCTCCTGTTCCATCAGGAGCATCTGGCGGAAGAAGTGAACATACTGGGCGCACGCCCAGCCGTGGGGCTGGTCGCCGCCGCCCGAGTTGGCAGCCGAGGAGTATCCCTCGGCCCAGCCCAGGGTTGGCCCGGCGTTGTCGACGTAGGCGCAGAAGATGTCTATCGCGCGGTCGGCTTCGCCTCGGAGGATATAGCCGATCCCCCAATCGACGGAGATATACGGCCAGAATCCGCCCGAACCCTCGCTGAGCTGTCCGGAGCCGTATCGCTGAGCGTAGGTTTCCATGCGACGGAGCGTCGCCGTCATCAGCGGATCGTGCGGCGCGAAGACCTGACAGGGATAGACCAGCGGCGTGAAGGTCCAGAATCCCGCCATGCCCTGATGCTCGGTCTCGACCGACGATGAGAGAATGCCGCGATACAGGTCCTCGCGTTGGAACGTCTTGGCGTAGGACCGGGTCAGACACGCCTTGAAGTCTTCGTACTCCGCCAGGTATCGCCGCGCATCGTCCTCGGCCCCGACGGCCTTGGCGGCGTCCACGCAGAGCTTCATCCCGAACACGCCCCACGCGCTCAGATAGAAGAGGTGCTCGCCCTCTCCGGCCACGGCTCCAACCTCCATCGCCCCGCCGGGGAACAATCCGTAACGGGGGTCGTCGGCATTGCGGATCTTGGCCTTGTGTTTGGCCCGGGCGTCGATGATCCACTGCGCCGCCCGGCGGACCGTCGGATACAGCGTCTGCTTCAGCCAGGCGTCGTCACCGGTCAGCTTCCACTGTTCGATCAGACACCAGAGGCTCTGCCCCTGGGCATCCCACTGGCCGGGACGGTGAAACCACAATCCGTCCTCTCGAAGCCCCAGCGTCAGCGGCAGATTGGCGAAGCTCATCGGGCCGGCTGGGATGTCCTTCTGGTTCATGCAGTAGTGGTGGGTTACCTCCCGTGCCAGATCGTGGCGACCGGCCAAGTTGAGGGCCTGCACCTGATAGGCGTGGTCACGATAGGCGAAGTCGTAGTAGTTGAACGGGCCGCAGGCCACAAAGGCCACCCGATCGCGGACACGACGGAGGTGAATGGCCATGGTGCTGAGCTGTGCCTGATACATGGCGTTGAGGATGTCCGACGGTGTGTCGAACTGAGCCCCCGACGCGAAGAAATCCTCCCAGAATCGCAGCACAGACTGTTCGGCCTTGGCAGGGTCTATGCGAGAAAGGCAGGCCACGCGGTCGTTGTCATAGGGCGGTATGCCTTCGCCGGGCAGCACCTGCGCGAAGGCGTGATGCCGGATGTTGTAGGGCAGCATCTCCCGCCGGTGGATCGGGGGGACCTTCAGCCATCGAACCGCAGTCTGCCCCGGGGCAAGGCGGGGGCAGTAGCGCAGCTTGAACTGTGCAATGCCCACGTCGCTCATGTCATAGTCGTCATTGGCCCAGCCCATCTCGGGTGTCACGCCCACGTCAATGTGATGAGTGGCCTTGCCGTTCAGCTTGCCCTGCCAGATGTCCGGTTCGTTCAACCCTTCGGTGCCTGCGGGAAAGATGTAGACTGTATTGAGGAACGTCTCGCGCCGCCGGCTGGCGGGATCGGACTCGCAACGGACTTCAATGAAGCCGTCGCCGTCGGTGTCACGGGCATCCTCGAAACGCAGCAGCATCGGGCGATCCTTGCCGTGAATCGTGGAGTAGTCGAATGTCTTCGGCGCTGCTCCTTCGACCGAGAGCTTGTGAACCAGCTCGCCGGCGGTCTTGGGGACGTCGTGGGTGCTGCCGCCCAGGAAGACCGTGTAGGCCTTGTCCTTCTCGACCTTCGCACGATAGGCGACCGGACAGCCGTCCAGCCCGACGCGACGATGCTGGAAGGTGGGTTCGGCCTTGCCGGGTGCGGGCGCATCGTGATAACCCTTGGCACGCCGATCGCACACGCCGAATTCGCGAAGATCGAGTTTCGCTCCGTCCGGCGGCGAAACAACTGCCAGTGCCGAGCCCTGCCCGCGGAGGACGCTCCATCCTGCGTCCGCCCCAGCCGAGTCCAACTGAAGACCCGGCGGACCGTCCCAGCCCGCCACCAGGCCGGCCGGGCGAGTCTCCGTCGAAAGGTTCCTCATCTCCAGCTTGTACAGGTCAAAAGCCCTGTCGGGATCCTGCACCGTCATGGCCGTCACCTGATACTCGACGCCGTCGACCGACCATCGTCCCCAGACGGCGGGAATCCGGTTCTGCACCAGACCCAGGCGAAGGCTGTTTGACTCCATGGGCTCGAACGGGCGCCCGTTTATGTCGACGAAGAACACGAGGTCGAACAACGGATACCTCACGCGAAGCCGGCGTCCCATCGCTTGAACGGGGCCCCAGAAGGAGCCAAACGCGCCCCACTCGTTCGCATGGGAATTCCGACCGGGGGCGCACCGCTCGAAGGCGTACTCGAATTCGACATACCGATCGCCGGGCTTGCGCAATCGCGGCGGCTGATAGGGGTTCGTTCCCCCAACAGCGATGAGCCCCTTCAACTCCTCTTTGCGGAGGGCCTCCTGGGCCTTGGGGCCGACCACGTGCGTCAGCGTGAGCTGGGCAAACCAACCGATACCAGTGTCCCATGGGCTGAGTGCCAACCCGACTACGGTGGCCTGCTGCCAACCCAGCACTCGCCGGACGTCGGCCAGCAGGTCTCGGGTGACCTGCGTCCATTGCGTGGGAATCGTCTCGGCGACCGATACCTCGACCGTCGGGTCCGGGCTGGGCGGCTCGCTCCATCGGCCGGCGCAGTAGCCGAACCAGCGGCTCTGGCCGGTCGAGTCATTCACAATGAGAAGCTGAATCAGGCAACACTGTCCCCCCTGTTTCTTCCACCACCAGGAGACCTTTGTGCTGTCGCTCGCCTGAAGACGGCACAGGTTGGAGTTGACCCGCTGTTGTGCCCCCACCTGAACGCACGGCTTACCGTTGAATCCGCCGGATAGAAACTCGAGCGTGCCGTTCTGTTCCGGCAGATTGACCGGCGAATCGCCAATCAGCAAAACGGTCTCCAGGGCCGATTGAGCTCCGCTGACCCCATCGACGCAACACGTCCATATTCCGAAGACGGCCGGCAGCAGGGGGCATACGCGTGTCATGTTGCTTATTCCTTTCGGGTGAACGGAGCACATCATCTGCAGACCATGGCGAACGGGCCGGGGCAGCCGAATCCCGGTACATACGACCGGGCACCCTAACCCGAGACAAACATCCTTTCAACCGTTGCCCGCCTTACCCCCGTCGCCGACGGGGGCGGTTGACAACTCGTCGCATGGTCGGGTCTGCTATGCGCAACCTGGTGCTTCTCGGAGGAGACCTCATGCCTTCCGGTTTTCGTATCGTCGTGTCCGTCGGACTGGCCGTCGTGCTGATCGCTCATGAAGCGGCCTATGCCGTTCGCCCACAGGATGCCGAAATGCAGGCGGCTCGCCGTTGGGTGGCCGGGGTGTTTGACGGGCAGGCGAACGCAAAGGCCGGCCACCCCGCCTCCCCTCCGTTTTCGTTTGTGCTCGACAGCAGGCCGTCGACCAAGTTCCTGAAGACCTGGAGGCTTCAGCGTGCCAAGAGGCCGCTGGACGCCGTTCGGATGGAATACACCGTCACCTATACCGATCCGGGGAACCGGCTGGTCCTTCGCTGCGTGGCGGTGCACTATACCGATTACCCCGCCGTCGAGTGGACGCTCCACTTCACGAACACGGGAAAAGTCGATACGCCGATCATCGAGGACGTCTCTGCGCTGGACATGTGCCTGGAATGCGAAGCCGACCGGAAGTGCCAACTGGACTACGCCGACGGTAGCCATGAGTTAGCGACCGATTTCCGGCCACGACAAGCCGAGCTCACCCCCGGTGCCGATGTCCGGCTCGCTTCCTTTGGCGGCCGATCTTCAGACGGCGCCATGCCGTTCTTCAATGTGGGGCTCGGGGGCAAGGGAGGGGTTGCCCTCGGCGTCGGATGGACCGGCCAGTGGGCGGCGACGTTCTCTCGCGAGAAGAAGTCCGGCGTTCGTATCCGGGCCGGAATGGAGCGAACGCACCTGAGGCTCCATCCCGGCGAGTCGATCCGCACCCCTGCGATGCTCTTGCTGTTCTGGGACGGCGACGATCCTCTCCGCGGCAACAATCTCCTGCGCAGCCTGCTGTTGACCCATTTTACGCCCAGCGTGGCGGGAAAGCCTGCCGATCCCCCAACCGCCCTCTCGCCTCATGGGTACATTGCGTTCAACGATACCACTGAGGCCAACATGCTTCAGTGCATCTCGAACGCCGCCGCGTGCAGACTGCCGATTGACTGCTACTGGATTGACGCGGGGTGGTCGATCGGCGGCTTCCCGGGTGGGATGGGCAACTGGGACCCGGACCCGGCGCGGTTTCCGCGAGGGTTGAGGCCGGTGGCCGATGCCGCACATCGCAACGGCTGGCGCTTTCTCCTGTGGTTCGAGCCGGAGCGGGTGATGCGGAATATGTGGCTGCACAAGAATCATCCCGAGTGGTGTCTGTCTCCGATGAAGGGCCTGCCGCGCGAGCTGGCGTATCAGGCCAAGGACGGCTTCTTCCTGTTGAACCTGGGAAACCCAGAGGCCCTTCGCTGGGCGACGGAGAAGACTTCGGCCATGATCCGGGACTTCGGCATCGACATCTATCGACACGATTTCAACATGTACCCGTCGTTCTACTGGCGCAACGACGAGGCCCCGGACAGGCAGGGCATGAACGAAATCCGTTACGTGACGGGGCTGTACGCCTTCTTCGATGCGCTCCGCAGCGCCCATCCGAATGTGCTCATCGACAACTGCGCCAGCGGCGGCCGACGGCTCGATTTCGAGATGGCTCGGCGAAGCCTGGCTCTTCTGACGAGCGACTATCTGTGGAAGCCCGTGGCCCAGCAGGCGATGATGTACGGGCTGTCGCTGTGGATGCCTCTGCACGGTTTCGGCGGCGTGAACGTCGACCCGCACGATTTCCGCAGCGGGTTGGGCACGTCGTTTGCCTTGGCGATCGACTGCCGCGACACCCGAGCGGCCCACTGGGAGCCTGCCAGGCGGCTCCTCAGCGAGCAGCGGCAGATCCGGCATCTGTACTGGGGCGACTTCTACCCCCTGACCCCCTACAGTCTCGACACGAAGACCTGGATCGCCTGGCAGTCGGATCGGCCGGACCTTCATGAGGGCATGGTTCAGGCATTCCGTCGGGTCGATTGCGCCGATGAGATTGCCCGCTACAAGCTGCGCGGTCTGGATCCCGCCGCCCGTTACACGGTGGTCAACCTCGACGCCGACGGTTCGACGGAGACGACGGGTCGCCAACTGATGGACGAAGGGCTGTCCGTTCGCATTGCCGGGCGCCCTGGCGCCGCCATCGTCCTATACAAACGAATGAACTGACGGCGGAGTGGACATTGCCGCGCCGATGCTCAACTCCCACGATCGAACACGGACGCCAGGAGCGGTCTCGCCGAAATTCGTCGGTCGCTTCATGGGCCCGCAACATTGTGGTAGAGTGATCGTGTGCCAACATTACTGCGAGTTCGCGGCTATCGATTCTTCTTCTTCAGCATGGAAAGTCGCGAGCCGATTCACGTTCACGTGGCCCACGCCGGAAGCTACGCCAAGTTCTGGCTGGCCCCCGTAGAGTTGGCGGAATCTCGAGGGTTTCGAAGCCACGAACTCAACGAGCTGCGCGGAATTGTGCTTTCGAACAAACGGTTCTTCGTGAGGAAGTGGAATGAGTACTTCGGTAGTCAGAGCTGAAGTCCTGGCAGTAGATGTTCGGTGTACGGACGATGCCCTCAACGTCGTGCTCTCCGACGGCCGGACCATCTCCGCTCCCCTCGCCTGGTTCCCGCGA
The DNA here is from genome assembly GCA_964446835.1 of uncultured Planctomycetales bacterium. Taxonomy (GTDB): domain Bacteria; phylum Planctomycetota; class Phycisphaerae; order UBA1845; family JAFGLZ01; genus CAYUQT01. The sequence goes on along the minus strand of CAYUQT010000008.1, from coordinate 78,947 downwards.
CTGCTGGGTGCCACACCCAGGCAGCGGGCGGCTTGGAAGCTGATCGGGGGAGGCATCGGCATTCACTGGGAAGCGCTGGACGAGGACATCTCGATCGCCGGCTTGCTTCAGCCGGAGAACTTCATGAGACCCGCGGAGGCCCCCGCTCGACGTGCGATCCCGGCTCGCCGCAGTCAACGGGTCCGGCAGCGTTCCCGCGGCCGATGCTGACACGAACCATCGCGCCGGAAACGATCGGACGTCTTTCTCAGATACAACTGAAACACCAATAGCCGGAGTCCTCCAATGAAATTCAGCTACGTCCTGCCCGACCCGACTACATACGCGCGCTGGAATGAGTTCGAAAACGATCTGGCCTGCATGAAGCAGGCGGGCTACGACGCCGTGGAACTGCAGATTGCCGATCCCATCCGGTTCGACGCCGAACGCGTCCGCCGTTCCCTGGACGTCGTGGGCTATTCCCTGTGCGCGTTCCAGACCGGATCGACCTATCGCACCCGGGGTAATTGTCTGTGCACACGTGACGAGGCGGTAAGGCAGCGGACCGTGGGGCTCCTCAAGTCGTTTGTCGATCTGGCGGCCCAGGAGAAGTCAACCATCGTTTTCGGCTCTCTCCAGGGACGGCTGGACGACGAACCCGACAGCGCCGTCGGTTCCGCTCGCATCCGAAGCGCGATCCAAGAGATCGGGCAATGTGCGACGGCCAAGGGCGTCGTAGTGGCCTTCGAACCGATCAACCATCTCGAAGTGGGTTTCCACACCACCATTGGCGAGGTGGTCCGGCTGGTCCGCGATCTGAATCTGCCGGGCCTGCGGATGATGGTCGATACCTTTCACATTAACATCGAAGAGAAGGACATATTGGCTCCGCTGGCCGGCGTACGCGATATCCTGGCACACGTTCATCTCTGCGAAACCAACCGCGGCGTCCTGGGCGACGGGCACTGGCCGACCGCCGCATTTCTGGCCGGACTGCGAGACATTGGATATGAGGGGTATTGCTCGGTAGGGGTGTACAACACACACTGCACGCGACGCGAGAGCATCGAACGATGCATGCAGGAGCTCCACCGATCCTCAGCGTAATCCACGATGGGCAAGGGCAGGGTGTGTCGTGCTTCCGAGACGGCCCGGCGATTCGGAATGTATGCCTGGAGCGGGGGGGGGCTACGATGGAGCCGCCATGTAGTCACTTCTTGCGTTTTTCGTAGACCTCTCGAACGCGATCCACGATGATCGCCAGAAGGATCAAGCCTCCGAGAAATGAGTTGGCGTAGTAGTCGTTCGCCTTCAACTCCACCAAGCCATGCTTGATCAGCATGAAGATCGTGCCACCCATCAGAATACCGACGGCGGATACCACGCCGCCGCTGAGGCCGGTTCCACCGATGATCGCAACGGCGAAGGAAACGATCAGCCAGCCGTCGCCGGTTTCGGGAGCCGCCGAACCCAGCTTCGAGGCCCACAGCACGGCGGCCAGTGAGGCGAACAGTCCCGACAGGACGTTGGCCGAAACGATCATCCGGTCGGTGTTGATGCCGGAGAGCCTGGCGGCCTCCGGGTTGCCTCCGGTGGCGAGCAGCCTGCGTCCAAAGACCGTGTTTCGGAACATGTACGAAACACCGGCCAACACGACCAGCATGATCAGGAAGACGTAAGGCACACCGAAGAGGTCCCTCTGGCCGATGACGCTGAACGATTCCGGCAGCCGGTAGGGAGCTCCGCCGGAGATGCCGGACCTCAACCCCATATAGACGAACATCATGGACAGCGTCACGATGAACGAGTCGATCTTCAATCGGGTGATCAGGGCGCCGTTGATCCAGCCGGTGACGGCCCCAACACCCAGCACGATGGGGACCGCTACCCAACCCGGCATGCCCCAAGTGTCCATGCACCGCCCGAGGGCGACCGTGGCAAAGCTGCCGATCGCGCCCACCGACAGGTTCATGCCTCCGACCACGAGGCACAGGGCCTGGGCCATGGCGATCAACACGAAGAAAGCCACCTGGCGGGACACCACGGACATCGTGTATGACGTGAGGAAGCTCTGGGATCGTACCGAGAGAATGGCAAAGAGAATGGCGGCGGACATGATCAGACCGACTGTCCTGCCGCTGAAGAGTTCACCGGCGCCCGAAGAACTCCCGGTGCTCCGAGCTGCGTGATCGGCCGTCGTCGTCGCTTCAGAGGTCTTGTCGCTTCGCGTCATCTCCCGTTCCTTGCGTACGGTCCGGCTTCTCAGGCCAGGTATTGTCCGATCGCCTCGCTCAGTTCGTCATAGGTTCCGCGTCCTTCATCGATTCCCGTCAGTTCGCCGACGATCCGGTGCCCCTTGAACACGAGGATGCGGCTGGACACCTTGATGACCTCGGGCATGTCCGATGAAATCAGAAGGATCGCCTTTCGTCGTTCCTTCGCCAGTTTCCAGATGAGTTGGTGTATCTGTTCCTTCGCACCGACATCCACCCCGACGGTGGGCTCATCGATGATCAGGATATCACAATCGGCCGCCAGCCACCTGGCGATGCTCACCTTCTGCTGGTTTCCGCCACTGAGGTCCTCGGCCCTCTGGTTCAGGCCGGTGGTGCGAATGCTCATATCGCGAACCATCCGGTCGGCCACGTCCACCTCCTGTCGGCGACGAATACAGCGGCTTATCGGGTGGACGATATGGGGCCAGATCGTCAGGGTGATGTTGGTTTGAACCGGCGATTTCAACCACAGGCCCTCTTCCTTGCGGTTTTCGGTCACGTAGCCGATTCGGTATCGGTAGAGGCTGTCGGCGACGCTGTGAATGTTCGCCTTTTCGCCGCGGACGTAGACCGATCCGCTGTCCAGGCGGTCTTCACCGATCAGGATTCGGGCCAGTTCCGTTCTGCCGGCTCCCACCAGGCCGTAGAGGCCCAGGATCTCGCCCTCGAAGAGCCGAAGGCTGACATCGTCGACCTTGCCACGTCGGATCGCGTGCTCCACCCGCAGGACTTCCCTGTCTGTGTTGACGTCCAACCTCCCCAGATGTTCGTCTTTGCACTCGCGGCCGATCATCAGTTTGACCAGTTCGTCGATCGTCAGATCGGCGATTTCGCGGGTCCCCACGCACCGGCCGTCTCGCAGCACACTGACCCGATCGCACAGCGCGAAGACCTCTTCGAACTTGTGCGAAACGAAGATGATCGTCGCACCGTTATCTCTGAGTGTTCGCAGGATCCGGAACAGGTTGTTGGCCTCGTGCGACGTCAGTGAACTGGTGGGCTCGTCCAGCAGGAGCACCCGGGCGTTGGCGGCCAGTGCCTTGGCGATCTGTGCGAGCTGCTTGTGCGCCGCGCTGAGATGCCTCATCACCGCGGTCGGTTCGAAGGGCAGTCCGACCATGTCCATGTACTTCTTTGCGGTGTGGTTGACCGCGCCCCAGTTGATGATCCCCGTCCGACCGTAGGTGATCATCTTGTCCAGCATGATGTTCTCGGCGAGGGTGCTTTCGGGGATCACCTGGATTTCCTGGTTGACGACGTCGATTCCCATTTCCAGGCTGTCCCGATAGCTCCGGAAATGGAGGGGTTTGCCACCGTAGAGGATCTCGCCGGAATCGGGCGAGTGGATGCCGGTGATGATCTTGATGGCGGTGCTCTTGCCGGCGCCGTTTTCCCCGACGAGGGCATGGATTTGCCCCGGCCGGAACTGGAGGGACACGTTGTCCAGCGCCTGGACGCCGGGAAAGCTCTTGCTGATGGATCGCAGCTCCAGCACGTGGGTCCCTTTCTGACCGGCGGGTCATCGGCCCTTGGGGGGATCCAGGTATCGGGTCTTCAGGTCGGCAACGATGGCGTCGGTGATCTTTCGAACCTCTTTCGAATAGGTGTCGATGTTGCCCTTGTTGACCATGACAATGCCGGCGTTGATGAACTGGTAGTCCTTCTTTGGTTTCCAGCCGTCCAGCATCATCTTCAGGATCATGCAGGAGACATATCCGTGGCCGAACGGGTTTTGCGCAACCGTCAAGTCGATGGATCCCTCGCGAATCGCCTGCAGAACCGTTGGCCCCGTATCGATGCCGATGAACCGGATGCGTTTGTGCTGCGGGTTCTTGTGCCACTCGGTAAGGATCGCGGCTGCGGCAACGGTGGGGTTGTAGCCCGTCGTAATGATCCCGTCGATCTCGCCGCTGCGAGCGGCCAGGGCACTCTGGATCTTGTTGGTGGCCTCGCTGACCTGTGTCATGTCGGCGATGGTCTGGGCGATCTTGACCCGCGGATGCTTGGCGACCACCTCGCGGATCCCCTCGTCCCGTTTCTTGGTGTTGATGTCCGTGACGGTCTCCAAAACGTTCAGGATGCCTCCCTGGTCGCCCATCAATCGGATGAGCTCTTCACAGGCCGCCATCGCCGCGCCCTTGATGTCGGTGGCCACGGTGAACGTCGCCGGGGTGGGCATCGCCGGCTCTGCGCCGTATGCGACGACGAGCTGTCCCCGCTTGCGGAGCGACGTGAACAGGCCGTTGGCGCCCGCGGCATCTCCCGGGTAGATGCTGAATGCCTTGTGCCCTTTGGTCGACATTGCCTCGACGATGACGTTCTCGTTGTCCTGCGACCATTCCTGACCGACCGTTTTGTAGACGCTGACGCCGACCTCTTTCTCGAAGGCCTCGACGCCGCCCTTCACCTCGTTGATGTAGGGATGCGGCATCGTGCCGTACCAGGCGATCGCCTCAACAGACTGGGTTTTTCGGGTCATGGAGACAACGACCACCACTCCAACCAGTGCGCCGACGATAATGATGGGGAGGCTCTTCTTCATCTCATGCCCTTTCCATCGCTATTGCAGAGATCCGTCCAGGCCATAGGACTCTGCAAGCGACTCAAGCTGCTTCAGCACCTGCAATCCGACGGGAATGCCCTCACGGCTCCTTCGCTCGCCACTGAGAATCTCAGGCTGGCCGGGATAGAGTACTTGCCGGCAGCCTTCGATCGGCTGCAACCCGTTCCATCGACGGATCAATTCACTGATTCGTTGATGGAAGGCCTCCAGAGCGACAAATCGCGAAATGTCGATCGCGCCCACCAGACCTCCCAACAATCGTCGGGCGGACAGGTCCCCATACATCCGTGGGATATCCGGTCCGATGGGTGCGCCGCTGAGCATCGCGCACAGCACATCGATCATCAGCCCCAGGCCGGACCCCTTGTAGGTGCCACAGGGATACAGCGCCACCACGTCGCGGGGATCGGTCGTATCGCGACCCTCCGAGGTCACGCCCCACCCCAGCGGGATCGGCACCTGTTCCATCACGGCGTTGGCAATCGTGTTCCAGGGCACCACGCTCGTGGCCATGTCAAGACAGAGGGCCTCGTCGGATAGTCCGGGGGCGGTCAGGCAGATTGGATTGGTACCGCAGAAGGGCTCACGCGAACCATGCGGCAAGACGAAGGGGTCCACATGCGTAAAGACCAGGCCGATCATGCCGGCCCGGGCGATTCGAAGTCCGTAATACGCCAGCGCGCCGCAGTGACTGGAATTGCAGACCGAAACCCAGCCCGCCCCCGCCTGACGCGCCAGGCCTATCGCCTCGGTCGTCGCACGATTCATTACGACCTGCCCCAAGCCGTGATCGCCATCCACGCGGGCGACGGCCGGTCCCAACGGCGTGGTCTGCATCCGCGGTTGGGGGTTGATGCTGCCATGGCCGATCCGTTCGAGATAGTGGGGCAGGCGGGCGACGCCATGGGAGTCCACGCCCCTGCGGTTTGCCTCTACCAGGGACTCGGCCACCACTTGGGCGTCCTCGGATAGCACACCGGCGGCCATGAGCAGCCGGCGGCAGAAATCGAGCAGGCGCTCCCCGGAGACGATTCGCGATTCGCTCTGGATCTGTGGCATCACACTCTCCGTGGCCATGTCCCGATTTGAAGTTGGCAGCATATCACGATCGGCATCGCGACGCACATGGACAAACCGCCCGTGGGCGACGATGATCTACCTTTTACCTGCCGTAGAGCATGACGAAAGGGCCATCATGCGAATCGACGCTCATCATCACTTCTGGCAGATCGGCCGTTATGACTACGTGTGGATGGGACCGCAACTCGGTGTCCTTCAGAAAGACTATCTACCACAGGACCTGCAACCTTTGCTGGAGCGACACCGGATCGATCGAACCATCCTGGTGCAGACCATCAGTTCGATCGATGAGACCCGCTGGTTCCTCGGCCTTGCGGAACAGCACCCGTTCATCGCCGGTGTGGTCGGTTGGGTGGATCTGACCGATCCCGGCGTGGCCGATGTGCTGGACGAACTGCGACAGCATCCCAAGCTTGTCGGGATCCGGCATCAGGTGCACGATGAGCCCGATCTCAACTGGTTGCTCCGGGCCGACGTGTGGCGGGGGCTCGCCGAACTGGCGTATCGGTCGATCCCCTACGATCTCCTCATCCGCCCGCAACACCTGCCGGCCTCTCTGGCCGTCGCGAGGGAGTTTCCCGACCTCTCGTTGATTATTGACCATGTCGCCAAACCCAGGATTGCCGAAGACGTTTATGATGACTGGGCCGAGGGGATGGCCCGGTTGGCTCAGTTTCCGAACGTGGCCTGCAAGCTCTCAGGCATGATCACCGAGGCCGACTGGCAGCATTGGACGCCCGACGACCTCCGTCCGTGCATCGACCATGTGATTGGACATTTCGGAACGCGGCGGGTGATGTTTGGAAGCGACTGGCCTGTGTGCCTGCTCGCCGGCAGTTACAGCCAGGTCATTGAGGCGCTGAAGACCAACGTGGCCGGATGGAGCGAAGCCGAGCAGCAGGACATCTTCGGGAACAACGCGTCACGATGGTATCAGTTGGAGAACCGGACATGAAACTGAAGGATAAAGTGGCCATCATCACCGGCGGTTCCAAGGGCATCGGCTGGGGCTGTGCCAGGGTGTTCACCAAACATGGTGGCGCGGTCGTCATCGCCTCCCGCGGCGAAAAGGACGGCAACGCGGCCGCGAAGGAACTCACCGAGCAGGGCCATACGGCCACGTTCATTCCTTGTGACGTGTCCCGCGAATCGGACATGCGGGCATTGATCGACCGGACGGTGGAGCGTTTTGGCCGGCTCGACTGCATCGTCAACAACGCCGGCTGGCACCCGCCCACCATGACGATTGACCAGACCAGCGTCGAAGACTATGAGAAGCTCCTCCGCCTCAACCTTACTAGCACCTTCATGGGCTGCAAGTTCGCCGTGCCCCATCTTCGCAAGACTCGCGGCAGCATCATCAATATGTCCAGCGAGGTCGCCCTCATCGGACAGGCCGCCGCCCCAAGCTACGTGTCCACCAAGGCCGGCCAGATCGGCCTCACCAAGGCCCTCGCCGTCGACCTGGCCCCCGAAGGCGTCCGAGTCAATGCCGTCTGCCCGGCGGGGGTCATGACGCCGCTGATGCAGGAATGGGCCAACACCCAGTACGACCCCAAGGCCGCCCTGGCAATGGTAGACTCCTGGCACCTCCTCGGCCGAATGGCCACCATCGACGAGATCGGCGAGGTCTGCGCGTTTCTGGCCTCGGAAGAGGCCTCCTTCATCACCGGCCAGGCAATCTGCCCCGACGGCGGCGCGCCGCTGGGCTATCGCCGATGACCCGGCGACGACGCTCCCGACACAGTGAATACGCTCTGAAGGCCGGCAAAAACAGACGAAAGGGCTAGCCATGAAGATCCGCTCTGCGGGCATCCGCTTCCGCCCGGTGGCATGTGCCGTGTGGTCCGTGTTGACGCTTGGACTGTTGTTCCCGGCCCAGCGAGCATCCGCGGCGGACGAACCAACGACCTTCACAGACAAAACCCTCGTCGCGTGGGTCTACCTGGCTAACCTCACCCAGCGGGGTGGCAGCGCCCTGACGATCGACAACCATGAGGGGGCCTTCGACGGCATCGTTTTCGGCGAACTCACGCCGGGCAAGTGGATGGCCGGCAGCGACTGTTTCCGACGTACCGACCAGAAACAACAGGCATGGCCCTCTGAGACGGCCGACCCGAACACACCGGTGCAAATCGCCATCGTGTACAAAGATCGCCAGATCACCGTCTATCGCAACGGCCAGCAATACTCGCAGCACACGATCGAACGGCCTCAGGCATTCACGACCGACAGTGCGGTGGTCATGGGCCTGCGGCATCTCGATGCGGGCGATCGCGCCTGTCTGGTTGGCTCGATCGACGATGCCCGTATCTACCGCAGTCCATTGAGTGTCCAGCAGATCGCGGCGCTGACGCCCAACCAGCCTTCAGATCCCAAACCCCTGGCGTGGTGGAATTTCGAGGACGGCACGGCTCGCGACGTGATGGGGACCTTTCGTACGGGAAGCCTGGTCGGCCAGGCACGGGTCGCCCATGGCAGGCTGCACCTGGGTGGCACCGAAGGCTACCTGACCACCTCTCTGCCGAACACGGGGCTGCCGGACCATCGCTCCCCGATCCACTTCCGGCCCGCCAAGGGGGTTCTGGCCGATACGATTCCCTTCTATTGGAAGGGCGAGTATCACGTCTTCTACCTCCTGGGCGGCCTCGGCAAGGTCAATTGGGAGCATATCGTCTCGAAGGACCTCATCCACTGGAAGGAACTGCCCACCGCGCTGAAGCCCGACTTGAGCGATCCCAACGGCCCCGACGGCGAGCACATGTTCACCGGCAGCGTCTGCGAGAAGGATGGGACGTTCCACATCTTCTACACCGGCTGCAACGGGCGCAACCCAAAAGGGCAACAGGTCATCATGCACGCGACCAGCCCGGACCTCGTCATGTGGACCAAGCACCCCGCCGACGGCCTGCGGCCCGACGGCGCGATCTACAAGAACCACCATGACTGCGACTGGCGAGACCCGTATGTCCTTTGGAATGATGATGAGAAGCAGTTCTGGATGGTCATGTGCTCGAACACGGCCAAGGGCGATGGCGGCGCCGGCCTGCTGGTCTCGAAGGACCTGAAGGAGTGGACGTACGAGCCGCCGCTCAGGGGAACCGACCTGCAGGAGTGCCCCGACCTGTTCAAGATCGGCGACACGTGGTACCTCATCGGGGGAGATCATTACAGCTTCGCCACGAGCGCCCGCGGACCCTATCAGAAGCCGCCTGTCAGCGGCTTCATAGATCGTCCGAACATTTACGCCGCCAAGCGGATGTTCGATGGCCGGCGCCACATCTGGACGGGGTGGGTGTGGGACATATCCTCCGGGCGCGACGGCAAGCCGGGGACCTGGGGCGGCACCCAGTGTCTGCCGCGTGAGCTCTACGCCGGTCCCAATGGACAACTGTATTGCAGGCCCGTCGAGGAGGTTCCGGCGGTGTTTGTCCGCACCGCCCTGAATTTGAGCGAGAAGCCGGCATTCGCCGGGCCGGCCCCGACGTGGCGATACGAGGGGACCACGTTGGTGGGCGAGTCTGCCAATCCATCGGCGTTCTGTGCGTTCAATGCCCCTGACAACTACATGCTCGAATGCAGGGTTCGGCTCGATCCGAAGGCCGAGTTCACCGTTCATATGCGTCAACAGGCCGGTGGGAACGGCGGGTATCGGCTCGTCCTTCGCCCCGAGAAGAAGGAGGCCGAACTGAGTGGCCCGGGATTCGGCTACAAGCGTGCCTGTCCGGTGGATACCCACGCCCCGATCAAGCTCCAGGTCTTCGTCCAGGGGACAATCATCGAGTGCTTTGTCAACGATCAGTATGCCCAGACGTGCCGGGCCTACAACAACCCGCAGGGTCGGCTTGCTTTGGGTGTCTCTGGTGGCAAGGCGGTGGTCGAATCACTGGTCATCAAGCTGCCGTCGGCGACTGATTCGACAACTCAATAGGGCCTTGGCCGCAAAGACCCAGGTGTATCAGAGGAGCAGTTATGACATCGATTACATGCGTCCGCCGGTGGTCCTGCCTGGTGGGTGGGATGATCGTGATCCTGGCCTCGGGCGGTGTCCGCACGGGCATCGCCGGTGAGGCAGCCACATCCGCCGTCGGCATGAACGAGAAAGAGGTCGCCCAGACCCTCACGGGCCTGGAGGTGTGGTTGTTGCCTCAACCCAAGTGGGCAGTCGCAACGAAGGGCACGTTTGATCTGGCACGGTGCAAAGGTATCCGTTGCGTGGGAGCGACCCAGCACGCGGCCGGCGTTCTGGACGGCCTGCCCTCGCTGTTGAAGACTCGTTCCGGCGTCTCTGTCACAGAAGCCTCGGAGCCGGAGGGCGGCGGACACATCGTCTTCGGGTTGTTTCCCGACGGGCGTCTCTCACCGGAGCTTGCGGGCCTGACAGACGAAGACCTCCGTGCCGTCGGCCCGCAAGGATACGTCCTCCACATCGATCCCAACGGCATCTCCGCCGCAGCCCGAGACCCCGCCGGACTCCTCTACGCGGCGCGAACCCTGGCGCAGATCGCAACGGACCGAACCGCACTGCCCGGGCTGTACATTCGCGACTGGCCGGCCTTGGTCTACCGAGGGGCACAATACGACATCAGCCGCGGCCAGGTGCCCACTTCCAGGTCCTTGACGCGGATGGTCGATCTGCTGGCAGAAGCCAAGATGAACATCTTCGAGCTCTACATCGAGGATGTCTTTCAGTGGAAGTCGCACCCCGACATCCCCCCGCCGGAAGCGATGACGCCCCAGGAGGCCCGGGAACTGTGCGAACACGCCGCCAGGCGCGGCATCGAAGTGCACCCGCTGTTACAGGTTCTGGGCCATCTGGACACCATCGGCAACAAGCCCGCCTACCGGCCCCTGATGGTTCCCATTCCCCCCGGCGGCATCGCGGGCCATCCCTGGACGACGACGCTGGACATCCGAAAGCCTGAGGCCGTCGCCCTCATGATGGACCTGCTGGAGGAGATCTGCCGGGCCTTTCCGGGTGAGTTCCTCAACGTGGACATCACCGAGATCGCCGACTATGGCTTCGCGCAGAGCGGCACGACGCCGGACAAGCTGAACGAACTCGTCTTCCAGTACATCCTGCGACTCCGCGACACGGTTCGCAAACACGGCAAGCGGCTCATGATCGCTCAGTGTGCTTTGAGCAGCGGTGGGCACCTGAACGGCATAGCCCCCCTGATCGATCGAATTCCCAAGGACGTCGTCATTGCCAGCTACTACACCGCGGAGTTCTACGGCGGATGGGACAAAGACTTTCCGCTGCTCCATCGTCTCGGGCTGGACTTCTTCGTGCAGCCGTGGATCGATTCGCACGGCCACATCATGCCCTATGTGGGGCACGCGGTCAGCTTCTCGGACATCACGGTCAGCCGGGGTCTGGCGCACGGTGCCATGGGCAGCACCACCAGCGATTGGGGCGACATAGGGCACTACCATCTCAACGCCACAACCTGGTATCCGTTCCTCTACCATGGCGCCTGCACGTGGACGGGGGCCAAGGGTGATCGGGACTATTTCGATCAGGCGTTCAGCCGACTGCTCTATGGCACGCCCGACGCGGGGGTCTCCCGGGCCATTCGCCTGGCGGGAGATATCAATGGCCAGCCGATGAAGGTCCGCAATGCCTCGGGGGCGGTGGTCGATCTGCCGCCCTATGTGGGCAATTCGACGATCGGCCGCTACTACTGGGAGTTCTTCAACGATCCGTTCAACGGTGCCGGCATCACGGACATCGCCGATCCTCAGGGTAAGGGCCTTGAGATCCTCAAATCTGCCGACGAGGCGGCCAACCTGCTTCAGGACGCACTCAAGAAGGCGGTTCGCCATCGGGACGCCCTCGAACAACTGCTCTTTGCCGCCCGAAACTACCAGGCGATGGGTCAGAAGCTGATTGTCCGCGCCCACATCCTCGATCCGCAGTACTCTCAGGAGAAGCTTGCCTCTGAGCTGGACGGACTGGTGAAGACCTATGAAGGTCTCAAGGCAGATTTTCAGAGACTATGGCTGGCCGAGAATCGTCGGAACGAAGGCTTCAACGCGCTCGTCCAACGGTTCGACAGCACGATTGTTCCCTGTCGGAAGAAGGCGGAGGAGATCCGGCGTGGCCTCGGCCACAAGTGAGTTGTTCAGGCGCTCGAGGGATCTGCCGATGGTTCTCTCCCCTTCGCCGGCCGTCCCGACCCATAACGGAGGTATTGCATGAGACGCGCGACTCGTCCCGAGTTTCAGGCCCTTATGTCCCTTGTCCTTCTCCTGATCATGGTGTTTCCGACTTACGCCGAGGACGCCCAATCATCATTGGACAAGATGCGGAACTTCAATGCCATCCAGACGATCTATCGCCGGGGCGTCCCGCACACCGATCGGCAAGGTCGCCCAATAATCAACTACAGTCCCGACCGGTCATTCTTTCAGATCGGCATATGGGGCAATCCCATCGGTGAGATCTATGGCGTCAACTACAACCTGGCCATTTTGAAGGAGGCTGGCTTCAACACGATGTGGCCGTGGCCGGTTCGGAGCCTGGCCGATCTGCTCCAGGCGGGCAAGGAGGCGGCTCTTCAAGTGGTCGCCATGGGCGAACTGAACGTGGCCGACGCCGCGAAGCTCAAGGATCATCCCCACTGGCTCGGAAACGTCTGGCACGACGAACCGACCGGCTCGTTCTGGGGCAAGGACATGGAGAAGAAGTTCAAGGAGTTTCAGGACTACAAGGTCAAGATGAATGCGGCTGCACCCGGGGTCGCCGTTTTCATCAATGACGTGCCCTGGATCACTGCTCCGGCGACATCATGGTGGGTCAAGTGGAACACGGCGGGCGACGTTTCGTGCCACGACAACTACCCCGTTATGAACCGCAAGTACCGTGCCCGATCGATCGGCGATGAGGAACACAAGACGGGCATTCCGGCGTCGGTGGCATTGGCCACGGCGGTTAACAACGAACAGAAGCCGGTCTGGTGCATCGTGGGTGCCTTTGAGGTTCGCGGGCATGGAGGCTTTCCCTTCCGCATGCCGACGCCGATGCAGCTTCGTGCCCAGGTATACGCTGCCCTGATTCACGGGGCCACCGGCATCATCTACTTCTGCTGGGACACCTACGTCTGCCGGGATGGCGAGGTCATGGGCATGTCACCCGATCCGAAGGTGGCCTATCTGGACCCCGGGCCGAACAAGCCGAAGGCCTCACCGGCCAAGCCGATGGAAATCGCCGAATCCAAGGCGCTGTGGATGGCCGCGACCTATGTCAACCGGGAGATTCACGAACTGACCCCGTCGCTTCTATCGCCGACGGTGGACGACAAGGTGCCGTACACCGTTCAGGTGACGGGTTCGGCGATCAGCGACACGCCTGTTCGCTGCCTGCTCAAACCGATGGGCAGGGATGCCTACCTCCTGCTCACGGTGAATCTGGACGATGCGGTTCTGAACGCGACCTATGAGCTTGCCGGCGGCGTCACATCGGTGGAGCCACTGTTTGAGAACCGCACGCCCTACGAACTCAAACCCGGCGGCAAGCAATTCACCGATCTGTACGAACCTTTCGACGTACACGTGTATAGGATCCGAACGACCCCGCCGCCCCGATAAACCCACCGCGGGGCCGCCGTCGACGAGGCACCCCTCGCCGACGAATTGCGGCAGGTAAGGCCCCCATGTAAGATGCTTCGTGCACTCATCCGAACCGTTGATGCTCGGAAACGTAATGCAATTGTCGGATGTGTGTTTCAAGCTGTCCACGCCGTAAGGCCGGAGGCAAAGCAGTGTGCCCGGTCTGTAAGCAACCCATGATCGTCCTGGAGCTCGAAGGTATCGAGGTCGACCATTGCCCTGCCTGCGACGGCACCTGGCTCGATGCCGGGGAGCTGGAGCAGGTTTACGAGCGAGCCGGCAGCCCCATCGAACCTCTGCACGAGATGATCCGCGCGGCCGGCAAGGGTGAGCGAGGCAAGAGGCGTTGCCCACGCTGCCGAGGCAGACTCTACACCCTGACCGTCGGTAATCACCCCCCAGTCGAAGTCGATCGCTGCCCCCGCGGGCATGGTCTGTGGTTCGACGCCGGCGAGATCGAGACACTCGTTCAAGAATACCCGGGCGGCCACGCCGCCGCCCTCGGTACGTTCCTTGGAGACCTGTTGCATCACACCCTGACTACGAAACGTGAGGGAGGATCCACATGGAAGGCTTGTTGATCGTCTTCGGAATCCTGGTGGCAATCGTCGTCCTGATCGTCCTCTGGATGGTCGCCATCTACAACGGCCTCGTTCGCCTTCGAAACGAGGTGGGCAACGGCTGGTCGCAGATCGACGTCCAGCTCAAGCGGCGCCACGACCTGATCCCCAACCTCCTCGAAACCGTCAAAGGCTACGCCGCTCACGAGAAGACCACACTCGAAAACGTGGTCAAGGCCCGAAATCAGGCCGTCAGCGCCAACAGCGTCAGCGAGAAGTCGCAAGCCGAGAGCGAGCTGAGCGGGGCGATCGGGCGGCTCATGGTCGTCGTCGAGCAATACCCCGACCTTAAGGCCAACCAGAACTTCCTGGCCCTCCAGGAAGAGCTGACCTCCACGGAAAACAAGATCGGCTTCTCGCGGCAGTTCTACAACGACACCGTCATGAGGTACAACACGCGGATTCAGAGCATCCCCGCGGCCTTCATCGCCGGACCGTTCGGCTTCCGCGAGGCGGCGTTCTTCGAGCTGGAGAACAAGGCCGAACGCGAGGTTCCGCAGGTGAAGTTCTCGTAGCATCCAATCATCATGTGGGAGGCCATTCGCCAGAATCAACGCCGGTCGTTCATACTGATCCTGCTGATGGCGGTCATCCTGATCGCCCTGGGCGGGTCGATCGGTATGCTCGTGGACATGCAATCCGGCGGGATCGTCGGCGCCGGTGTCGCGGCCGCCCTCTGGCTCCTGCTCTGGCTGATCGCCACGGCCGGGGGCGACAGCATCCTGCTGTCCAGCGCCGGCGCTCGGGCGATCTCTAAGGAGGATGCCCCGATCCTCTGGAACGTGGTGGAAGAGATGACCATCGCCGCGGGGCTCGGTGCGATGCCGAAGGTCTATCTCATCGACGACGAAACCCCCAACGCCTTCGCCGTGGGGCGAAGCCCTCAGAGTGCCTCGGTGGCCGTCACCTCCGGCCTGCTCAAGCGGTTAAACCGCGACGAGCTCCAGGGCGTGATCGCCCACGAGATCGGGCACATATGCAACCTCGACGTCCGATTCATGACGCTGGCGGCCGTCATGGTTGGCGCCATCGCACTCATGTCCGATGCGTTCCTGCGGATCCGATGGTACGGTGGGGGCGGACGCCGGTCCTCATCGCGGGACGGAGGGGGACAGGCCCAACTGATCATCTTCGTCATCGTGATCCTGCTGGCCGTCTTCGGGCCGATCTGTGCCCAACTGCTCTACTTTGCGTGCTCGCGCCGGCGTGAACTGCTTGCCGACGCCTCCAGTGCAAGGTTCACGCGATATCCCGAAGGGCTGGCCTCGGCACTCCTCAAGATCTCCGCCTCCTCCGCCCCCCAGGCCAAACCTAATCGCGCCCTTGCGCCGCTCTACATAGTCAATCCCCTTCAAGGCCGCGCCGCGTTCAGCCTCTCCGCCACCCATCCGCCCATCGAGCAGCGCGTGGCGATCCTCCGCGGCATGGGCGGCCGCGTCGGCTATGCCGATTACCAGGCCGCCTACGAGCAAGTCCTCGGCCAGGGGCGAGCCTGCATCGACGCCAGAACCCTCCAGTCCGACCAGAGCGTCGAGGCTCGAGCGCCCACCGCCGACGACAGGCAGCAGGTCATTCAGCGGGCTCGTCAAGCGGCCGATATCGTCGGTCGTATGGCCGGCTATCTACTGATCCCGTGTTCGTGCGGTCTGCGGATCAAGGTACCACCGGCGCACCCGGACGGTTCGGTGCGTTGCCCCCGATGCGGACGGACTCACGACATTCCGGCCGCCGTGGCCGCATCTGTGGCTGCTACGGTTGAGGCCTCCACACCGGCTCCGCCGACTGCGAAGGCCGAGCAGGTTCTACACTATCGGCGAACGGGTCAGGGCTGGGAATCGTTCCGTTGCCCGTGCGGCACGACGGTCCAGTTAAGCCCGAGCTTCCGCTCGCCGAACACGCGATGTCCGAAATGCCGACGCCCCATCGCTGTTGAACCCGCTCCTTAACGCTCGGATGAGGGGAAGGCGCAGATGCAGGGATTCGACGTCCGGGGGCCGGTGACCTCGGACGGCTTGCTCCACACACTCGTCAGCGTTGGAATATGGGCACGAGCCACAAGAGGAGTATGAGCCATGACACGATGGAGTGCTACATCGGTCGCGTTGGTCGCGATGATTATTCTGGGGCACCCTGTCCGTCCTGTGGCGGCCGAGGTGACCGCAGAGGTGTGGATCAGCTCGGAGGACCTGAAACATCAGCTCACTCGGCAACCCCCGTTGCAGTTTGCACCGACGAAGGCCGAGAAGATACCGACCATCCAGGTCGACCCCACCCGTCGCTACCAAAAGATATTCGGAATGGGCTCCTCGCTCGAGCCGACCACCTGCTATAACATCTCGCGTCTGGCACCCGACGCACAGGATGAACTCATTCGCCGGCTGGTCGATCCCGTGGCCGGGATCGGCATGAACCTGATACGCATCTGCATCGGTACCCCCGACTTCACCGGCGATCCGTGGTACTCCTACGACGATCTCCCCAAGGGGCAGATCGACGAGAAGCTCGAGCACTTCTCGATCGAAAAGGATCGCCGCTACATCCTGCCGATCATTCAGAAGGCGCGCAAGGCCAATCCCGACCTGCTGTTCTTCGCGTCGCCCTGGAGTCCCCCCGGCTGGATGAAGAGCACGGGAGACATGATCGGCGGCCACCTTCTGCCGAAGTACTACGAGGCCTATGCGCGATACTTCGTCCGTTTCATTCAGGCCTACGAGGCGGAAGGGATTCCGATCTACGCGGTCACCGTCCAGAATGAGCCCGGCGTCGACCGTTCGCGGGCAAGGGCAAAGTGGCGTTATCCGTCCTGCCGGTGGACCGGAGAGCAGGAGCGCGACTTCATCAAAGGTCACCTCGGCCCCGCCTTCCGTCAGGCCGGTTTGAAGACGAAGATCTGGTCGTACGATCACAACTTCAATGAGAAGACCACACCGGGGGACCCAGGCATCGACTACCCCACGACGGTACTGAAGGACAGCGAGGCCGCCGCCTTCGTCACAGGTGTCGGCTTTCATGGGTACGAGGGCAAGCCTTCCGGAATGGGCGTCTTTCACCAGCGTTTCCCCAATGTTCCGATCCATTTCACAGAGGGGTCGGTTTTCGGCATCTGGGGTGCCCGGCAGTTGATGGACTACCTGGAGAACTGGGCTTGCAGCTACAACGCCTGGGTAATGATGATCGACGACAAGGGCGGCCCGAACAACGGTCCGTTTCGCGCGAGCAAGACCTGCATCATGCTAGACAGCCGGAAACCGGGCGTCACGTACCGAAACGACTACTTCTTCTATGGTCAGTTCATGAAGTTCATCGGCCGGGGCGCTGTGCGGATCGGCACCGAGGGTGCGACGAAGGGGCTGGGCGCCGTTGCGTTCGAGAATCCGGATGGTCGGACCGTGCTGATACTGGCCAACAGCGACCGTCAGGCCAGAACGTGTCAGATCGTTTCGGGTGCCTTGGCGGCTGCCGTGGAGATTCCGCCGAGTTCGGTGGCGACCTGCGTGTGGAAAGCCAAGTAGCACCCTTGTGACGGACGACCGACGCCCCCGACGCGTCTAGCGGTACGCCCAGATCTCCAGTCCGTCATCGATATTGGACAGGCCGATGTACAGTGTGTCGCCGACAGACAGCATGTTCCGAACGCCGTAATTGCGCGGGTTGCCCAGGCCACCCCGGAACACCTCGTTCCACCAGATCCCATCATCCGAAACATAGAGCCTCGCACCGTTGGAGGTCAGCAGATCGAACATGCCCGTATCGACCCAGAAGGCGAACGGCGAAGGGCCGAAGGAAATCGGCCAGCCGATCGCCTCGTTGAACGTGTCCTGAATGCGTTGCCAATACTCATTCGTGACGGGAACGAAACTCGTTGCATTCCACGTCCCACAGTACAGCCGGCCTTGATGCTCTTCGAGGCACCACAGGTAGGCATTGTTTTCGTGCCCGAAGCCGGAGGGGACGCCGCCGACCGAGTCCGGACCCACGACCACCTCGACCCGGTCCTGCGAGTCGATTCGAAGGATGTCCGCTGCACGCAGCAAGGGGTCGAAACTGCCCCAATTGATGTTGAGGAAGATGATCGAGGCCACATAGAGATGGCCCTTGAATACACGCATTTCGCTGACCGCCTGGTTCGCGGCTGCCATGCCACCGCCCGCTATGATCTGCACCGGCGTCGTCGAGGAGCCCTCAGGGCCTTCGAGCTTCCATACCTCATAGCCATGATTGCGATTGATCGTGCCGGCATACAGCCACCCGTTGAATGACGTCAACGCGAACACCCCATCATTGTCCGTCGTCCCGAACCCGTCGGTCATGATCGGCTGGACGGTCTGGCCGTCTGTGGCGTAGATTTCGCCGCCCACCTGGGGGTCGAGGTACTCGTGGGTCACCCCGATATAAAGGGTGTCGTTGTGTACGGCCAAGCAGCGGATGGACCCCTCGGTGGAATTCCACCAGATGCGCTCCCAACTGCCGGCATCGCCGGTCGGGCTGCGCCACAGAGAGGGCTCCCTGCCGAAGGTGCCGGCGTAAAGGTATGTCTTGCCGGTTGATGGCACGCGGAAGGGCAGCAATGCTCGCACGCCGGTCGTCGTCCACGGAGGACCCGACTCGACATCCCGCCAATCCATGACGCGCTCCCACGATTTCGCACCCAGGTCCGGCCGGTAGCGGCGTATTTCCGAAGGCCTCCAGAACGACTCCTTCGGCCAGCCGAAGATGCGGCCCATGATGCCGTCCATGACGGCGTTTCCGGTGCCGACGTACACGTGGCCGGTCTCGCGGTTGTCGGCCTTGAAGTACGTGATCTCCCAGGGATAGTCGTTGTGGTCTACGGCATTGTCCTCGGCATCAAACCCGGGTTCGCTGATGGCCGTGAACCCCGGCGGTGGGTCGGGTACAGGAACTACTCCGCAGCCGGGGGCAAGCACATACAACAGGACACCCAATGCCGAGAACCGTCGCGCAAGCAGGAAATGCGGCATCGTGAATACTCCCCAAGAAATGACCAAACCAGCTCGCCCCCGCGCGACGATGATAGTGTGGCAGCCATCGCGTGCCAAGCAAGTCGGTTCACAGCCTTCATCTGAAGCATGGGTTGTGCGTCAGGCGTCTTGCCCGGCATCATCAGCGGCCTGGCTCATGTATTGTGCCTCCTTCCGTCTTGACTTTGAGACAGAAGAAGTCATCATTTAGGACATGAGCCATAGCCGCTGAGTCCCGCAGGCTTACTGCGGGAGCGGGGGACCCGATTCTGGGGCGTATCGCCGCAAGGCGTAGGGCAACCTTCTTCGGCCCGAGCCCGTCAGCTAACCTCGCAGGCGTCGAAGGAGGAGTACCAACCGGAGTTTCCGGGAGGCCGACCCTCTCGAATTAAGGCTCCGGAGGTATGTACTATGTCTGGTGATCCGGTCCCAGATCATCGGGATCCGAGTCTGCACTCTGTTTCCGAAGAGCCATCGAGTCTGACCCACAAGGCAAAGCGTGTTCTTTTCGGCGCTCCGCGCGATCTGGCAGATCGGTCGATCTTTCACCACATCTCGCTGATTCCGGTCCTGGCCTGGATTGGGCTCGGTGCCGATGGACTCTCGTCGTCGTCCTACGGCCCCGACGAGGCCTTTCGCAGCCTCTTCCTGCCCAACGGGCACATACACACGTATCTGGCCCTCGGTCTGGCGGCCATGACGGCAATGACCGTAGTGATCATCGCCGCCGCCTACAGTCGCATCATCGAGGAATTCCCCCAGGGGGGCGGTGGCTATCTCGTGGCCACCAAGCTACTGGGAGAACGCCTGGGTGTCGTCTCGGGCTGCGCGCTGCTCATCGACTATATGCTCACGATCGCGGTGTCGATCGCGGCGGCGGGCGATGCTTTGTTCAGCTTCCTTCCCATCGAATGGCAGGCCGGCAAGCTCCCGGCCGAACTCCTGGCGATCCTGGTGCTCGTAACCCTCAACATCCGCGGGGTTCGCGAATCCATCCTGGCCCTGGCTCCGATCTTCGTGCTCTTCGCCGTAACGCACCTGGTGCTGATTCTGGGCGGACTCTTCGGCCATATTCCGGAGGTTCCCGCGACGGCACGGGCCGTGAGCCAGGGGTTCCAGAGCGGGCGTTCGAGCCTGGGGTTTGGGGGGATCTTCCTGCTCTTCATATACGCCTATTCGATGGGGGGCGGCACCTACACCGGTCTCGAAGCGGTGTCCAACGGCCTGCCGGTCATGCGAGAGCCTCGCGTTCGAACGGCCAAGCGTACGATGCTCTACATGGCGGTGTCTCTGGCCTTTACCGCCGGCGGGCTCCTGATCTGCTATCTTCTCTGGAATGTCGTTCCCGCCCAAGGCAAGACGATGAACGCTGTTCTGCTCGAACGCGTGACGCACGGTCTGCCCCATGGCCGGCTGTTTCTCATCATCACGCTGGTTTCCGAAGGGGCCTTGCTGGTCGTCGGGGCCCAGGCGGGCTTCATCGATGGCCCGCGCGTTCTGGCCAACATGGCCGTGGACTCGTGGGTGCCGCGCCGATTTGCGGCCCTCTCCGAACGGCTGACCACGCAGAACGGCATCGTACTGATGGGGGCCAGCGCGTTGGCGCTCGTGATGTACACCAGGGGCGACGTGCGGGCGCTCGTTGTTATGTACAGCATCAACGTCTTCCTGACGTTCTCTCTGTCGATGTTTGGAATGGTCCGTTTGTGGACCTGGCATCGAAAGGGTCGGGAGATGTGGAAGAGAAGGTCGGGGCTCTTTGTCACCGGATTCTGCCTGTGCGCAACCATCCTCGTCATCACCGTGGCCGAGAAATTCCGCGAAGGGGGTTGGCTGACACTCGTGGCGACCGGCGGGGCCGTGGTCCTCTGCTTCCTGATCCGAAAGCACTACCGTACGGTTTCGGCGAAACTCGCGGAACTCTATGCCCAACTCGAAAAGGCCCCTCGTTCCGCTCAGGAACCGGCCGGGGAACCGGACCCCGGCCAGCCGACGGCCGGACTGCTCGTGGGTGGATACAGCGGCGTGGGCATCCACTCCTTTCTCAACGCATTCCGGATGTTCCCGGGCTACTTTAAGAACGTCGTCTTCCTCTCTGTGGGCGTCATCGACTCCGGCGGGTTTAAGGGAGAGAACTCGATCGAGGCCCTGCGACAGAGTACTGAGGGATCGTTGAAGCGCTACACGGACTTCGCCCGGGGTATGGGGGTGCCGGCCACCTACCGCATGGCCATCGGCACGGACGCGGTCGATGAGGCCGAGAGGCTGTGTCGAGCCGTTGCCGCTGAGTTTCCCCGGATCACCTTCTTCGGCGGCAAGCTGGTGTTCCGCCAGGAATCCTGGTACCAGCGACTGCTTCACAACGAGACGGCATTCGCCATTCAAAGAAGGCTTCAGTGGATGGGGATGCCGATGGTCATTCTCCCCGCAAGGATCCGGTAGTCGCCGGTGTTCCCAGGGCCGAGAAGGAACTCGAAGTGGCCGGTGGGTTGACATGCTTGTCGGCAAGGGCGCAACCCCCAATCGTCCTAGCATCACGGGGCTTCTACAGAGCCTGGCTGATCCCCTCACTTGCTTCTTTGTTGCTCACCAGCAAGCGAGCGTACCTTGACGAAGCTGAGAATCACTCCGCCGAGCAGGTAGCATGAAGCAAGGAACAGGAGGCACGCGCTGTCTCCCAGACCGCGGGTCTTCATCCAGCCGAGCAGGTGGTTACCACAATAGCCGGCAAAATTGGCGCACATGTTGATGAAGCCGATGGCCACCGCCGCCGCCGACGCGCTCAGGGTGAGCGTGGGCAATGCCCAGAATGGCGACGGCCAGAAATACGCCGCCAGCGCGGTCAAACACAGCCACATCATGACGACCGCGAACGGCTGTCCCGGAATGGTGCTGCCGACGAGGAATAGCGCCGTCGCCACCAGGCCCGCCACGCAATGCCACTTGCGGTCTCCGCTGCGATCGGATGATTGCCCCGACAGAAAGACGCTCAGCAAGCCACAGGTGTAGAAGAGGCCGCTGTAATAGAGGGTTGCCTGAACGCTGCCACCGGAGAGGCTCTTGACTGTGGTCGGCAGCCAGAAGGCCAGTGCGTAGCCGCCGGTGTTTGCCGCAAAGATGCCGAGTGCGAGCAACCATACGTTCCGTTCACGCAAGGCCTGCCGGATGGTGATCTTTCCCTGGGCCTCTTTGGCGCGCGCCTCGGCCGCAAGGACGCCCTCAAGATACTCCCGCTCGGGGGCGGTGAGCCATTTCGCATGGCACGGCCGGTCGGTCATGCAGATCAGGGTGACGACGCCCATCACGACCGCCGGCAGCCCTTCGACAATGAAGAGCCATTTCCAGCCCGCCAGCCCAAGCCAGTTCACATCAAGCAACATTCCCGACAGGGGCGCTCCCAGCGCCAGGCTGAACGGGACGGCCAGAATGAGCCCGGACATAGCCCGCGCCCGATCGCGGGCGGGAAACCAGTGTGTGAAGTAGACAATGATGCCGGGGAAGAAGCCCGCCTCGGCGATGCCGAGCAGGAATCTGGCGACGTAGAACTGCATCGGGGTCTTCACGAGTGATGTGGCGGCGGAGATCAGGCCCCAGGTGACCAGGATACGGGCAAACCATTTCCGCGCGCTCCAGTGCTCGACGAACAAGGCGCCCGGGATTTCGAGAATCAGGTAACCGATGAAGAAGAGGCCGATGCCCAGGCCGAACACTTCTTCGGAGAACTTCAGATCATCCGCCATGCGCAGCTTGGCGAAGCCGACGTTGGCACGGTCAAGATAGGCGATGAAGTAGATCAAAACGACCAGCGGCACGATATGCCACGTCACCTTCCGACGCAGCTCCGCGACACCGGAGAACTCAGAGGTCATACGGACATCTCCTGAATCAGGCGGTCTCATCGTTGCGCTCGCAAGGATGTCAGAGGGGGTACAGGTCAAACAGGTGCCCGTCGAGATCCCCGACGCCTTCATCTACCTCTCATAGACAGAGTCCAATGACGCCTGTCTGCACGGAAACGGGTGTTCGATGAGTCGAGAGAAGCCGTTCATGAGAGAGCCTTCAGTCCGGCGTTGATGCCAATCTTTGCGGCAACCGCCCTGAAGTCCTTGTATGCATCTGCTACCGCATAAGTATGTGCCCCGAGCGCACCATCTGCGGGTTTGAGGAAGAACATGGGCTTCCGGGCCTCCTGAGCCAAGGGCATCAGACTGCGGTAGTCCTTAAGCTTGGCAATGCAATTGGGGTCCGTCTCGACAGTGACCCCGGCGAGTGGATCCTGTTCAATCACAGCCTCAGCGTAGGTCGAAGGGATGCGAGCAATCCATCTCTCGAAGGCCTTGACCGGTCGATCCAGGCGAATCGAGTGACGGAGAACCATGTAGCCGATGGGTTGAATTGAGCCCGGTGGAAGCCTAAGCGTTGGAACCGGGTTCTTTCCCAATCGTTCCTTCCACTCATCACGCCACCGGCGCAGCGCAGGTCCGAGGTTCCGGAGTCCCTGTAATGAGAACAGATCCGGGCCAAGCGGAATGACAACGAAGTCTGATGCGATTAAGGCAGCTCGGTTGATTGCCCCGAGGTTGGGCCCCAGGTCGATTAGTATTACATCTGCCCCGTGTGTTTCGCCCGCCTGTTGAACGATTCGCCAAAAGGCCGAGGTTG
The DNA here is from genome assembly GCA_964446835.1 of uncultured Planctomycetales bacterium. Classification (GTDB taxonomy): domain Bacteria; phylum Planctomycetota; class Phycisphaerae; order UBA1845; family JAFGLZ01; genus CAYUQT01. The sequence goes on along the minus strand of CAYUQT010000008.1, from coordinate 55,177 downwards.
TTCGGAAGGCGCGAGGATCTTTGGCCAGACACTTAGTCCACATCTCGGAAAGATTGTCCTCAAAAGTCGAAAGCGCCAGGTCTCCCAGGATCAGGCCCAGGCGCTCGGTAATAACCTCCACGTGTGGGTCTGCGATATCGCCAACATCCGTGAGAGGCTGAACCGATCCGTACACGGTAAGTGGATGTCCATCACCGGGCATGACCTGCTCAAGACGATCCTCATCCAGAAAGGCTGCGGTCAGGTTGCTCTGTGGGTCAAGATCTGCGGCGATTACACGAAGTCCCCGCTCGGAGAACATCCACGACAAGTGGTACACCATAGAAGTCTTGCCAACGCCACCCTTGTTGTTGAAGAAAGCGACAACGGGAATGCTCATCATTACCTCCGAAGAATGACCGCCACGTGAGCGTCTTCAATCTGAAACTCCGGTGGTGGGTTGCCGTTCTTCTCCATCTCTTTCCGCGCAAGAGCGATGCCATACCCGAAGCGCTGGACGTAGCCGAGATCCTTCATGGCTGCCGCCAGGTTCGGATTCCGGTAATCGGATGCGCCGGGCTTACCGAAGTTCTCCTTCGTCACCTGGCCGAACGGACCGCCAGGGTTCTGGACTTCCACGCGATCGTTGAACCAATAGAGGCGAACAGGAGCATTGGTATTCTCGTAGGATCGATGAAGGATTGAGTTGCGCACGATTTGTTGAAGAGCGACAAGGGGATAGTCAGATCTTCGCACTTCAACTGCCCTGGATGCCAAATCGACAGAGGTCTGGATATTCGCCTTTAGCAAGTCTTCGAGTTCCTCAAGCAAGTCTGGCAAAGGCCCTCCAACTTCACGGGAGTCCTTCACCGGATCGCCCAGCGCGGTTCCATCAACGCGAAGGAACTGCACATAGGCACATGGGATCAAGTCCCTTGGTGCCTTGCCTACGACCAAGACGCCCAGGAGAGTGGGGACTGCTGGAGGACCAGGGTGCGCGAACTTGGATGCGATCAACTGGTGCTCGAAAGGACGCTGGTTCTGTTCGAGCACCTCTGGAGCAACTGCAGAAGGAAGATACGTGCGGCGAAACAGGAACCCATCCAGAGCGTCAAGCCCTGCTGAAGCAATGGGACGGATGTCCGCGGGGAGGTCGCGAAACCGTCGCTTCTCATTGAGCCGCCTTTCATCATCGGGGTTCGCAATTCCTCTGCGAGGCCCTGACCGAATCCAAATCGTTCCTTTGACTCTCAACGGTGTCGAGTCCGACGGATGCACAAACACAACGACCACGTCGTGTCCCTTTAGCGTTCGCTTCTGTACGTCAATGGACGGAAAGGGCAGGATATTCCCGTCACCCCGCATGGAAGCCAGATTCTGGAGCATCTGATCAGTCACAGGTGCCCCTACGGGTTCACCCTCATCGTTGACCCCTACGAAGAGTATGCCGGGCTGATTATGATTGGGAAGATCGTTGGCAAACGCGCAGATGGCCTGCCGGATCTTGTCACCATCGCCCGACGACTCTTTTCGTTCGACACGGTCAGATTCCAGGTCATCGAGCAAATGCTCGAGTTCTGCATCAGTCATGTCGTTATCCTTGTCAAGAGGAGTCCGCAGATGCCTTTCGCATCTGCGTAGCATTCATAAGCATACTCCCTTTTGCTCTCGTCAACAGCCTCCCAAACGGATCTTGTACCCGCATCAGGTGTGGCACAATGGGAACAGAAAGGGTATCAGGATGATCTTTGCGGTTCCTTGAGTGGTCTGCCACGGGGGCGCAGAATGAGGCTCAGGTCCAGCCGTGCCGCGACCCTGGCTCTCCATCTGTCGATTCCGAGAGGTGTACCACGAATTGCGGGGCGAGAAATTCATCCTGACACTTTCCGCGTCATGCCCGCAGGTTGGTTGGCCGTTCATCAATAGTCCTGTATGCACGGGGCTGTCTTCCGGCGCACATAAGGGACTGGAAGCGTAACCCGAAGTGTTGAGAGGTTGAATCGTCCAGCGATTTCCAGACGCAGGCAAGGAAGGCGAATGCCGTTCTGCGAAGGAGCTGCAAATACTCGGGGCGACAGGACTTGAACCTGCGACCTCTTGACCCCCAGTCAAGCGCGCTAGCCAGACTGCGCCACGCCCCGTTGGACATAACCGGACCGGCGGGAACGCAACCGATCCTTGATGGAGAATACGGCGATTTCCTCGTTGTGTCAAGGAAATGCGAACCACCGCCCCCTCCTGCGAACGCCGAAACTCCTTGAAAACGGGGCTTCTCGCCCAACCGATACCGGCCGGCAGTCGGCCGGCACGCGCCGGCCAGAACACGGGTTCTCCTCCGCGCTTTGGCGGGTTCCGTCGGTTACTGGATGTACCCCAACTGGCGCATCGACTGGATGATCGCGGGGTCGGGGGCGGCCACCGGCGGCTTGTACTGCTCCATCGCGACGAGCCAGTCGTCGAGTTCCTTCTTCAGCAGGGGCGGCGGGGCCTCGCCCGGGCGCAGCACGTTCTGCTGCTCGCGAGGGTCGACGCCCAGGTTGTACAATTCGTAGTTCTTCTTGATCGCGTCGTAGAGCAGTTTGACCTTGCCGTCTCGCAACACCTTGATGTTGCGAACGGTGTTGTCCTTCGCCTGCACGTTCTCGGGCTTGCTGGGGTCCTTCCCGTCGGGCACGAAGATCACCGACGTGACCACGTCGAGCGTACTGAAGAGCACACGTTCGGGGATCGTCTCGCCCTTCAGCAGCGGGACCAGGCTGCACGCGGCGGTCTTGGGGCCGGACAGCCCCATGTATTCCAGTATCGTCGGTGCCAGGTCCATCGATGAAACCATCTGCCCGCACCGGGCGGGTTTGGCCCCTGGCATGCGAACGATCAGCGGTACCCGGATCAGCTCCTGGTACAGCGTGTTGCCGTGCTCCAGCATGCCGTGTTCCAGGAAGTGCTCGCCGTGATCGGCCATCACGACGATCATCGTATCGTCGGCCATCCCCAGGCGCTCCAGTTCGCGAAGGACCTGGCCCAGGTACTTGTCGATGCAGAAGATCTCGCCGTCGTATAGATCGATGGTCCGCATCAGTTCCGCCCGCGACTGCGGATCGGTGTTCATCTCCGTGGCGAACTTGATGATCAGCTTGGGGTCGAACATGCTGAACTGACGGCCGCGATAGCTCGAGTCATAGAAGCCCACGGAATCGATCTGGAACTGATACGGCAGGTGTGGCTCGAAGTAGTGAACCCATCCGAAGAAGGGCCGATTCGCCGCCTTCTGCTCGGCCAGCCACCCGAGAACCTGCCGCGTGGTGGCCGGGGCAAGCTGCGACCACTTCTGCTGAAAGACCTCGAACCCCGGCCGAAACCGGTAGAAGTCGAAATGGAAGGGAAACTGCCCGAACGCCGCCGTGGCCACGCCGGCCTTGTTCATGATCTCGGCGATTCGCACCGTTCCGTTGCGGATGGGCGTGCGAAAGTAGGTGGCCCCATGCTCGTGCGGATAGAGGCCGGTCATGACCGATGCCAGCACCGGCAATGTCCATGACGAGGGGCTCACGACGTCGTCGAAGACGACGGATTGCTCGGCGAGCCGGTCGACGTTGGGCGAGGCTCCCCGACGACTTCCGTAGCAGCCCAGGTGGTCGGCACGGACCGTGTCGAGGCAGACGAACAGCACATTGCGGGGGCGACGAGCCTGGGCGGCCCGAAGGGTTGCGCGGGGCCAGGCCGCCGCCGTCGCACCGACCAGACCTTTCTTCAACAGGCTTCTGCGGGTTAAGGGCACGTCAGTCTCCCTCCAGGGCAAACCGGCTCGAACGACAGGCACATTCGAGCCATTATAGCTGCTCACCGGAACCAGTCCGCATGGTGCTTCCGCAGGTGTTCGGCGATCGCCTCGGCCGCCAGGCGACAGGCCAGCCTGTTCGGGTGGCGGTCTTCATAGTGCAGGATCAGCCGGTTGGGCGGATAGGCGCGCAACCTGTCGCGCAGATCGACGACAGGGACATTCGCCTTGCGACACGCCTCGACGATCGCCTGATGGGCTGCGACGAATGGATACTCATCGCCCAGTTCGACGAGCATGGGCCAGATGGCCACATGCAGGGCCACACCGCGCCGGCGGCAGGCGTCGGCCATGTCGGCCAGAAGCTGCTCGCTCTGGGCCCAGCCATCGGCATTGGCCGGACCATACGCGTCGTTCGTGTAATGGAGCATCTTCAGGCCCAGGCCGCGATTGCCGACCTTCTCCTCGATCAGATCGTAGATCGCGCACCACCGTCGCGCGCCGGTGATCTCTCGCCAGCCGACGCTGATGTACTGGTTTGGTATGTGGCGGGCGGTCGTCCGGAGGCCGCCGAGCAGGTCGCGATAGGCGGCCACATAGTTCGGCGACTGCACGGGGTCGTTCAGATACCACCCGTAGACGACGGCGTTCGGTTCGGCGGGGAGCACCTTCTCCGTCAATTGTCCGGCGATCTGCGGGATGTCGCGATCGCCGATGCCGAAGTTGAGGACCTCGAACCGTCCGTCGGACTTGGGTGGGGCGGCGGTCTGGTTCATCATGCGTTCGAGCTGTTCGGGCCAGGGGTCGCCGGGTTTGAGGGCGTGGCCGTAGGTGAAGCTGTCGCCGACCGCCACCAGGCGTATCTTGCCGGGCGTGCGGGGGCGGACCTGGCCCGGGCGCATTTCGTTGTGGTCGCACGGGGTCATCACGCCATAGGGGGTATAGCGCCACGTCTTCTCCATGTCGATGACGCCGTAGTCTTTGTAGAACTTCTCTCGAACGGCCTTGCGCGACAGATCGACGTCGAAGTATCCCTCCGGATTGCGGTCGTAACACATCAGGCGGATACCCGCGCCGTTATAGCCTTGAAAGCAGGGGCCGCGGTCGGTCCCGTAGCCCGCGACACGGATGGCGATTTCGGCACACGCCACGACCACCAGCAGAGACAGCAGGAGGAGGATCAGTCTGGACCGATAGGAGCGTTTCGGCGGGGGAGACGCAGAGTCAGGTAGCTGGGCGAAATGGATCATGAAAGCCGCTCGCTCGCGATGCCAATCTCGATGGTAGTCCATCGATCGGCCGGTCTCAAGGCGGGGTGTCACGCAGCGAAGGCAACGTGCCCGTCCTTTCCCGGAAGACGGGCTTGCTTCTCGGGAGGCGCTCGGGTGGTGAAGCTTGTTGTCGAACGGGTCATAGTCATCCCCCCATCTTGGGTGATCCGCGGGAGGACGCACTACGCTATGCCAAGCGTCAGCCCTTTCACCGGGCGATACTGTCGCGTCTGCGATGCTCCGTCGTTCGGCGCCGGTGTCTCTCTGTGAGGAGATGGGGGCCGGGGATATGGGGTTTGAGGCGGCACACCTTCCTGGAGTGTTGTATTTCGATTGCGATCTGACGTGTCGGCGAATGTCTCACTTTGTCCCGTATCGTCACATGTTCGGCGGGGCGGGGGGGTAGAAACTAGGAGTTGGGAGTTAGAAGTTAGGAGTTGGACGTCGGAAGCCGGTCGGTGGGCGGGCGAGGCGGGCGTATTCGGAGTGTACGTGTCGGCGAATGTCTCACTTTCGACACGTATTTTACACGTTTCGCTGAGCAGGGGATCGGACATCGGGCGTGGGTTGGGGGATCGCACGCCGCGGGCGTGTCGGGGCTTGCTGTTGAGATTGTGATCCGGCACGTCGGCGAATGTCTCACTTTGTCCCACAGTGTCACACCTCTTGAACGGCAGGGCATCGGGGATCGGATGCAGGGAATGGCGGTTGATGAGGCGTTGAGCGGGGGTGGCGCAGAGGCCTTTGCTGAAATAGCGGTCGGGTTTGTCGGCGGATGTCTCACTTTCGACAGTTATGTCACGTGTTCCGGGATGCTGCGGAACGGGGTTGGTTCCGGTCGCTTTCGCGACGTGGGTCTGTTGGAAAGGACGGCGGAACCGGGGGCGGGAGTTGCTGGACGGTTTGGGCGTGGCGTTGGACGCGGTGGTTGAATCGGGGTTTGGGGATGACATTGTGTGCTCCTTGGTGCGGGGCGTTTCCATCTGTCCCTGTGTGAGAAGGGGGACAGGGGGTATCATGATGGGTCAACAACATAAGATGACACGACATAGGGTCCCCCATTATCTCCATTATCTGACCGAAGGCTTACCGGCCGTTGAAGGGACCAGACCTGTGAAGCAAGAAGGGCGAGAAGTGGATGATTGTGTCGTGGAAAGGGTGATAACGGATGTCCACGGGCGACCAATCTACTGTCGCCAGTGTTCCTATTTGCTGGTGGGCCTGTCGACCCGCAGATGCCCGGAGTGCGGGACAGCCTTCGATCCGGCGAACCCTGAGACCTTCTCGGAGGGCCCGCGACCGTCCTGGGCGGAGCGGGCATCCAAATCTGCATACGAAGTTGCCTTCGCCGCAAGCCAGTGTTTTCTGGCTGGCCTGGTATTCGCGAGGATTGTGCAGATAGGGCAGCCCCGGAGCGAGTTCTGGGGCGACCTTTCCATCGTTGTCCTGTCAGGGTTCGGACTCATGTGGATGGTGGCTGCCATCGCAGCAATCATCCACCGGTGCTACTCTCGAGGTCGTGTCAAGTTGGTCGGGGGATGGTTCGTCGGCGCCGGGTTCTTGTGGTTGGCGATTCTCTTTCAATAATGAGCTAACTGCGTCCCCGTTTCCACGCGTGCGCTACGTCAGGGGTGTGGCGTCCTGTTTCCAGATGGTCAGGTTTGTCAGGTCGCGCTCCTTCCTGGGCAGAAGCGTTCCGATCGCATACCCGAAGACAAACATGACGATGTGGCCGAACATGCCCGTGTAGTACAAATCAAAGGGTACGTTGAGGAAGCCGGGCAGCCACTGTTTGGGAACGACCGTCCAGATCACAAAGGTGTTCGCCGCGATCAACCCGATCCATACGGAGCGGGCATCGCCCTTGTTGGTCAGGAAGCCCAACACGAACATGCCGAAGAAGCCGCCGCTCAGCAGTGAGGTCATGATCGAGGCCGTATCCTGAAGCGTCTTGGTTTGCGCCCGGTCCAGGATCATCGCTCCAAGGATCATCAAGATGCAGGCCATCGCTGACGAGACATAGGCTGCCCGCAGATAGTGCCGATCGTCGCGACCCTTGACGAGCAGCGCCTGGTAGATGTCCTGCACGGTGACCATGGTAATGGAGTTGATCGCTGCGTTGAGCGTCGACAGGGCGGCGGACAGGGCCGCCGCGATGACGAGTCCCGTGATTCCGATCGGCAGATATGTGACGATGAAGAACGGCAGAATCTCCTCCGCCTTTCGATTCCCCAGCCCTTTCAGGATGGCGGCGGCGTCGGGACTGGGGAACTCCTTGAAGAAGACGTAGAGCGACGTTCCGAGAAACATGAACGAGCCCCAGATGATCAGGCTCGTGATCGCGCAGATCCACATCGCTCTCCTTGCGTCCCGCACGCTCTTGGAGGCCACGTAGCGCTGGATCACCGTCTGGCTGCCAGCAAACTCCCACAGCCAGTTGGTCAGTCCGAAGATCATGAGCATGAGGACGGTCTTCTGGTCGATCGAGAATCCCCATGGGGAAGGCGTCCACTGGCCGTTCACGAGGTCGGCCGCCGAGAACTTGCCGTCGGCCATGCCAACCTTGATGATCTGAACCAGCCCGCCGGGCAGTTTCCAGATCACCGTGACGATACACAGGATGCCGCCCAGCAGGAGGACCGCCGTTTGAATCAGGGTCGTCCAGACGACCGAGTGCAGCCCTCCGAGAACCGTAACCAGTGCTACGCCGCCGCCGCCGATCAGGATGGAATCCATCGGCTTCAGTCCCGTGGTCTGCTGAATCAGGATCGAAAGGAGGTACAGGATCATGGCGTTTCGAACCAGTTGGCCGAGGATGAAACACACCGATCCGTAGACTCGGATGGACGGGCCGAAGCGCATGTCCAGGTACTGATAGGCGGAGATGATGCCGCCACGCCGATAGAACGGCAGGAAGACCCGAGAGGCAATGAAGATGCCCAGCGGGAACGTCAAGCACGGCATGAACCGCAAATAGGCGGTCTTGTAGGCGTCCGCCGGATAGGCCATGAACGTGATGCAACTGATCGTCGCACCTACCATGCTGATGCCGACCATGAGGCCGCTGAGCCCCCGGCCGCCGAGGAAGTAGTTGTCCGTGTTAATTGACCGTCGCGACGCGTAGACACCCACAAACAGGACGAGCGTGAAGTACCCCACCAGGGTGACAAGATCCAATGGATCCAGGTTCATGTGATATGCCTTCCCATCGTCGGGCCGGGCCAAAGGCCGCGACGGCCTTGTCATCTGCCCCACGCTTCATGCGGGAACGACGTGCCCACCTCGACCGGCCGGCCTGGTCGAGAACGTGAGCCGGTATCATACCATTTCGTCGTTCTACGCACGTCCGGGTTCTTCTCGGGCGTCGGGACCGAAGATCTGCCAAGCGGAGCGCGACGTCATGCATTGGCCGTATGCCGATCGTACAGCAATGGGGGACGGGCACGTTTACGGGGTCTTCGGTCTTGCGACCGACGCCCTCGGAAAACGAGTGGAGTGGTGCGTCACGACGCACCCTACGTGGCTTCAGCGCACACGGGGAGCGGTGTACACACCCCGCACGCGCGGTGTCGAACTTCGGATATCCGGGCAGAGGACCGCCCGGCTCAGCACGCCTCGCGGGGATGCCGGCCCTCCCACAATAGAGTGGTGCGTCACGACACTCCCTACTTGGCTAGAGTCGTCTGCGGAGTAACGCGATGCCGCCCAAGGTCAGCGTCATCAAAGGCAGCATAGCCCCCGCCCCATTGCTGCACTTGAACGTCGCATCCACCTGCATGTCGCTGTTCATGACGATCGACGTCGTCAGATTGGCGTCCATGGTGGCATGGCATGCATCGCCGGGGAAGTTGGGATTGTAGATCGTCCACCCGGCGAAGAACTTGCCCTGAGCCGGCACGGCAGTCAGGGTGACACTCGCAGAGAACGGGTAGCTCAGCGTTTCCCAGTTTGGATCGTTTGGCACAACACCGACGGAACCACACGTGGGGTTGATGACGTTCAGTTTGAGGGCGGCGCGGGCCTCCGCGACGCGGAACCCGCAGTAGTAGTTCTCGCTGGAGGGGGTAAGGTTGACGTTACGGAGCACGGGCTGCAGAAGGTAGTTAAAGATGCTGCTGAAGGCTCCTCCCCGGAGGTTGCGAAGAGAACCGTTGATTATCGATTCATCCCACTCGCACACGTTGCCGCCCTGATCGAACGTGCCGTAAGGGCTTTCGCTGTTCTCGAACTCGCCCACAGGTGTCCGATAGTATGGACTGCCAATCGAATAGCTTCCATCGGGATGGTAGTTCGCATTGTTCCCCGGGTCAGGGTTGACCACCGCGTTGCTCGGCGAGTTGTTGGTACCTGTCGGATAGTCCCAGTAGTTTCCCGTCACCCCATCGTTTTTATGATATGCAGCCTTATACCATTCGTCCTCGCTCGGAATCACCCACGTGGCATTCGGCTTGCGAGTTACAGCATTCAATTGCGCATCTGTCGTCGCGCCGTTCAGGCTGTAGGAGCCGTCCTCGGTGGTGTTGGCGTCCTGTGAGCCCGTGGGCTGGCCGTTATGAAGCCAATTCGCAAAGCGAGCTGCATCCCCCCAACTCACGAAGTTCACCGGACGGTTCGCCCAATCCGACGCGACGCTATACGTGTAGCTCCCCGGCGAGCCGCTTCGTTGAATTTTGCAGCCGAATGTATCCGACCACATGGACGCGTTGTACAACCCATAGGTGTCTGTCGCGGCGACCGCATTGAGGAACTCTGTGTATTGACCTGCCGTGATCTCATACTTGCCCATCCGGTAGGTGTAGCTCACTGCGCCGCAGATACGCTCCAAGCCTGTGCCATAGCCGGACATTTCCCCAATGTTCCCTGGATTTCCCACAGTCACCGTCTGGAGACCCGTGAGCCCGGACGGCATATCGAAGACGTCCGCCATCGACGGCACAGTGAAGGCACACATCAAGATGACAACCCTCGCCCATCGCTCCATGGTTCTTCCTCCAATTGTCCGACACAGTGTTAATCCTGTAGATGCGTCCAAAAGGTTAATGGTGGGATTCTCTCCCTCCCATCCCTCAACCGTAGTTCAGCATACCAAAGCCGTGATTCAGGTCAAGACACTCTTGGATGACCGGGCCGGGTGGCCCGGGGAGACGGTTCTCCCTGGGCCACCACAGACTCGTGCGGCAGGCGGCTCGCTTGAGCGGTTGTGTTATTCAACCTGTAGTGTCAGCTCACGGTGCGACATCACCTTGAATTCGACGCAGCCGTAGACGGTGCTCACCGAATCCACCGTCTGGCGGTAGATGTCTGCCTTGGCCAGCCCCGTATAGCCGAAGTCCATGAGGGCATTGACCATCTCCTTCGGCACGGAGAAGGCCCCGGTGTCCTCGACATCACAGACGAGCGTGACGGGTGTGAGCCCATGCTGGTCGATGTTCAGGCTCAGCAGGATCCTCGCCTGATTGTCGGCAGCCGCCGTCCAGGTGACGGTGAGCGGCTGGCCATAGCGCATCACCAGCGTCGTATCGGGAATCACAAGAGGTGTCACGCCGGTTCCGTGAAGGGTGAATCCGGCGATCGTGGCGCCCGCGGCGGTCAGTTCGATGCAGGCGCCGGCGTCAAAGGCCGGATGAGGCAACTGCGTGTCGAAGTAGGTGAGACTCGCCCCGACGGGCGACATTTCGACAGAGGTCTTCAGACCCTTGACGACCACCGTGCCCACATTGACGGGGTTGGGATACGGGATGCAGGTTCCGTCGTAGTTGCAGGTGGTTCCGGCCGCGCATGAGGGGTTGCAGAAGGGGGACATCTGCTGGAGCAGCGTGCAGTTTCCGTTCTGGCCGACCTGCTTGAGGATGGTGGCCGGGACCACGCCGTCGGCGACCTGGCCGGAGATGACCGAGTATCCGTCTTCGTGCACCAGTGTGAACGAACCGACCGTCACGTTCGGATCACACGCCCCGCTCAGCGTGGGGATGGTGCACGTATTGGCGTCGGTGGTGTTGGAGTCGGTTGGCGTCGTAACGGGGATGCACGCACCGAGCATCAGGGCGCCGGACGTCAGAATAGTCAGGGCATACGTCTTCATGGGATACTCCTTCCTGTCCGTTTTGGGACTCACCATCCGGGATGCGGACGGGCCTGCTTGATATAGAGGGTTGGCTCCCCTCCCACTTCGGCGTCGAATTTGAATTCCACGTCCATGGCATACCAGGCGTCGGCATCCTGGCCGTAGACCGATCGGAAGAACTCATGGATCGCCTTCAGGGCAACGCCGAGCTGGTACGTCTGAGCCACGGTCAGCACGGTGCTGCCGTCGGCGACGAGGCTTGAATGGGCGATAAACGTCATGGGCTGTCCGGGGAAATCGAAGTGGTAGATGATCTGATCGGTGGTGACCCCGGCGTCGGGCTGGACGACGGAGGCCTCTCCGAGCTGGACGTTGATGTAGAACCCCGGCTCGAGGCCAGAGGTGTCGAAGGGGTTGGCCGTCAGCGCGACGCCGTTGGCCGCCTCGTTCGGGAACGAGCGGTGGACCAGCAGGGCCATTCCGACGGCGAGGTGGTCGATGCTGCGGTAGCTGCGTTCTTCAAAGGCGCGGAAGTTCCACACGCTGGCCCAGACCTTTCTGACCGCCTCCATGACCGGCTTGTCCGGGTCATTGGGGTCGCCGGTCTTCGACTCATAGAGCCCGGCTCCCGTGAAGCCGTTGAGGTCTTCGGCATTGGTGCTCGAACGGAATCGCATGCGGACGCCCGGGAAGTCGGCCGCGAGCTTGGCCATGAGCAGGGCCTCAAAGTTCGGGTCTACGGGGGCGTTTTCGATGGCATCGCGGAGTTCGGCCAGGCGGGTATCGCGAACGGCAGCATCGCTCTGGAACGTCGCATCCGCGATCATCTGGGCCACCTGGGTGTCGAAGCCATTCTGCTTCATGAACTGGTCGTAGTAATAGACGGGCACGGCGAACGCCTTCGAGACCGGCACGTCCGAGCCGATCTTCACGAGGGCGCCGTAGTGGCCGGCCTTTCCGCCGAAGGCGGGGATGGCCTTGCCGAGGGCCGCACCGAGACCGAGGTTGGCATCGAGGATCTCGGTGGCGTTACGGAGATCGGTGACGCTGAGATCGAGGGTGGGCACCTGCACGGCGCTGGGCTTGTTCTCAGCCCACCATGCATCGGCCTCGGCCTGAGTGACCTCGCGGATCGAATAGTCGATAAGGTTCACTTCGAGGCGGACCCATTTGCCTTCCAACGCGAGGAGGTTTGAGTTGGTCAGGGCGCCGCGCAGGGCCATGTTGGGTGTGCCGCGATTCTGCGACAGGACGTTAATGTGCGACAGGGGCGTCTGAAACTCGGCGGTGATGATGCCCATGACGACGGAGATGTCGTTCGGAACGGCATCGAGCACGACGATGTCGCGGAAGCTGACATACTCGGTCTGCAGTTGACTGGCCTTGAGGAACCGCAGTTGCCCCATACTGACGCCGAGTTTCAGGGGCTGATAGTTGATGCCGCTGAACAGTTCGTCGGTGGTGATGCGCTTGACCGACGACGGGAGTTTTGCGGCCTCGGCAGCCACGGTCTCCGAGGTGGGGTGGAAGCGAAGCTGGTCTCCGAAGAAGCTGGAGGAGGCGATGGCCGTGTAGGCCGCGGTGATCATGTCGGCGCTGGCGGTGTCATAGGGGGCGATCTCATAGGCCCACACGCCCGGGCTTTCATAGTGAGTCACCGCCCCGAGGAGGAATCGCCGCGACGGGCTATAGTATTCCGTCTGGTTGAACTGCGAGAGGCTCGGCACCACCGGCTTTCCGTTACCCGACAGGTGTTCGTGGGCGAAGTTCCAGTGGATGGCGTACTTCTTGCTGTTCTGATAGTAGAGCGTGTTGCTGTCGAGCTGGTCGATGATCGTCTTGACCGACTGGGCCCCCGGGATACTGGCGTCCAGCGGATCGGAGGCCAGCGCGACGAAATCGGCCAGGCAACCCAGCGAGGCGCTCGAGTCGGGGGTGTTGCCGTCCGAAAGGGTACACGTCCAGGTCGTGGAACTCGCGCTGGGCCAACAGCCGCAGGCGACCAGGGCGATGGCCGAAAGAATGCAGAGGGCCGTAGCACGTTCGATCATCATCGTTCACCCCTTCTTCTCTTCATCCGACGTTCGCCGCCGGGGACCCCTAGGGATACAGCCTGGCCTTGCCTTCGATGCCGACGTTCAGGGCATAGATGACGTCGGTCTCCGCGCGATCGCTGATATAGAGCGTCTTGGTGTCCCACCCGCCGACCCCCGACCCCCACTGAACGGTTGCGAGCATGCCGCCGGATTTGATCACCGCGGTCTTGGTCTGACCGTCGGGCGATACCCGCCAGATCTGACCGGCCTGAACGGCGGCCACATAGATATTCCCGTTGACATCAACCGCCATGGCGTTGAGATGTGCCGGCAGACCGGTGGCAAACGTCCGCAAGGTTCCCGGCTCGCCGTTCGCACCAATATCAACGGCAGATATCCTGCCGGAGCTGGAGGAGCCGCTCATGGTGGCGCTGCTGATGTAGAGCGTGGTGTAGGAGGGATTGAAGGTCACGCCGTCGGGGCTTGGGACGCCGGAGGCCAACTTGATCGAGTCTCCCGTGTCGGGGTTGACTCGTCGAACACAGTTGCCCTGGTTTTCGGCGATGTAGACGAGACCGTTGGGGTCCATCTCCATACCGTTTGGATAGCTCAGCCCGCTGAGAACGGCCCGTTTCGTGCCGGTCGAGCTCGCGCGGAACAGCGTTCCAGACTGCGCGTCGCAGTAGAGGATGTCCCGGTTCGGGAGAACCATGATTCCAGTGATCATGGGGCCGCTGCCGCCTGCATTTGCTATGACGATTGAGGACGAGCCGTTCAAGGGCGTTCGCCAGATGTGGCCGCCCTGGGCACCCAGAAGATAGCCGTCGTAGTCAAACGCGAGGTCCTCCATGCACCGAGGGCCGTTTATGGTGTAGAAAGAAGACGCCAGCTCACCGGTCACCGAGGTATTGTTGTTGCTGCCAGGGATCACGGTGTTTGGACCCGCAGCCGGCATGCAGCCGGGTGGTGTCAGGCATATCACCGCCGCCAGAACGATCGTCGAGGCGGTGATATGGACGGACGCGCTCCGAAGGTTATGTTTGCACATCTCCGACGTTGTTCTCATAGTCCTGTTCTCCTACAGCGTTCTTGATGCACCCAGCCCAACCTTGTGTCCGCGTCTTCCGTAAGGCCTCGTACCGCGACGGCCCGAGGGCCCGATTACCACGCACGAACTCCCACCAGCTCGCCGGAGATCGCCTTGAGATCGGGCGACACGGCGATGCTGACCGGCCATCCCCATTCCGGCAGCGAGGGGTTCTGCCACAATCGCGTGGGCAGTTGTTCGACCACCGGTCCGATGCCCGTGACTGTCGACCGTGCGGCCTTCCGAGGCTCACCTCGCCACGCGAGTTCGACGTTCACGGGCATGCCCGCGTACACGCGACTTCTCTGTGTGACATTCAGATAAGCGACGATGTCCGAGGGCTGAGAGGTCGCCACGGTGACAATCGGCTGCCCCAGTGACACCGCCTCGCCCACGCCTCGGAGAACGTCGCTGACGATGCCGTCCATCGGGCTGAAGAGCACCAGCATGGAACGATCCAGCGTCAGCTCCTCGATGCGTCGTTGCTGGACGATCACCGCAGCCCGAAGCGGCTCCAGGGCCTTTTCGATCGCCGGCGGTATGGAATGGTGTCGAGCGAAGTCTCCCTGCCGTTGATTGGCGTTCTGCAGATCCAATTGAAGCTGGGTCAGCGTTCTTTCGTTTTCCCGAATCTTCTGCTCGGTGGCCGCTGCATCCGTCTCGGCGGATCGGAACTGCAATTCGGACGTCGCCCCCGTACCCCGGGTCTGACGGAACATGTTCATCTGAAGCCGGAGGAACTCGAGTTTGATCCGGTCGGTCTTGAGGCTGGTCGTCGTCTCAAGCTGACGAATCCGTGTCTGCTCGATGTCCACGGCAAAGCGTCTGGCGTCGGCGATTTCCGAGACCTCCTGAACCTGTGCCTCGGCCGCCAGTTTGTTCTCGGTTGCCACCACCTCTGCCCGCAGACGAGCGGCCTCGGCCGAGGCCGTTACCAACTGCGCCTGAATTCGATCATCATCGAGAACGACCAGCGTCTGTCCCTGTTTCACCGGATCGAACAGACGGATCGGCAGCATCCGGACGCGGCCGTTGGTCAGGGCTGCAACGGGGCGGACCTCTCCGCGGGCGATGCCCACCGCCTCGAAGTGCTGAGTCCGACGAACCATCAGCCAGCCCACGATGGCCACGGCTCCCAGCCACACTGCAACGGAGAGGCCATGGTGTCGCCACCGTCTCAAATCGCGGCTCTGCCAGCGGACTGTCTGTTCCATCGCGGCTAGACCTCGAGCATCTCTTCCTGCATCGTGAGGTTCACATTGCTGACACCCGGGATCGCCTCAAGTTCCCAGAGCATGTTCTCGTTCCGATTACGGTCGCGGACCATGAGCTGGTAGGCATGCTCGGGTGCCGGGCCGAACGAGTTGTCCTCGACCGAAATCAGTGCAAACGAATTGCAGAATCGCTTGAGGACCGTGGTTACGGCCTGTTCGTTCGCTTTGGAGGCAGACAGATTGAAGCGAAGGAAGGCGTTCTGCGGGCGGTGTGAGCCGAAGCCGATCAGGTGCAGATAGACGATGATCGTGCAGAGGACCGCCGTTCCGATGACGGCAATGGCGTAGCGTTGGGAGCCGGCGGCCATGCCGATCACGAGGGAGCAGAAGATGAACGCCGTATCCCGCGTGTCCTTGAGGACGTTTCGAAACCGGACGAGGGCCAGGGCGCCGATCAGCCCGAAGGCCGTGATAATGCTGTTGCCGATCACCGCCATGACCAGGGAGACCACGACGGTCATCAGGATCAGCGACTGGACGAAGGATCGGGAATACGACAGCCCGTTGTGTGTGCCGTAGTAGACCCATGCCAGAACCTGGCCGAGCACGAAGGACAACAGCAGCGACAGCAGGACGCTTTCCGGCGTGAAGATGCCGGATCGGACCGAGCCGTTGTCCAGAAATCGCCAGAGGGGTTCCATGGCCGTTCCCTTCACCGAGGCGTCCACGGGCGGACGCCGCCTCCGTTCAGAGTCTGGACCGACCGGGCGTATTTCGACATGGAGCACCGCTCGAGACCGAACGTCTGGACGAGGCGGGACAGCCAGGTCGGATACCGATCGGTGAACTTGATCTCAAGCACGACCCTCGTCTCGGAAAGTCGCTGCCATCCGGTTCCGTTCAGGCAGGGGACCGTCGCGACGGGGGTCTTGCAGTTCAGTTGCCGATCGAAGGTGACACGGACGGTGTCGTTCAATCGGGTTTCGAACGCCTGTCGCAGATAGCGCACATAGGCAGCGGGGCCTGCGTTCAGGAACCGGCGGTAATAGAGGAACTGGTTCAGGCTCCGGTGTTCCTCTGCATCGGCCAGAGCCGGGCGAGTGGTGCCGGCCAGTAGCGACTCCACCGCGTTTTTGGGCACGCTCGCCCGGCTCTTGACGATGACCTGGTTGATCCGTCGTTTGATTTCGAAATAGCAGGGTGAATCCGGATGGTCGCTGTAGCAGCGGATTCTCAGCTTGAACCGATTCTTGATGCCCTCGAGCGATTCCCGGCAGAGCCTCAGGTCGGGCGAATCCAGATAGAGGCTGACGAGCGGATAGACGCCGCCGGCGTTGTGGCTGTCCTGCCGCATGATGGGGCGGATGTAGGCGGCCACGGCAGCCGCCTGAGCCTCGGTGATGAGATACTTCAACTCGTAGCGCGACCAGGCGATCTCCTCGCTTGGGAGGGGACGGGCTCCTCCGACTAGGCGCACGCTGTCGGCCGCAGACGGAGCCTCGATTCCATCCATCGGCGCAAGCGTGGTTGCGGAGGAGCCTGTCCCGATCGGGGAGAACGTGGTTTCGCTACTGACCAGAGCCATTCGATTGCCCCGGAGTCGGTTTGCTGAAGCTCCGCCATGAGCCGGTACCGTCGGGCAGTCGCCCGAGCGAGACATCGTTCGGTTGCGTGCCGAAGGTCACCGTGTCGATGACGGCGTAACCGTTTTCGGCTGTGTTGAAGAGTCCGATCGCCTCGCCGTCGGCACTGAGCTTGAAGTTCGTGTGCGTATTGCCCTGATCCGTATCGTTGTCCGCCCAGAAGAGCAGGTAGCCGCCGGCGGCGATGGTGACGCCGTCGGGGATCCGCCACTTCGTGGGGTTGAGAAGATCATCGGTCAGGTACATCCCTCCAAGGCTGACGCTGCTCGATCCGGCGTTGTAGACCTCGATCCAGTCGGGGTATCCGCTGCCGTTCGGGTCGACAATCGTGGTGTCGTTCTGGGCCATGAACTCATTGATGTAGAGCGCGAGGGGCTCTGAGGTGGTCGAAGGCACGAGCGTGCAGCCTGAGAGAAAGACGACGAGTGCCGCAGACCGTACTCGCCACTTTCGCAATCGGGGTCTTAACATGTCTTCCTCCGGTGTCAGGGGTATCGCTTGTCAGGGGCTGGCCGAAGTCGGCAGCTGCGCAGGCCGCCGACTTCAGCCAAGGGGCGAGCGCCCCCACCAAAGGGGGCGCAAGGGAAGTCCTTCATACGCGTGTCAATCATGCATGCGATCGGCCGTGCCGGCCGTTCATCGGCCCTGCATCCGATCCCATCGGCATCCGGCCACCTCTTGACGGCGGCTGATCCATTTCGTCGAGAATGGCCTGCTGCTCCTCGGTCAGGATGGCTCGGAACTCATCGCGAGCCTGTTCCCGGCGTGCCTCGACGGCGGTGTTGAGATCATCGAGGATCGTCCGGATGGCCGTCTTCTGCTCGTTCGTAAGGTTGTGGGAATCGTCCAGGAACGGACAGGGCGGCGGGCCGTGGTGCCGCCCATGATGGAAGCCGATGTCGTTCGGACTGTTCGGGCTGTTCGGTTGCAGGTCATCGAGCTGAGCGAGCTGCTCGTCCGTCAGAAGGGCGCGGATCTGCTCGTTGGCATCCTGGTGAAGGGCCTCGATGTCCTCCCGTTCACTGGTGAAGATGGCGTTCGCCTCGGTCTCCTGTTCGTCGGTCAGATTCAGGGCATCAAACCCTCCGCGATGATTGGGGTCTCCAGGATGATGGCCTTCGCCCATTGGCGGAGGCGAGCCGTCGTTCGCATCCCCCAATGCAGAGGAGGTCAGCAGCCCGAATCCGCTCACGAGGTCGCTCAAGGTCATCTGACTCAGGAGTTCGGAGAGCGTCATATTGGGATCGAGAGAGGATAGCTGTCCGGTCAGTGAGGACGCGCTGCCGCACCCCCCAACCAAGGCGACGACCGAGACCACCGCGAACATACTCTGCGTCAAACGAGTCTGAAACATGAATGATCCTCCGTTTCAGTGAGACAAGGCTCGCCGTTCCGTCCGGCCCTTTTCAAGAACACCTGCCTTGTCGGTTGAACACCCACACGTTCGAGCCCTGTTCCCTCAGGCACTTTCCTGGGTCCCTGTGGGGTCCGGTCCACGCCACCCAACCGACCGACGTGTGTGTTCGTCCTTGCACGAGCTTGCGGCGGCCGATCGAGTCATCTTGCTTCATCCTAGAAAAGGAAACATGAAATCAAGATGAAACTCATCGAACATTTCGATTGTGGGATGCAAGTGGCCTTGTCCCAAAAAGTTCCAGCGATCTGGGTGAGAGACGGCTGCGTCGCAAGTCTTTGTGAAGAAAGCCGGCCCCGTGGGACGCTTGGACATGCTTTCTGGAGCCACTGACATGCACGAGGTTCGGGGGGCTGCCGATCTGTAACATGCGGCTGGGCCGTTGGATGACGCGTGTGTGCCTACGGAGCTTCCCAGCGAGACACCCTGAAATGGTCTTCTGGAAAGGAAGTGAGTATGACGACCGTAGCAGGAGTTGGCAGTTCATCGAGTTCGGGGCTCATGCAGATGCTCCAGAAACTCGCCCGCAAACAGGCGGAGGCCGCGAGGACATCCACCGACACGTCGCAGACCTCTGCATCGTCGCAGGTGGGGGCGTTTCAGAGCCAGTTTGAAAGCGCCCTGATCAAGGCGGGTCTGGATTCGTCGCAGTTGGACGCCGTCCGCAGCGACATCCAGTCGACCATGTCGTCGGTCATCGGCCAGTCGGACGGGACCACCGATCCGCGTGAGGCCGTCCGCGAGGCGGTCGACAAGATGCTTCAGGAGAAGTATGGCGTCGACACCGACAAGCTGAACGAGCAGATGAGGTCGAGCATGGGATCGCGCCCCCCCGGCCCGCCGCCGGGAGGCGCCGGTGGACCCGGAGGCCCCGGAGGCGGTGGCAGCCCCGAGGATTTCGGTGAGAAGGTAACCTCGGCGCTGGAATCTCTGGGTCTGGACTCTTCCCAGGTGGAGGAGATCAGCAGTGAGATTACTTCGGCGGTTTCGTCGATGATGGAGGACTCGCACGAGTCCGGCGATCCCGATGCCGTCAAGAACACCGTTCACGAGACCCTGGCGAAGTACGGCATCGACACCGACGCGTTCGACGAGCAGATGGAGGCGGGGATGGAACTGCCGGAGTCCTCCGGCAACTCCAGCGGAGCGGCCCAGAGCAGCCAGAGTCTGGACACATCGCTGATCAGCTATCTGAGCACCCTCAACAGTTCGAGCGACTCGTATTCGTGGTTGTCCGACCTGTTCCAGCTCGTCGATGTGCAGGCATGACTCTCACCTCGTTGCTGTGGAACAGCACGAAGAAGACCCCTTGTGACGGGCGTTGCGGAGCAGCGTCCGTCACTTCAGAATCGGCGGCAGGGGATGGTGATGAGACGCGGCTCGCATCTGTCCGCGGTAGGTCTTGGGTGAGGTACCGGCCCACTTCGTGAAGGCCTTGCTGAAACCGGCCGCCGAATCATAGCCCACCTGAACGGCGATCTCCTTCAACCCGGCATGGCCCGTGGTCAACAGTACGCAGGCGCGATGCATGCGCCATTCCGTCAGGTATTCCAGCGGCGGTTTGCCCAGCAGCGCCCCGAACCGTGCGGCGAAGGCCGACCGGGACATGGCCACCTCTTCGGCCAGCGAGGCGACGGTCCAGGACACCTCCGGATGCCCGTGCATCAAGGCCATGGCCTGCCCGATGGCCGGATCGAAGACGGCTCGCAACCAGCCGGACTGATGGTCCGTGAACTGAGCGGCATGCCTATAGATGGCCTTGATGAGCAGGATGCGAAGAAGGCAATTGACGATCATCTGGGTGCAGTGCTGGCCGGACTCGAGTTCCTGTGTCATGTGCCGGAAGATCTGATCCACATAGGTCGCCGGGCGCCCTTGTTCGCCCTTCACACACAGTCGGGGCGGCAGCGCGCCCAGCAGCGGACTTTTGGAGTGGTTTTCGAGAAGGAAGCTGATGCACGCGACGGAG
This sequence comes from uncultured Planctomycetales bacterium, assembly GCA_964446835.1. Taxonomy (GTDB): domain Bacteria; phylum Planctomycetota; class Phycisphaerae; order UBA1845; family JAFGLZ01; genus CAYUQT01. The sequence goes on along the minus strand of CAYUQT010000008.1, from coordinate 34,722 downwards.
GTTCGGGCCCCTCCACCGCCGTGGATCATCGGGTCTCGCGCCTCGTAGTGCCGAGGCTGAAGCAGGCTCTCGATGTCGTCCAACGGACTGTCCTGCCGATCACGCAGTCTATGGACCCGCCCCTGGGGAACGATGACCAGATCGCCCGCCTGCAGCAGGGTGTCCGAATCGTCGTCCTCCACTTCCATATGGCATTCGCCGAAGGTCAGCAGGTAGCACCACCCGAGATGGCCGCCGGCTCGGATACCCCATGGCGCGGTCAGGTGGAACGGGCCGGGAACCCAGCTCCGCAATCCGACGCCTTCCATCGCTTCGGAAAGGGGTTCCGCCGGAAGCGCGTTTCGGGGAGGTGTGTCACCTATGCGGGGCAGTGAGGCCAGACCTGTCAACCGATGACGCTCCTTCCACAGCGGGTCTGATGGGGGAACAACCCGTCGAGTATGCCCATGAGCATCAGGACTCTCTCTGTACCGGCGGCCGATTTCTACGTGAAGCCTAGCGGGAGGTTTATGAAGCGAAGATGAAATCGCGGCGAGGACGCCAGACCTCGTTGAAGCAATGTGCGGTGATGGCACTCTGTAGAGTCGTCACATGTCACACTTTCGACGCGTTTGTCATAGCTTTCGATGGGGGAGGCGGGACTCCGCCCGGCGTGGACGTCAGGGCTCGAACAGGGGTAAAGGGGGCGGAAGAGACGAGGTATTCGGAGTGGGCGTGTCGGTGAATGTCTCGCTTTCGAAAGACACTCCTCGCGTTTTGGGATGCTGGGGGACGGGGGTGGGGGCGGATGACAGGCGACATGGCGGCCAGGATTCGGGTTGGTTCCGGTGGCTCGCGCGATACGCGTCTGTCGGAAGCGGCGGCAGAAAGGTGGTCGGGAGTTGCTGGACGGTTTGCGTCTGCGGTTGGACGCGGAGGTTGAATCGGGGTTTGGGGCTGACATGATCTGCTTCTTGATGTAGAGCGTGTCAATTTGTCCCTGTGTGAGAAAAGGGATAGGGGGTATCATGGTGGGTTAGTAACAACAAGGCGACACGAAATAGGTGACTGTCCCCCATTATGACGATAGCTGAAGCCAATGCTTGTACGGATCGGACTGTGGTACGCGGGTGTTATCATGTTCCGGTTGGTGTTCATCCGGAAGGAACCAGGTCACCCGTCGAAGGTCGCGGTACTTCAGGCTCAGCTCAGGGGAATCGCAATGGGCAACCCATCGGCTGCGGAAATACAGCGGCTGATGCCCACGTTGCGACTGGGTGGTGGATACAACGAATATGTCCCGCGGCTGGAGATAGAACCGGACGGGCGATGGGTGCTGACCTGCGAACCGAAATACCGCGTCCAATTCAGCGAACCGTCCGTTTGGGTCCGTATTCTTGTGCTCAATTTCCGCAAGACTCGTTATCCGACGCTCTGTATTCGCTCAGGTTCTCCGCACGTTGAGGCAGACTACCCGAAGATCAGTCAGTAAAGGCTGCAAAGCGCGGAAGCTTGTTTCTGGATCATGGGGTCGGGCTGCACAGAGAGACTGCTCCCCCGGGCAACCCGGGCGTGTTACCCTTGTTGCCAGCATGTGTGCTCGATCAATGCGAGTGAAACGCGTCGGACAGATCATAGCGGGCTCAGTGGTCGCATGGTACGGCATCAGCCTGGTGGCCCGCTATGTCGTTTTTGTGCCGGCCTCAAACGCGCCTGCCCTGGCTGAGCTGGAATGCTGTCGCCTGCGCGAACTTGCACAGCAACGCCTCTCTGCCGAGCAAATGAGCGCCGTCCTTCCGAGTCTGGAACTGGTGGGATGGCATGGCAACACGTACGTATCAAAGCTGATCGTGGGGCCAAGCGGGCAATGGGAAGTCGTCAGCGAGCCGAGATGGCCCGAGCTGTGGAGGTGCCCTCTGTGGAAGAGACTGCTGCTACTGGACTTCCGCAAGTACCACTATCCCACGTGGAGAATTCGATCGGGTGACCCAGAGGTTCAAGAGGTCAACCGGTCTCCCGGGTGAGACACATAGGGACGCACCATCTGTTGGCTGTTACGGGGGCCAGGTGCTTCTCGATCTTGATCGCCGAGACAAACCATTGGGCCGCCTCCCCCACGCCAACCCCTCATCCCTGGCGTCTCTCGCGGTTCACCCACGGGCGGCCAGACCGGCGGCGCGGGCGAAGCGACGGACTCGGTCGGGGTCCGGCGGGTTGACTGTCAGGCCGTCGCGCTTGAGACAGGTCCCGACGATGACGCCATCGGCGATTCGGAGCAGCTCGGCGACGGTCTCGGGCGTGGCGCCGCTGCCCACCAGCACCGGGCGATCGGGGACGGCCGACTTGACCGTGCGGAGGTCATCGAGCGACGTCGCCCGCCCTGTGGTGGTTCCCGTGACGATCAGGGCATCGGCCAGGCCGCGATAGGCGGTTTCCTCGGCCACAATTGCAAGGTCCGACGGACCGAGCGGGGCGGCGTGCTTGACGTGGACATCGGCGAAGATCGCCGTCGGGCAGGCCAGGTGCCGGCGATAGCGAAGCGTCTGGGCCGCCCGCCCCTCGATCAGCCCCTGGTCGGTCGCATAGACGCCGGTATGAACGTTCACACGAATAAACGCTGCACCGGAGGCCACGCTCACCGCCAGGGCCCCGCGAGCGTCGTTTCGCAGGACGTTGACGCCGACGGGGATATCGACGGATCGGCAGACATCGGCCACGATCACCGCCATGGCCGTCAGGGTGTGGGGTTCGACGTCCGAGGGCAGGAAGGGGGCATCGCCGAAGTTCTCGATGATGAGGCCGTCGAAGCCTGCATCCGCCAGTTGGCGTGCCTCGTCGAGGGCTCGCGAGCGGAGGGCCGGCATCGACGGGCCGGGTCGCGGTCCTCCGGGCAGTGGCGGCAGATGAATCACGCCGATGCACACGGGTCGGCGGGCAAACGGCCAGTGGATGGACCCTTCGTCGGGATTCATGGGGCGGTTGCGGGGCTATTCCTGTTTGCGGAAGACCGCCACCAGGTCTTCCACCGGCACGACGAAGAGCTGGTTGTCGGCCTCGAAGTCCACGGGGATGGCGTTCTTCGGGTTAAACAGCACCTTGTCGTACTGCCGAATGGGGAAGTCCTCGTCCTTCTCCACCTGAGCAGAGATGGTGACGATGCGTCCGGTGATCGTGGGAATTTCGATCTTGTCGGGCAGGGCGATGCCGCCCTTGGTCTGCTTCTTGTCCTCGTCTTTTCGGATAAGGACTCGCTTGCCCAGAGGCTCGACGGTCTCGATTTTCACTGGGCGCTCCTGAGCGTTTCGTGCCATTCGGCATACCCTACCTTGAGCCCCGACGGAGTGTTCGGGGCGGTTCAACAGATTCCTTTGCCCGCGACGAACATGCGGGGCCTTTGTACGCGTCTCTCCCAGGCATTCTAGGTCAGAGACCGGGGGCTCGCAAGGTATGGCTTCAGGCCGTCGGGACACCGGCCGGGGAGCAGCCACCCGACCCTTCGAGGAGGCGGCCCTTTGGCTATAGAGGTCCGGACCTCAGGGAAAGGGGGTTGACAGACACATGGTCTTGCCTTAGCAATTAGTGGAGTCTGCGGTTGTCATGTCCTCGTGGACCCAGGTGTTGTGCCTCGCCTCGATACCTGGGGATGGGGATGGCAGATCCATCGCGGCCCCGTGTACGGGGTTACCATATCGCCAAGGCATTGTCTTCCATTGGGTTGCGTTTCTCCGGGTATCGGAGAGGACGTACTCAGCGTACCGTGACATGCCCCGGTGACGCGATCGGGCTTGGTTGGATCCAGGAGTGAGGGCAACGGCTGCCCGTATGGGGCAGCGTCGTTGGAGGCCCGACGATAGGGAGGTCGCAAGATGTATGTTGTAGGAGGATGGGGATTCCGTCTGCCCACAGGCCGTCGGATGTTGTTCTTGCCGAAGGCTTGGCCGGTGCTGATGGTTTTGGGGATCGGGACCCTGCCCGTCGATGTTTCCGCCGGCCAGTACCGCGTCGGCCCAGACCGCCCTTACAAGACGATTCAATCTGCCATCGACGCTGTGGACAGAGATCCGGCCACCGTTGACGAGGTGATCGTCGACAACGGCAAGTACACCGGAGAGGGCAATTTCGAGATTGACTTCAAGGGAAAGGCCCTGACCCTTCGATCGGAGGATCCGAACGGGTTCAACAGCTTCATGCCAGAATGCACGATCGATCCCAATAGGGCGGGACGGGCATTCTACTTCCATAGCGGCGAGGGGCCCAACTCGATCGTCGACGGCTTCGTGATCTGGAGGGGTTACGCCAAGTACAGCGGGGGGGGGATTCTGTGCACTTCCGGCAGCTCTCCGACCTTCCGTCGGTGCCGGATCATCTCGTGCAGGGCCGACGAGTACGGTGGCGGGATTGCCTGTTACTCGTCGAGTCCGGTGATCTCCAACTGCAAGGTGTGGCTCAACAAGGCTCGGTTCGGCGGGGGGATTTATGCGGGTGGAACGCGAACCAGCGTCCCCAGCGCGCCGAAGATTTCCAATAGCATCATTCTGGCCAACAGGGCCTCGCATCTCGGCGGGGGCATTCACTGTTCTGAGAAGTCTGCGCCGACCGTCGTTAACTGCACCATCTGTGAAAACGAGGCTATGTATGGAAATGGAGCCTATGTCTGGGGTAACAGCACGCTGACTCTTGTGAACACGATCCTGTGGGGCAATCACCAGGCGGCCGAGGTCGCGGATATCTGGATTCCCATCCCCCGGGCCGCCGGATACGTTCGCGACACTTTCGGCAAGGGGGTCGCGGGTGTGCCCGTCCGGCTCACGGTATCCACGCCGAAGGCTCTCAACATCACGGCTGTTACCGATCGCAACGGGTACTATGAGGTGCCGGGCTACAACGACTCACAAGATGCCGCACAACGGGTGACCTTCTTGCCCGGGTTTGGATCCCAGATCGGGGTGGGTGACTTCGTAGGTGACTTCTTCGCCGGCAAGTACTACTTCACGGTGTCGAACGTGCGGCTTCAGTACTGTTGCGTTCAAGATGGGATCAAGAACAGCGACGCCCGGACGTTCTCGTTTGTAACGGACGTCACCGGCAACATCACCGATGATCCATGCTTCGTCGACACCGAATACCACATCGGAAAGGATTCTCGCTGCTACAATGCGGGGGATCCGAGCAGAGACTACACCGGTCAGATGGACTACGACGGCCAGCACTCGCGACTGATGTATGGCCGCGTGGACATTGGGGCTGATGAGTTTTTCGATCCCAACGCTGGAACCAATCCGATCGAGGTCGCGCAGGCGGGTACCCCGTCCGTGGGGGAGATCGCAGGCATTCTGGATTCGCCTCAAGAATATGATTCGGCGGATGACGATCAGGCCGCCCCCATGATGTGCGGTGGCATAGCCCCCGCAGGTCAGGCCGGCGCCTTCCTGACGATCTTCGTTTTCGGTTTGGGCAGCCTTTACTTCTGGAACAGACGCCTTCGCCACCGTTGAGGCCGGACCCTCGGCGAGCCTCTTTGCCGCGGGCCACATCTTCAGCTCTTTTTGCCATGGGGAGGTTCCTCGAAACCTGCGGGGGGGACACCGGTTTCCGGCACGATTGACAAAAGGCCGCCGGGTGCCAAGAATGCCGTCATCCTTGGACAATGTAATGTCGGTGGTGTGGGGAACCGGTTTAACATGGAAAGCAATCTGAACAATCTCAGGATTATTTCGGGGACGGCCAGCCCGGAGTTTGCGGGGGCGATCTGCAAGTATCTGGGCGTTACCCTCAGCGATTGTGAGGCCAAGCGTTTCAGCGAAGGAAACACCTTCGTTCGCGTGCTTGAGAATGTCCGTGGACGGGACTGTTACGTCATTCAGACGCTCAGCGAGCCCGTCAACGACCACTTCATGGAGCTGCTGTTCTGGCTCGACGCCCTTCGCCGGGCATCGGCGGCCCACGTTACCGCGGTCATTCCGTTCTTCAGCTACGCCAAGGGCGACAAGAAGGACGAGCCGCGGGTCTCGATCCGGGCTCGGGTCTGCGCCGATTGTCTGGAGGTGGCCGGGGCCGATCGCGTCTTGACGATGGACCTGCACGCCCCTCAGATCCAGGGCTTCTTCCGCATCATGGTGGACCACCTGTATGCCCTTCCGGCGATCGTCGAGTATTTCCGCCCGAAGGTGAACAAGGACTGGGTCATCGTGGCCCCCGACGTGGGCTTCGGCGAACAGGCCAGGCGCTATGGGCGGGCCCTGGGAATCGAATACGTGGTCAGCGAGAAGACCCGCCGAGGGCACGACGAAAAGGCCGTGGTTCTGAGAATCATCGGCGAGGTGCGGGGCAAGACCTGTCTGATCGTGGATGACTTCGTCACCAGCGGCGGCACGCTGATCGGCACGGCCGAGAAGCTGTTGGAGAACGGCGCGACCGAGGTCTATGCCGCGGTGGCGCACGGTGTGCTTCCGGCCTCCGCTCCCGAGCGGATCCGCTGCAGCCCGATCAAGAAGCTCGTGATCACGGATACGCTCGAAGGCCGAACCGCGCCGCTGCCCGAGAATGTCGAGGTGGTCTCGGTGGCCCCGCTGTTCGCCCGTGCGATTCACAACATCCATCACCGCACCAGCATCAGCGAGTTGTTCCAGCCGTAGGGATGTCGGTTGCCGCGTTGCGTCCGGCAGATCAGAAGAGGCCGAAGGTTTCTTCTTCGAAGGTTCGGAGCATCAGGTCGGTCTCGGCGACCCGACGGGCCGCCAGGGTCCGCGATTTTTCGAGGCGGAGGGCGGCAATGCTCATGTCCCGCCAGGACTGCACGCGTTCATAGGCCCCGCGCAGGTCTCGGGGCATCATCGAGAAGATCCGCAGCGTCCCGACCACGCCCAGGAGGTCCAGTGCGTCGGCATCGGTGAACAGGATCGACTCGAAGCGTCGGTGGGGGGCACCGCCGTGATGGAATTCGACGCACTCCAGGATGCCGTCCGCGAGGTCTTCCGGGTACTCGTGTTCATCCAGAAAGGCCTGGGCCACTTCCTTGGATCGCAGGAAATGCTCCACGCCGGCAAGTGCGAATTTCGTGTAGGCGCCCCAGTCGTGCAGATAGGCGGCCATCCAGATGACCTCTTCGTTATACGGCCGCCCCTCGGCGAGGACGGAGACCATATGGATGATGCGCCGGCTATGGTTGACCGCCCAGGCGCCCCCGTATTCCGATGTCAACTCGACGATTTCGTCGCGACTTCTCATCGATCCGCTCCTTGGAGCCGTCGAGGCGGCAAAGAACTCACGGTCTTGGCTCTCCCGCCCTGGCCGGCGCGGTCGAGGTGCTCATCGGCTTGCGCAGCGACTCCAGGATCTGCTCTTTCTTCGATGCAGGAATCATGACGTATCGCACCGACTCGTTAACCTGAACCAACAGGTCGCCGCCCTGAGCTGGATGTTCCTCGCGGCGGCCGAAGAGGTCGGTGACCGCTACGCTTCCGGCCGCGCCCCTCAGCGCCACCGGACGAAGCGTCCAGCCGAACGGGCGCCACAGCAGCACGACCATGTCGCCGCCCGATCGCTCGAAACAGAGGGCCCGGGCCTGCTGCGGCAGGTCGATCCACTCGACCAGGGTCGCGGCGTTCAGCATCTCGGCCATATAGTCGAAGGCCACGACGCTCGGCCGCGGACCGTTGTCGTATTCGTGACAGAGCGGTTCGACGGACGGGCGGAGGATGTCCGGCGGCGGGTGAGACTCGACCCACCAGGCCGCCCGATCGATCATTGCGAACTGTCGAATCGCCAGAGCTCGAACCAGCCGGCTGGCATGAAGGATGGGGTCGGGCACCTCAGGCCCCTGATCGGCTTCCGTCGCATAGTATCCATAGAGGTTCGGCACGTGCAGGTAGGCGCTCGGCCCCCGTCCGCCGACGCCGACATCGAAGTACTGCTTGAAGGGCCAGCTCTTCCGCCAGTTGCGGACCTCTTCGAGTGCCGGTTCGAGATCTTCGGGGAACTCCGTCGGCTGGAATCGAAAGGCCAGCGCCTCGGCGGCTTTGCCCAATCCGGCCTTGACCGCCTCGTTGAGCCACCGAAAACGATCGGGTTCCAGGGGCAGCCAGGCCGAGGCCGTGACCACCGCCTTCTCACCCGCCAGGCGAAACTGGCCTGCCGCCTGACCCATCAGATCGACATAGCGGCTCGCCGGCACCCCGTTGCGATTCGGCCGGCCCAATGCCCCCAACCCCACCAGGTCTCTGCCCGCACTGGCCTGTGCAAACCGCCCGCACGTTTTCTTCCATGCATCACCCGGTGCCGGCGGCGAGGCGGCAGGGGTGGCCGGTTCATCCCAACCCAGGTCGGCCAGGATTTCCAGCCGCTGTTCCCGCGCCCGTCGCAGCAGTTCCTGATACCACGTCCAATCCAGTTCGCCCGCGGGCGTGAGGCACCATTGAGGCGAGGCCTTGAGCCAGACCCATCCGGCGCCGAGTTGCGTCACGCGACGGCTGATCCGCGGGTTCTCGACCGTCATGCCGAAGTAATTGCCCGTGGGCACCGCATCGGTCGGGTTGATCACGGCGAAGGCCCGCTCGAAGGTGGACAGTGCCTGCCCCTCGCCGGCGCGTCCGGGCCATACGGTGGCCAGCAGCTTGTAGTAACCACGCGGCAGACTCAACGCCCCGACCTTCTTCTCTCCCGTCTTGCCCGGTTCGACCCGCAGTGGATACGACAGGTGCGGCACAACGGGGCGGTCGTAGGCATCGACCACATCGACCGCCAGTTGCCCGTCGTATACCGAGGTCTGATAGTTCATCGCCCGAACCGTCAGGTCGGCCGGCTTGCCGATCGGGATCAGGTTCGAGATGTCCGACGAATCGGAGTCGGGTCCGAGAATGCCGACCTCGACCGGCGATGGGGCCTCGTAGCGCGTCTTGGGTTCGCCGGCCGTCAGGCTGACCCCGTCGATCCACAGGAAGTTCCGGGGACCTTTGGCGAAGGCATCTTTCGGCTCGGGGCTGGAACGAATCACCAGCGACAAGGCCGCCCAGGGGGCGTTCTGTCGAACCGTCCAGACCACCGCCACCTTGCGGAACTGGTCGTCGACCTGGAAATCCTCACGGAAGAAGGCCGCCGGATACTCGACGACCCCCACGCGGATCACCGTCTTGGTGTTGGATCGAACGTAGAGGGATGCGACATATTCCTTGTTGGGCTGCACCCGAACCCAACCGAAGGCCAGGCGGAATCCGTCCTGATCGAGCGGAATCCGCAGCGAACGCGTGCCGACGGCAGCGATCGTCTCGTCGATGCTCCATGCGATCGGAAAGGCCCGCAGGACGCCGCCGTCGAACGTGCGACGTTCACCCCAGACGCTGAAATTGCGCTGCCCGACTTCGAAGTCGCCCCCGTCGATCAGATTCGATCGCAGGGCGAACGTTCCCGCCGACCGCGATTCGACCAGCGGGTCCATCCGCTCGATCAGAACGTCGTCGAATCCGATGTCCGCCGTGCCCTCGTGGATCATCGCCAGTCGGATGTCGCGGGCTCCGGCGGGCACCGATACGCATTTCTCGCAGTTTTCCCATCCCGGCGAGGTATAGGCGGACAGCGTTCGCTCGGACGAGCCGGGTTTGCCGTCGCTGTCCTGCCATTCCAACCGCATGCGGGCGATTCGCGTGACTTCATTGCGACCCGACGCCGGCTGAAGCACCTTGACTTGCATTCGGATCACGCGTCCCGCCACGTCGCCGTCGGAAATGCGTTTGAACACCCCACGGCGTTCGTCCCTGGGCGACCCCGCCAACAGAAGGTACTTGCCCTGGAGGGGATCGTTTCGGATCGACAGATTGGGCTGCCCCAATCGCTCCCATCCGGGAAGCGTTCCGGTTTCGGCGGTGGTAAACGGTTCCCAGACGATCGTCTGTCCCAGCCCCGGCTGACGGATGGGCGGTGGGGCGTAGCCATGGCGTCGGATAAGGACTTCGTCCATTCGCCCGGCCCCCGCACGCCAGGGCCGTTCGTCCGGGCGTGCGATCGGCGCAGTCCCGGCAGACGCCGCGCCGGCAGGGTCCGCGGGGGCCGACGAGGCCGATCGTGTGGTGGGTCGGGTAGTGCTGCCCGGTTGGGGTTCCTCGCAGCCCCAGGCCCACAGGAGAGTCAGGAACGAAAACCCGATGAGTCTTCGTATCGTTTTTTCATCCATGGCTGTATCCGTAAGATCCCCCCGGATCTGACGTGATGTTCTAAATGATTCGCCGCCGAGAGGCAACTGTCTTGGCCAAGATTTGAAAGGCTGGAGGCGCGAATATCGGCGGAAGGCCGACGCGAAGTCTCAGCAAACAACCAAGAAAGTGATCTCTCCAGACGTTGCCCTGTGGTACGATAAGAACGAAGCGGCCGTCTGGGGTTGCTTGTCGCTGCATGTCCGCCGTCGAGGGGAGCGAGCCATGATCCATTGGACACACCGTTCCGGAGGACGGATAGCCTCCGTTGTCATGTGCCTTCTGGCCGCGGTGGGGCTGTGCTGTAACGCCAGCGCCGATCCGACCTTTGCCCCCGGCATAAGTCAGGGCAATGTGACGGCCACCGACATCGTCGAGGCCTCCGGCGTCGCCGCCAGCCGCACCAACAACGGCGTGTTGTGGGTCCACAACGATTCCGGCGATTCGGCCCGTGTCTTTGCGATCGACGCTCAGGGTCAGTTGCTCGGCACCTACAACCTGACCGACGCCACCGCCGTGGATTTCGAGGACATCGCCATCGGCCCGGGTCCGCAGGCCGAGGTGTCGTATATCTATATCGGTGACATCGGCGACAACTCCGCAAAGCGGACGAGTATCACCGCCTACCGAGTCGTCGAGCCCGCGGTGTACACTCGCCAGAGCGCCGCACCCGTCGTGCGAAACCTGAATCAGGGCGAATGGCAGGCGATCACGTTGCAGTACCCCGACGGGGCTCACAACGCCGAAACCCTGCTGGTCGATCCGCAGACGGGCGATCTGTTCGTGTGTTCGAAACAGTCCGGGGTGACGCGGGTCTACCGGGCGACGGCCGCCCAGCTTGTCTCGGGGGCCACGGTGGTCATGAGCTACGTTGGTCAGGTCAGTGTCGACACTTCGACAGGGGGCGACATTTCGGCGACAGGGGCCGACATTGCGATTCGTGGCTACGGCCTGGCCCGGCTCTGGACCCGCGCCGCGGGGCAGTCGGTGGCCGACGCCCTGACGGGGACTCCCATCGCGATACCCCTGGTCTCCGAGCCGCAGGGCGAGGCACTCGGTTTCGACGCGATCGGCAGCGGCTACTTCACGCTCAGCGAAGGACACAGCCAGCCGCTGTACTACTTTGCCCGAACGAGCGGGGATGGCCCCGCGACACCGACGACACTGGTGGCGGCCGGATCGTCATGGAAATATCTCGACAACGGGTCGAATCAGGGTGTCACCTGGCGGCAGCCGGCGTTCGATGATGCGGCATGGGCAACGGGCGACGGGCAACTGGGGTACGGCGACGGCGACGAACAGACGGTGGTCGGCTATGGACCCGATTCCGGCAACAAGTATGTCACAACCTACTTCCGCAAGACGTTTCAGGTGGACCCGTCTCTCGTGTTCGACAGTCTCCGCGTGAGACTCCTGTTTGATGACGGCGCTGCGGTTTACCTGAACGGAACGGAGATTGTGCGCGTGAATCTGGCCGCGGGGGCCTCCTACAGCGACTGGGCGACGGGCACTCAATATGCGATGGAGAACGCATGGTTCACGTTCTCCGTCGATCCCAACCTGCTGGTATCCGGCACGAACGTGCTGTGTGTCGAGGTACACCAGGTCAACGGCACGAGTTCGGACTTCAGTTTCGACCTTCAATTGCTGGGCGAGGCCCACGTGCAAACAGTCAGGCTCAACCTCACCGAGACCAATGCTCCGTGGGGCGACGTCGAAATCAGCCCGGAACCGAACGACCCCAACGCCCCGGAATTCCCCCGCGGAACCACCGTGACGCTGACGGCCCACCCGATCGAAGGGCGAGGGCTTCGGCAGTGGGACATCTTTGACCCGAACCACCCCGACGACGCCAACTTTGCGCTCGCAGACTCGAACTTGACTACGACACTCGTTCTCTATGCCGACACTCATGTCGACGTTGCGTGGAAATGCTCCAGCGATGTCGCACCGGTTCTGCCCGTGGTCCTTTTGGGGTGGGTGGGCCTGTGGGGCGTTCGGCGCCGGCTCTGAGACAGGCCGGAGGCTCGGTGGGGTCGCGATGGCTCAGGGACGCGATCGCCCGGCCTGGCGGATCTTCTTCAGCAGGGCGGATAACTCCTCCACTTTCGCCGGATTCTGCGCGGCGACGTTGTGCCGTTCACCCAGGTCTTCGGCCAGATTGTAGAGCTGCGGCTCGGTATCGTTGCCGAGTTCCGTATTCGTGTGTCCTTGGATCTTCGGCCCCCGGTTGGGCTCGATGTATTTCCATGTTCCCTGGATCAGCGAGAGGGTCCCGGCGTGTTCCACGAGGTGGTCGCGCCCCGTGCGGGAATCGCCGAGCAGGGCCGGCAGGATGTTGAGACTGTCGGGTGCATCGGCGGCTTCCAGCGTCCGGCCGGTCAGATCGGCGAAGGAGGCCAGGAAGTCGATCTGGCAGACCAATGCCTCGGAGGTGCTCGGCTTGATGTGTTGGGGCCACCGAACGATGAACGGCACCCGCGTTCCGCCGTCGAACGCGCTGTACTTGCCACCGCGCAGCGGTCCGGCCGGTCTGTGGCCGTTCAGCTTCTCCACCGCCTGGTCCTTGTAGCCGTCGTCCACCACCGGCCCGTTGTCGCTGGTGAAGATGACCATTGTGTGGTCCGCAAGCTTCAGCCGGTCCAGGGTATTGAGGATCTCGCCCACGCACGCATCGAGTTGCAGGATCACATCGCCGCGCGGTCCCAGCGTGCTCCGGCCGGCGAACCGCGGATGCGGCACGCGCGGCACGTGGATGTCGTGCGTGGCGAAATAGAGGAAGAACGGGCCGTCTTTGTGCTTCTCGATGAATTGCGTGGCCTTGGCGGTGATCGCGTCGGCCATGTCCTCATCCACCCAGCGGGCGGTCTTTCCGCCGCTCATGTAGCCGATTCGGCTGATGCCATTGACGATGGTCTGGTCGTGACCGTGGCTCGGGTGCAGCTTAAGCAGTTCCGGGTGATTCTTGCCCGTCGGCTCGTCGCCGATTCGCCGGGCGTAGCTGACCTGAATGGGGTCGTTGGGATCGAGGCCTACCACCCGCCGGTTCTCCACATAGACACAGGGCACACGATCGCCGGTGGCGGGGATCAGGAAGCCGTAGTCGAAGCCGATGTCCAGCGGACCGGGGCTGATCGGACCGTTCCAGTCGAGCCCTTTCTGGCCGAGCCCGAGATGCCACTTGCCGACCACGCCGGTGGCGTAACCGGCCTTTTTCATGACGGATGCCAGTGTGGTTCGACCCGGCGAAATGATCAGACCGGCGTCACCCGGCAGGACGCCGGTTCCCTTCTTGCGCCAGGCGTATTCGCCGGTGAGCATGGCGTATCGGGACGGGGTGCATGTGGCCGAGGGCGCATGGGCATTGAGGAACCGAAGTCCGCCGCCGGCCAGCCGATCGAGATGTGGCGTCTGGACCTTCGTGGCGCCGTAGCAACTGATGTCGCCATAGCCGAGGTCGTCGGCATAGATGATCACAACGTTCGGCTTCTGCGACGTTGGGACACCCTGGGCCTCCGCCGCACAAAGTGCTGCCGGGCTCCCCAGTCCGAAGAACACGGCCACCGCGGTCGCAAGCAGAATCCTTCGCATGGGTATCCTCCGACGTGCAGGATGAGCGAAACCGCCGACTGTGCGGTCTCATATCGCGATGAGCTGGGTGCTTCAAGACCTCGGGCTTCCGAAGCCCCGTTCACTCCGACGGATCGGTGTCTTGTTCGACCTGCGGCATTGATAGCAGTCGCTGGCGATGCCCGCGGGCCCCCTGGCGGGCGGCCTCGATCTGCTCCGACGTGAAATCGCGGAATCGCTTCTGCGCCTTCAGATAGGACTCCACGTCGTAACTCGGCTCGCGCCGGCTCGGACCCGACAGACGGACCCGTCCCTCTTCGATCTCGAAGAGGGGAAAAATGCCCGTGCGCACCGCCAGCCGGCCCATTTCGATGGTGTCTTCCGGCTGATAGCCCCAGCCCGGGCCGCAGGGACACAGGATATGGATGTACTTCGTGCCCTGAATGCCCTTGGCCTTGATGAACTTGGCGTAGAGGTCGAGCGGGTACGACGTACAGGCCGTCGCCACATAGGGGATCTGGTGGGCGGCCATGATCAGGACCATGTCTTTCTTGGGCTCGGCCTTGCCCATTCCCGGTGTGGTGGACGTCCGAACGCCGGAGGGCGTTGCGCCGCTGCGCTGCGTGCCGGTGTTCATGTAGGCTTCGTTGTCGTAGCAGACGTGGATGTAGTTGGTGTTTCGTTCGGCGGCACCGGACAGTGCCTGGATCCCGATGTCCGCTGTTCCGCCATCGCCCGCCCACCCGACGACGGTGATGTCCGTGCGCCCCTGCACCTCGAGCGCCGCTACAACGCCCGAGGCCGCCGCCCCGGTCGTCTCGAACGCCGTGTGGAGCACCGGCACGTTCACCGAGGATCGCGGATACATCCCGTGAAGCACCGTCACGCAACCCGCCGGGACCACGACGATGGTTCGGTGTCCCAGCGCCTTGAGGGCGTGGCGATAGGCCAGCGCCGCCCCGCAGCCGGCGCACGTTCGGTTGCCGGGGAAAATGTACTCTTCTTTTGGCAGGTCCGTCACTTTCATGTGTCGATCCTGTTCCCGCTCGCCGGTAACTCAGGGTGCCTCACAGACTGGCCCGCACGAGGCGCTACAAATCTTGTGTTCTTCGGTCGGAGCTTGTCTGGCAATGGCCTGCCGCTCTTCTTCCGTGGCCGGCACCGAACTCCGCCCCGGCTGGAGGTTGATCCAGGGCATCTCCTGCGGCCGCTTCGGCGATTCCGCTCGACCGTTCAGGATGTCCTCGGCCGCCTGGGCGATCATTTCCGCGCTGATCTCTCGACCGCCGATGCCCGCGACATAGCAATGCAGCCCCGGCGGGTTCTTCAGGCCATACAACGCTGCCTTCACATCGCCGGCCAGCGGCCCCTCGTAACCGTAACTCACCGCCCGATCGAGGATCATGATCCGATCGACCGTCGATGCCAACTCGGCAATGGCCTCGGTCGGGAACGGGCGGAACAGCCGAAGAGACGCTACACCCACCTTCAGCCCGCGTTCGCGCAGCAGGTCTGATGCTACCCGGGCTTCGCTGGCCGCCGTGCCGAGGGCCAGGATGACCAGGTCCGAACCCTCCACCCGATACGTCTTGAGAAGGCCACCGCAGGAACGCCCGAAGGCCTCGGTGAAATCGCGATCCACCTTCACCACCTCGGACATGGCCGCCATGAGGTCTCGCTGCAGACGATGGCGAATCTCCATGTAGGCCCCCAGTTCCTGGATGCCGGGATGGTCATTCCGCGGATCGGGCATGGTGACCAGACCGAAGTTCACCGGGTGGTCGGGATCGAGCCTGATCAGCGGCTTGAACGGCGGCAGAAACGCATCGACCTTGGCCTGATCCTCGGTGATCACCGGCATGGCGGTGTGGCTCAGCACATAGCCGTCGTAGCAGACCATCACGGGGATCAGCACCCGCTCGGCCAGACGAAACGCCTGGATGATCGAGTCGTAGATCTCCTGGTTGTTCTCGACGTAGATCTGGATCCAGCCGGTGTCGCGCTGGCTCATGGAATCCTGGTGATCGGTCCAGACGGTCCAGGGGGCCGCGACGCCTCGATTGACGCAGGTCAATACGATTGGAAGCCTCGCTCCAGCGGCCCAGTGGAGCTGCTCGTGCATGAGGCACAGTCCGTTGGCACTGCTGGCCGTGAAGGTTCGGGTCCCTGCGGTGGAGGCGGCGATACACACGGTGATCGCCGAGTGTTCGCTCTCGACGCAGACGTATCTCGCCTGAAGCTCACCGGAGGCGACGAACTCGCTGATCCGTTCGGTCACGGGGCTCTGTGGCGTGATCGGATAGGCCGCGACAACCTGAACGCGACTGTCCTTGCAGGCATAGGCGGCGGCATGGTTTCCGGTGAGCAGTCTCTTGTTGCTCATAGCTCCTGCTCCTCGGGGGCCATCTCGATGGCCTGGCGCGGACACTCGCGAGCGCAGATGCCGCAGCCCTTGCAGTATCGGTAGTCGATGACCGGCGGCTTGCCCTGCGTGATGACAGCCTCCGGACAGTACATCCAGCACAGGCCGCAATCTCGCGGCTTGTCTCCGCAGGTCAGGCATCGGCGGGGATCGATGATGGGGCGCTTGTTGCGCCATGTCCCCGTCTGGCCGGCCTCTCCCTCGGTCGGCGGCGAAACCCCGATCATGGGGGGGGTGTCGTCGGTCATGATGATCCGCCTTCCGGCTCGCGCAGGACGGTTTTGTCATAGGCGATTCGAGCGGCCTGAGCGTTCCGCTCGCCCGCCTTGCCGCCGAACCGATCTCGAATCGCCCGCGTCAGATTCTCGATCGTTACGATTCCCGTGGTCCGGCAGAGCGTTCCCAGGATGGCGGTGTTCACGATGACCGATCCGGCGACGACCAGCCCCATCGACTGGGCCGCGGCGGAGGCATCGGCCAGCCCGATTCGCAGGTTCCTGGCGAATCGGTCGGCCGCCTTGCCATTGAGGCTGTTGATGACAATCGTGCCACCGTCCCGCACCCCTTCGGCCACGTTCACCACATCGAGGAGCGTCTCGTCCAACACGACGACGATGTCCGGGTTGGTGACCTGACTGCGGCGCAGGATGGGCTGTGAGTCAATCCGCGTACTGGCGGTAACCGGCGCGCCTCGGCGCTCGGCCCCGAAACTGGGGGCGGCCGCCACGCCGACGTATCCTTCGTAGAGGTGGGCGGCCTCTGCCAACAGAGTGGCCGCGGTCACAGCGCCTTGCCCGCCACGACCATGCCAACGAATCTCGAACAACGCTGCCTCCAACTTCTCGCCAGAGATGTCTTGTCCCGCACCCCGCTCCTACTGCCAAAGGCATGCCATCGTTTGGGGGGGATCTCCAATCCCATTATTCTAATGGCAGCGAGCTTCCTCATCAATCGCTACGGGTCCTTGTTGGACCCCGAACCTCGGTAACCGCATCGCAACCCAGCCCGAGAGAGGGCGTGCGGGGTCGGACTTGAATGGCACAACGCCCGTTTGTCAGCGGTCTTGCGGCCTGTACTCACAAGGGGGTAGCCTGTCTGCGTTCTGTTGAAGGGTTTGAGATGACGACGATTCCGGTTCCATCACGAACGGGCAGATTCGGTGCGGCCCTCGTTCTGGTGAGTCTGATCCTGTGCGGCACGTTCGGCGCGATTGGGCCCTCATTGCGGCTGCCGACGCTGATCGGCTCGGCCGCCGTGCTGATGGTGGCCGTAGTGCTCGGCGAGATGCCGGCGGTTCATCTGTCGCTGGTGCCTCTGCTGGTGTGCCTGTGGGGGACGGTTTGGCCCGCTACCTGGCCTTTGTTTCTGGTGGGGCCCTGGGGGTTGTATTGCGTCTTGGCGGCGACGGTCCCGTCGCTTCGTCGGACCTGCGGCCTGTGGCACATGGGGGTTCTCAACCGGACGGTCTGGTTTCTGGCAGCCGTCACGCTGGTGCTTTCGAGCGCGGCGCTGGTGGTCTGGTACGTTGTCACCCGACCGAATATCTCGTTGTGGGCGGCCAGCGTTCCCAATTGGCCGGCTCCGTTGCTCGTGCTGGTGGGCCTGGGGTTCTCGCTGGTCAACGCGATCATCGAAGAGGGCCTCTATCGCGGTGTGATCCTGCAGAGCCTCGATGCGGCATTCGGTGCGGGTTGGCTGGCGATTCTATTGCAGGCGATACCGTTCGGTATCGGGCATCTGAACGGCGTCCCGAATGGCTGGCTGGGTGCGGTCATGGCCGGGGTATACGGCGTTGCGCTCGGTGTCGTCCGGCGCTATTCCGGTGGCCTGGTGGTTCCGGTGATTACGCACATCGCGGCCGACCTCGTCATCTTCTGCCTGCTGGTTGCCTCTCGGTATTAGCGGTGCCGACATTTTCTGTTCGAGTGCGCGAAGGCCCGGTTGGCGACACCCGGACAGAAGAACGATTGGGGGGCAGGTCTACTGCGCCCTCGGGTTTGTGTTCATGGTTGGATGGAAGGGTGATCCCCTCTCCGGTGCGGCCTGCCTTACCAGACGGTGGAGACAACTCCGCAGGTTCGGACTGTCTGATCTGCCGTCAGCATCGCGATAGGATCGCCGCTGGCCGCAAGCTCCAGCAAGGCGGCAATGATCAGCCTGTCGTGCATTTCTATGGTGGCCGGAACGGCAAGATATCGATCGAATATCTCGCGGTTCAGCGGAACGATCGTAATGCGCGGGTCGCTGTCGACATCTCGAATGAGATCGACTACCGATGGGATCGAGCTGCGTCCGTGCTCCACAATCCAACAGGCCTCAGCCAGGGCAATGATGGGCAGAAAGAGCGTGTTCCGCGGGTCCTTCATGATCTCCCGCGCGGTAGGGCCCAGGCGGGGGTTGCCTTCCAGATACCAAATCAGCGCGTGCGTGTCGACGACATACTTAGCCGGCATTGCTCTCGTCTTCACCGTGCCACTCGGCGATCTTGAAGTCATCTTCGGTAGACATCCGCCCACAGTCCTTATACTTGCCCCAATGGAGATACTTGGGCTCAGACGTGCCGGGGCGGTCCTGCAATAGTATGACGCGAACCGGTCCCTCCTGAATTCCGGTTGGGCGCTCCAGAAGCTCGATCTTGCCCTCTTTGTAGATCCCCGCAACACCGGCAGGCATGACCAGGCACCTCCGAACCATCCCGATAGGAGACTCCATTGAACACTGCCGCTCTACGATCATTATACCATGGTCCTCACCCCAAAGAATCTGTGCTGCACGACGGGTGTTCTACCAGACGAACGGGGGCGTGAAGCAGCACGGGCTGTTCTTGACCGATACTCAGCGGTTGAATGCCATAATCTCCCCATCCTGGCGCCGGTCGGTATCGACTCTGTCCCACTTTTCGTCTTGCGGTTTGGCGGACGTTGGACGATGATTCGGCCATCGGCCTGCGGTGGCCCTACGCATTGCGGAGACTCAGGGAATGACCCTCGAAGAACTTCGGGAGAAGATCGATCAGATCGACAGGCAGATCGTCTCCCTGCTCAATGATCGTGCCAGGATCGTGATCGAGGTGGGCAAGCTCAAGGCCCGCGATCAGTCGCCGGTCTATGCCCCCGACCGCGAACGCCAGGTATTCGAACGCATCTGCGCAGCCAATTCGGGTCCGCTGCCGAACAAGGCCCTGGTTGCCATCTACCGTGAACTCATGAGCGCTTCGTTTGCGCTGGAGAGGCCCCTTCGTATTGCCTACCTCGGTCCTGAGGGCAGCAATTCACACTTGGCGGCGTCCGGCAAGTTCGGTGCATCGGTCGAGTACCTTTCGGTCAACGACATCCGAGGCGTCTTCGAGGAGATCAGCCGCGAACGCGCCGACCTGGGTGTGGTGCCCATCGAGAACAGCACGGGGGGTGCGATCACCGACACGATGGACGCCTTTCTCGACAGCACCGTTACAATCAAGGCTGAAATCAATCGGGCGATTCACCACAATCTTCTGGCCATGTGCCCGATGGAGGAGATCGAACGTCTGTACTCCAAACCCGAGGTCTTCAGCCAGTGTCAGCACTGGCTGGCCGAGACCGGGTTGGCGGGCAAGTGCATCCCGGTTGCCAGCACGAGCCGGGCGGCGGAGATGGCCGCCAAAGAACCCCGGAGCGCCGCCTTGGGCAACGCAGTGGCGGCGGAGCACTACGGCCTCACAATCGTCTGCCAGAACGTCGAGGACAATCCGAACAACGTGACGCGATTCTTCGTAATCGGTCTGGGCCCGACGGGGCGAACCGGCGAAGACAAGACCGCCGTGACGTTCACCACCTCTCACAAGCCTGGTGCATTGGCCGACGTGCTGGTCACGTTCAAAGAATGCGGGCTGAACCTGACCTTCATCGAGTCGCGTCCGAGTCGCAAGCGCAACTGGGAGTACTTCTTCTTCGCCGAGGCCGAGGGGCATGTCGAGGATCTCGCCATGGTTGATGCCCTCAAGCGGGTCCGCAATCACTGCCTGGGGCTGCACGTGCTGGGCTCTTATCCGAAGGCCGACGAGGTGATCTGAAGCCTGGTCGGATGTGCGGCACCTGAACCGATGTCGTTGCCGCCGGCTGTTCTGAAGCGGTGACTGCTCCGCTGAGACGGGTCTATGATTCCGCCGACGGTCTTTGACCCGGCAGGGTTCCGGCGTTACCATTGCCGCATGTTCGGACGGTTGGGCGCATCGGTGGCCCGGCACCCACTGGCGTGGGTTGTCGGGTGGATAGTGTTTGCCATAGGGTTGGCGTTCTGTGCCCCCGACATGGGCGAGCTCATTCGCAGCGAGCCCGACACCCTCCTGCCGGTGAAGGCTCCCAGCAACCAGGCCTTCGAATTCCTCCTCAAAGCCTTTCCGCAGTCGGCCTCCCGCAGTCAGGTTATCGTCGTGGTCTCTCGACCGAGCGGGTTGAGTGCCGCCGACCGCGCCTACATGAAGGGGCTGACCCAACGACTGGTTGAGGAGAGCAACCACCGCAGCAAGCAACATACTCCCGCAGATACTTGGAGAGTGGTATCGTCGGATATCCAACCGTTTCTGGCGGGCAAATTAATCAGCCGTGACAAGCAGATCGGCCTGATCGTGGTCAATCTCTCCGTAAACTTCGTGACCATGCGGGCCAAACAGTCGGTCGAGACCGTTGAGCGCCTAGCGCAGATGGAAGTTCCTAAGGGCCTTGATGTTGTAGTAACCGGATCGGCGGGCGTTGGTCGCGACTACACGATGGTGGCCAGGGCGGCATTGGACCGAACGATGTGGGTCACCATTCTGGCTGTTATGTTGATTTTGGCCATTGTATACCGCTCGCCACTGGCGGCGATGGTGCCACTTTTCTCGATCGGATTGAGCGTTTTCGGTGCCTTCAAGGTGCTGAACCTTCTGGCCTGGGCCGGCTGGAGCGTTTCGTCGATCGAGCGGATGTTCACGGTGGTGCTGCTGTTCGGTGCGGGGACCGATTACGCCCTCTTCTGGATCGCCCGTTACCGTGAGGAACTGATCGGTCATGCCGACGCCGTTGCAGCCGCCAGTCGGACGATGGTGGCGGTAGGCCCGGCGATCGTGGCGAGTGCGGGGACGATCATCTTCGGTCTGACGATGCTGGTGGCCTCGGAATTTGTTCTCAGTCACAATTCCGGAGAGGTCCTAGGCCCGGTGGTGGCATTATCCACCGCCGCATCGATGACGCTGGTACCGGCACTGGCCGTCCTGATGGGCGGCAAGCTGTTCTGGC
This sequence comes from uncultured Planctomycetales bacterium, assembly GCA_964446835.1. Lineage (GTDB taxonomy): Bacteria > Planctomycetota > Phycisphaerae > UBA1845 > JAFGLZ01 > CAYUQT01. The sequence goes on along the minus strand of CAYUQT010000008.1, from coordinate 13,312 downwards.
CCGGGCGGCTGTCTGCCAAGGGTATCATTGGTCAACAGAACCTCTGGCCCCGCCTGGCGTCGATGGTGGTGGCGCGTCCCTGGGCGGTGTTGCTGGCCGGTGGGGTGTGCCTGGGGATTCCGATCTGGAATTCGGTGGGCATGAAGTTCCGCTATGACACCATTGCCGAGTTGCCCTTGAGCTGTCCTTCGACGCGCGGGGCGAATTTGGCGCAGGCTCATTTTCCGCCGGGCGAGGCGTATGTGACCACGCTGGTCGTCCGGCACCCGTCGCTGAAAGAGGAGAAGGCGGGCAAGGCCCTGAGCGATCGGCTGACTCCCCTCTTGCGTCAGGTGGGAACCACGAGCGACGTGCGCAGCCTGAGCGAGCCCCTTGGAATGGTACCCGAGATTCGCGAACAGGGGCGCATGGTGGCTATGGTGGGTGGCCGGCGCCTGACTCAAGAATACGTTTCGCCCGACACCCAATCGGTGCGGTTTGACGTGGTGATACGCAGCCAGCCGTTTGTCGAGGAGTCGTTTGATACGGTGGCTCACCTGGAACAACAGGCGGTTCGAACGGCCGAGGAACTCTTCGGCGGCAAGGCCACGGTGCTCTCATCGGGCCTGACCCCCTACATGATCGACATCAAGTCATACAGCCTGACCGACCATCGCCGCGTAACCATACTGGTGGTGGCGGTGATCCTGGTGATCGTCTACCTGCTGACGCGCGACGCGCCGTTGTCGATATTCATGCTCGCGGCCACACTGGTGACCTATCTGGCGACGCTGGGATTGTGCGAGTGGGTCTTCACCGGACTGCTGGGTTGGGCCGGCGTGGACTGGAAGGCGAAGCTGTTTCTGTTTGTGATCATTGTGGCCGTCGGGCAGGACTATAACATTTTTCTGGTCACCCGGCTGTTCCAGGAGGGGGCTCGGTTCGAGCTGAGCGAGTCGGTCGAGCGGGCCATCGTCCGAACGGGTTCGATCATCAGCAGTTGCGGGGTGATCATGGCGGCGACGCTGGGCTCACTGATGGCCAGCGGGCTGAAACTGATGGAACAGTTGGGATTTGCCATGTCAGCCGGTATACTGATTGACACGTTTGTGGTTCGACCTCTATTGATCCCGGCATTTCACCTGCTGAGGGTCCGTTTGCGGAGTAGATGGGCGAACAGGGACAAGAGGGTGGCGTCGACCTCCGGCGCTCTGGTCGATGATCGGCAGGTGAATTGACGTCTCCTGTGACGAAGGAATGGCGCGGTGTCGTTTTCTGATTCGGTTTCCCCAAAAGCCTTTTCCAAGACCGTGACGGACCGGAAGACCGCCAAGATGCTTCCGCACTTCCGCCGGAGCCTGCAGTTCGTCTGGCCTCAGAGACGGTACCTTTATCTGTCGGTCCTGTCGGTGATCGGCATCAGCGTGTTCTACACGGTGAGCCTGTCGTCCGTGGCGCCGTTTCTCAAGATCATGTTCAACCAGTACGAGACGACGTCCGACTGGGTGTATCGCAACGATTCGGAGCGCCGCCTGCGGTGTACGGTGGCGGTCGACGTCGCTCGTGATACGCCGACGGGCAAGTCTCTGCTGCCGGGCGTTCACATCAAGGAGGTTGAGCCCTGGGGACCGCTGGGCACGTCGGTGGTCGGTGGCGATCGAATCATCAGTATCAACGGGCAGGGCGGCGATCACTACGAAATGCTTCGCCTGATGTCGCAGGTTCCGCCGGGCAGCAAGGTGGACCTGGTCGTTCAGCATATCGGGAGGAGCGAGTCGACGACGGTTCGGGACATCCTTCCGAGGAAGAGCAAGTGGTATACACCGTACCTGATACGCGTGGCCAACCTGCTGCCGGCGACCAACGATCCTTCGAGCAAGGTGACGGCCCTGGCACTGGTCATGGGGCTGCTGGTATTTGTCGAAATCCTGGGCGGCTTCTGCCGTTTCTTCCAGGAGTATCTGGAAGGGGTCATCAGCAACCGGGCGATGATCGACATCCGCACCCGCGGCTACCGGAACATGCTTCGTCTGCCGATGTCGTGGTTCAGCCAACAGCAGGCGGGCGACACGCTGTCGCGGTTTGCCCGCGACTCGACGATTCTCGAGTTGGGTATCGCGACGCTGTTCGGCAAGACGATGCGCGAGCCTTTCAAGGCGATGGGGGTGCTGGGGCTGGCGGCAATGGTCAGTCCGTACATGCTGATCGTCATCGGTATCATCGCACCCATCGCGGCGATTCTGATTCGCAAGCTGGGCAAGAAGCTTCGCCGGGCGCAAAACCGGGCCATGGTGGCCTGGGGTGCGATGGTCGACATGCTGGAAGAGAAGATCGCCGGCATTCGCATCGTCAAAGGTTACAACATGGAGCGGCACGAGGCGCTCACCTTCTTCCGGCAGCACCGCCGGATGATGCGCCAGCAGCTCAAGATCGCGATGATCGATGCCGCGGTATCGCCTCTGTTGGAAGTCATGGGCATGGTGGCGGTCGGCGGCATTGCGGTGGCCGGCGGCTTCCTGGTCTTTCACGGCCGGCTCGACGCCGAGATGTTCTTCGCCCTGGTGGTGTGCGTGGCGGGCATGTTCGACCCCATCCGCAAGCTGGCGAACGTGAACAACCGGCTCCAGGCGGCGGACGCAGCGGCACAGCGGCTCTTCGAGGTCATCGACATGGTGCCCGAAGAGGATTGTGACGGCCGGGCGGTGATTGCCCGCCTGCCCGAGATTCATGACGGCATCGAGTTTCGCAACGTCACCTTCGCCTATCCCAACAATCCCGACAAGCCGGTGCTGGTCGACATCAATCTCAAGGTCAAGGCCGGTGAAATCGTGGCCATCGTCGGCCCCAACGGCAGCGGCAAGACGACGCTCTGCAGCCTTCTGATGCGGTTCTACAAGCCCGACCAGGGCCAGATTCTGCTCGACGGCGTGGACATCAACGTGGCCTCCGTGGGCAGCCTTCGTTCGCAGATCGGCCTGGTCACCCAGGACACCGTGATCTTCTCGGACACGGCGCGGGCGAACATTGCCTATGGTGAGAAGGACGCAACGAACGACGAGATTCTCCAGGCCGCCCGGACGGCTTACGCCGATGAGTTCATTCAGGAAATCCGCACCGAGCGAGGCGATGAGGTGTTGACCGGTTACGAGGCGCCGATTAATTCCCGTTCGCTCTCCGGCGGCCAGAAGCAGCGGATTGCCATCGCACGCGCCGTGCTGCGCGATCCTGCCATTCTGATCTTCGACGAGGCCACCAGCCAGATCGACTCCGACAGCGAGATGAAGATCCAGCGGGCGCTGAACAAGATCATGCACGGCAGAACCACCTTCGTGATCGCCCACCGGTTCAGCACGATCAATCAGGCCCAGCGGATCGTCGTCATGGATGTCGGTCGGATCGTCGCCGTGGGGACCCACGAGACCCTGATCACCAGTTGCCCCCTCTATCGAACCCTCTACGAAACGCAGTTCCGCGAGGCCGTCTGATCCCAACGGCTCTACCGCACAGGCATGGAACAATTCGTCGTGGAAAGAAGGATGCAGACCACCGATTCTCTTGGAGGGTCAGGGCGTCTGTCTGACGGAAGGGCGCCGGTTCAGCCCGTCTGGGCTTCGGCCTTGTCGCGATCCCGGGAACGCCTTCGGCGTTCGGTCTCGTCGAGGGTCCTCTTGCGCAGGCGGATGGCGTCCGGTGTGACCTCGACCAGTTCGTCTTCTTCGATGAACTCCAGGGCGATTTCGAGCGTGAGCTGCCGCGGCTGCTTGAGCACCACCGTCTTGTCGGCCGATGCCGCCCGCATGTTCGTCATCTTCTTGGCCTTGCAGACGTTCACCTGGATATCGTCGTCATGGCAGTGTTCGCCTACCACCTGCCCGGTGTAGACGGAGTCACCCGGCTGAACGAACATCGTGCCGCGATCCGCCAGGTTGTCCAGGGCGTACGCCCGGACCTGCCCGGACTCGCTGGCGACGAGCACGCCCAGGGAGCGACCCGGAATGTCCCCACGCATCGTGTCATATTCCAGGAAGTTGTGATGCACAATCGCGGTGCCGTTCGTGGCCGTCATCATGCGGTTTCGCAGTCCGATCAAACCGCGCGAGGGAATGGTGAACTCCATGTGCGTGTATTCCTCGCGGGTCTCCATCTTCTGGCAGATGCCCTTGCGGACGCCCATCAACTCCATGACCGATCCCACGTGCTGCGGGGGGACGTCGATGACGCAGAATTCGATGGGTTCCGTTCGCACACGGTCCTTTTCGTGGAAGATCACCTTGGGTTTGCCCACCGCCATTTCGTAGCCTTCGCGCCGCATGTTTTCGATGAGCACGGACAGGTGCAGCAACCCGCGGCCCGACACGTTGAACTCTTCCGGGGTCAGGCCCGGCTCGACGCGCAATGCAACGTTGCGCTGGAGTTCCTTCTCGAGCCGCTCGCGGATGTGCCGGCTGGTCAGGTACTTGCCCGATCGTCCGGCGAAAGGCGAGTCGTTGATCCGGAAAGTCATGTGCAGGGTCGGCTCGTCGATGCTGATCGGCGGCAAGGCGACGGGGTGGTCCGGATCGGTCAGGGTGTCGCCGATCTCGACCGACTCGAGTCCGATCACCGCGCAGATGTCACCCGAACCGACCTCCTCGACCTTCTGGCGTCCCAGCCCGTCGAACAACTGGAGTTCGCCGATCTGCTGCTGAAGGACTTCGCTCTCGTGTCGGACGACGGCGACCGGCGTGGCGGCCTTGAGCGTGCCGGAAAAAACCCGGCCGATCCCGATCCGCCCGACATACTCACTGTAGTCCAGCGTGGTGACCTGCATCTGAAGCGGGGCGTTCGGGTTGCCCTTCGGGGGCGGAACGTGTTTCAGGATCGTCTCGAACAACACGTAGATGTCGTGCGTGCGAACCATCGGATCGAGCGTGGCGTAGCCTTCGGTCGCCGACGTGAAGATCGTCGGGAATTCCAGCGCGTGCTCGTCGGCGCCCAGTTCGATGAACAGGTCGATTACGTCGTCCACCACGTCCAGGGGACGCGCATCGGGCCGGTCGATCTTGTTGATGACCACCACGGGGCGGAGGCCGCACTCGAAGGCCTTGCGGAGGACGAACCGCGTTTGCGGCATGGGGCCCTCGAAGGCATCCACGAGCAGGAATGCCCCGTCGGCCATCTTAAGCACCCGCTCGACCTCGCCGCCGAAGTCGGCGTGTCCCGGGGTATCGATCAGGTTGATCTTGGTGTCCTTGTATCGGATCGCGATGTTCTTGGCGAGGATCGTGATGCCCCGCTCCCGTTCGAGATCGTTCGAGTCGAGGATCCGTTCGCCTTTGAGCTGCGCGTCGCGGAATTGTCCGCACTGACGCAGCATCTGGTCGACCAGGGTGGTCTTACCGTGGTCCACGTGGGCAATGATAGCCAGATTGCGTATGTTTGGGTTCGCGATCATCTTTGTGCCACGACGAGTCCTGGAACAGCCGGGCGGGTGAAGGACCTACTTCATCGCTTCGGAGAAGACCAGGGGCGACCCACCGTCTCAGCGATGGGGTGCATTCATGTCCATTCGCTAATCATCCGGTAACGCACGGGCGGGCGATCGGCCGAATGTTCGCTCCACCGTCCCGCATCTCTGAACAAGATTGTATTGAATTGGCACCCCGGCGCCTACGCGCTACCGACGGAATTACCAAACGGACTCTGCCTCGAAGGCACCCTGATCGTCGATCACGATCCTCCGCGAAGCGATTATCGGATGTGCCGTCGATCTCGAGACAGGGTAGAATCGGCAGAAGCGGGATGATTCCCGCCGGCGAGGACATGGTGCTACCCAAGAATGTTGATCCATTTCGGCTTTTCGGTCTGCCACACGATGCCTCCATGGAGCGGATCCGCCGGCGATACCGGCAGCTCGCCCTGGCCTACCATCCGGATCGACACGGCGGCGATTCCTCACGCCAGGCGAAGAAGTTCACCTTGATCTGCGAGGCGTACGAGGCGATCCTCCGCATTCGCCAGGCGGCCGAAAACAATCGGGCCTTCGGTCCGTGTGGCTATTGCGGGCTGATCGCCGAGTTGATGCCGAAGCTCGATGGAACGATGGTCTGTCCGGCCTGCCTGGTTCGACCGAGCAAGGTTCGTCTGCTGCCGCCTCCACCGATCGAGATCCTGCGGTGCTACTTCCCCATCGTGTGCATGGCGACGTCGGCCATCCTGATGGCGATCTATGCCACGACGTGGCGAACCCTTCATATCGTCGCGGCGATCATCACCGCGCTGGTCGGCCTGATCGTGATGATCGTCCTGGGCCTTCTCTATCCCATCGAGACCCCGGACGACCTCCGCAGGGCGCAGGAACTCCGGTCTCGGCGTCGAATGTTGCGCCGCTGGCTGCAGTGACTCGCCTGAGAAGCCGACCTTACGGTTTCACCTCCGGCATCTCAAACGCGCAGCGGAACTGCCAAATCTGTCCCTTGGCCGGAGCCGGTTTCTCGGCCCAGATCCAGCGGGCGCCCGTTTTGACCAGCCCGCCGGACATGTGTCCCCAGGGCGGCGTGCCCAACGGGCCGATGTCGATGGGCTTGGAACTCCCCTCGGGCTCGCCCGTGGCGCCGGCGGGCATGTTGTCCGGCACGGCCGCCACCGACCAGTCGTCGGGACGGGTTACCAGCATCTTGCCACCGGCGAGGATGATCCCGATGAGGCCGGGCTTGGCCGCATTGCTGTGGGCGCGGATCGTCAGAACGTTCGACGCGGTGTGGGTGTACGCGTCGGTCTCAGCGGCATCGTGCCAACCGGCATAGTGGCCCACATCCTTCCCATTCAGGAACAGCTTGCACTCACCGTCGCAGGCGAACTTGAACACGACCGGTGTGCCGGCGGCGGGCGGCTCGGCAGCCTTCGACGCCAACTCGCGGAACGCCTCGCCGTCGATGCGGCGGACGGCAAACAGCAGTCGGGCACCCCCCAGCGGGCGGCGCGACATCGGCACCAGGGCGGCCTTCTGAAGCTTCGAGTCCGCACCCTCGATCAGAACCGGGATCCGACCCTCCGTCGGCCGATCGGCCGAAAGCACGAGCCTGGGAATCGCGTCAGACTTGACGTAGCCCTGAGGGATCTGAACCTCGGGCAGGATGTACAGATCGGCTCCCGAGAACACACGCACCGGCTTGCCCTCTTCAACCTGCGGTCGATAGGGTCCTGCCAGACGGATCGCATCGGGCAGGGTCACGCGGAGCTGCGACGTGCCCGACCACTTGCGGTTGATCTCGGCCCAGCCGCTACGGGCTTCGCACGGCCGGCCGTCAACCTCAATCCGCTCGGTCCAGCCCGGAACCCGCAGGGCGAGCGTCGCCTGAACCTCGGCGGGCGCCTCGACCGTGACGGTCCATGCATTCAGCGACGGGCGTTCCGTGGTGATCGTCATCGCCGGCGACGAGTCCGTCGGCTTCAGCGTCGCACGGGCCTCCGACAGCCACGTGATCAGAATCTTGCCGCCACGGGCCACGACACCCCACCGCACGGCGTCGGCCAGCACCTGGGTGCCGTGCATCGAGCAACACCAGTAAGCGTCCGAGCCTTTGTGCCCCAGCACTGCATAGTCGTAGGCCGTCGAGCCGAGCTTCGCCGGCGACCATCCCCAGTGGCCGAAGCCGCCCTGCCGGAACTGCGCTCCGTACAGGTGGTTTCTCAGCACGTGCTCGGCCACGTCGAGGTACATCGGATCGCTCGTTGCCTCCCACATGAAGAAGCTCACGCGGAGCCAATCGCTTTCGGAGCACCCCTCGTCGGTCGTGCAGTCGCGGCTGAAGTATTCGGTGATGCCGCCGGTGGGCAGGATGAACTCGTCGATCACACGACGGCAGCCTGCACCGACGGTGTCGACGAATTCACGGCTGCCGGTGAAGCGGTCGATATCGAGCATCCCGCGATAGGCGGTCAGACGCCCATGGCTGTGATGGTGGGCGAATTCCTTATCGATCAGCGAGAGCTTCGCGATGAACTTCGCCTCGTCCATGTACCGCGAGTCGCCCGAAACCTGCGCCAACGCCGCCAGCCCGTCAATCATCGAGGGGTAACACGTCGTATAGCCCGAGGCGGCGATACCCCCGACGCTCTTGAAGTTCTCCTCCTTGCCGTAGTACTTGCGGGTCGAGATGACGTAGTCGCCCAGTTTCCTGGCCAGGGTCATCAGCTCCGGGCTAGGTGCGGTGCGATAGCGTTCGGCCAGGGCCAGCAGCAGCCGGCCATTGCCCCAGCAGATGGGCATGTCGCGGTTCTGGTTGACCGTCTTGGCCAGGTCCTGATCGGCCCCGAAGTGGCCGTCGGGCTTCTGATACTTGGCGAATCCGGCGATCAGATCGTCCAGCATCGGCGGCTTGATGCTCAGAACGGCCGCCGCGGCATTGAGTGCCCCGAGCATCCTACCTGAGACATCGCCGCTGTACTCGGTGAATCGCCGGACGAACCTGAAGTTCACGTCGGACAGCACGAACTCCGGATCGTCCAGGGGCGGAGAGCACAGCCGGTCGTATGCCAACTTCAGGCGGGCGTACGACTCGCCCTTCGCCTCGATCTGATCGGGCAGGCGAAGCGGCGCAACCTTGCCCTCGGATTCACTGGCGGCGGTCTGCATCAGAACACCCACGAGTACGGCGTGTGCGAACATGGAAGTCTCCTCCGAACTGAATTTAAACCCTGTGAGACAGCGGTGGGATTATGGCGGTCTCGGGGCCTCGCGACAAGCGAGGCTTCCGATGGCAAGCCGCGCCTCAATACCGCCCGTGCGTCTCGACCAGGTCCCTCATGATCCGAATCCGATCCTCGTCGGCCCCGGGAGGCACCTGATCGCCCGCGGCCGCGATCAGCCGTGGGCTCGATCTGCGGAGGTCCAGCCATTGCAGGACGGATGCCTTGAAGACGTCGACATCCACGTTGGGCAGCCAGAGGTTCGGCGGCACGCCGCCCGACAGGATCATGTCGCCTCCGGCCTCGGCGCGACACTCCGTCGGCGTCAGATCGCCCATCGGTGTCGGCGTGGTCGCGTCGGAGCAGTCGACGCCGGTCTCGCGGATCATTCGCAGGGCGCCGCGAAGGCGTCCATCGATGTGCGCACCGACGAACTTGCCCGTAGCGTGGAGTCGGCGTACCGCTTCGATGTAGAACGACCGCGTCCATTCGGCGAAGAAGTGCGGCGGCTGAATGTCGCTGGAGAAGTTGTCGCCCATCAGCACGACCTCGCCGGGCAGGGTGGCCATCACGTCGATCAGTTCGAGGTTGTTGGCGTTGATCGTATCGACGACCTCTCGCATCGTCTGGGGCCAGTCGCAGATGGCGTACATGGTTCGCTCGATACCCATCCACAGATTGAGCAGTTGCCCCATGGCGCTGTAGCCGAAGATGACATAGACCACACCGGTCTGGCCGACCTCGTCATTCCAGGCGCGATACACCTCCGGACGCGGGGCGAAACGGCGGCGGCCCAGGGCATAGGCCAGCACGCGAAGGTCCTGTTCGGTCTGAACGCCCCAATCAACGATCCCCCAGGCATAGTTGTCGGGCTCCCATCGCCGGGTCCGCCGGATGGTCCCGAGCGGCGTCTCGAACGACCAGGTGATCTCGGTCCCGTCGGGGCTGCGGACCGCGCCGGGTTTGACGTCCGAGGGATAGGTCACCGAATGGAATGGTGCCAGGTTCGGCAGATAGAAGCCGACGTCCATCTTCCGGTGATAGTCGATCAGTTCGGTCTCGGGTTGCTCGTAGGCCTGGGTCAGGTCCCACGGCATCCGATTCCGGTGGTAGAACCAATGCGACAGGTCGAGCATGAACGGAACGGCGTCGGGCGTCTGACCCCGAAACACCGACAGGATGCGTTCTCGATGGGTCATGCGTTGCCTCACTCCGATCGTTGCCGGTATGGCGCGTCAGGGGAATCTCGCGGCGATCATGCCGACGGGTCAAGCCTCGCCCATCGCACGTCGGTCAGGTCTGTGTGCCGTCCGGCGTAGAAGACCACCAGCGTGTCGCCGTTGGGCAGCACGGCAGTGGCGGGCAGGCCGATCGAGAACTTGCCCATTTCGGCCCAGGCATCCTGCATGCTCTTCTTGGCCCATGTCTGAGAGGCTGTGTCGGTCTGGTAGACGATCGCCTCCGTCGATTCGGGGAACGTCCGACCGCCGTCGCCGCTGACTCGCATCTTGATCACCGGTGAGCCGGTCCGATCGACATACACCAGCCCGATGCGATTCCCGGACAGGGCGACTGGTGCGGCGGGCTGCCCCGGAACGCCGGTATCCCACATCGCAGACCACGTCCGGCCGTGGTCCCTCGACTCGCGGGCGTGGATGTTCAGATAGACCGCCGTCTGGCGATCGTACGTCCAGAAGACGTCGAGAATGCGCCCGTCGGGCATCACCGCCGGACGCTGATCCCAGTAGAAGATGCGATTCGTCGGATCGTCGCTCGCGAGGGTATGTGCCGGCCAGCTCCGGCCGCCATCGCTCGAGAACATCAGCACCGACTTGTGCCGCCACTCCGAGGTGTCGTCATAGTGTTTGTTCAGTTCGAACTGGACGGCCAGTTCGCCGCTGGACAGTCGCAGGATCGGGCCGGTGATCGGCGTGGGGATATTGAACGGCGTCGTGTCGATCCGCTCGGGTGCCGACCATGTCTGCCCACCGTCGGACGACTGGGACAGGCAGATCCGTGAATCGAGCAGCCCCTCGGTCTGTTCATTGAAGAATGGTCGCGAGGGGTCCGACGCGTCTACCCAGTAGAGCACGGCCAGCACCCGCGACCCGCCCATCGGCGTGACGCCAACCGCGCGAAACAGTCCAGCCCGCCCCTCCACCGTGATTGCCGTGAAGGGCTCGATCGGTTTCGACCAGGTCTTTCCTTCGTCGTCCGACCAGGTCAGCCGGCTGCGTTGACCGGCGACGGCCTGCTTGGTCGGCGCCACCCGAAAACCGCAGAGCCATCGCCCGTTCGGCAGGACACAGACCTGCGGAAAAGCGCAGCTCTGATGATCCGTATCTTCACATCCCGCACAGACCACACCCGAGTCGATGACGTGCACGGTCATGCCACCTCGCGATACGACGCCTGAGTCTGCCGATCGACCGAACCGCGATTAGCGGGCCTTGCGCCCTTTCTTCGCCGCCGTACCCTGGATGAGCCCGCGGATCTTCATGGGCAGCCCGAAGAGGCGGATGAAGCCGATGGCGTCCGTGCTGTCGTAGGCGGCGCTCATCGTGAAGCTGGCCAGGTCGGCCACGTAGAGCGAGTAGCGGCTCTTGGCTCCCACCGCCCGGCAGTTGCCCTTGTACAACTTGACCCGCGCCGTACCGGTGACGAACTTCTGGGTCGAGCTGAAGAAGGCGTCCATCGCCTCGCGGAGCGGGGTGTACCACCGGCCGTCGTACACCAGTTCGCCGTACCGGACGGCCAGCGTCTCCTTGAAATGCGAGGTCTCACGATCGAGGCAGATCGTCTCCATCGCGCGATGGGCTTCGAGCAGAATCGTTCCGCCCGGCGTCTCGTACACACCGCGAGATTTCATGCCGACCAGCCGGTTCTCGACCAGGTCGACCTGCCCGATGGCGTTCCGGCCGCCGATCTCGTTCAACCGCTCGATCAGCGTCACCGGGTCGAGCTTCTTGCCGTTCAGCGACACCGGCGTGCCCTTCTCGAACCCGATCTCGACGTACGTCGCCCTGTTCGGGGCCTTCTCGACGGGCACCGACATCACCAGCATCCGATCGAGCGGCTCGTTCCAGGTGCTTTCAAGCTCCCCACCTTCGTGCGAGATGTGCCACAGGTTGCGGTCGCGAGAGTAGATGCTCTTCTTGGACACCTCGATGGGGATCTTCCTCGCCTTGGCGTATTCGACGGCGGCCTCGCGGCTGGTCAACTCGAAGCGAGGGTCCTTCCATGGGGCGATGATCTTGAGCGACGGGTTGAGCGCCATGACCGTTGTCTCGAAGCGAACCTGGTCGTTGCCCTTGCCCGTGGCGCCGTGGGCGACGGCGTCGGCCCCTTCCTGCTCGGCCACCCGCACCATGTCCTTGGCGATCAGCGGACGGGCGATCGACGTTCCCATCAGGTACCGCTTCTCATAGATCGCCCCGCTGCGGAGCATCGGCCAGAGAAAGTCCGTCGCAAACTCCTTACGCAGGTCGCGGACGATACACTTGCACGCCCCGCTGCGGAGGGCCTTCCTCTCGATACCCTTCAACTCGCCGAGTCCCTGGCCGACGTCGGCCACGAAGGCGATCACGTCGCACCGGTAGTGCTCGCGAATCCACGGCAGGATGACACTGGTATCCAAGCCGCCGCTATAGGCCAGAACGACCTTCTTCACGTTCTCCGCTTTCATACGCTGACCTTTCTCACCCCGGAGGTGATCGATGCATGCACGAACCACGGTTCCGGACCCGCTCGCCGATGCGGCCGGGCACGTCCGAACAGTTGATTCTCTCCAAACAGACCGGCGGCATCAAGGGCAGCAGGTTTGTCTCGCTGCTCTCACTGGGGGATTCGCCGACCCTCTATTGTCGATCGGCCGAGGGCCACGGCTTAAGGAGTTCGTGAATGGGAGTCAAGTCCAGAGAGAAGCCTGGGACGGCCTGGCTGCTGAACGCCGTGCCGGCGGGACTGACTTCCTCGAACCGCCTCTCGTTGAGGCGATAGAATGTGAAGTGTTTGCGTTCGGGATCGATGAGCCAATACTCCTGAACGCCGAATCGCTCGTAGTCGGCCTTCTTGGTCTGACTGTCGAGCCGCCGTGAGCCCCTGGAGATGATCTCCACCACTAGTTCCGGAGCGCCTGCGATCTTTTCCTGCATTTCCGCAAGGCGCTCGGAACGAACGAAGATGACCTCGGGCTTGTACACGATATCTGCCCCGGTCGGACCGGTGCCCAGATGGACGTCGAGTTCGGCAAAGACCCGTCCCAGGGGGTGCGTGCGAAGGTACCAGTGAATCTGACCGAGGATCTCGCTTGTGATCGCTTGGTGCTTCGGGCTCGGACTGGGCGACATGACGACCACTCCGTCAATCAATTCATAGTTGTATCCATCGTCGGGAATCGCCAGGAATTCGTCTGCGGTCATGCGAAGGCCGCGATACGGAGCTTCCATAGGCTGAACTGCGACCGGAACACTCGACACCGCACACCTCCACAGCTTCAGTCTATCGTTGCACTCCAGTGCTATCAACTTTGAGGGACGGAATACCAAGAAGTACCGCTTCAGCGCCTACTGCAGCGCCGGCGGCGGCACGATGTTGCCTCGCCTCTGGGCGAGCTGTTCTTCCTTGGAATACGTTCCATAGAATGCCGCGTTGCCGTCCAGCC
>CAYUQT010000007.1:0-213233 GCA_964446835.1 uncultured Planctomycetales bacterium | reverse complement strand
TTGGGGATTCTGTGCCCAACTACCTCCCCAGGCTACGGCAGTGCCATTCGGGGCTGTTGGTATTTCGAGTTCAACGGGGCCCAGCCCAGAGAAGTACAAAGCTTGATGCGGCTGTCGTCTCTGGCGTTGGTTGATAGATACACAAAAGCGTTTCGACTTCGGGATGAGGGCATCATCGACCGGGGGCCGAATCTCGCAACGAAAACGACCGAACAAGAGGCCAAGAAAACAGGCACCGACAACCAACCCGTAACCCCCGAAACTACGGCGCACCATTTGGCGCATCAGTCCCCTGGAATGTTCGGGCAATGTTCGGCATCATCTGGCACTAACGAAGAAGGGGACACAAGCGGCGAGACAGACCAACCCGAGAACGAAAAACGTTCAGAAACCCCAGCAAAAACGCATATTTTCGAAGGAAAACGGAGAGGGGGGGATTCGAACCCCCGTATTATATTACTAGCCGTTGCAGGGCAAGGACTTAGATTAAGATCGACTTTGGTTTATGTACGTGTTTGTGTACATGATCGATACAGCATTTCCCTGGTCGTTCGGCGAGCTCAGCCTATCACCGATACGCACTTCTCAGACGCGAGCCTAGCCTCACTGAGCGGCGGAAGGAACACGACCGCAACATTTCTTGAACTTCTTGCCGCTACCACATGGACAACCCCAGTAGCTTGCGCTGTGCGGAGGCAGGCGTAGATGACACCTTCAAGCTGGAGGTCCGAGATCCGGATTCACTTCCGGTCCCATGCGCCCCTCTCCACCTGACAGAATTCCTTCAGCGAATCAAATACCATGACCCTTGTTTTGGGTGTTAGACCACGCCTCAGCACGTTCATCGCTCGGTGTCGCGCTTCGCTGTCGGGATTGACCAGGACGACGTTGCTCAGCCTGCTTCTTGGAACCGACACTCTGAACAGCGAGGACGTGTGCAGATCAGTCAAAGGAAAGGAGTAGCCTATCACCACGATGGTTCTAGCTTGGTGGATCTCCACCGCCGCCTGTGCCCATACTCGTCCGAACACGCCTTCATCAAACCGCTTGTTCCACTCCGGCGGGATTATCTCGAACTGCAGTCTCTTCTTTGCGCCACGACTTGTGTAGGGCGCCTTTTTGAGGGCGAAAGTACCCTTGGAAAAATGTAGTGAGCCATGAAGTTTGAGGAGCCGAATTGTCTTGCCTTTCACTGCCGGAGCCCTAGGGTTCCAAGCGTCTTCACCTACAATTCGTGAACCTGGCCCCCTTTTAAGCGGGAGGCAATACCCATAACGGGCATTCCATTTGCCGTTCCCATTCTTCTGAAGCGTGTGATCGATCAGGCAATCGTAATTGAACGACACGATCGCGTCGGCGGGCTCAAGTTGCTGCACAAGTGCGTCGTGGTAGGCGCAGTCACGGTGCTGAAGTCCTGTCCCGCCCTGTGGACTATAGGACAAGGACTCTTCCAGAACCGCTGCAACGGCCTGTAAGAGGTTCGTCCGCTTCTCCATTAAGTCTGCTAGGTCTTCTCCCCATCGTTCTCCGGTAGTCTTCTCGACGATGCGGATCTGGTGCTCAACCGTTGTGAACATCGTCTCAAGGGTCACGTGGAAGTTGTGCCCGAATAACTCCACCGCGTCCTCAATCATGCTCCCAACCGTTGCGGCATGCTTGTTGTTGGCGACGCGTTGCAACTGAGTGAAGAAGTCGCCATCCAGAGGCGGTAGGCACAGGGGACACCCATCTGAGTCACTGACAAATGAAGCTCCGCGCGTTGCCCCCGCACCGAGCACGATTAGCGCCATAATAGCTAACCTCGAATGATGAGACCTACCGAACAGGCGGAAAACAGATCTCCCCCCAGTCCTCCTGGATGCCGTGGCGAATCATCACGGTGATCATCACCGGGAGTAATCGGCCCAGCAAGTCGGCGGACTGAATGAGGGTCCTTCGATTCAACGAACTGCCCTTGGTGCTTGCTCCATGGAACACCTGATTTCGCATGACGTACAGGCGATCGAGAAGAACCTGCAGGATGGGCAGCATCCGCTGGGTGCCAAAACGCGGCATCATTTCTCGCACGATTCGGTGCATATCGTGGCCATGGTCATGGTCCGGCGCGAGCCAGAACTTGTCGTAGAGGAAGCGGTTTTCGATCAGTCGCAGGACATCCAACTGTCTGCTGCAAAGGACATGTTGGATCAGCCCCTCGTCATCGAGCCGCCAGACTAGCGACAGAAACGCGCCAAGTGCCTCATGGTCGCCCCAAGCCCGGCGGTCATCGTCCAACCGTCCGTACAGGGCGTTGAGGCCGATCCATGACCTGATAAACCGATCCTCGATATCGGTGGCCTGTTCCACACGTTCCAACCACGACATCGCCCGCCACACCCGAATCGCAAAGGACTGGTGCGTGTCCCGCTGTTCCTTGGGTATGGCGCGGAAGGCCTTCCTTAGTTCTTCAGCCCTTGGCGTGTACATTCGGCACCGCCCTCAGATGGATGGTTCCCTTCGACTCGGGTTCAATCGGCCAGCTTGCACCTTACGACACCTTCGCGATCAACCACTGGCGCCCTTCCTTTCCTCGCATTCGTATGAGTCTGTAAGGTCCCAAAAGCTTAGTTCCTTCGATATTGATCATGATTCGGTTCTTCGTCCACTCCTCCACCCGGTACGTTCCGTGATCCCAAACGGCAATACTGCCGGCTCCGCGGTTCCCCTCAGGAATAAGTCCCTCGAAGTTCCCGAATGACAGGTCATGATCTTCAACCTGGATCGCAAGGCGATTGACACCAGGGGTATCAGGCAGACCTTTCGGGACGGCCCAGCTCTTGTACACACCCGCACGTTCGAGTCGAAGGTCGAAGTGATGCGTGCGGGCCTGATGCTCCTGCACGACGAAATGAAGGGTCATCAGGCCTCCTCCAAGGGCTTGTTGTCCTCCGGTGTCGCGGACTCGCACGTAGCGTTCGAGGCATCAGGTGTTGTCTCGCGCAATCTGCAAAGCCGATGGCCTCGCAGACACACGGACTTCGCCTTGAGCAGGTCCTCCCAAGCCCTGAGCGTGCCGATCTCGCTGGGGTTCTCGTACAGCCCCCATTTCTCCTCCTGGGAGGTTAACTTCCTAAACCGCTCACGCCCAGGGTAATCCGACCCAACGAATTCCTCCTTACGATGAAGGATCGGCGGGCTATCGCTCTGCTGGTACTCCCTGTACTGGACGTCGGATCGCTGCAGATTGACCAGCAAGGAGGCGCTCAGGGCAGGATGGGGTACCTCGTCAAAACGCGGGTAGAGCAGGTACGAGACCGACGGGGCATCGCGGTGCAGCTTGATGATGTTCGCGCCGTCCACGACCCCGATATATGATCTGGCACATCCCTCGTAGATCCGAAGGATTGCAGGGAGCATATGCAATGCGCTCTCGTGAACATACAGGGCGTTGCCGGTCAGCTTACCGACAGGCGACGCCTTCATTCCACCAGCAATGGCATCCATCCGCCCGGCTGAGAACAACAGGGCGTCGGCACGGCTACACGCCCTGTTGTACGTCCCGAAGAATTCCCGCACGTCGAGTTGAAGATCCGAAGGAAGCTCCCCGAATTTCGGGCGTCCGCCGAACCGCTCAAGGGCTAGGTAAAGGATGATCTCCTCAATCCGCTCGGCTCGTATACTCTCCCATTGGTCCGCTCCTGTGACGCGCCGTACGACGGCGAACGCCCGAGGAACCGATCCGAAGGTCTCTCGCAGTGAAGTGATCCCGGACATCTCTCCGTCGGCGGGAAGGCGACCGCGGGATGTCACGAAGTTCATCAAAGGCTCCAAGAGCCCCCGATGCTGCTCGAAGAGCACATCGCTCATGCGCAGTTTGGGTGCTGCACGTTGGCGCCTGTATCGCGACGCGAGGAATGCCTGGCGGGCCGTAGGATCCCGAAAAACGAAGAACACGCCAGGAGCGGCTGCCACGGACGTGGTTTGAAGCGTGCGGTCGATCCAGTCCCGAAGCTCGTTCTGGGAAAAGAACTTCTGGAACGTACCGCGAATCGTTACCCCCCCGTCACCGTGGGCATCACAGGAGGTGCGCTTAGCATCCATCGTAAGACGTGCGGCGACCACCATCGCACGTCGGGCTAGCGCCCATGCGGATCTAAGGCATTGCGCCCGTTCCTCGGTGTCTTCAATAACATTGACGACGTATCCGCAATTGACGATGTCGGCCTCTCGCGGGCGTTTCGTCGGCTGGTACGCTGGGTCCCATCCATCCGCTTCAATGCCCAGCTTCTGCAGAAGGCGTACATCATCTCCTCGTCCGCAGCCGTAATCGAAGACGTCGTTGCCCGGAGCCAGGAGGCCGGCCTCCATCGCCGCCCCCAAAGGCCGTGAGAGACTCGTGCGAGAGATCGCGGTCTTGTGGCGCAGGATTTGCGATGCAGGGCTCACGGCCGTCCTATCTTGCACTCGGTCGCTTTTCGGATGAGGTCCGCAATGTTCTTCATCTTGGGGTCGCTGGCCAGGTAACCAATGCCGCGGTGAAGGTGAAGCCGAAACTGTGTAGCAATCGTCTCGCCGGACAGGTCCAACCCATCTCGTCGGCAGCGATCCTTCAGGAGAGCCAGGTAAACCGACTCACACTCGCCGCCAAATGTGCGCCAACTCATCTCAACCGGGCTGTCAGCTGGCACCTTTTCGCAGCGGGGCGGTGATGGTTCGGCAACGGAGAGGCAGAACGCCCATCGGGACAGGATATTCCAATTCGTGATGCCGGTCCGACGTCTTAGCGTGATTAGCTGATCGCGGCCCTGCTTTGAGATGCGAATGGTGTCGAGGCTCATGGCGGCCGATCTCCTACCAGAAGTAGCCTTCTTCAATGGAACTGGATGCGGTGGAATCGTCAAAGTCGAGCCGATACACGCGGCCTACCCAGGGTCGTAGCCGTTCATAGAACTCTTTGTCGATTTCTTCGTCCGTTGAGAGCAGCACGACCTGGTGACTTGCACATGGGAAGTACCGATCCACCAGGTGCGTACGGTGACTGGCATCCAGCCGTCCGAGCGGGGTGTCGATGACCGTGGGCAAGGGGCGTCCTGCGGCCTTGGCCAATCCCCAGAGGATCGCAACGGCGAGGAGCTGCCGCTCACCGGCCGACAGCCTCTCTTCTGGTAGTACCTGGCCATCCGTCCCAATGAGTGTTAGGCCGCAATCCTGTGGGGAGATGCGAACCGAAGAGATCAGAGACTGTTTTCTTAGGAGCTGGCGGTAACCCGAGAGAATGAGCGACTCCAGCTGGTCGACCTGTCTGGCTACCAGGGCAACACGGAAACGATCGAGCGTTTCTTGTACACGCTCAGAATGCTTAAGAAATCTCACCACATCCTGCTGCTCGAATTCTGCGGCCCTCCGAAGCCTTAGTAGCTTATCCAATTCCCCGGATCGGACATTCCGTTCGTGTTCGTTGGTCCTGATCCGTTCGTCGTAATCAGACAACTTCACATCGATACCGGCCTGGGTCTTCTGCAGGTCATCTCTCTTCGCCAGTAAGTCAGAGATAGCATCAGCATCTGGGACGGCGGCCAACTTCCGGTCAAGCAGAGCCAGGCGATTCTGGAGATCCTCCACCTTCGTCAGCAGCTCACGAGCCTGTTCCGTTTCCTCACGAATTCGATGGGAGAGCAGTGATCGCAGCTGCCCTCGGCCATGGCTGTCGATTCCCAGGTACCGTTCCGTACTCGCCGCCGCATCGATATCCGCCAATTCAGCCACGCAGAATTCCTGGGCCTTGAGCAGCACGGACTTTGAAGCACCGGCGGTTCGAAGCAGGTCCAGTAGTCGATTATCGTGGTCCTTTAGGGAAGTCACGAGGCCGTCGGCGCGAGCCGCTCTTTCTTCCCGCTCTGCCTGATCAAGCATTTCCTTGAGCAGCCCGCCTACCAACGCGAGCGGCATTGTTCCCGCCGCGGCGATAACCAACTGACTCTCAATTGCTCGCAGTTGCCCCTGTAGCTCAGCCTGCTCCTTCTCGAACTCGTGTCTACGATTTATGAGGTCGCCGCCTTGCTCTGTCAGCCTTTCCTGTATGTCACGGAACTTCTTGGCTGTCCGATCCCGGTCGTTCTGCAGGGCGGCTCGCTGCTGCCGAAGGTCGCCCAGTTGTACGTCCAGCTTGCTCAGCCGTTCTTCAAGTTGGTCGACGTTCTGTGCTTCGGCGCACGATTTTGTGTCCCTTCGCTTCTTGCGATCGAGCGCAGCCATATCCGTCTTTAGCTGGTCGATCAGATCCACACCGAGCAGAGCATGCACGGCTGTTGAAAGTACCGTGCGGGACTTCTCGGGGTCCGCCAGCGACTCGACTCGTTCCCCGTCGAAGAAAAAGAGGTGGGCCAGGCGCATCGGAATGAAACGCTCCACCTGCTCCATCCACGTTTCTGAGAGCGCCGCGTCATATTGCCCGTCGACGAAGACCTCCAGGTGTTCGCGGACACGGCCATTGGGTGCAGCCCAGGAACGCCGAACCCGGTATGAACGCTGCTCACCATCCTCATTGGATCGGAACGAGATTTCGACGGATGCTCCTTCAGCGGGGGCTGTTCGTCGGTGGATGCAGCGGCGGAGATAATCTTCATAGGCCATGCCGTTCTGCTTGGCCGATGGCCCATGCCGGCCGTAGAGGGCGAGCTGTAAGCCTTCGAGCAGTGTCGTCTTTCCGCCACCGTTCAGCCCGCCAAACAGGGTGATTGGCTTGTTCTTCGTAGGCGGTGTCAGTGAGGCTTCCTGGCGACCACAGAAGACACCAAAGTTGTGGAGTACGATCGTATCGATAAACATGGCTACTGTCCGACGACCCTGCGCGCAGGTATCGATTTCGCCTTGTGATGATCTGCTTTGGCAAATAGTGGCAGCGACAAGACAGCGTCATCGTTACGAACACCGTCCTCCTTATCGCCCAATGCTGTTACTACTTCGGCTCCCTCGTCTTCAGCTTCGATCGGATTGTCTATCGCGTGTCGCTCACGTGCCCGAGCCAGGGCGTCTTGCTCGTCATCGTAGAAGCACTTGGTAACAGCAGTCTCTAGGGCTGGGAAGAGTCCCCGCCGTGAGGCCATCGTGCGATACCGGCGTTCCAGATCGAGCAGCGTCCTGATCAGTTCGAAGTGCAGTTCATCCCCGTTACAGGTGTTGCGGAGGAGCGACAGGGCCTCCTTGTCGAACATGAGCCCATCATCGAGGGCCGGGCCTGGGTAGGGCGTTCCCATCTCCTCCTCGTAAAGCCTCGGGAGGAAGTCCTCGATCTCGTGCTTATCCACAACCCAGATACGACGTATCTCGTGGAGCTCCGCTGGAGACACGAGTTCGAAGTCGCGAACGTAGGTCGGTCCGTTCTCGCGGATGTATTTCTGAACCTGCAACAGCCTGCGGAGCCAATAGATACGGGCCTCCTGTTTGTATGGCCCATGCACTAGCTGCGACTCGCCCTGGGAATTCGTGTAGAAGGTCAGGTCACCGGAGATCCGCCGAAAGTCTCTCCGCTCGCGTTCTCGCTGCCGGGTTTCGTCGGTGCGGAACTCAAACTCGTTCCGCAGCTCCAGAAGAGGAAGCATCCATTCCTTTTCCTCGTCGTTCTGGACCATTGCGGCCATGGACTTGTCTTCATCGACGAGGGTGCACACCCAGCAACCGAACCGGCTGCTGCCACAGCTGGGCGTGGTCGAATCGACAACAAGCGGGCATTCGCCGTCGGGGCTGGCGCCCCGGTACATCGTCAACAGATCCTTGTTATCATGTCCCCAGGGGTTGGACACCTGCATAAGGTAGGTCCACACGTCATCGTTCGACCAGCTCTCGATGGGCGTATAGACCAGGCAGTTCCTCAGGTTCGCGTTGGGAGCCAACCGATCACGCACGGCGTGTTTCTCGTGTTCCGCCATGTTGCGGGCACGGGCCTGGCTCTCGGCCTTGCGCGTGCCCAGGACCAGGATAGCTTCGCCATTGTCGCGAACGACATTCAGGATGAAGCTGTTCGAGGGATTGATCTTCAGTCGAAGGGTGCACCAACGGAATTTGTGCCGGGGGGCTGGGTACCCTCGACCGACCAGGTTCACCCAGAAGGTATCCCTGATACCTGGCGTAAGCCGATTAGGTCGGACAGGCATGTTGGTGGAAGCAGCGGTCCTCTTCATTGCCTCCAAAGAACGATTCACCCAGGCGGCCACAATCGGATTCTCAACGAGGGTGTCCGTGCTGATAACGTGGATGGGTTTGGTCCGTTGCTCCGGCTTGAGCTTGGCAACCGCACTCCACACGAGCTGCAGGACCGCCGTCGAGTCCTTCCCACCGCTGTACCCGATGACCCAGGGGATCGGATCCGCCAAGTAGAGCTCACGAATCTCCTCGTGGCAGGCCTCGATGGTCGCCGAGAAGCCGAGCGGTTCGAACACGCTATCACGTTTTTGCGCGTTTTGGGGTGGCATGACGACTCCTTTCGAAGACATCCTCGACCCTTTGCTCCTCGGGTCCCAGGGGGATTCCAAAGCGTTGCTTAATCGCGTTCGTGGTCAGCGTTACATTGTGGCCTGCTTTGGATACCCGGCCGCCTATCATTGCCCGGCCTTCCCACAGGGCGCTGTTCGATCGTGACCAGTTGATTCTTCTCAGCACCTTCAACCGGCTCTTCCAGTTGGAGCCCTTATCACGAAGGAGTGCGTTGCCGACCGCGCCCAGGGCCTGCAACACAATACCATGCGAATGGATGAAGTCGCCACGCACCTCGCTGGCGGGCATCTTTCCGTCACGGACCGATTGCCACTCGGGCATCTGTCTGGCAACCTCTTCCCAGTACTCAACGGCCAGCTTGGCGTCCTCATCAATACCCTGAGACTCAATCTGATCGAGCAAAGCAATAGTGGCATGGTAGATCGCGCTGAGCGTGAACAGTTTGCGGGAACGGAGCGACAGGGTGCTCCTCTCCATCTCGACGATATCCCGAAAGCAGGACGACCGAAGAACAATCAGCCTGGCCAGGTGGGCTCGCTCGTCGCGATGGTCGTAGAGGACCCCCAGCGACTTGTCCGGCCGGATCGCGTATCGGTTGAGATCGGCAAACATCTGCTGACTGCGCTCAAGGCCTACATCGAGGAAGAACACGACGGCGATGGTTTCATCCGCAAGCTCAGTCTGTTCTCGTAGTGCCAATTCGATCGCGGCTCGGCGATGCTGGCCATCGTTGATAATGAAGCGTGCATCCATGGGCACGTGCAGGAGCCCAACGCGGCTGCTGTTGGGATCGTCGCCGAGCGGCTCAAACCGCACTTCCGCATCGATCGAAGCCGTGAGTGCGGAGAACACGTAGTTATTGCGATTGCCCATCATATAGCGAGCGATTTCGGGAACTCTCGCCTTGTTCAGAGTGCGCTGTGCCCTGAGCTCAGGAACGAGCTCTTCTTCGTCGAACAGGAAGATCTTAGGGATCACCCGTAGCGGACACATCGAGACGTAGTATTCGCGGTTAGCCTGGATGCCCCGAATCGCTGGGAAGACGTAACCGAAGGTTGTATCTTTCCTCACCATGGTTGCCCCTTGCAGACAACGTCGCACGCGGTATGATGCCAACATATAACGCGATCACGTATGTTTGTCAACGCCTTAACAAACATTTGTGTAATTGAAGCAGCTTGGAACGTAAATGACTGACACACAAAAAGTTACAGGGCCTATCTACCTCGACTGCAATGCCACCACTCCGATTGATCCCCGAGTGTTGAATGAGGTGGTCAGGTACATGGCAGTGGAGTTTGGCAACGCGGGGAGCCGGACTCACGAATACGGCACTCGGGCCAAGCAGGCCGTTGAACGGGCGCGGGACCAAGTGGCGGCCGTTGTGTCGGCCAAGCGCGAGGAGGTCATTTTCACAAGTGGGGCTACAGAGAGCAACAATCTGGCCATCATCGGGCTTGCCGAGCACGGTGAGCAGACGGGCAGAAAGCACATCATCAGCACGCAGATAGAGCACAAAGCCGTCCTGGAGCCTTTCGAATACCTGGCAAGGCGCGGGTTCGATGTGACGCTGGTACCACCCACGTCCGGGGGCTGGGTCGATCCTAGTGCGGTCAGAGGCGCGCTGCAGCCGGATACGCTACTCGTATCGGTGATGCACGTGAACAACGAAACCGGTGTCTTGCAGCCACTCACCGAAATCGCCGAAGTTCTCTCCAACCACGACGCCTACTTCCACGTTGATGCGGCCCAGGGCTTCGGCAAAGACATCCCGACGCTACAAAACGCGCGGATCGATCTGATTAGCATCAGCGGCCACAAGATCTATGCACCGAAGGGCATCGGTGCCCTCATAGCTCGCCGACGGCATTTCGAGCGACTACCATTGAAGCCCCTTCTCCATGGCGGCGGCCAGGAACGCGGACTGAGACCAGGAACGCTCCCTGTACCTCTCGTGGTCGGCCTTGGCTTGGCAGCGGAGCTTGCAATGAGAGAGGCCCCGACACGAGCCACCATTTGTCAGCGTTTCCGGGAGGAGCTTTTGACAGCCCTCCAACCGTTGAAGCCCATCATTCACGGTGCCCAGGGCCGTACGATGTCTCACGTGATCAATCTCTCGTTCCCAAGCATAGACTCCGAAGCCGTAATGTTGGCTCTCAAGGGCTTAGTCGCCATCTCTAACGGGTCAGCATGCACATCCGCAAGTTACGCCCCGAGCCACGTGCTGAAGGCCATGAACTTGCCGGACGAACAGATCCACGGCGCTCTTCGCTGGGCTTGGTGCTACAGTACGCCAAGACCGGATTGGCACAAGATTCTGCTAGCTGTCCAACGATTGCGCTGACAGGGCGCCATAGCGCATCGACCGTGGATTCGCCACTGAGAGCTTTTGGGCCAGCGGCACTCGGATACTTGCATGCATAGGGTTAAAGCTTGGACCATGGACGACAGTCAACGCTCACGCCAACAGGTGGGCCAAGTCGTAGGACTTCAGGATAGGCATTAGTGTTCTTATTGCGTCCGCCGAATTCCTGGCGAGCCTTGTGAACTCTGCAACACGCTCAAGCTCAGCCTTTACCAGCTGACGCTCGTATCCATCCGCAGCAAACCGGTCCTCTGGGAACTTCACCAAGAAGTCGTAGATCGTGGCATACTCCTTACCCTCTGATTTGCGAAGAATCCGGCCCCTCCTTTGAATAAACTGTTTCGGGTTCCGACCGCTTGCCAGCAGATAGGCAGTCCTACATGCTGGAACGTCTATGCCCTCGTCGAGACATCGAATCGCAACCAGTGCGTCAATAATCCCCAATCGAAAACTGTCGAGCAGACCCTCCCGTTCCTCTCGTGATTCTCTTGCGGTAAACTGAGCACATTTCCAACCGTGATTGTACAGACACGTGGTCACCTGATCTACATGCCGTTGGAGATCTCCAGTATCCTCGTCCTCTGTGCTACCGTCGCCGCAGTAGAACAAAGTCAGTGGGTGAGGGTGCCCGTTCTTGAGGAGACCTTCCAGTGCGGTAATCTTTCCACGCGCGCATCCCAAAAGGCGAGCACGTTGCGCCAAGAGCACCTTCATCTGTTCATCACTTACGGACTCGATACCCGACGCCTTGCAACGACCAGCATGCTGCGAAATCTTGTCGCTGATTTCACGGTAGTCAGATGCCTCGGATTCATTCAGATCGAC
This sequence comes from uncultured Planctomycetales bacterium, assembly GCA_964446835.1. GTDB lineage: Bacteria > Planctomycetota > Phycisphaerae > UBA1845 > JAFGLZ01 > CAYUQT01. Next base: position 201,571 of record CAYUQT010000007.1, on the reverse strand, counting down.
AGGGCAAATGAAATATCTGTAGGGCGTTATCACCCCTGCTTCCAGCGCCTGAGCCAAGGAAAACTCAGATACGACTTCCCCGTAGTACTCTATGAGCCGGCGTGTAGCGTCGAGATCCATATAGTGTTCCGGCGTCGCGGACAGGCCCAAGCGCACGCGCGCGTGCTGGGGCAAAGCAGCAGCGATGTGGGGGGTAGTATGGTGGTGGCACTCGTCACCAACCCACATCAAGCTATCGCCTGGAATCTCCTTGAGAATAGTCTGAAATTCTGAGCTTTGCAGGGTGCGGTTAACTACTACAAAACAAGCGAACCTGGTAGCACCTGCACTGTACAGGGAGCAGATCTCAGAAAACCTACTATGCCAAGCTTCTCGACTCCCGTAGCAGCGTATCGCTGATATGTTGAACTGGGAAAGGGCATTCACCCATTGGTCAGCCAGGTTCTGATACGGCACCGCAATTCCGAGTACGAGACTATGCATCGCCTCAAGAAGCCGAACCGCCCCGTAAATCGCCGTGATCGTCTTACCAGAACCTGTGGCATGCGCTAGAATCCCGCGGAAGGCATTCGCCTTCCACGCATTAAGAGCCTTGAGCTGATGCTCACCCATCCGAAACTCTTGCCCATTTAGCACTTTGGGTAGATGTGGTTGAAGCGACATACTTCCATTATCTTGTACCGCTGCACCGTGAAGTCGTTCCTGGGCAAGCTGCAGTTCTATATCTGGCCTAAGAATACGGCAGCTCTGAGCCACTCTGATCAGCTTCCGCTTTGCAGCGTCTGGGAAATCAACGACGGTCGTACGCTGAGACTCATTAGCCCATAACTTGGCGAATCCTCTGACATAGGGTGTGAAGTGTGCGCTTAGGTCCTCTCTCCAGCAGGGAAAGACGTTGATAGACTCGAAATTGAAGTCCGGGAGCAGGGCGTTTGCTGTCTCATTCGCAGATCCCTGGAATACGACCGCATCGCCCTCGGCGTCGCGAATGATTCCTATCTTCTCGTGATACATGCCTTTTGTTCGAAGGGCGACCTTGATATCGAGGCGACCACTCGCAACAAGCCAGGACAGGGCTTCGAGCCGTCGATAGAACAGAGCGTCACCAACACTCTCCATCGTGTCTACGATCTTAAGCCCCAGCCGCTCTATGACGTCGCGGAGATCGTAGCCTTCGCGAATCGCCTTCTCGTCCTCGGCCTGAAGCTCACCACCTATGATGAGCCTCATCTTCCCGTCGTTCCTAACGAATGCGGATAGGCCCTGCGCTGCGTAAGACAGCATTGCCGCAGAGAAGTAACCAACAGCGCGATCGTACGAATTAGCAACGCTTAGCGCCGGAAGATAGAAGTCCTCAAGTATGTTATCCTCATCGGAACGGTACACCGCCTTGAGTTTAAGGTTGCGCAACATGGGTTTCGCTAAAATGAAACATCTAGGGCCGCCTCGTCGACTCCGCGCGATTGCTCAAGGAAGCCACACTTGTTCAGAGCGGCAAGGATTGCCTTGTCGCCATTCTCGTCTTCGGGCTTCTCCTTGAGCCAGCCGGCTAACACCTCAAAGCCGCCCTGTGCGTACTGTTCGAAAACTGCGATGGCCTCATCCTCTCTCTCTTCCCGCACAATATCGGCGTTCTTGGCCTCAGCCAAGGCAAGAAGATAAATCAGGTCGAGGGATTGTTGATGGGTCTCAAAGGTGCGTCCGTCAATCTCCATCGTACTGCTCTCAAGCGGTTTCTTGTGCTCCTTCTCGAAGCCGAGGACTGCAGCAAAACACATTAGTTCCCTCATAGTTGGGAAAATGGGACGTCCTGCCTCAGGGTGATTCGCCTCGGCAAGCCGCCGAACTAGGGTTTCAAACTGTTTGCTTCTCCGGATCGCTCGCATTTTAGGTCAGCCTTTCAATCTGCGTCATCGTTCGCGGACGGTCGAAGAGAATCAGATCATGTTCCTTGCCGTGGAAAACGCGCTTGAGATCCGATTTCCTGCCGCGCGGTCCCTTGTTCTCCTGAACTAGAAGATACTCCGCGCCAACAAAGGGTTGGAGGGCTTGAAGTACTCGCTCACCGCCTTGCGAGCCCGAGACGAGTAGCACGACCTGACGGGCCAGTTTGGGTAGGAACTCGGCCACACTCTCCTGGTAGCTGGGATCGAGTTGTCCGAGTGGAGCATCAAGAACGAGGGGTGCCATTGTTCCAGGCTTTAGAATCAAGTCATCAGCATCAATTCTCGAAGCGGCAAACTTCACGAGTGAGGCGATGAATGCTAAGCTGAGCAACTGATTCTCGCCGCCGCTCTTTGGTGTTGCACGCTCGTTCAGAATCAACTCCAGGGCGAAGTTTTCGTTGAATCGACAACGATATTCTTTATGGGCGACCACATCGAGGATTGAGTTGACGTCTTCCTCGATTGTATTCCTGGCATCCAGCTCGTATTTCTCTAGAAGGTGCTCCAGAATGGAGATGGAGCGCATCAGGACCTGACGTTTAGCGAGCAGCCTTATCGTACGCTTGTTCTTTCGGGCCAGCTCCTCCAAATCGTTGCCGAGGGCTTCCTTCTCACGTTCCAGTCTGGCGATGTGGCTCCGAACGCCGCCTAGGTCTTGATTTGCTTTTTCGATCTTGCCTTCCAGTGTTCGGCGGTTCCGCTCGCGATCTGCGATCTCCTGCAGCGGGAGGTTCTCGATCTTCTTGCCCAGTTCGGCGATTTCCTGTTCGAGCTTGGCCTGCTCGTTCAGCAGGCGCGCAAGGCTTGCTTGCAGCTTTCTGAGGATTCCTGGGGCATCGCCCGCTTCTTCCCGCAGTACCTGTAACCGGGCGCGCGCTCGGACAATGCGGCCGAGAACCTCAGCATTTGAAGCATCCTTTAGAAGCTCCGCCACTGCTCGCCACTCAGGACCGCCCTCTGGGAGTGGCCGGTGACATATACAAGTCCGGCTCTGAAGCAAACCTCTAACGAAATCTTCGTTGTAAGGGCTAGGTATTCGGCCGCGCAAGCTGGCCTCGTCGACGAAATCGAGTGCGACCTTGGAAAGTCGTTTGGACACTAGTTGAATGGATCGCTGACCGACCCATCTGACGATGTCTCGCCTGCATTCCGAGATAGTCTGATCAACTTGTTGTTTTCTGCTCTGCTTCTCGTCTCTCTGGCGTTGGATCTCTTGCGCACCCTGCATGTCTCTGAGACGTTGAACGATTTCCTCATGAAGCTGGCGATACTCTGATATGTTAGATGTCAGCTCATCCTTGAGCGCATGATACTTCTCAAGTTCTTGGGACTTCTCATCCATTTCTCGTTCTAAGCGCTCTATCCTGGCGTCGCCAGAGGTCTCGCTGATTTGGTATTCAACTGTTTTGCAAAGACCCTTCAGGTCGTAAACTGCTGTCTCTGCAAGAGAACAGCCAAGAAGACTCCTGATAGCTTTGGCGATTTCCTTGTAATTGCGGGCTGCGGCAAATGACTCCGCAGCTTCTCCGTCGAAGAAGAAGTACTTTGCCATCTCTGGTGGAATAACACTTGCGACGAATGTCTCTGGTGCGTTCAGATTTCTTAGGTTCCCAGAGTCGATCCTATAAGCCTCTAGGTTTGTCTTTGTTTTGTCGGAAGAGAAGGTCCTCTGTACAAGGTAGCAGGTCTTCTCAAACTCGAACTCAACGTCTACGAGCGCTCTTGTTCGACCGTCTTCGAGCGCTTCGTAGTTGACTATATCATCTGGACGCTCAAACTTGGGCGTAATCTGGCCAAAGAGTGACCAAAGCACAGCATTGAGAATGGATGTCTTACCGAATCCGTTTTCCGCATGGATGAGGGTAACACTCTTGGCTGCATCGGTCGAAAGGACCAGCTCCTGGCTGCCGTAAAACTGTCGGAAGTCTTGTAGCCTGACCTTTCTAATCCACATCCGGAAGCTCCTTAGCTATAAAATGATCGAGAAGCTCCTTAACATCTGTCTGGCGGTTCGTTTTTGCATTCTTAAGTTCGTTCGCATATCGCCGCTCAATCTCCATCAACTCCTTCAGGAAGCTTTGAAGTTGAGACTCGGTTAACTCAGGCATGTCTCACCCCGAAAACCATGAGTTTGAAAGAAACGCCGGTACGCCTCGATCAATTTCTGTTGAACTCCGGACAGATGGTAATACCTCCAGCCACGTCAGGTTCTCTTTTCTATTCGCTTATCGCTGGTCGCCAGCAAGTACCAATGCCTGGCGCCGGAATCAAGTCCGATCCCTGTCTATCCATGCGATAAACTGTACCGCATGGGTGCGACAACCTAGGTCGTACCCCCCCCGCAATAAGAACCTCTCCATGAACCCTTGGTGGAGGTCCCGTCGCCTCGGGCCTTACGATACAGGCGCGCGGGTCGAGATCTCTGCAGCGGACCAACGCCGTTCATATCAGCTTGGATCGTCGCTCGATCGAACCTGATCAGACCCGAGTGTTCGACTAGGGTGTCCGTCATAGCTCGCTCACAGGGCCCCGTGATACGATGGGGACTGCTGGCCCCTCTTCGTACTTGCGGCGAAATGCAGAACTTACACGGGTGTGCAGATGAGCGTAACCAAATCCGAGGTTCGTGGCAATCCCTGTGCAAGCGCTTTCACCGAACGCCAGCGGAAGTGTTGCTTCGGCAGGTAGACGGTAGTGCGCGCAAGCAGGGTTAGGAGTACGAGGATGGGTGCGAGGAGGCATACAGCGGGTTCTGGTTGGGGAGAACGGTTGTTTCACTCGGCAGATGGTCCTCCGCGAACTACCGGTTCTCATTACGGCACCTACACACGGGATCGAAGGGCAAGCGCCAACTCAAACCGGACGACCAGATGCGGCTAGAGTCGGCGCGCCGAGTTGCCCGGGCTACAACACGCTAAGAATTGGGCGAAGGTGGGTAGCGGATAGAATTCCTTGTGGCAGGCGAAGTGGGCTGGGCAGAAGGTTGGTGATGGAGCGGGAGATACGTGTCTTCGCAGGGATTGCGAGATGAGCGTGGTCAAGTCGGTGGGAGAGGATGTAACTCGCTGCCAACATGGTGGACCGTCCTCCTTCGATAGTTGGACGGGCCTCGAATCGGGATGTTACGCGTGCTTCGCGTCAGTGATAATAGGGGGAGGAAGGCAGAGCCAAAGAACGAGTGCGATCGCCTGACGACGAGCCCGTCCGTTGGCTTGCGCTCTTCCACTGCCGGGCTATTCCGACATTACGCAGCGCGCGGCTTGCAGACCTTGATCCGCACAGGGTAGAAATCCGCGTCGTCGCCAAGGTGGTCGCGAAGGGCGGCGTTAAAGCCAGCCTCGACCTGGGTCAGGCACTCCGACCAGCATGGTTGTACCCATTGCTGGATCGTGTAGGAAAGTGCTTCATCCGGCCGATAGCAGCCGAGCTCGTACCCGTACCACCAGACCACCTGATCCTTAGACAGCTTCTCGTCGTTGGTTCTGAGAACCACGTCCTGAACGGTGGCCTCATCACCGATCACAGCCCGTGCACCGTCCTGATACCCTCGTCTGATGAAGTCGAAGTACGGTGACCAAGAAGATGGATACAGCCTGACGACTGGCTTTTCCATGATGTTGCGGTCCCCGTGTTCGGCCATCTTCCACCCGAAGGAATACCCCTCCGAGTAGGCCTCGGCCTCCATGCCCTGAAGTCCGGCGGTCTCGTCGATCAAGTCGTCGTCCCATTCACTCGTGTGATCCAAGCTTCCGAAGTCCAATACGGCCATGACACATACTCCTTGAACGAACCGGGCGAGAGGTCAGACGATATAGACCGCTGTCCGCGGCGGATTGAGGTCGCCCGGCAAATGTTTGGTTTGTTGAACTCGTCGTGCCTCTCATGAACTTCAACCCTATATGACGTCATACAAGTTTTCTTTCGGCCCACCTGCCTTGCCGAACGCATTCTGTTCCAACTTCCTGCTGTAAATTCTTTGATAATAAGGACTAACAAAAATACATATAGTTTTATATTTTACTCCTTTTACGCCGCTTTTACACAGTTGTGATGTCGACTGGAATAGTTGGAGCTCGTCGGGCGAAAGGCGGGCCGCGTCTCTCCAGGGCATCTCCGCCGAGGCGAGTCAAGCGGCTTCGCTCATAGGCAAACTAACTCGGTCGGGTGATCTACGGCGCGCCAACGGTAAGAGGCAGGAGTAGGTGCCAAGATGCGCAGTGGGGGCCTGATGTGTCTGGTTGCAGGGCTTGCATGCAGACCCTTCAACGAGACACACCTTGAAGCTGTCGGCGTTCAGATCTATGGGCACGCCGATCTCGACCAGAAGTTCGTTGGTCTCAAGGTCCACGACCAGCTTCTGTATGAAGAGTTGCAGGTATTGACAGAGGGTAGCGGGCGGGGCATCAGACAGCGTCTGGGCCAGATCGCGGATCGCGACGACAGTCTGCTCCACCGTTCGGCCAATCGTTGCCTCGTCCATAGGCTTGGAGGCTTGGCAGTGGGCGATTCGGTCGTTCAGGGCGTGCAACTCGGCCTCCAGGCGGGCGATCTCGTCCTCGACCAGTTCCATCATCTCGGCATTCAAACGCGTCACCAACGCCTTCACCTTCTTGCGTATCGCCTCTCGGTCGGCAAGGAAGGTCTCCCGCTGTTCATTGCCGCCGGAGGCCTCCTTCAGCACCGCGCGGAGCCCACGCTCGATTTCGTCCCGGAGATTGGGCATCGATAGGAGGCTGTTCTTGACCGTCTCCAGGACAATCTGCTCAACGGGCTCGGCCCTCACCAGCCTCCGCAGGATTGGGTTTCCATCGGGAGAGCTGTAGGCCCGACTCACCCTGTAGTACCGCTTCTTGCAGCCCTTCTTGCCCGTGACGACGCCCGTCATCGGCAAGTCTCCCTGCTTCGATCTCAGCATCCCTTTCAAGAAGAAGCTGCTGTTGAAGTGACGGTCGCGATTGGGTTGTGGATGTCTGCTAGCCGCCTGCCGTTCAAGGTGTTTTAGCTGGCGGGCCGCAGCGATCTGACGCACTTCGGGATTGAGGAACTCCAAGAGTCGTGGGTGTTCCTGGACGTGCCATTCTGCTCGTGGTCGGATACGAAGCGGCGGCCGTCTACGGCTGTACAAGTCCTTCTTGCTGACGTTTGCTTTCGCAGGGCACTCTGGCGACCTCATATGATAGATGGCTTGGGTGCGCCGGTTGGCGATTCCCCGCCCTAGGTAGATGGGGTTTTGGAGGATTCGCCCGATCACTTCGGTGTTCCATTTCTTGCCATTTGGTGAAGGTACGCCCTCTACGTTCAGCTCCTGGGCGATGCGGAATCGGCCCCAGCCTTCGATGTAATGCCGACGAAAGATCCGTTGGACGACCTCGACGCACTTCTCATCGCCAGGGACGAGGACGACGCGCTCCTGCTTCTGCTTGATACGGTGGTTAGGAATACCTGTCCGTTCGTTGGCTCCGTAGGTGGCCGTTGGCTGTTGGGTCCTGGGGTCCAATTGAACCTGAGTCCCGTCTGGAAGGTTGCGGAGGATGCAGACTTCCTGGCCGTCGGGGGCGATGTACAAACGGTCGATCGCATACGGCGGTCGGCGGCAGTAAGCGGACCGATTGTCGAGGATCGACGACATCGACCCTCGTGTCGAGGAGAAGGAGATAGATCTGGCATGCTGCTGGTCCGAGAAGGCCAGGACGCTTTTCACGAGGTCGCCTTCGGGTCCGCTGGGTATGGGGGACGTTACGAAAACCACCTCGATGCCCGCGGCGTTCAATTCAGCTTCGATGTAGTGCTGGTGCGTGATCCCTGATCGGGTGAAGCGGCTGGTGTCCTGAACGAGGAGAAGGTCGAAGTCGTCCTTCTGCTTCTTGCGGTCGATCAACTGATGAATATCATCTCGATTGCCAGGCAGCGAACCTGAGACGCCGCCAAGGGCCTTGTAGTCGACGCAGACAAAGCCATGCTCGCGGGCGTACGCCTCCAGCACCCGACGCTGGTCGTCGAGGCTCGTATCGGCCTGCTGTGGGACACTACACCTCAGCAGGCCGATGTATCGATTGCCCTGGTAGTTCACTTGTTCCATGACCGCCTGTTTCCCTGTTCGCCAGCACACGCCGCACGATATCCGCAATCAGCAACTGCCTCGCGGCGACAGTCTGCCTTGACTCATCCTCGGTCTGCGGCCGGAGGATGATCCGTACCGATGCGTTAGCTGAGTATTCGCCGTTCATCATGCTGACTCCTGCCTGCGTCTTCTCGAATCTCTGACGCTGCTGGCGAGTAGTGCCCGCTATCCCAACGGTCCACCATCCTTCTCACGGCGCGGAAAGAAGATGGATCAACATACGGATGCCGGGTGATCCACGGCGGTTGCTAATGACCCGGCCCGCCCAGGGTGGCGGAAGGCCAAAGCTCACCGAGGAGTTCCTCCAGGTCGCCTATGCCGCGCACGTCGGCCACCTCCATCACGGGCGGCCCGTTCGGGTCGGGGCGCATCCGCGCCAACTCCTGGGCCACGTCATTGGCTAGGTACACCCTGTTCACTCGGCCCAACTGTGGTCCTGTAATGGCCTGACCTAATGCCTTCAGGTATGGTGATTCAGGGGCACGGACTCTGCGTGACAGGTCTAGCTCTCCGCAGAACAGCGTGCCTTCGGGCACGGGTTGCTGAAGGTATGAGGCCAGCAGCGCCACCGCGATCGTTAAGTCAAGCTCCTGACAGTATCGTTGCGGGCCTGGAAGATAGCAGCTGATCTGATACGACAGATCAGTCAGGTCGACGTCCTTGAGCGTGCTCAGGACGCCAAGCAGTTGTTTGACCTTCTTCCCAGGCAAGAAGGGCGAGTTGAGTTGGGCGCGGCAACCATATCGCGGAAGGCTGACCACAGCTTGGCCCTCCGCCAGATTGTCGCCCCTGCCGCCGTATCCCAGGACAGTAGTGCTGCGCCCAGCCGAATGTGGCGATTCAACCAATCGCCCGAGACCGTCCATCATCAGAACCAGTGGATCAAGCATCGCCGGTCCGAATCTGTTCTTGGGAACGAAGAGCGGTCTCAGGCGAAACGCTCGGCGGAAGTAAAGGACCACATCGACGTTGTGTTCAAGGTTCTTGGGACCGGCGATCTGCCCACGTTTGGTCACGTGACCGAGGAGCAACGTAACGAGGCCATGTGCCTTTGCGGTTTCGGCAAACTCGTAGAGCGACCGGTATTTCTTTGTGGCCGCGGGCGAAAGCCCCCGGCCTTGGATCGAATCTAACACGATCGCCTGGACCCCATGGTATTCCGCCGTTTCGGCAAGCACCTTCCTCGCCAGGAATCGGGGGAGATCCTCGACGTCTTCGACCGTATCATCCAGGTACAGGTTGTTGCGGATTGACTCCGGCAGAAACCCATCGCAGGTGCCGTGGATGCGTTGTATCGCGCGCTTGAGGTCGCTCAACCCTTGTTCGGTCGTCAGGTAGAGGACTTGCACCCCGTTGATGGCCAAGTCCCCTGCAACCTGCAAGGCCAGCGTCGACTTACCCACGCCGGGCTCTCCTGTCATCAGGTAGACCCCACCCCGAGCGAACCCCGGCTGGATCATTTTGTGGATCCATTCGATCCCAGGGACTTCCAGCAGATCAGGACCTGCAGTCAATACGTCATCAATTCTCGGCATGATTCACCTCTCATATCCTCAGCATTGCCACTCGTTCCTGGACGAGCGGCGGATCAAACAAGCTACGACTTCGCGATCACGTCAACCAACGAGAACGCAGTGCGACGCCATTGCTCCGCCGGCTGTCGTGAGCAGTTGGTCCACGAGGAGGCAGTTCTTGCATCCCGATAGCCCAGGCGGCGGCTGGGCGATGTCGTAGAGCTTTCGCACCCGAGCCAACAGCGGATCGATCGACGCCGGATCCAACGCGACGGGGAGCACGTGCGCCGCGAAGTCCAGTCTGAAGCCGTCCTGTCGATATGGATCGTCGGGAACGGTATCCGGGTCGGTCTGCGGCTCGAAGTAGATCAGGCCGAGGCCCGTGACAGGCGCAAATCCGTACTGTTCGCCGATCTTCGCGTATGCGTTCAGCTGCACGCGATACATGGGCAGCAGTTCATCCTGCGTTCTCGTGAATCGTGCCGTCTTGTAATCGCCGATGATGTAAGACCTGTTCTCTGTGACAAACACTGCATCCGGCGTCCCGGTCAGGTGGATGCCGAACCGTTCGTCAACGATATTGAATTTGGAGTGATGGGGTGGTGGTCTGTAGCCTACGATCGGGCCGAGTTCCATGAGCCAGGGAGGCGGCCCTCCGTGTCGGTCGAACCATCCTTCGACGACGCGCTTCGAGTACCCGTCGATGGAGGCGAAGATCCCAGGGAAAACCTGGAAAGGCAAACGGTGTTGGACGCGAAGCTTCAGCCAGAAACACCTCGGGCAGAAGGCTTCCAGCGAAAGTTCGCCCAGCGTCTTCGCTGAGATCCTAATCAGGTCACGGTGTGATGTTTTCATTGCGTATACTCCGAGCCGCGAGGCCTAGCCTCGATAACAGGCCAGAGCGGATCGACGTGGCACGCTTGAGTTGTGCCAGCCTCGCGGGCGGGTCATAATGCGGGTGATCCGCTCTAGCGGACGCAGGCGATAAGGGAACGGTTTCGCGACCTGGGCCCTTATCGCCCTTCTTTGATGTCTGGGCCATCACCGGCTGGGCCCGGTTCTTGTTCTGAACCTGACGGTTCTCCTTCTTTTCCAGAGTTCTGCCCTGCACACTTCGTTCTTGGTTTGGCCTCGGGTAGGAAGTCGTCCCAGAGCCCCCGATGGGCCATGGCAACAACGTGGGCCGTGACGTCCAGTAAGTAATAGACCCCGACGGCGACACCGCGAATTGTTCCGGCTGCCGTGTTGTTCATCAGCAACCATCCGGCGAGTTGGAGGACCCTCGTTTCAAGGAATTCGTGGAGTGCCGGTTCTCGATCGAGCAAGCCGCATCCACTTGCCTGAATTCGTTCGTTGAGTTCTTCCATCGCCTTCTCGATCATCGTTTGGTCAATGAGCGACGTCTCAAATTGTGGCCGGGGTCGATCTCTATTTGGCTGCATTGCAAGGACTCCTTTCTAAGCTGCCTCAGACTCAGATACGGCCACCAGCATTGGCGGCAAGAGCCACCGCGACACCAGCCGCACGTAACGGTGGCCCTCCAGCAAATCGTCACAGTCGATTTCCCAGTCGTCGACCAGGATCTCGGCGGCGCAGAGTCGGCGGTCGTCACTAATGCTGCACCGCGATCGCGAGGGGTGGCGTACCGCCAGGAAGGCTTCGATTACCGTTTCATCGAGAAATCCCTTCTTCGATAAGCCTTTCCGCGCCAAGTTCACGAGCCGGGCGGCTCGGGGATCGGTCGCACGGAGGCGTACGTGTGTCTCATCCGCAGCTACGATTGCTAAGCCCGCCAGCGACAGCATCTTGAGCCCCTCTTTGCAGAAGGGATGCGCCCCCAGATGGGGTCCAAGGCCTCCTGCAGCAAAGACGTCCTGGCCGCTCTTCACGGCCTCAACGATCGGCGCCAAGGGGTGTCCCACCCCGATCAGACTCACCTGTTGAAATGGGGGACCGGTGGGCGGCAAATTGGCGATCCACCCCTGGGACCGCTTTCGCGCAAAGGCCACTTGCTGGTGTCGGGGGGTAAACCTGCGACCGCGGCCCAACGCAGCAGCGACGATCTCGATTCGCAGTCTTGTGTGTACAGTTCTCACTTATCAGCCTCCTCATGTTCCGGTCGGGGTCTGTTGTTGCACGCGTCCACCGACTCGAAGAACCACCAGGTGTCCTGTTTAGGGTCAGGTCCACCTGCCAATACGCCGGTCGGGCTCCACGGACATCAGTACCTGGCCTTGACCGGAAACTCGTTAGGCCTCCTTGACAAGCGAGGCCATCTGTGTAATACTTATATTACCACAGAACAAGTGATATGTCAAATTCTCAGCGGCGATTTCCGAAGATTTATTTCGGCGACCCCTGATGATCAGAGCCCGTCGCGTCCTTGGCGCCGGGCCTGTGCTGTCCTAAGCTGCCAAACACGGTTTCTTTCGGTGAAGGAGCGGCTCGGATGCTCATCAATGGCGGCGAGATACGACGCTACCGAAAACTCATCGGCTGGACTCAAGCGGCATTCGCTGAAAGATTCGGCATCTCCCAGGCCGCCCTGAGCCTGATTGAGAGAGGACGCATTCCTGTCTCCGAGGAGCACATAGCTCGCCTCACGGAGGGGTTTGATCGACCGGAAGTCGAGGTATCCTTCCATGCCTTCATGAAGGACATGGGTACAGAGAAGGCCTCGGCTCAGGCAGCGCTGGTATCCCAACCGGGGCGATACCTGACTCTGGCGGTGTGGAAATGGGAGGACGGGTATGACTTGAGCCAGAAGCTCACCCCGGATCGGTCAGTCGGAGTCATCACTGTACGGACGAGCGACAACCAGGCTATAGCGTTCGAAATGGGTAAGGACACGAGCGCTTGGAGAAAGGGAGAGATCCTGGTTTTCGAGGTTTGCCGACCGGAGGAAATCGTGGGCGGCGAGCTCTGCCTCGTTCAGACGAGGCGGCAACGATCGGGTGCAACGCAGACCTTGATTGCGGTTACCCGCGTGACCCGGCCCGCCCAGGGTCGTACGCTCGAATTCCAGCCTGTCACGCCACCAGCACCGGCCATTGCCAGCGACAAGGTCGCCCTTCTGGCCATTCTTCGCTTGGTGTTTCGCGGAGTGTATACGCACGAGGTTGCATCGCCCTGACCCTGTTGGCCGAAGGGAACCCAGATCCGGCGAGCATCCATCAGCTCGTCTTCCGGCCTGCAGATCGTGCCTGCTTCTTTGCGCTGCTGAAGTACGTTCGCTCGATCGCTTGGCAGGCGTCCTCCACCATCCGTGGGTTCCTCTTGAGGTAAGCATCGTCGATGCCTACGCTATGACCGAGGAGGATCTTGACGTGCATCGGATCGGCGCCGTGCTCGATCGCCGCCGTCTGAGCTCCATCGCGCAAGTCCTCGAATTTCACCGACACATCTACCCCTGCCTTGTTTCGCAGTTCTCGAAACCATCGGCAGATCGTCTTGATGTGGGTACGGCGACCCTTGCCCTTGCCCCAGTCCGTGACGAATAACGCGTCGGTTTGGTTCTGTGCTGTGGCCTTGAGGTGAGCTTGTACGGCCTTTCGCGTCGCCGGCCAAAGCACGCCCACGCGAACCATGCCGGTCTTCGGTCGCGCCGTGACGAGGGTACCCTTCGCCAGGTTCAAATCGGCCTTGTCCAAAGCCAGCAATTCCGAGGGGTACATCCCGCAATTGAGGCCCAGGTGTAGCGCGCTGGTCATGGCGGTATTGTTCCTGGCAGCCTTGAGCAGCTTGTGGAAGTCCTCTGGGCTAATCGGATGAGGCGCCTTGCCCTTGCCGTTGCCGCTGGTGCCGAGGGTCAGCATCCGGCAATTGTGGAGGAACTGGGTTAGCTCCGGGCTGCTGTGACCTTCCTTCTCTGCGAATCTCAGAATTGTGACGATGGATCGAAATCGATGCTTCACGTAGACGGCGGACACCTCTTCCGCCTTGTGCTTGTTGCGTATCTTGTCACGGTAGCTTCGAATGGCTTCCACGGTCACACCCGCTACCGTGGTAGCGGGGGCAACAGCGTCACAGAACTCCGTCCAGAAGAGTTTGGCTTTGCGCCGCCAGTCAGGCGTTACGCTCTTTCCCTCCAGGTACAGCTTGCCAAGTTGCTCCAGGGTCAGGCTCGGGCTGGGCTTGTCGACGATATCCAATCGCAACCCTACCCATTCCCCGAACCCATGCAAGTTCGTCAGAAGGGCCTTCCTTATCCGTTCGCGGAGAACGGGTAACGAAACTGACTCAGTTGAGAGCGTGTCATCACGACGGTCGTACGTTGTCCATCCCGTTTCATAGTCCAACTCGTCGATGCCGAGTATGATCGCCTCGGGGGAGCGCCGAAGCTCCTCGGGCTGGTTCTCCAACAATGAGATGATCTGATACACGTTGTCGAGCGGGATCCTCAGCGAGCTTTCTATCTGATCAAGGGACCGGCCTTTCTGGCGCGCCTCCCAGCGGCGAAACCGGCTAATCGCCTCCAGGGGGTTGGAGCCGAAATACACGCGGGGCGATGAGTGGGTTGCGTAGAATTTGTCCAGGTGCTTGTTGTACGAAAGGCCGACGATTGGCTTGCCATCAGCGTCCGGGACATATTTCGGGGGACGGCCGCCCTTGCTGCGCCTGAGTGCCGGCATGTGGGTATCCTCCTGAGCAGGTATCAGGAAGCATACCCAAGGTTTGTGTACGAGTAAATGTAGAATCTGGCCCTATGGCCACAAACCTTAACGGAGAGGGGGGGATTCGAACCCCCGGGCCGGGGAATACCTCGACCAACGGTTTAGCAAACCGTCGCATTAAGCCGCTCTGCCACCTCTCCGAGGGGACATCGACGCCAAGACGTCCATGCCGCCATTTCAGACCTCTACACCGTATCGACACGGTCGCAACGTGTCAAGGAATTGGGCTGAAGCGGCGCAGACCACAAGCCCCTCTGGATGGGACGGGGGGTGGTGCGTGTGAGGTGTGGCACGGCTTGCGGCTCGCGGGTACGCTCGCCCTCCCGCTTCTGACGCGCGGGGTTGCTCGCATTGTCCGGAGGATCATGCATCCATCGCGTTGAGAAGCAGTCGGTAGCGACGCCGCGACCGGATGCGGCGCGGACCACGTGCCACCCCCCTCCTGCAACTACCGCGTCCGCTCGTCGCTGACGATCCGGCCGTCAAACAGACGAATCACCCTCCGGGCCCGGGCGGCAATGTCCGGCTCGTGCGTCACCATGATGATCGTCCGGCCTGAATCGTTCAGCTCGTCGAAGATCTCCATGATCATGTCGCCCGTCTTGGAGTCGAGATTGCCCGTTGGCTCGTCGGCCAGCAGGATCAAGGGCTCGTTGATCAGCGACCGCGCAATCGCCACCCGCTGCTGCTGCCCACCGCTCAGCTCCATCGGGCGATGGTTGGCCCGATCGGTGAGCCCCACCATCGCTATCAGCTTCATGGCGCGATTGTGACGCTCGCCAGGCTTGATGCCCTGGTAAAATAAGGGAACCTCAAGGTTCTCTCTGACGTTAAGCTGGGGAATCAAGTTGAAATTCTGAAACACGAACCCCAGACGTTTGCCGCGGATCTCGCTCAGTTGGTTGTCGTCCAATTGGCTGACGTCCTGTCCGCCGAGGAGGTATCGGCCGCTCGAAGGACGATCGAGGCAGCCCAGGATGTTCATCAGGGTGCTCTTTCCGGACCCGCTGGCACCGGTAATCGCGATGTATTCGCCCTCGTGAAACTCAAGGTTAATACTGCGAAGGGCATGAACCTCGACGTCGACGCCCGGTTTTCGGTAGACTTTGGCTAGGGCCTCGACGGCTGCAATCACCATGCTGAACGCTCCCGCAGATAGGCAACAGGCTCCCACAGGCCGGCGATCACCCTGCCGTGTCCGGAAGCCCTGCCGCGTGTTCGGTCCATCGCGATTGTACACCAAAACGGGCGTACTAGCCGATGGAAGTAGTTATACACACGAATTGTCATGGCGGTTGAGTCGGATCAAACGCCAGTCCGCAAGGAGGTAGTCATGGGGACGGTGAATCGCTGGGCGACGATCATTGAAGTCGTCGGGATGTGTCTGGTGATCAGTATCGGCGGTTGCAGTCGCGAGGAGGCTCGCGAGCCGAACAAGCCGTCGGTTCCGAAGATCCCGGGCGGACCGGGCGACAAGAAGCCGGCGGGGACCCCGTCGGGGGCCCGTCCACCGAGAACCACTACCCAGCCGCTGATCAAGACGCCCGTGTCGACGCAGCCGTCGACCCTTCCGGCGCCCTTGGGCATTTCGGTGTCGGTGGGCAAGCCTCCCTCGCCGCCGATCGTCGCGCCCACAACACCCGGAGAGACACCGGCTGCGCCCGCAGCGGCCGAAGACGCACCCGATGCGTCACCCTTCCTGCCCAAGACGGGTGTCCCGCCTCAATGGGTCAAGCAAGAGGCGATCCGGTCTGCCCCGGGCGGCGAACTGGACAAGCTTCTGCCCCCGGATATCGTCAAGATCATCGAACCCTACCAGACCAAGCGGGCCTTCACCTGTGCCTACCGCCTCGCGACTCCCGGTCGGACCGAGGTGGCCAAGGTCCTGCTGATCGAGACACACCAGCCCGAGGATGCCTATGGCATCTACTCCGTTCGAGGCACCGGCACCGTCGCTTCCGACGTGGGGGCTCAGGTGGCGACGGACGCCTCTGGCGCCCGGATAACGATGAATGTGTGGAAAGGGCGGCACTATCTCCAGTTGGAGTGTCCTTCTGCCGGCGATCCGTCCGTTCTCGATGCGTGCAAGGTCCTGATGCGGAAGATCGCATTTCAGATGCCGGATGCCTCACCGCCGGAACTCGTCGAGGCGTTGCCTCGCCCCGGTCTGAATACGGATCAGCAGTGGCTGATTCGGGGCTGGAATTCGCTGGCAGGGCCCAAGGCGGCGGGGTTGGGTCTGGCCAACGAGAAACAGATCGGCGAGCTAATCGGTTTGGGAAAGGACACCCAGATGGTCATCGGCACCTACAAGGTCAAGGGTGCCACTCGTCCGCACGTGGTCTGGGTCGTTCGATATGAGAATCCCGACGACGCCCGAAAGGCCTACGACCGCTACCAGAGCTTCATCGACAAGGCATCCGACACCCGATCCGGCAGCACCATGCTGTTCCGGCCGGAGGGACGCTATCTGCTGGGAACGTGGACGGCCGAAGAAGAATCCATCGAACCCGTGCTGCCGAAGCTGCGATCCAACCTCGGATAGCCCACACGAAGCCTTCGCGTGACGCCCAGGTCCGCCGGCGCCGGTCGGTCACATCGCGCCGATCGTCTTCAGACGGTGGACGGTGGCGCCGAGCATTCGCAGCCACCCTCCCAGACGCGCCAAGAAGCTCGGGCTGTGGCAGGCCGTGATCATCGACTCGACCATCGTCCGGTGGTTCTGATCATACGGGAAGATGTGCGGCATGGACTTCAGATCGTGTCCGCGGTAGCTCACCGTTACCTCGGGCCGCGTCATCGCCAACAATCCGTCCTGCCCGGATGAGTGTCCCGGTCCTGATGCCTTGCACCCCGTCCAGGGCCATCCGCCGGTGGTGGTCACGACGTTATTGAGCCATTTCATACCGGCATCGAGTTGCTCGGCGACGCGTTCGACCCGTGCGCGGTCTTTTCCGAACACGCTGCTGCCCAGGCCGTAGCTCTGGCGGTTGGCCAATTGCACGGCCTCTTCCTCGCTGTCCACCGGAATCAGGGCAAAGACCGGCCCGAAGAACTCCTCCTCCAGCAGCGGCTGATTCGACCGGGCGGATTTCGGGATGAACCAGATACTGGGGCGATCGCCTCGGCCCGGCGCCGTCTCGAGGAGGCAGCGGGCGCCGGCGGCCCGAACGCGGGATACCTGCTCGGTCAGGCCGTTGCCGGCCTCGGGGGTGATCACCGGCCCGACGTCATAGGCCTCGGGGCTGTTCTCGGCCAGCCGAAGCTCTTTCAATAGTTCCACCACGCGCTGGGCGAACTGCTCGGCACGTCCGGGCGGATCGTCGACGATGATCGCCCGCTTAGACGCCACGCACGTCTGACCACAGGCGATCAGACGACCCCACAGCAGGGCCCGCGCCGTCACTTCCATGTCGGCATCGGGCAGCACGATAAAGGGGTCCATGCCGCCCAGCTCGAACGAAATGGGTATGGGTCGGGGCAGGTGACGCCAGATCTGCTGCGCCGTGTCGGTTCCTCCGGTGAAGCTCAGCAGGTCCATATCCTGAAGCACCACATGCCGGCCGAGCCCTTTGCCGTAAATCGTCTGCACGAGCCCCGGAGGGGCCCCTGCCTCTTCGAACAGCCACTGCACCAGGGTGGCCGGATGAGATACCGACCAGTCCGGTTTGATCACAATGGCATTGCCTGCCGCCACAGCGAAAACAGCGGCGTCGAAGGCAAACTTGAACGGGTAGTTGAAGGCCGAAATCTTCGTGACCACGCCGTGCGGCTTGCGCCGCAGAACGGCTCGGTAGCCCATCATCCGCAGCAGAAACGGACCCGGTAGACGCCGCGGCTTAAGGATGCCGCGTCCCGACTTGACGAGAAACGCGCAGCCGTCCAGCGTGTTGTGAACCTCCGTGAGCATCGCCTCGCTCAGAGGCTTGCCGGTGGCCTGCGTGATGACGTCGGCCACGTCGGCCCGGTGTTCGTAGAGTGCCCGATAGACCCGGCGAATCAGGTCGATCCGCTCCTCGATCGAAACCCGCGCCCAGGCCTGGCTGGCCTTCCGGGCGGTCTGATAGACCGGCGGCAGACCGTCGGGCTCGGTCGGGATGATGCCGACCATCTGACGATCTCCCAGATGGGCGCGGACAGGCCGCTGTGTCAGGGGAGAGATTATTTCTTTCGCGGTACCGGTTTGCAGCGTCGCTGACGGTGTCGATGTCTGTGACATGATCGCCTCGCTTCTCCCGCAAGTACACGGGAACGTTTCTCCGCGAACTGGGGCATATGCCCGGCTCGGCGGCCCTTCCGGCGCGAGAGGCTTGTGCGGACTTGCAGGGCGCCTCCGAAACCACACCGGTTGCCCTGTAATACTAGTGTCCTGCCAATGTGCCCGCAACCTCTGGAGCATCGGCCCCGACGCGGCTAGAATCTTAAGGTTGCTGGAAGTGAGGATGAGTCATATGAAGTACCTGTTGGGTTGGATCGTTTGTATAGGCTGTTTGTGGGCGTCTGTCGGATGGTCCCAGGAGGTCTCCCGACCGCCGGTGGGTCCACCGGCTGGGAATCGACTCAACAGACCGGCCGGCCCGCCTCCGCCTGCCCCGTCGCCGGCCACGCAGCAGTCCCGGTATCAGCAACTCTTCGATCAGGCGAACGAACTGGCGGCCAAGATCAACCGCAGCGGACCCTGGGAGAAGCATGCCCGCGATATGCAGCAGATGATTGAGGAGCGATTTGCCGCTTCCGGCATGAACAGCGAGACGGAGCAGTTCTTCAAGCGGGTGATCATCGAAACACAGAAGGCACCGCCGTGGGATTTCAACGCCCGGATGAAGGTCGGCACGGACCTGATTCGTGAGCGATACGGCCTGAATGACGAGCAGGTGAAGAAGGCCCAATCGCTGTTCATCCGCAGCCAGTTTCAGCTCTTCATGAAATACGGCGAACAAATCATGCCCGTGGTGAAGGAGGCGGTTGAGACGCGACTGGCCAATAAGCCCTTCACGCCGGAACAGGTCGCTCGCTGGGTCAAGGTGGTCCGCCCGATCATGGAACGGCAGTACGGAGAGGATCTTGTCATGGTGGGCAAGTTCGCCGCCGAGAATCTTACTGCCGAGCAGCGTCAGAAGTTGGATAGGGATCTCGAAGTCGTCGATCACCACACTCAGAATCTGCATCGGGACATGAAAGAGTGGGAGCAGGGCAAATGGGCCCCCGAGGCGTGGGGCATGCAGAAGGACGCGATTCAGATGGCCGGTCATCCGGAAGGGGGCGGCCCCTCGGCGGCCGGCGGCGCGGCGACTCGATCGGCCGACGGCTCCTCGGCGCGCGGCCAGGCGCCGAACGCACCCCAAACGCCCGGTGGCCCCAATCCGACAGCGACTGGAGACCGTCCCAACCGCTTCCGCAGCGGTCCCATGCGAATCGGAGATCAGCCGGGCAGCGTGGGGGCCCCTTCGCAGGAGAAGCGGTCGTCGCTCCCGGACGAGAACCAGTGGGTCGCCTACGTCAACCAGTTCATCGCCAAGTACGGGCTCGATGAATCCCAGAAGTCGAGCGCCATGGCCATTCTCAAGGACCTTCAGGAACAGGCTCAGAGCTATCGCAGCGCTCGCAAGGAGCAGATCGAGAAATTCGAATCTCAGATCCGCAGCAGCACCGATGGCAATGAGCGGGCTTCGGCTCAGGCGGGTCTGGGCGAACTGCTGAGCGGAATCGACGGGCTTTTCGAAGACCTGAAGAAACGTCTTTCGAGCATCCCGACGGCCGATCAGGTTCAGAAGGCCGGTTCATAAGAGACACTTAAACGACGGGCTATGCGAATTGCGGTGATCGGCAGCGGCGCGGTGGGGTGCTTCTATGGGGCACGGCTCGCGCGGGCCGGGTCGCAGGTTCACTTCCTGATGCGCCGCGATTACGACGCCGTCCGCACGGGCGGGCTGACCATTCACAGTTGCCAAGGCGACTTTCGGCTGGATCGGGTCTCCTGTTATGCGCGGCCCGAGGAGATCGGGCCGGTCGACCTGATCGTCTGTTCGCTCAAGACTACGGCGCTGGATCAGGCGGAACCCCTGCTAAGGCCCTGCGTGGGGCCGAACACCCGTATTCTGGCCCTCATGAACGGCCTGGGTGCCGAAGAGCGACTGAGCGGGTGGTTCGAACCGTGGCGAATTCTGGGCGGCCTGGCGTTCATCTGCTGCAATCGGGGCGAATCGGGGCACGTCCATCATCTCGACTACGGCTACGTGACCATCGGTCACCTGCTGGACGATCCGAATGAGGTCAACCGCGTGGTGACGCTGTTTCAGGAGGCCGGGCTCGATGCCCACCCCTTAGTGTCGTTGAAACAGGGGCGATGGGAGAAGCTGGTCTGGAACATCCCCTTCAACACGCTGAGTGTGACGGCCGGTGGGGTGAGCACGCTGCGGATCCTCGAAGACGCCGGCCTGCGAAGCCTGGCGCAGCATCTGATGATCGAAACGATCGAGGCCGGCAATGCGTGCGGGTGCTCGATTGTCGCCGAACCCTTAATCACCAGGATGATGACTTATACCCAGACGATGGGGCACTATCGAACCAGTATGCAGATCGACTATGAGATGAAGCGGCCGCTCGAGGTCGAGTCGATTCTGGGCGAGCCCGTTCGACAGGCTCACGCGGCCGGACAGGCGGTGCCGCACATGACGATGCAGTACTACCTGGTGCGGTTTCTCGACCGGCTCGGTCGGGGAGAGCTGTCCCCTTACGAGTAGCTCAGATCCGTCGCAGAGGTTGGGGTCGATCGTCCGGCAGGGTTGATTCCGACATCGGACATCCGATGACAATGGCGTGACAGGCTCGTTCCGATCCTGCATAATTCACGTTGAACTATTGGGGTGCATCCATGACTCAGGAAAACACCGGCGTGGATCGCGACGTGCTCGCAGCGAGGATCCTTCTCCGCGGGGCCCTGCCTCTGCTCAAGGTCATCCTCGAAGAGGACTCCGCCAAGGGCGCCAAGTTTGCCGGCGTCAATGCCGTCGTGCAGTTCGCCGTGACGGGCAGCGACTTGGGCTCTTGTCTGGAATGGATCGACGGCGTGCTGAACATCAAGCACGAGATTCATCCGAATCCGACCATCGCCTTTCGGTTCTCGACACCGGCCAAGCTCGTGGCCTTTCTGACCGGCAAGACGGCAATCCCCAAGATCGGCGGGTGGTATCGCCTCGGGCTGCTCCTGAAGGTCGTGCCCCTGCTACTGTCTCTGAAGATTCTGCTGCCGTCGGTTATCCCGACGGACCCGGCCCGCAAGGCGCTTAAAGTGAAGCTGCTGCTGTATATGGTCACCACGGCGCTCAGCCAGCTCAACAAGGGCGGCGAGCCGGAAATGGTTGCCTTCTGCGCCAAGAGCCCGGACCGCATCTATCAGTGGTCGGTCCTGCCCGACGGGCCCTGTGCCTATGTGCGAATGAAGGCGGGCAAGACCAAGGCGGGGCGCGGAACCTACGCCCGCCGCCGCCCCTTCGTTCATATGCGGTTCAACGGCATCGACGGGGCCTTCGCCGTTCTGACCAGCCAGGTCGACACCGTGCAGGCCGTCAAGGAAGGGCATCTCGACCTCGACGGCAGTCCCGAATACGCCAAGGAAATCGGTATCTTCATGAAACGGATCGAGGGGCTGATCGCGTGAGGACACCGGCCGATTCCACCAGAACGTCCATGTCGATCGGGGCGATGCACCCGGCAGAGCGGCTTCCCTGTCAGCCGGGGCACCTCGTATGCGCCACGGCGATGTTCGGCCTCTGCCTGATGCTCACGCTGCCGGGATGCTCGGGCAGCACCGGATGGTCCGACACGGCGCAAAATGAGTCGGAGGAGTTTCCCATCCAGTGGGAGCGCGGTGCCACCCACGGCGGTCCCACCTACCCGGCACGGCTGGCGATTCGAAGCCGGCCTCAAATGGCCTACTGTCCCATTGCCGACGTTCCCGTCGATTTCAACACCCAGATGGTCCTGGTGGCGGCGATGGGGCGCGTCATGTCCGACCAGTACGCGATCCGCATCCAGAGGGTGTGGCGAGAGGGCTCTCTGATAAAGGTTGACATCGCCATCCGCCGCCCATCGCCCGAGGCGAAACCGCCCATGAAGCTGGTATGCCCCTACCACGTCGTGGTTGTTCCTCGCAGCGACCTCAACGTGGAGGACTTCACGCTCGAACCACGGATGCCCAAACCCGGAGCGGCCTCGCCGCTGTTCGGGATGTAACCACACGCCGGGAGAACGAACAGACGTGGGCGCGATTCCGGCGGGAGGGTTCCATGACAACGACCCGTCACCTGCGGCAAACGCTTCGATGGTGCAGTGCCTTTCAGGCGTGCCTGCTGATTGCCTTCGCCGTTAGCGCCAAGGCGGAGACCTTCGTGGACGTCCGCTGCAAACCCCATCATGGCCTGGTCAGCACGCCTGTGATGATGCCCGTGCCGAAGGACATCAAGCTGCCGACCGGCGATTTTGTCTTGGTCGAGGAGGGCACGGCCCGGCGCATCCCCGTTCAGATCGTGGCGGAACCGTCGGTCGTGATGTGTTTCATGATGCCGCCCCGCGCCCCATCGGAGATCACCCGCCGATTCCGCGTGACCGCCGATGCCCCCGAACCCAGCGGCCTGGCGTTCGACGACTCCGACAAGGACCGGATCCTGATCCGCGAGGGCGATCGCCCCGTGGCCACCTTCGTGCGGGGCGCGATCCTGAAGGACGGCGTGCCGCCGCGCTATCGACGGTCGTGCTATATCCACCCCGTCCACGATCTCGACGGCACCGTGCTCACCGACGATTTTCCGCGCGACCATTTCCACCACCGCGGGTTGTTCTGGGCCTGGCCGCGGGTCGAGGCGGCCGGCAAGCACTACGATCAGTGGTCGGTAGGTGAGATCGGCCACCGGCACAAGAAGGTGCTGAGCCGTCAGGCCGGTCCGGTTTGTGCCGTGCTTCGAGTGGCCAACGACTGGGTCGCCGCGGGTCGAACCCTGGTGGAAGAGACGGTCGAACTGTGCTTCTGGCGAACCGGCCCCGAAGGTCGCGCGATCGACGTCTACCTGACATTCGCCGCCGTCGACGGACCGGTCGTGATCGGCGGAGAGATCGAATACAAGAAAGGCTACGGCGGATTCAGCGTCCGCTTCGCCCCTCGCAGGGGAACGACGGTCATGGGGCCGGAGGGGTTGCTTGCCGACCACGTGGACAACGTTGCCATGACGTGGAGCGACCTGTCGGGGCGGTTCACCCAGGGCTCGGACACGATCAGCGGTCTGGCGATCTTCGATGCCCCGTGCAATCCCGGCTTCCCGCAGAAATGGACGAATCGGTCCTACGGCTTCCTCAATCCCGCCTGGCCCGGCCAGGAGAAGACCGAGATTAAACCCGGCGAGCCCTTGCGACTCCGCTATCGCGTCTGGGTCCACCGTTACGAGGTGTCCCGCGGGAAGGTTATCCAGGCCCAGCAGAACTTCGTCGATCCGCCGGATGCCCGCTGCGTCGTTTCCGGCTCGACGCCGCCGGCTGAGCCGGCCCGCTGACTTAGCCACCTTTGAAACCCGGCCCGCAACTCTCCACTTCTTCGGCGGCTTCCCGGACGACGCCGGCGTTGGTCCGGTTCCCTCGTCAGACCTCTTCGTCCCGACCGCCCGGCGCGGACGCAGTGTCCGGTTCTCGTCGCAGGGTGTCCGATGGCAGCTCGCCGAAGCATTCCTTGTAGGCCCGAGAGAAATCGCCGAAGTGCCAGAAACCCCACCTCAGCGCTTCGGCCGTCACCGTGGTCGAACGATGGGTCGCGGCCCGCAGCGCCTGTCGCACTCGATGCAGTCGCAGACGGGTCAGGTAGGCGAGCGGGGTCATCCCCATCACCTCCTTGAAAGCGTACTGCAACGTCCGCTCGCTCACCGCCGCTGCCTCGCACAGGTCGGTCACGTACAGACGTTCGGCGGTATGCGTCAGGGCGTAATGTTCGGCGAGCTGTACGACCTGACTGTGAGCCTGCCGTGTCAGGTCGCGAGGCGCGGACTCGACGTTGGCGGCCGAACCGACCGTCGCCAGAAGGGTTTCGAGGAGTTCGACTTGAGCGGCGGCCTGCGTCTGCGGTATGTCAAACACCTGGGGCTGTCTCGCGGCCATGTTGACGAGGCGTCTACCCCAGTCGTAGAGTCCCGAGGCAGCGGCAACGCTCATCCGCAACAGTTCGACGCCGGACGGGAGGCGGAATTGTCCCTCCCGACGCCGGCCCCGAAGGTGCGCCCGGATGTCGTCGGGCGGCAGCATGAAGGTCACACTCTCGTAACCAGCCGCAACGACAAACTCCACCTCGACTCCTGCCGTGCTCGCCAAAACGCGGTCAGGACCGACCGGCAACCCATTCACCGTACCAGCAGCCCGTGGGCCAAAGGCGACAAACGCCACCAGACCGCTCTGCAGAACCGTGCGCGTGCGGACGGGCTGGTTGGTCGACTGGAACAGCAGGACGCTTGAATCCAGGCGAACGACGACCCGCCGGACCCGCAGGGGCTTTGACTCCAGTTGCACCGCGTCCTGCTGGATCACTTCGATGGTCTCGCCAACTACCGTTGGGTCGCTGATCTCCACGACTGTAACGGCCAACGAGGAGTTGGGACCGACCGGCATGGTAGATCGCGGCAAGGTTTTCATGATTTGCGGAAATCCGATAGACGCTGGCACCTGTCCGACGACACAATCTCCCTAGCATTCGCACTGCTTTTCTGCCGGAGGCGACAAGTTGGGGAATGCCGGACATGTCGAGCACACGATCAGTAGCCGCCGCCGTAACTCTTGCTGCCTTGCTTGCGTTCGGACTGTCCGTTACTGTAACGGCCGACAGCCCGACGGGCAAACCGAACACCCTACTCATTGTCGCCGCCGACACGGACTACGCAGACATCGGTTGTGCCGTGTCCTTTCCGAAGGAGACCAAACCATGAAACGACAATCATTCGGTATCGCCATCGTGCTGGCCTGCGTGGCGCTCGGCGCGCCGCAGACTGGGCTGGCTCAGGCGCCCGCGGCGGGCAACACGGCGGCACAGGCGCCGGTCAAGCTCGGTGCGGCCGAACTTCAAGAGTTGGTGGCGCCGATCGCGCTGTATCCGGATGCACTCATGGCCCACATCCTGCCGGCGTCGACTGCGGGGTTGGACGTGGTCGCGGCCGCGCGGTTCCTGCGCAAGAACAACGGCAAGGCCGAACCGAAGCCGGATGCGAAGTGGAACACGAGCGTGTTCGTGCTGCTGAAGTTCCCCGACGTGTTGTACCGCATGGATGAGAACCTGGACTGGACTGACAATCTCGGGAAGGCCGTCCTGGCGCAACAAGCTGACGTGATGAAGGCGATCCAGGAGGTGCGCACGACGGCGATGGCCAATGGGGCACTGCAAACCAACGACAAGCAGAAGGTCGTTGTCGAGCAGGAAGCGGTTACGATTGTTCCGGCCAACCCCGCGGTCGTGTATGTGCCCACCTACGACCCGCAGGCAATCGTCGTCAATCAAACGAGCCCCGGTTACACGGCTGCGGCTGCGGCGGTCGGGTTTGCTGCAGGAGCGACAGTGGGGGCGCTTCTGGCGGACGACCACTGCGACTGGCACGGAGGCTACGTGACTCACGGGGCGTATCCGGTCCCGTACGGAACTTACGCCCGTCCGGCCGCCCCTTACAACCCACGAGGCGTGGCCGATCCCCGCGGGGCGCTTGACCCGCGGGGAGCGCTTGATCCGCGGGGTGTCGCGGACCCCCGAGGGCGGAATGACCCGCGCGGCGTGGCGGATCCACGCGGCGCGCTTGATCCACGCGGCGCGCTTGATCCCCGTGGAGCAGGAGGCGTCGGCCGTCAGGGCGCGGTCGGACAGGCCGGCATCGGAGGTGGTGCCGCGGGTGCTGCCGGCGCCGGACGAGGTGCAGCCGGCGTCGGTCGTCAGGGAGCAGGCGGACAGGCCGGCATCGGAGGTGGCGCCGCGGGTGCTGCCGGCGCCGGACGAGGTTCAGCCGGCCGCAGCGGCGGCTCTTTCGGGAACATGTCGGGTGGCGCCCGTACGAACCAGGCAAGCATGCGCGGCCGCAGCAGCATGGGTGGCGGCGGGCGTAGTGGTGGCGGCGGGCGCGGCGGGCGGCGTTAGAGCACTTGGCTCGGGATTCACCGGAGGACATGCGATGTTTCGATTCCGAGTTCAACACATAAAGGGAGAAACGCACGTGATTAATAGAAGATGCGTCGGAATGCTGCTGGCGGCGATCGTCGGTGGATCCGTAGCCAGTGGGCGGACTCCGGAGTCTCAGCCTTCCCAACAGGTTTTCCCAACCACGCAGGCCGCCGTTGATACCTTGCTGAAGGCGTGCAAGAACAATGACTCGGCCGCATTGGTGCGGATGCTGGGTGAGCGATACGGCGAACAACTCAAGCGAATCGACGATGGCGATGAGCGCCGATATCGGCAGGCTTTCTATGACAAGGCGCAGGCGCACTTGGAGGTTAAGGAACAGGGGGACGCCAAGGCCATCCTCGTCGTTGGTCGCGAACTCTGGCCGGTACCGATCCCGCTGGTGAAGGAAGCAGCAGGCTGGCGGTTCGATACGGACGCTGGCCTTGAGGAATTGCAGGCGCGGCGCATCGGCGAGGACGAACTGGCGGTGATCGATGTGTGCTACGAATATGTTCGGATGCAGGTGGAGTATGCCGCCGTGGATCGCGACGGTGACGAGGTGCGTACGTATGCACAGCGATTCGTCAGCACCCCCGGCAAGCGCGACGGCTTGTACTGGGAGCACAATGTAGCAGCGGGCGAGCCGCCCAGCCCGCTGGAGGCGCTGCTGCCTGACAGCTTCGGCGACGTGAAGGACTGCAAGCCCGGCGCTCCGCACATGGGCTATTACTACAAGATCCTCACCCGCCAGGGCGCCAACCCACCCGGCGGAAAGTACGACTATATCATCAACGGGAACATGATCGCCGGCTTTGCGCTGGTCGCCTGGCCGGCCGATTACCGAGCGTCCGGGGTGATGACGTTTGTCATCAGCCACCAGGGCAAGCTGTTCCAGAAAGACCTGGGACCGAACACGGCCAAGCTGGCGGCGGCGATGCGCGAGTACAACCCGGACAAGACCTGGACACTGGTCAAGCCGTGACTCGGGCCAAGAGCGGGGGGCCAACTCCTCAGCAGAGGGTGACGCTGGACGGTCAGGTACTTTCCTCGCGATTT
Organism: uncultured Planctomycetales bacterium; assembly: GCA_964446835.1. GTDB lineage: Bacteria > Planctomycetota > Phycisphaerae > UBA1845 > JAFGLZ01 > CAYUQT01. The sequence goes on along the minus strand of CAYUQT010000007.1, from coordinate 174,089 downwards.
GCGGAAATTCGATAGACCCGGGCACCCGTCCGACGACACAATGCGTTTACTGTTCGCCCTGCTTTCCTGCCGGAGGCGACAAGCTAGGGAGCACCGGACATGTTGAGCACACGATCAGTAGCCGCCGCCGTAGCTCTTGCTGCCGTGTTTGCGTTCGGACTATCTGTCACCGTAGCGGCCGACAGCCCGACGGGCAAACCGAACATCCTGCTCATCGTTGCCGACGACCTGGGCTACGCAGACATCGGCTGTTTCGGCGGCGATGTCAAGACACCGACCCTCGACAGGCTGGCGGAGCGAGGGCTGCGGGCGACGAACTACTACGTAGCCCCCAGTTGCTCCCCCACACGCTCGATGCTGTTGACCGGGACGGACAGCCACATCGCCGGGATCGGCAACATGGCCGAGTGGACCGGCCCGACGCAGCGAGGAAAGCCCGGCTACGAAGGCTGCCTCAACGCTCGTGTGGTGACCGTTGCCACGCTGCTGCGCGAAGGAGGCTACCACACGTACATGGCCGGCAAGTGGCACTTGGGCGAGAAGCCTGAGCAGTGGCCGACGGCGCGAGGGTTCGAGCGGGATTTCACGCTGCTGCAAGGGGCCGGTAGCCACTGGGCCGACATGCTGGGTCTCCTGCCCTCCGAACCCAAGGTGGCCTACGTTCGGAACGGCGAGAGGGTCAAGGAACTGCCGGAAGGCTACTACTCATCGAAGTACTTCACCGACTTCATCATCAAGAGCATCGACGAGAACGGCCGGGACGATAAGCCGTTCTTCGCCTACCTCGCCTACCAGGCCCCGCACGGCCCGCTGGCTGTGCCGGACGAGTGGCGGGATAGGTACAAGGGTCGGTATGACAAGGGGTACGACGTTATCCGTAAAGAACGACTGGCCCGGCAAAAACAACTGGGGATCACCGGCAAAGACGTGGTTGGCTTCCCACTGCTGCCTAACATCCCCGCCTGGGACACGCTGACGGGCGAGCGGCGACAGCAGGCGGCCAGCAAGATGGAACTCTATGCCGCCATGGTCGAGTATATGGACGACCAGATCGGCCGATTGATCGACCATCTGAAAAAGGCCGGCAAATACGACAACACACTGATCGTCTTCATGTCGGATAACGGGGCGGCCGGCGAGGAGATCACAGAACTGCTGCACAAACTGGCCCCCGAAGCGAAAGACTGGTTCGCCAAGACGTTCGACAACCGTCCGGAAAATTGGGGTCGTCCGCGGTCGTGCATCGAATACGGCCCCGCCTGGGCGCAGGTGAGCAGCGTGCCGCTGCGTCTGTTCAAGGGCTTCGAGGCCGAAGGCGGCATCCGTGCGCCTCTCATCGTGAGCGGCCCCGGCGTCAAGCACGAGGGAGGCCTCAACCACTCGGTCCTGCACGTCATGGACATTGTGCCGACTTTACTGGAATTGGCCGGCGTCGAGCATCCCGCAAGGAAGGAAGGAACCACAGTCGCGCCGCCGCAGGGAAAGTCGATGTGGCCGCTACTTGCCGGTCGGGACACGGCCATTCGTACCAATCCGGACTGGCTCGGCTGGGAGCTGTTTGGTAACCGGGCGATTCGGCAAGGCGACTGGAAGCTGCTGTACCTGCTGAAAGGGGCAGGGGGCACGGGCGACTGGCAGTTATTCAACCTGCTGGGCGACCCGGGCGAGATGGACGACCTCTCCGCGACGCATCCCGAAAGACGAGAGGTAATGCTCAAGCTCTGGGATGAGTACGTAAAGGCCAACGGCGTGATCGTGTCCGACGACGGGCCCTATGCGAAGAAGGAACGTTGAACCCGACTGGAGACGAGCTTCATGGAAATGAAACAAGTCAGCGACAACTGCTTCGCGGTCCTGAACGAGAAGAACCGCGTGTGTGACGCCAACTCGGGCCTCATCAACCGGGCCGGGGGTGTTTTGATCGACACGCAGTCGGACTTGGCCCATGCGCGGCAGATGATCGAGATGTTCAGCAAGGTCTGGCCCGCCATGCCGCGGCGCGTCGTCAACACGCACGAAGACGCCGACCACGTCTGGGGCAATCAACTTTTCGAGGGCGCGGAGATCATCGCCCACCGGTCGGTGCCCGAGCGGATGAAGCAGGTCGCCGATCCGGAGGAGCTCCAGAAGCTGATGCGCGGTGTCGCCAATGGGTCCACTCGGCAGGCACTCCAGGCGATCCATCCCGGCCTCGTGGCCGCGGGGCAGCAACTGCTGGAGGACTATGATTTTGACGGGATCGAGCTGGTGCTGCCGACGACCTTGTTCGACACACGCTACGAGCTGGACCTCGACGGCACGGAGGTCCACTTGATCTTCGTCGGGCCGTGCCATCAGGTCGGGGACACGATCATCCATGTGCCTAAGGAGCGCGTGGTGTTCGCCGGCGACGTGCTTTTCCGGCTGTGTACACCGATGGGCTGGACGGGATCATACGAAAGGTGGTTCCAGTGCCTTGACCTGATGATCCAACTCGACCCGGAAGTCATCGTCGCCGGCCATGGCCCGCTCTGCGGGATCGAAGGGGCAATGGAGATGAAGGCGTACCTCCAGTACGTCCGGGACGAGTCGAAGAAGTGCTTCGACGCCGGGCTCCCTGCGCTGGAGGCCGCCAAGCGAATCGAGTTTGGACCCTACGGGGAATGGGCTGCCCCGGCGCGGTTGTACATGAACGTCGAGCGGGCGTATCGCGAGTTCCGCAACGAACCCCCTGACGCGCACTGGGATACGGCAGGGACCTTCGACGCCATCTACCAGGTGGCGAAGGCAAAAGGGATCGAAGTCGAATACTGACACCGTTCAAGGAACTCAAGCCACCATTAAGCAAGAGGATAACAGTAATGAAATTCCCCATGATCCATGCGGACGAACGGGGCGAGACGCACTTCGGCGTCCAGGACATACCGGACCGTGAACTTGCCGTGGGCCCACCGCCAAACCCCGTGGGACAGATGAGCGATTTGGGGGCGGTCACAACCATGTGCGTCATCTCCTTCCCTGCTGGGACGGAGGCGCCCGCCCACAATGCTCCCCAACCCTACATTGTCATTCTTCTGTCGGGCGAGGGTGAAGTGGCGACCAGCGACGGAGAAGCGCGGCGATTCCACGCTGGCGAGTTGCTTTTCTGCAACGACCTCACCGGCAAGGGGCACGTGACTCGGGCGATCACTGACTTGATCTTAGCATTCGTCAATCGGGCCAAATCCTGAAACAGTTGCAGGTAGGTAGAACACAAACATTAAGGAGAGGACAGACCATGACGACCCACACCAAAACACTGGCTGATTCCACCACGGGCCTCAAGTTCACCGAGAGTCCCCGTTGGTACAACGGCAAGTTGTGGTTCATCGACATCCACGACAAGCGGATCAAGACGGTGGACCTCACCGGTTCTGTCGCAACGGTACTGGAGCTGCCGTTCATCCCGAACGGCTTCGGGCTCACTCCCGAGGGAACTGTCGTGGTTGGTGATGCGTTTCAGCGCCGGATTCACCGCAGGGCCGGAGCTGCCCTGCAACAGGTGGCCGACATCAGTAACTTCACCAAGTTCTGCTTGAGCGACGGCATCGTGGACGCCAAAGGCCGTCTGTACGTGGGAGACATCGGCTACAACTTTCTGGACCCGGCGGCCAAGCCCGTCGAAACCTGCGTGATCGTCCTCGTCGGGCCTGATGGTCGAGCGTCCGTGGTCGCCGACAAGCTCTTCTTCCCGAACGGCATCGTTATCACCCCCGGCGGACGAACGCTCATCGTCGGTGAGACACTCGGCCATCGCCTGACTGCCTTCGACATCCAGGAGGACGGCTCCCTCAGCAACCGGCGGGTCTGGGCGCAGTTACCCACGTCCGTTGGCCCCGATGGCATCTGCCTCGACGCCGAGGGGGCCGTATGGTGCGCCAATCCCGAGGGCAAGGACAGTGTGGTGCGGGTCCGCGAAGGCGGGGAGATCACGGATCGGATCAAGGTGGACACTCATGCCTATGCGGTGATGCTGGGAGGGCCGAAACGGAGGCACCTCTTCATCTGTGCGTCAGGCTCCCACGATCCAGCAGAAATCCAGCGAGCTCCGAGCGCGAGCTTCCAAGTTGTCGAGGTAGATGTTCCGGGCGCAGGAATACCATGACGCAGCGAGTGCGTCTACGCCATCTACCAGGTGGCGAAGGCAAAAGGGATCGAAGTCGAATACGGATTCAGCTCAGAAGTAATCAAGGAGTACCAGGATGAAACTGATCCGCTTCACCATCGCCGGCTCGCCGAACCCCTGTTTCGGTGTCGTCGTCCAAGACCAGGCTGTCCCGTTCGCGGTGCTGCAAGGCAAAGCGGGGAAGTCGTTCCCCCACCTGGCCGACAGCCGATCCTACCTTGCCGATCTTCCCGACAGCGAGCGGGCGGCAAAGGAACTGCTTGTCTGGGGCGAACAGCACCTCGCAGAACTCGGCAAAGGCGAAAGCTACCCTCTCAACACCGTTCGCCTGCTGGAGCCGGTGGAGGTTGCTGCGCTATTCGACTTTGGCCTGACGCCTCGGCATCTCAAGAACTCTGCCGAAGTTCTCATGAAATACGAGAAGGACAATCCGCAGACCGCGCCGCTCCTGCAGGCGTTCGCCAAAGCCATCATGAGCCCGAAACCCAAACCTGCCGCCGGTCGGCCCGAGCCGCTGTCCTACTACAAGTCCAACATGAATTCCATCGTCGGCGACGGCGAGACCGTCCCGTGGCCGGCCTACACATCGCGGCTGGACGTCGAACCTGAGTTGGCCGTCGTGTATGGGAACGAAAGACAGCCGGTGGCCGGCTTCTGCATCTTCAACGATATCTCCGCCCGCGATGTTCAGGCCACGGAGTTCATCGGCGGATTCTGCCTGACGAAGGACATGGCGAAGGGCAACCAGCTCGGACCCTACCTGGTCACGCTCGACGAGGTCGGCGATCCGTACAACCTCAAGGTGACGGTTGTGGTGAATGGGCAAGTCAAATACCAGGGGTCAACATCCGAGATCAGCCACAAGGCCGAAGACGTGTTCGCCTGGTTGCGGTTCATGGCCCCCCCCAAGTCCGGCTCCGTGATGGGCTTCGGCACCATCCCCGACTGTACCGGTTGTGACCACGACGACTTCATCGACCCGGGGGCCGAGATCCAGGTCACGTTCGAGCGACTCGGGACGCTCCGCTGCCGCTTTGCCGAGCCGACGGGCAAGCTGTTGCCGAGCCGCTGGCCGCTGCGCGAGCCTTTGAAGAAGTACCATGGGTAGTTCCGAACCCCCGCCGACCATTGCACTGGAGGTAGCTGGATATGCAGCCGGAAGAATCTCGATACGACCGCGGACTTGGCACCATGCGAGCCATTTTCGGGCCGGGCATTGAATCCGGGTTGAAGGGGCTTGCCGCAACGAGTCCCGATCTGGCGCGTTGCCTCGTGGAGTTCCCATTTGCGGACGTCTATCCCCGCCCCGGTCTGGATCTGAAGACGAGGGAGATGCTCACGGTCGCAGCCCTTACCGTCCTCGGCTACCCGCAGGCCGAGTTGAAGGAACATATCCAAGGCGCGATGAACGTCGGCTGTACCCGTGAGGAAATCCTGGAGATTATCCTGCAGATGGCCGTGTACGCTGGTTTCCCTGCCGCGCTGGAAGCCGTCAAGACAGCGGCGTCTGTGTTCGGCTAGCGTGCTGTCCCTAACGCTTCTTTACAACGATCGATTTTGGCGAGGATCATATCAGCGTCCTTCGTCCAAACGAATTTCTTGGGCTCACTGTTGTGATGCTCCAAGTAGTCCATGATGGCCTGGATCAACTGGGGGACGCTCTTGAACGTGCCCCGACGGATGCGCTTCCGGGTAATCTCTCCGAACCACCGCTCCACCATGTTCAACCAGGAACTGCTCGTGGGCACGAAATGCAGATGGAACCGCTTGTGCTTCGCCAGCCACCGTTTCACACAGGGGCTCTTGTGCGTTGAGTAGTTGTCTACGATCAGGTGGAGGTCCAAGTCGGGTGGCGTTTCCCCGTCGATCGTGTTCAGAAACTTCACGAACTCCTTGTCCCGGTGACGCGGCATGCACTCCCCGATCACCCTCCCGTCCAACATGCTCAACGCTGCGAACAGCGTCGTGGTCCCGTGCCGCCGGTAGTCGTGCGTCTGCTGGGCGGGGATGCCCGGCCGAAGCGGCAGCAACGGCTGAGTCCGGTCCCATGCCTGAATCTGCGTCTTCTCATCCAGACTCAGTACCAAGGCATGCTCCGGTGGGTTCAGGTACAGCCCCACCACGTCCCGGAGCTTCTCCACGAAGTGCGGATCACTCGAAAACTTGAACGTCTCGACGCGGTGCGGTTGAAGATGGTGTTGTCTCCAGATCCGATGCACCGTCATCCGCGACAGTCCCTGCGCCTTGGCCATGCTCCGCACGCTCCAGTGCGTCGCTCCGGGGGGTGTCGTCCGCATCGTCGCCTCGACCACCCGCTTGACCGCTTCGCCATCGATCACCTTGCCTCGCCCCGGTCGTGCTGCATCCTTCAGGATCCCCGGAACCCCCTGATCCGCGAAACGGCGACGCCAGAGCAGGACGGTGGGTCGGGAAACCCCCAATGATTTCGCGATGGCGTGATTGGGTCGCCCCTCTCGCGCCATGAGAACAATGCGAGCCCGCAATGCGATCTTCTGTGGCGTCTTGCCTGACTTCGCCAGACAGGTCAGCCGCTTCCGTTGGTTCTCATCGACATGAAGGGCATGGGCTGGTGTGAACATGGCGCCATTATACCACGACCCCGCTTATTGTAATGTTATTTATGGGACGACACGCTAGCCCAAGCCACACCGACTGCCATCACTGCATGTCCGTCGGACCCGTTCGATCGCCCCTTGCGCAGAAACGGTTCGCGCCAGCCGCGGCGGGTGGCTGTCTGTTGTCTCGGCCGGCAGCTACGATCATGAGCCAACCGAGATGGGACTTCGGCCTCGGGGCAGAGGACGGGAGGACGAACCTTGGTCACCACATGTCTGGCGTTCTATGTGTTCGGCTTCGGCGGTGCTGCCGATCCGGCGGACGGGGGCTGGAAACGGGGGGAGACCGGCGTACTGGTGAATCCCTCGTGCACCGAAATATCTCATGATGCGAGGCATCCCTTCGTCGGAGGGGCGTCCCTGGCCAGGCTCAAGGACGGTTCGGTCATCACGGTATACTCGGCGCCGACGACGCCAAACAACCCGCCCAGTCCCCCGGGCTCCACCTGGATTGCCTGTCGAGTGACCCCCGACGGCGGCAAGACCTGGACGCCCGAGCGACAGGTCGTTCGCCATGCGGACGCCCAAGTCTGCGGGCCGTCGGTGCTGCGGACTCGCGACGGGGTGCTGCACGTCTTCTATCTGGGTTTCAAGAAGCACGTCTGGAAGGACGGCAACCCCACACCCGAGGATCAGAGCGACATCTGGTCGGTGCAAAGCCGGGATGACGGCAAGACCTGGGGCAGGCCCCAGTGCGTGTTCAAGGGGTACAGCGGGGCTACCAACGGCGCCATCGAGACGAGCGATGGCGTCCTTGTGGTACCCTTCTCTCGCTACGTGTCGAACCCCGGTCGGCTGGTGAGCCTCGCGGCCGTCTCGAAAGACGGGGGCAAGGGCTGGACGCTCAGTAACACGATCGACATCGGGGGCGCGGGCGACCACGATGGGGCCATCGAACCCACGGTCGTCGAGTTGCGGGACAAGCGGATCCGGGCGCTGATCCGAACCACCAAAGGGGCATTCTGGGAATCGTATTCCAGCGACAGTGGTCTGAGCTGGTCTGCCGCGGTCCCTACCCGTATTCAGAGCAGTCATGCACCCGGCTATCTGACACGATTGGCCGACGATCGGTTGGCCCTGGTGTGGAACAGGGGCAACGGCTGGGAGCGAAAAGAGCTGTCGATCGCACTCTCGGCGGACGACGGCAAGACGTGGTCCGAACCCTTCATTCTGGTCAGGGGACGCGAGGTGACGTATCCCTTTGTGTTCGAGAACAGGCCGGGCGAACTCTGGATCGGATTCCTCGACGTGTGCAAGGACTGGGACAGCCGGATCTGCTCACGATTCGTGAAGGTTCCCGAACGGGCGATCCTCGAGTCGGGCGGCAAGCCGGCCGCCGTGCCAGGCAATTGAGATGACGCGTGGAGGCGGGCGGTGATCGGTGCTTGCATCGCGCGAACCACCCTTACGGACAGGGGCCTCGGCAGCAGCAGAGGGAGCGAACGCTGGGGGAGTATACGGCTCGCTCTGAAGGCCGCGTTTGCCCGTGAGAGGCGGGCCTTCCGTATGAGAATCGAAGACCAACAAGCTGGGGCCTCGTTTCACATTCGATGGGGGACATTGGACGTCAGAGGAGAAAGACCGGAATTGTGCGGGATTTCTCGCCGAGGGGAACGGCTTCCTGACAGAGGCAGACAACGCCTCCCTCCGCGACGGTCACTCCGAGCCTGTGCAAGGGATGATGCATCCGACCCCAATCGTCCCTGGGAGTTGCGGACTTCTTGATCTCTACAGGATAGAAACGGCGGTCCTGAAGGAAGAGCAGGTCGATCTCCTTCCCGTCTTTGTCGCGATAGTAGTACACCTGCGGCGATCGGCCGTGATGCCACCAGCTCTTGACGATTTCCGTGAACACATGGGTTTCAAAGATGGCACCCGACATCGCTCCCGCCTCCAATGCCTGAGGCGAGGACCATTCCGTCAGATAGGCCGCGAGCCCCGTGTCCAGGAAGTACAACTTGGGGGCCTTGACCAATCTCTTGGTGACGTTCGTGTAATACGGCGGGAGCAGGTGTACCTGCAGATTCGCCTGAAGGATCGACAGCCAGGCCTTGGCCGTTGGAACGCTGATGTCCGAATCCCTTGCCAGGTCCGACAGGTTCAGCATCTGGCCGGTTCTGGCCGCACAGGCTCTAAGGAACCTCAAGAAAGCGGCCTCATTACCCACTTGTGCGAGATCCTTCACGTCCCGCTGTAGGTATGTTTGGAGGTACGAGCTGAAGAAGAGATTCCGGTCGCGCACCGGTCCTGCAATCAGGGCGGGAAATCCGCCCAGCCAGATATCCTTGAATATGCTCTTCAGTGTTCCGTGTACGTGGGAGGCCTCACGCTCGACGAGAGCCCGTTCAGTGGGCAGAAAGGGCGATACGTCCAGACCCGTCCGACGTCGCTCCCGGCCTGAGAATCCAAGCATGTTGAGGATCGCCACCCGACCGGCCAATGTCTCCGATATGCCTCTCATCATCTGGAATTGCTGCGAACCCGTAAGCCAGAACATGCCGGGACGGCGAAGAGCGTCCGCCGCCATCTTCACGTGCGGGAGTACATGCGGGGCATACTGAATCTCGTCGATCAGGACAGGCGGTTCGAACCGCTGGAGAAACAGGGCAGGATCCTGCTGGGCCAGCGTTCGAAGCATCGGATCATCCAGTGTGACGTACGTTCTGCCTCGCTCGCAGACGTGACGCAGAAAGGTGGTCTTGCCGACCTGCCGCGGTCCCGTGAGCAGCAGGACGGGGAACTGCTTGGAAGCCTGGAGCCAGTGGCCCCGGAGGGCGCGAGGATAGTACATGGCCCTTTCTCCGGCTATTCTAAAGTACAGTATTAAGTTAGCCGCCTACCTCCTGTGTGTCAACCTCTCGATCGATCTGGCTGACACAGGTACAATCATAGTCTTCTATCCGTCAATCAGGAGCATTCAATGGACAGACGAGAATTCTTCAAGACGAGCGCCAAGGCGGCCGCGGCCGGCGCGGCCATTTCCCTGCCTGCTGGCACTGCTCAAGCGGCCGACTCGCCCGCGGCCGGGGCGAAAAGCGGCGGCGGCGATTCCGGCGCTTCGGCGATTCTGAGAAACTATACGGCCCAGGACCACCGGCGACGGCTCGCGAATGTCGGCATCTGCACACAGAAGATCCGCAACTGCATGCGCAAGCACCTCGTGACCAACTATCTGCCCGCCCAATGCGTCTATAACATGGGCGAGTATCCCAGCCGCGAACCGTGGGCACCCAATGAATACGACGAGCAGGAACTGGACCGGCTGAAGGCTCACGGAATCCAATTGATTCACGTGATGGACGAATGGAACGACCGATACGGCCTCTTTGGGGGCAATAAACTGACCTCGGTCAATCCCCAGGGATTCCGCCGTTTCGTGGCGATGGTCCATGAGCGCGGAATCAGGATTCTTGCCTACGCATCGAGCGGGTACTTCACTTTGACCGATCCGGAGAACCGCAAGGAGTGGTCTCGACCGGGCGATAACTTCGGCGAGGGTAGTTGGTGGAACCTGACGCGATGTTCGCCGGCCAGCCCCGGCTGGCGAGCCTATTTCTTGCCGCGCATGCTGCGTATTCTGGAAGACTATGAGCTGGATGGACTCTACAACGACTGGGGGTATGTGCCCAACTCAGACAAGAAGATAAAGACACCGGCCCAAGACGAGGTGGCCGCGTTCGAGGAGACTCCTCAATACGACGGCGCGGTGACCGATCTATTGTATTTGATCTACTCGGAAGTCAAGCGGCGCGGCGGCATCTACAAGCTGCACGCCGATTTCTCCAACCAGCCTATGACGGGCGGACTGAAGGTCTACGACTACCTCTGGGTCGGCGAGGGAGTGGACAATGCCGACGGCCTGCGAGAGGCCGTCAAGAATCATCCGCCTTACGTGGTTCCTTGCATCCACGGTTCACTGGCCAGGATCGAAAGCGACGACGATCCCTTCCTGCACTCGATTCCCTACATGCAATTCCCCCTGCTCCAAGGCGGACGGCCGCTCACCGGTGAACGGGGTGTGATTCCCATTCCTCGCTTGCCCGGAGCGAAGGAAAACGGATTCTATGAACAGGCCTGGAAATACTATCAGGCGCATCCCAACGGCCCGTACATCTATGGCGGTTGGGACAATCTCCCGCCGAGGGCCGGGACCCGGCCGGCACATGCCCGCTGGCTGAAACAGTACATGCCGATGATCGAAGACGGCACGTGGGCCTATCTGGAGATCGGCGATTCCGACCTGTTTGCCAGGCCGCTGCCGCAGGGTTGCGTGGCTTCGGCCTTTGCCAATCGCGATCTGTACCTCGTTTTGGCCAACTACGGCCAGTCGCCCCAGCAGATCGAAACGGCCGACGCGTATGTGGCCACGGACGGTTCCGCCGCCACTCCAACGAAACAGTGGCTGCTTCCCAAGCGGACGCTGAGTATTGTCAAGCGGGCGGTCTAGCCAGCCTTTCCGGGTCTGCCGCCGCTAAGACGGCAGACCCTTCACCCAAAGGGTCGGTCACCGGTCTGGGACAGCGTATTACTGGCGACCGTGGATGGGCGCAAATCGAGGCAGACACGCGTGGCAAAGCGGAACCTCCCCTTGTCCGTTCAGAAGCCTGTCATCGCTCCTTCTGTGGCTCGGAGCCACCATGCCACCGTTGACACGGAAAGCCGAGCCGCTTGAAATCACGGCGGCCAAGACCCAGGGCTCAACGACTGTTCTCAAGCTGTTTGTCTGGATCACGCACTGCGTCACGACCGGGGCGGTTTGTCTACGGCCTCCGGGCGGGAACCGGCCGTGCGGGGCGGAAGTCAGGTGGGAGTTGGACGCGGGCAAGATCATACACGAATGTCAAAGGAGTACGTCTGCATGTCATCGCTTGGCAATCGCTCGGGTTTCCGAACGTGTTCTTCCGTCATGATGCTGATCTGTCTCTTGGGCGCCAACTGTGCAGCCCTTGTGTATCGGCCGTCCGTCGGTCGAATGAAAGACGGCTTCGTTCTCTGGCACAAGGACCAGTACTACCTCTTCAGTATGTACACCACCACCGGAGCAGAGGCAGATTGCCGGAACGTGTGGCTGGCGACATCGAGCGACGGCGTTCACTGGAAACATGTCGGTGCGGTCATCAAGGATGCGCCCTTCAACATCTGGGCCATGGCCATTCACAAGATCGGTGACAAGTTCATCATGAACCACGGCAGCTTCAGCCGTCCCGGCGTGCAGAATGTCATACGGTTCTGGGAATCGACGGACCTCCTTCACTGGACGTTCATGGGATACAAGGCCGATCTGTTTCCCGATTCTCGCTACTATCATCCTGACAGCCGGCTCGACTGCATGAGCGTTGTGCCTGTGGTGAAGGACGGCAAGACCAGGTACTACGGTTTCGCCACGGGTCCGGGCGGTTTTCTCGAATCCGAGGACGGCATTCGCTGGTCTGGAAAGCCCCAACCGACGATCGACTGGGGGACCTTTCCGCGTCCTCCTACGCCGGCGGACGAAGGCGGACTCGAGATCGGTGGTTGCCACGAGATCAACGGCAGGTACTACCTGGTAGGGGGCTGGTTCAACTACATGGGCTTCACCGGATACGGCGTCTATACGCTCATCTCAGACGCACCGGGAGGTCCCTTCCGCGCCGACGCAGCCGCCTATCGACTGTGCGGTAACTCGACGCGGTGGGTTGCCCTGTGGGCCCGTTTCTGCCGCACGGATAAGGATCTGCTCATCAACGGCTATATGTATAGCGGCTATACCTATGAAACCGGCGAGACCTGGCTGCCTCCCCTCAAGAGAGCTGTCGTCGACTCTGGCGGGCATCTGCGTCTGGGATACTGGAAAGGCAATGACGCCCTCAAAGGGACGCCCGTGAACGTTGATCTGAGCACATGCAAGAAGGTATACCCAGGCGAAGCCAATCGTGATTGTCTCTGTATCGCAGCCGCCAACCGCTTCGATATGCAGGCACAACCCGAGCGGAGTTCCATTGACCGGACAAACGCACCGACCACGGTGGCCGTTCTCAATAACACGTTCGATTGCAGTAAGGGCGTCGTCCTCGAAGGAACGATTCAGGCGACCTGCCGGGATCGCAGAACGGTCGCGTCATCGGTCGGATTCTACCTGGAGGAGAAGCCCGGAGAAGGCACCGCGATCCTGCTTCACAGCTATGGCCGGACAGAGATCGGCAAGATGACCCTCACCGACCGCATGGGTTTCCAACCGGAAGATACGATCGGTCCCGGCTGCGCTGCTCCCGCAGGAATCCTGCCCCACACCAACCACGCATTCCGCCTCCTGATCAGGAGGAACATGTTCGAGCTCTATCTGGACGACATGCTTGTTCAGACTTTCAACACGACCCATCAACCCGGAGGCATCGGCCGCATTCCGCAGCGGGTGGGGTTCATCGCGGAAAACGGACAGGGCCTATTCGAGAATGTGAAAGCCTGGTCGATGACCCTGGATGAGTGAGATCGGAAGCAGGGACAGTCAACCGATTCCGGCGTCAAGTCACCAGTCACCGAGCATCTTCCACAGGTAGGCATACTGCAGGGCGTAGATCCGGGCGCGTTGAGCGTTGGTCGAGCCCGACCCGTGGCCGCCCTCGATGTTCTCGTAGTAGTAGACCGGGTGGCCCATGTCGGCCATCTTGGCGACCATCTTGCGGGCGTGGCCGGGGTGGACGCGGTCGTCGCGGGTCGTGGTCCAGAAGAACACCTTCGGGTACGTCACGCCCTTCTTGACGAGGTGGTAGGGCGACCAAGTCTGGATATACGCCCAGTCCTCGGGCTTGTCGGGGTTGCCGTACTCCTCCATCCACGAGGCGCCGGCGAGCAGCTTGTTGTATCGCTGCATGTCGAGCAGCGGTACCTGGCAGACGACGGCGTTGAACAGCTCGGGGTACAGGGTAAACGTGCCGCCGACCAGCAGGCCACCCTGCGAGCCACCGATGATGCCAAGGTGGCGCGGTGAGGTGATCTTGCGCGCGATCAGGTCTGAGGCGACCGCGCTGAAGTCCTCAAAGTTGTGCATGTGGTTTTCGCGCATCGCGGCCCGGTGCCAGGCCGGCCCGAATTCGCCGCCGCCGCGGATGTTGGCGATCGCGTAGACTCCGCCGCGCTCGACCCACGACGCGCCCACCGTCGGGTTGTAGTGGGGGGTCACGGAGTTCTCGAAGCCGCCGTACCCGTGGAGCAGCGCTGGCGCCTTGCCATCGGGCTTGAACCCCTTGGGCGTGACGAGGAAGTACGGGATCTTGGTGCCGTCCTTCGAGGTCGCCTCGTGCTGGGCGACCCGGATGCCGCCGGCGTCGAAGAACGCCGGTAGTGACTTGACCTTCTCGGCGTGGCCGCCGGTCGCCAGGACGAGGGTGTTGGGGGTCAAGAGGTCCTCGTAGGTGTAGAAGAACAGGTCCGCGTCGTCGCTGGTCGCCGCGATCCCGGCGGCGCCGAGGCCCGGCAGCGCGACCTCGTCCTGCGTCCACTTGCCTTCGGTGAAGGCAACGCGGTACATCCGGCTCTTCACGTTGTCGAGGGTCGTGTAGACGATCCGATGGCGGGTCGTCGCGACGCCGGCCAGCGCCACCCGCGCCGACGGCTCGAACAGGACGGTGAACGACTTGTCGCCGCGCAACAGGTCGTCGACGCCACCGGCGAGCAGCGAGCCCGCCCGGTAGGTCGTGCCGCCGACCTTCCAGTCGGTGCGCAACGAGAACAACACGTGTTTGCGGAAGATCGTCTTGAAGTCGGCGTCGCCCGGCAGGTCGAGGCGGATCAGGCGGTCGCCCGCGCCGAGGTAGGTGTCGCCGGCAAAGAACGTCTTGCGGCGTTCGACAATCGTGTAGCGGCCCTCGGGCGTGTCGATCGAGGATGGCCACGCGCCCATGTCGGAAGCGACGGTCTCGAAGATCGTCCGGGCGTCGGCGAGCTTGGCGCCGCGCCTCCACTCCTTGACAATGCGCGGGTAACCGGAGGTCGTCAGCGAGCCCTCGTCCCAGTGGGTCGCGACCCACAGCGTATTCTCGTCCTTCCACGTCACGCCGCTCTTCGCCTCGGGAACGAAGAAGCCTTCCGTAATGAACGCCTTGGCGACGGTGTCGAACTCGCGCCGCTCGGCGGCGTCGGACCCGCCCCGCGAGAGCGTGACCATACCACGGCGGTACTCGGGGCCAAGGCAGTCGAATCCCTTGTAGACCCAGGGCACGTTGTCGGCCTTGGCCATCGCGTCGATGTCGAGCACGAGCTCCCACGACGGCGTCGCGGTCTTGTATGAGGCGAGCGATGTCCGGCGCAGGATACCGCGCGGGTGATCCTTGTCCTGCCAGTGGTTGTAGATCGTCTCACCGCGCACGCTCGGGTACGGGATGCGGTCCCGGGAGTCGAGAATCGATAGCGTCCGCTCGTAGATCGGCTTGTAGACCCGGACCGCCTCGAGCTCCTCGATTGTCTTGGCGTTCTGCCCCTTGACCCACTCGATCGACTTGTCGCCCAGGATGTCCTCGAGCCACAGGTACGGGTCGGCAGCGTCGGCGGCTAGCAGCGCGGCCGGCGGTGCCAGCGCCAGGGCAGGCAGCAGGGCAACGGCGAGGTGCCTCTTCATCATTGTTCGCCTCCAGAGGTTTGGCCAATCCCCATCTGACCGGCGGCCGTCCCGGCGGCGCCGTCAGACCGCCGGTCATTGTACGCCCTCGGGGCCGGGTGGTTTCAAGCTGCTTGGGAAACCAAAGCAGACGCGACCTCTTGTCGCGTTCGACGCGACGGGACGTCGCGTCTACTTCTCATTCTCTAGCGGTCGGCCGAGGGCCGATGACCAACTACTCCGAAAAGGGGCTAGAAGGGGCTTGTAGCCCCGATCATCGGCGTCGGAGATGGCTCCTACAAGCACGGTGGCTCGTTTCATCCCCCGCGAGTGGGCCGAACGTCCATCTTCAGCTGCCTCGGAACCAGAGGGCTATCATCGTCTGCTTCCAGCAGCGCATCGGCTGCCTGGTACCCCCTTCGCCGTCGAGGGAATTCACTGACGAAGCTCCGACCCAAGATTTTCCGGACCTCCCGATAAGGTGGAGATGTCAAGTGTCAAGATTTGACTCCCTATTTCCTCGACAACGGCGTGCGACCTGCTCGACATCGATCTGGTTCGAGATTGCGATCTCGACTAGAATAAGACGCTGAGGGCTATCGGCTGACACATGTATTGCCGGAAGTGTGAATACGATTTGTCGCACCTTACAGAGCGGAGGTGCCCCGAGTGTGGCCACCCGTTTGACCCCAGAGACCCTAATACTTTCCTTGAAGATCAAAGACATCCGGCGAGAGCGATGGCCCTGCGGCTCGCTGTGCTTCTTGTCGTCGGCCTCTTTGCCGCACTTGCGATCATGCTTCACACGACGCCGATTCACAGTAGCCACTGACCCGCAGGCTGGAAGAGGATGGCTCGCGCACGGCCGATTTCTGTATTGCCTGGATTGGGTGTGCATCGCCGCGGCCGTGCTCTATGCCACCAACAGGTGGCTCATCAAGCCCTCGCAGTTCGGCAGGACAGGTTTTTTCCACGACTACTTCAACGATGTCCTTTGTATCCCATTGTTCCTGCCGGCCGTTCTTCTTGTCCACCGACTGTTGAGAGTACGGCCACACGATGGCGTACCCACCGCTTTCGAAATCATCTTTCATTGGGTCCTCTGGTCCGTGTGTTTTGAGCTGATCGCGCCGCGTTTTCAGAACCTCTTTCGGACCACCGCCGATCCCCTTGATGTTGTTGCCTATGGATTCGGTGCCGGCATCGGAATGCTGATCTGGCATGTGTTCCCTGGCAAAGGCACCATGCGCAGGGCTGGGCCGAAGGCAAGGTATTGCCAAGAGTTGGGGATGGCATCTGATCAAGCGGATGCCTCATTGATTCCGTCTGGCTAGCGGTTCATGACCGTTGGCAGTGAGACGGTGAACGGGGACGCGAACAGCAAGACTGGCCGCGTCCCCGTTTCGATCTGATCGCCTCGCCCTGCCCTCCATCTACAGGCTTTGGAACACGGCAGCGGGATTGTCATGGTCTGGGCGCTGTCGTTGCGGCCATCCGGTTCGGCTTCGACACCACGACCCGCGCCAGAAACACGCTGCCGTTCCCTCCTTGGGCCATCGATTCGGCGTTGAAGCTGTACGCAATGAACTCGGCGTCGGCGACGCACGACTCGCGTTCGTCGATCATTGTCGCCCCGGACGTGACTGGTTTTTTCGCGTCGCCGCGGTACGCATTCTCATCATCTTCGGGTGACCCGAAGGCTCATGTCCAACTGTCCTCCGTCAAGCGCCGCCGATAAAAAGGATGGCGCCGTGCCGAAAGAGGCCTTTTGGGCACATTACACACCCAAGTGTACGTATCAGCTTGATTATAGTTAATCCATCCACTTCAATACCACGAGACAGGTGGCGGTGCTTCGTTCCGGCGAAGATGTGTAGTCTTGTTTGACCTTGGGCGACAAGGCAATATAATCACATGATGTTCGCTGAGGGGGGAACGGGATGAGTATCCCTGGGGGTTGGTGTAGTCCCTGCCGTACTGAGTGTCGCTAGAAACATCGAGTGTATCTGGGAATTTTGGAGGATTTGGGAAATGCATGTAGTGCGAGCCGCTTTGTGTCTATTGGCTGTCCTGGCTGTGCCCGGTTTCGTGTCGGCCGGTTCGATATCTGGCCCGTTCTCAACGACCACGCCGATCCCTGCAACGCTGACCGATTGGAACGGATCGCTGGCCTTCCCGAAGTTTGACGCGTCATTGGGAACCCTGGTCATGGTCCAATTGGACCTCAACGGCTCTATGAGCACGACTCTGACCGTCACCAACGACTCGCCCGAACGGTCTAACGGGCATGCCACCACCCACATGCAGATGACAGTCCAGGATGCGGGCGGCAATTTGATTGCTCCCCAAATCGACTTCTATAGCCCCAGCTACAACTACATTCTGGGCTCAGGCGAGTCGGTGACTTCGGGCTTGCTGACCAAGTCGGGTTCTTCGTCCGATCAGTACACGGACGCGACGATCCTGGCCGAGTTCACGGGCCCCGGCTCGATCATCCTGAACGCCGGCACCTGGACTGAGACCGCCCTCTTCAATACCGGTGGTAATACGGCCGCCAACCAGGTTACGAGCGCCTCGCTTACCGGCTCCGTCACCTACTACTACGTCCCCGAACCCGCCAGCCTCTCTCTGCTCGGGCTGGGCGTGTTGGGATTCGTGACGCGTCGGGCTGCACGCAAGTAGTAACCCACGGCTATTGGCAGGAATTTCAGAAAGCTCATCCCTCGGGGTGAGCTTTCTTTGCGTTGGGATTCAGGCAGGAGACAGCGACACGCCCGACCGACCCGCGTCGGCCGGCCGCCGTAGCCCTACTGACAGATTCCTGACGCCGCTACCGCCGCTCATCGACTGAGGAACGCCTGTAGAGCGGCCTTCAGGTCTGCGATGGTCTGGGCCAGTTCGTTGTTGGTGAGGATGTCGACTGCGCTTCGGGCTCCGAGGAGGATCTCGCCGCAGCCGGCCAGTAGAAGAACACACGCCCCCAGTCCGACGCAGATGGCCTTCGACATGATCTCTCTCTTCCGAAGACAGCGCGGAGTATCCAGGGATTCTGCCGGGGTCATGCAATGGCCCGCGGCAGAGCAGAATCGCAGGGGCGGATCAAATCAGGCCGAGCGAAGAGGCTGCGGCCTGCAGATCCGAGAAGGCCTTGACGACGTCGCCGTTGGTGTAGCTCAGGAAGCTCGCGATCTCCTTCAGGCCCACTCCGCTGTTGTCGCAACCGACCGCAAGAAGAAAACACGCACTCAGACTGATACAGATGGCCTTCCTCATGATCACTTACTCCATCAAGTAACCGCACGTCTCAACGGGTTCCGCCAAGCCTCATCAGCGGCCGGCGTCCCAAGACCTTTCCACTAATAAACTACGTCGGCACCCCACGGAGCCCACTTGAATAGGCAATTCGGGCCGAATAGCCTGCGCAGCAGACACTTCAAAGAGGCGTTTTGCCTCTGCGACGCGGTATGCTCCACCGTCTTCACTCACAAGTCATTGGGCTACAACAAGCAGATGTCAGGCTCGCTCACCGACGACGATGCGCAGCGGAGTCACCCGCCGCCCGTCATACCCTCTGGAGGTATCCAACCGAGCCGGCTGAGACATGACATTAATATAAGTTGCTACGATTAAATTGGTTACATCGACTTGCACAGATTGTCAATTCAAACAGGAATCTGCCACCCCCTCGTGGATATCCTCAGGTGGTGGTTTCGGGCACCCCACTTTCATCCCTCGGTCGTTCTCTGCCCTCAAGGCAGCAGCCGGGGTTTGGTTGCTGGTCTGGGTCAGCAATACCTTGTTGCCCAACAAGCTGAGCGACCCTGAAGCGAACTGTCTCATAACGAGAATAGACGTCTCCCCTTTGGCTTCTTTTCTCTTGGCCCCTGGAAGGTCTGGAGTTTCTAGCAGACTATACGACCCGTGCCGTATCGTTACGAATAGTAAGTCATTAGCGAAACGCGCAAGTGATGGACTCCATCAAGAATCCCTTCTCGCCCGGTTCGCCGCCCCCTGCAGAGGACGGTCCGTTGGGGCAAGTCCGCGATCCATTACCCAACGACTGAAATACGGAACGGTGACGAACGGCGGCGACCTTCCAGTCTGTTGCCCTGAACCCCGGCACGTCGTAGACTCGCCCCATATGAGCCGGCACACACATGTTCATGAGGCGCAACCTGATGAGGAAGCGCGTCCACGATCCGGCCGTTTGCTGTGGCCTTGGCTCTTTGCTGCGGTCTCCGCCGTTAACGCCACTGGTGTCGCTCTGGCTGTGGATGGTCGGTGGGCATACCTGCATGTCCCCTGCGTTTGGGCGGCCTCTACGTGCTTTGTGCTGGTACCGCTTACGGGCGGTGCGCTGGGCTTCGCCTACGGGCGGTTCATTCTGGTGGGATTAATTGCGTTCTGCTGCGGCGACATCCTTGGTGCGCCATACTTCCTGACCGGACTTGTGACTTTCTGTCTGGGTCACCTGGCCTATGTTTGCGCTTTCACCGCAAAGGGAATCGTCTGGAAGCGCCTCATGGCCGCCCTGGTTCCCGTGGTGATTCTCGTCGTGATCATCCTCAGATGGCTCTTGCCGCACGTCGAGCCACCTGCCGAGATCGTAGCGGTCTGTGCCTATAGCGTCGTGATCAGCGTCATGTTGCTGGCCGCGTTCGGAGCCTCCGAAGGTCCTGTCGGGCGGCTTATCCTGGCCGCGGCCGTCATCGTCTACGTATCAGACATCTTCCTTGCCCGCTGGAAGTATGTCGATCTCGGAGCCATCAATGGTCATTTCTGCTATCCCTTGTACTACTCGGCGTGCTTGATTCTTGGGATGACCGTAGTGGCCAGCAGACGTTGGTCGACCAATGCCTCCCATTGCGCGGCGAAACTGGCCAGATACCCGGAGATCCCCGAACCGGACGACCCACAAAGGTCCCGGCTGATCTAACTCATGAGGGCGCAAATCGCGGCCGGAATTCAGGTGCATTTCCCCGTAACCTGCTGTATGAAATGTGGAAGGCACCTGCTGAGGAGGACGGTCCCGTGGCAGAACAACGCGGTTGGGAGGCACGAACAGAGGCGATCCTCGCGGACGCTCCCGATGCCACTCTCGACAAGTGCATCGAGAAGCTCTTCGATCACCTCGCGCGCAACCTCGCTCTTCCCTGCGAGGTTACCGGCATCGAGGATTTCGATTGGGAGGAGCGCTACGTCATTGGAGGTGTCAGTCCCGCCGAATACCGGGAATTGAAGAAGACCCAGCCCTCATACCGGGACAGGTACCTGCTCCTCGGTATCGAGATCGACGCCCAATCGGAGTGGATGCTCTGCCCCGGCGAAGACATCGCGGCCCATGTGAGGCGCAAGTCCGACGACAAGGAATTCTGGCTCGGTCTCGCAGAACTGAGAGCAACGGACAAGAGATCCGCGAACTACCAACTCCTGGGCGATTACGGGAAGTGGTTCTTCAGCAACCGATAGCCAATCCTCCGGCAGCAAGGCTGCGTCGCTCGCGTGATGCGGCACTGTCTGCCCGGCAAGGGCTATTCGCCCGCCAGGTCCAGGACCAGGCGTTCAACTTCGGGCGAAACGCGGAACTCCAGTTCGCGCATCAGTTTCGTCGCCAGTGGAGCCACCGCGCCGACCAGGCCGCCGGCTGTAACTACCACACCCATACTTCCTCTGCCGCTTGACGACAGGGATAGCACGCAGGAGAATTCCGACCGAATGCTCACACCTCCTGATTAGCGAGCCAGACTATGTACGCACTGTCAACGGGAATCCGGTCCAACTCGGATGAGACCATCGGCGTCGACGACTGTGGTTTTGTCATTCGGACGTACGTCGTGCGTGAGGCGGTCGGTTTTGTTCGGCGGTCAGTCAGGAGTCCGGGACGGTGTGTTGCTGGCGACTGGGAAAGGGCAGGGATCGAGATAGACATGCGCAGAGAAGCAGAATGTTCCCTTCTCTGTCAGGGATCAGACTATCTGTCAGTCAGACTCGCTGAGAAAGCGGAAACCCGATAAGCGAAAGGAGACCTGGGCGATGCGACGACGCGACTTCCTGAAATGTACAACCACTGGAGCCGGATTGCTTATTCTTCCGAGCGGCACGCTCAGGGGAGCCGATGCCCCCAGCAACAAGCTGAACGTCGCGCTCATCGGCGCCGATGGCCGGGGCCGTGCGCACTACGATCCGATTTCGAGTGAGAACGTGGTGGCGTTGTGTGACGTGGACGAGACCCACCTGGCCTTTGCCGCCAAGAGGTTCCCGAAGGCCAAGCAGTACGCGGACTGGCGCAAGTGTCTCGAACAGAAGGGCCTGGACGCCGTGATCTGTTGCACGACGGACCACACGCATGCCTTCGTCGCGACATGGGCCATGAATCGTGGCATGCACGTCTACTGCGAGAAGCCGCTGGGCAACACCGTGGAGGAGGCCCGGATGGTCCGCGCCACGTATCTCAAGAACAAGGGAAAGCTGGCCACCCAGGTCGGCACCCAACGCCACGCCGATCCGAACTTCAACCGCCTCCGGGAACTCATCAGGGACGGCGTGATCGGCGAGCTCAAGAGCGCCTGTGCCTGGGGCAATCGCCAGCTTCGCAGTCCGGGATACCCCGCCGGCGAAGGCACGCCGCCGCCGACGCTTAGCTACGACCTGTGGATCGGGCCGTCGCCTTTTCACCCTTACAGTCCGAAGTACTTCGGTGGCGGGCCCGGCGCCAACTGTCTGAGCTGGAACATGTATTGGGACTTCGGTACCGGCCAGGTGGGCGACATGGGCAGCCATACGATGGACCTGGTCTGGGACGCGATCGACGCCGACCTGCCAACCTCAGCCGAGGCCGAGGGTGAGAAGTTCAACCCCGAGGTCACACCGGTCGAGCTGACGGCCAAGTTCGGCATTCCCGCCAACGACTGGCGGCCGGCTATCAGCGTGAGCTGGTATCAGGGGGGGCCGATGCCGAGGTCGCCCAGGCCCTACATCAGCCTCGACAAGATCGGTCACGGCGCTATGTTCGAGGGCAGTCGGGGTTTCGTCGTTGCTGATTTCAATTCCCGTCTGATCCTCCCCAACGGCAAGGATGCCGACATGACCTACTATACGCCTCGCTCCAAGGACAAGGTGATTCCGCCGATGGGCGACTTCGTGAAGGAATGGATCAATGCCTGCAAGGGCAACCTGAAGACCTCCTGCGATTTCGACTACGGCGGCAAGCTGGTCGAGATGATGCTCCTGGGTCTGGTCGCCTATCGCGCGGGCGAGAAGCTCGCCTACGATGGGGCCGCCGGTCGCGTCACCAACAGCCCCAAAGGCAACGACCTGCTCAGCCGGAAGTATCGCGAGGGCTGGGTTCTCAATGGATAGAGGCGAGCCAGGAACAACGGGGACATTCTACTGTTCCGGAGAAGCAGAATGTCCCCTTTCCCCCGCTTGTGTCGTCAACGGAAATCGGTTCGAACCACGAAGGGACCCTCGGGATGCACGCGTGGGCTTTCGTCATTCGGACGTACGTCCTAGGCGCGGATCGAGTCTTGTTCCCCGTTCGGTCGAGAGGGCTGCTATGAACAAGCGGCTGATGCTGTCGGCCGTCGTCGGCCGCGTCACAATGGTCACATGTGTTGTTCTCCAAGCACTGACGTTCGGCGCCGATCCGTCACCGCGGCACCGACGAATCCTGTACAACTTCGACGGTGATGCGGACTTGTGGACACGGACAGACGCCGAGACTCCGGTGACCATTACCCTGGACGATGTGAAGCAGCGCAGTGGCGAGGTGACCTACAAGGGCAGCCAGGTCGACACGGTGCTGATCTGCGTCGGCGCGCAGGCCATGTACTATCCGACAAGAGTGGGCACGATGCGAGGCGCCCTTTCTTCGCCTGCCGAACGTGCAAAATGGCCCGCGTCCGAAAAAAAGCTGTCAGAGAATCTGCAACGGTTCATTGAAGCGAACGTCGACCCTCACGCCGTGATGTTCGCGGAGGCAAGACGGCGGGGCCGCGAAGCGCTGCTCACGTTTCGCATGAACGATGCGCACGGCTATGATTACCTGCGGACGCAGTTCTGGACCGATCATCCAGACTGGCGTCTTGGCGCGGCGTTGGACTTCGGACCCGAGGCCGTGCGCGACTACACCTTCCGGCTCATCGAGGAGGCGGTCCAACGATACGACTGCGACGGCATCGAGATGGACTTCAACCGTTTTCCAACCTTCTTCAAGAACGGAAATGAAAGGGAACGCATTCAGAAGATCAATGACCTCGTGCATCGCGTGCGGCTCATGGTGGATGCTGAAGCCAAGAAACGAGGCAGGCGACTGGTGGTGGCGGCGCGGGTGCCCACCTCGTATCAGCAGTGCCGGAAGATCGGCCTGGACCCGGCGGTCTGGGCAAGAGAAGGGTGGATCGACTTCCTCACGATTTCCGAGTTCCTCTTCACGCGCTTTGACATGCTGGTAAGACCGTGGAAAGAGCTGATACGCGAGGTGCCCATCTACGGCAGTATCGAGTGCGAGGAGGGCCCCGCGAAGGAGCAGTATATGACAGCGGAGAAGTACCGCCGTGCCGCGCGGCACCTGTGGCAGGATGGCGCCGACGGCATCTACCTGTTCAACTTCTTCGCGTCGCGAGTCATACGTGCGTTGCGCCCCACATTCGGTGACTGGGGTTGGGAACCGCCTTTTGAAGTGCTCAAAGAGCTGGGTGACCCAAGAATGGTCAGTTCGACGTATGGACGGGAACGCGGCTAGTGTGTCGCCGCTACACGACCAGGAAGATCGCCTGTGTTCCTGTTTCGTTCGCTCCGCTTGCCAGTCGTATGCCATGTTTGATTTGAGCATGCTGGACCACGCCGAAGTCGTACCGGCCAAGCAGATGGATCGGATGTTCGAGGGCGGCTTTGGTACGGTCTTCGCACGGATCGGGGTTGAGGCCGTCACGTCAAGAAAGTGGATACGTGCCACGAAGGTGCCGATTCGAGAACTGCTCACCATCTACAGCATCGGGGGCAACTACGTTCAGCAACGGCTGACCTTCGCCTTCACGCTCGCACGGGGGAACCGACTGGAAGAGGCAGAGGCGGAACTGGGCCGGTACTCAAAACTCCCTGAACTGCGGGGTTCCGGAAGATCCAGGTTGATCCGACTCATGAGGGAGCAAACGAGAGGCTCGGCGTAGGCGCTGCTCTCGGACTGCCCGACGCTCAGGTGTCAGGCAGTGACGGTGGCGGTTTCACCGATCCAGCCGTGCAGGTCCAGGCGCGACAAGAACACGGGGGAAGAGGCGGAGGGCTGGGAATGGCAGGAAGTTCACATGGCCGGGCTCTCAACCATCGCCTGTGGATGGCAGGGGGTGCCGTGGCATTCTGCGGCCCCTATGGGGCTTTGCGGTGTGGGGTGGCTCGATTTCGCAGGACTGCGTCCCGGGCTATTGTCAATCGCTCCTGAGGGGGCTGAAGAAGAATCCCGATCGTCATGTCCGTGCCGTTCGGAGCCAATCGGGTGTGCAACCGGCCAGTCGTTCGCCCGCTTACGCGGTGGTGTGACGTCTTCGTCGGCATCAGGGGCCGGTGGCTTGCGCGATACGGCTTTGTTTGCCTGGGACCGTAATCCCACCTAAAGTGTCACGCATGCCGGAGTGCCTGACGTGGTGGACGCGGGCGTCCGACTTTCACTGAACCTCAGCCAACGAGCGTGCCCATGAGAACCACATTCATTGCTTGCTTCATCGTGAGTCTATTGTCCTGTGTTTGCGTGCGATCTCCGGCCGCGGAGGGTCCCACTCCCCAAAACCTCGGGATCGAGGTGAACGGCCAGAACGCGGATGTCGCCGAACCGCTGTCCGCGGACCAGTGGCATTCCATCACGGCTCGATACAAATACGCCGGCGATTTCAGCGTCCTCACCAACACATATCTCGTCTTCTGCACCGGCAGCAACCCGCTGAGCGGCTTTTACGTCGGCTACCACCTGCCCAGCAATCAGCTCGCCATCGTCAAGCACGGCTTCTGGAACGCCACCGAGGCCACCGGCCAGCCCGGCGAGGCCGGAAAGGTCATCGAAAACGACCAGGGCTTCATGGACTGCCAGCACACCACCGTCACCAAGGCCGCGGGCGAGATCGCGGTCACCTACCGCCTCAAGTTCAAAAAGAACGTCTTGAAGGGCGTGTGCAACGTCCTGATGTACATCGAAGACAAGAACGCCAACCACGACGGGTTCGACAATGTCGGCACCATCGTCATCGACCGCCTCGCCGCCGTGCATCGCACCGACATGCCCACGGCGTGGACCAACGCGATGAAACCCAAGGGAACCGCGTCGGCCCCGCTGGCCCTGGCCGACCATGGCAAGTCCGAATACGTCCTGGCGATCCCCAAGAATGCCAAACCCATCGAAACAAAGGCGGCCGGCGACTTGGCCCAGTACTTCAAGCTGATCAGCGGAGCCGCTTTTCCGATTGTCAGCGAGGATACCTTGCCGGCCGGCGGCGGTCCGTACATCAGCATCGGACGCACGCATCTGCTGGACCGGTCGCCCTCCGCATGGAAGAGCACGGATCTGGCCGCCGAGGGCTATGCCATCGACGTGATCGGCAAGAACGTCTACCTCTACGGCGGCAGCGGCCGTGGCCTCATGCACGGCGTCTACTCTCTGCTCGAAGAAGATCTCGGCTGCCGCTGGTACTCCGCTTCATCGATCGACACGCCGCAGCGCCCGACGTTCACCGTCAGTATCGTCCCTCGAACCTTCACCCCCGTCCTCGAGATGCGAGACCCGTACATCCTGAGCATGCACGATTCCAACTGGTCGCTGCGAAACAAGACCAACTCGCCGCACGCCCGCGTGCCACTCCCCTGGGGCGGCAGCATCCGATTCCACGCCATGGGCCACACCTACGCATCCTACTTCCCCACCGAGCAATACTTCGCCCAGCACCCTGAGTACTACGCCCTGGTTAACGGCAAGCGGCAGCCGAGCCAGCTCTGCCACACCAACCCGGACGTCATCCGACTGAGCATCGAAAAGACCTGCCGGATCTTCCGTGACAATCCCGACGTCACCATCACCGCCATCGGACCCAACGACGGCCGCGGTTTCTGCGACTGCCCCGACTGCAAGAAGCTCGACGATGAAAACGGCGGCCGCGCCGGCAGCTTCTTCTATCACGTCAATCAAATCGCCGCGGGCGTCAAGAAGGAGTTCCCCAACAATCACCTGATCTCGCTGGCCTACCTCGACTACGCCACACCCCCGTCGAAACTCAAGGTCGACCCCTACATCATCATCCAGCTCTGCACCGATTCGCACGCCTGGAAGTATCAGTTTTGCTTCCTCTGGGAATCGCAGGATTTCCAGAAGATGATCAGGGCCTGGCACGCGGCCAACGCCCGCATCTTCATCTGGGATTACACCACCGACTACGTCCACTTCCTGGTCCCCATGGCCAACTGGCAGGTGGTCGCCGGCAACACGCGTTTCCTCATCAGGAACGGTGCCGCGGGCATCATGTACGAATCCGAGGCCAGCTCGAACGACGAGATGCGCGCGTGGGTCTGGGCCAAGCAACTCTGGAACCCCGACCTCGACACCAAGTCGCTGCTGAAGGACTTCGTCTTCGGCTATTACAAGGAATCGGCCGAACCCCTCTGGGCTTACGAAATGATGATGTGGGATTTCTGGGAGAGGTGGCATGCCGTGCCGCACACATGCGGCGTCGCTTCCGACCATCCGCTCCTGAACAATCTCCACTGCTCCTACTCCCCGGACGGACCCATGTTCACGCCCGAGTTCATGGCCAGGATGAGAGAGTGTTTCGCCCGCGCCGAGAGCCTGGCCCAGAGCGAGGACATCCTGGCTCGCATCAAGAAGGCCAAGGTTTCGCTGCTATACCTCGAGCTGTGCCAGCATCTGGGCTACTACACCGAGTTCGGCGACTTCATCTACGGTAAGAGCCTGCGGGAACCCCGTGCCAAGAAAGAGGTCTTCAGGCGAACCCTGGACGAGTTCGCCGACCTCTGCAAGAAGAATGATCTTGTGACGTTCGGCATCCCCATCACGTTCGATAAGATCACGGCCAAGTGGCGATCGTGCCTGGAGGTGGACAGTTCGGCGCTGCCCAAACTCGACCTGCCTGCCGAATGGATCTTCACCACCGATCCCCAGGACCAGGGCGTGAAGGAAAAGTGGTACACAAACCAGATGTTCTACGACGCGGCCATGCGAAAGAAGCAGGAGTTCGGCGGCGGCGAGGCCTCGATCGCCCCTCTGCCCAAGGGGCTTGCCCGACTGCACATCAATCGCGGCGTCGGCTGGGAACAGCAGGGCTTCCCCGGCTTCGACGGCTTCGGCTGGTACTTCCAGAACATCGACGTCCCCGACGACCTGCTCGCCAAGAAGCACGTGTATCTCTATTTCCTCGGCGTCAACGAGCAGGCGTGGGTCTACGTCAATGGCGAATTCGCCTTCGAACGGACCTATGCTTCGACGGGCAAGTCCGTCGGCGATCTGCCGGGCACGCCCTTCAGTGCGGACATCAAGAAGTTCCTGGCAAAGGGCACCCCAACCCGAATCGCCATTCGCGTCACACACGCCTCGGGCCTGGGCGGCATCTGGCTGCCGGCGATGTTGTTTGGCACCGACGAACCCTGCACGACCGAGCAGTTGAACACGTATCGATACTGAGTTGAGAATCGACATGGGGACGCAGCGGCTGCCTGGGGGTGCGACACCGAGGTGGCCGCTCTTGGCCGGTCTGGAGGGATTGGCGTTCGCCACCCCCAGGGGTCGACGATCCGCTCAAAAATCCGCATCATGGCAGCGGTACCATAGACAAAAGACACCTCTTGAAGGGTCTCTTCCTTCAGTGGACCTTGGCGTATCCAGTAGGACGAGGCGATACGTTGCCGGGACAGGACCCCGATCCGCGTGAATTCCTTGGCGCCGCATACGACCGGTATGCGGAGTCGTTGTATCGCTACGCCCTCATGCTTCTGGCGGACGCTTCAGCGGCGGAAGATGTCGTTCATCAGGCCTTCGTCAAACTCGCCCGGATGGGCCGCGGTGCCGATCGGATCGGTTCGTGTGGCGACTATCTCCGGGCGGCCGTTCGCAACGAGTGCTGGCGAACGATCGAGCGGCAGCGCCGAGGCCCGGGACAGGTGGACATGGCCGTCGCGGGCCCGCTTCTCGAAGCCGCACGCCCGAAGGAGATCGATCACGACGAGCGAGCCCGAATCGAGGCGGCCCTGCGGATGCTTCCACCTGAACAGCGGGAAGTGATTCATCTGAAGGTCTACGAGGGGCAGACTTTTCAGCAGATTGCCGACGGGCTCGAAACGTCGATCAACACCGTTGCAAGCCGATACCGCTATGCGATGGCATCGCTTCGCAAACGACTCGGCGGTAATGAGGGTGCAGAGGGAGATTCTCATGAGCGATGAGGATATCAGGATGGAGGCCATCCTTGGCCAATACCGGCCGGTCGGGCCTCCTGCCGAACTTCGCGATCGTGTTCTTCAGGCGGCCGAACATCGGAGGTCTCGCTGGGGCCTTGTCGGCGGACTCTCGGTGGCGGCGATGCTGATTCTCAGTCTCGGCATGCACCTGGCCACTCGACATACGGTCCGCAAGATATCACAGACGATCCGCACGCCGAGAGTCGAATGGACCGCCCAGGCCGAAGAGGCCGTCCAGCTCCTCGGCGACGGCACCACCGGCCGCCGCTACATCGCCATGGGGCTGGCGGCGGGAGTTCCCCGATCGAGGGGGCGTCTGAATCACGATGCAGCGGCGAACGTGCAAGGGGGTTTGCCATGAACAGTCCTGACAAGAAGATGCGTCCCCGTTGGCGGCGGTATCTTCGTGGCCTGATCATCGCGGCGGTTGTTCTCTCTCTCGTGGCGATCACCGGAGAAGCGATATTTGGATATGTACAGGCCCGACGGCTGGACGGCGAGATCGCCCGGATCCGCGCCGCCGGCGAGCCGCTGACGCTCAAGGATCTGGAGGCCAACCAACCGACGGTGAACGAATCAGACGATGCGGGGCCCTGCTATGAGGCCGCCCTGGCGCTGATCCGGGGCAAGGGCTCCTCGTCGCTTCTGGCGGACTACGGCCGTGTATTGAAGGTGTCTCCGACAAGCCGGCCCGACCGGAAGGTCGTCGACGACGTTCAACGGCTCCTGGCCGACAACGCCCTCGCGCTCGACATGCTCGACCGGGGGGCCGGGTGCTCCGGCTGTCGATTCGATATCGGTATCGGGCACGGCATGGACTGCACGGTGAATCGGGTCAGTCGCCTCCGAGAGGCCTCCAGGCTCCTCTCGCTTCGAGCCATCGTCGATGCCTCGCGAGGCGAGGGCGACAAGGCCATCGATTCCCTGATCGGCCTGCTGCGTCTGAGACGAACCCTCCAGCATCAGCCGGTCATGCTTGTATACATGGTTGACGTGGCGTGTCTGGGCATGGCCAGTTCGCATGTCGCCAGCGTGCTCGAGATCTGCGGGCCGTCGGATTCCGCACTGGGTCGTGTCCTCGACGCCCTCCTGGCGGCGGATGATCCACGATCCCTGGAGCGAATGGTGCTGGCCGAACGGGCCTATGGCTTTCAGATGATGAGAGACGGGACGACATTCGGTAATGCCCCGCCGGCACCCCCAGACGCCGAGGGCGCTCCGTCCGACCACTGGTCGGCATGGGGATTCCTGACGCAGCCTGTGGAACTGTATTGGGCGGTGGGCTACCTTCGCGATCTGAGAGGGTTCCTGCAGCGGGCCCGCCGGCCCTTGCCCGAGGCCTTGGGGTCTCCTGAAGATCGTGCCTCCAACTGGTCGCTGTTCGGGCAGATCATCGCCCCCTCCGTGGACAGGGCGTTTGTTCTCTCGGCCTTGTCCACAGCCGATGTTCGTTGCACCGCCGTGGCGATCATGGTAGAGCAATATCGACGCGCACACGGCCGCCTGCCCGAGACACTGGCTTATCTGGTGCCCGAGCAGACGCGGTCGCTGCCGAAGGACCCGTTCACGGGCAAGGATCTGCTCTACCGGCACACCTCCCAGAGCTTCACGGTCTACAGTGTGGGTGAGGATGGAAAGGACAACGGCGGCGACCTGGAGCGTGCCAAGACCGACGATCCACCGCCTGCTCCGGATAAAGGACTCTCCATCCGTCTGAGGGTTTCGGAATAGAGGATCGTTTGGCGATATGTCGGCGAACGCGGGGGCACGCAGCGATTGGGGTGTGGGTATCGAGCCTCTGTCCTTCGTTGATTCTTCAGGCATCACCAGAGAGCGGCTTCTTCCCCTTTGGCGAGGTCAGTCCCTTCTGTTCAGCCCGAAACTCCTCGTTGCGTTGGCGCCAGTATTCGATCTTCTGCTCCAACGTGAGACCTCGGGTCTGTTCGTGCATCCGAGCGGCCGCCTTCCGCTTCATCTGAACGCAATCAAAGGTCTTGGTCTTCATGAGCGATGACCTCCTGCGGACTATGAATCGCTATGGCACCGTAGCCCTTACTCATGTTGACGCCGTTATACAGCGGGATCCGCTGGAAATTCACGATGTGCTTGAAGTTCCAACTGACGATCACGGGACAGCCGGACACCGTAGCTATTGCGACATGCAGGGCGTCCGCTTCCCATTTCGGTCCCACGATCTTGGCTGTCATATACGCCTGCTGAAGGCGTACGGCCTCGTCCGTTACGTCAGCGATCTCGGCGCCCACGCGGATGTCCGCCAGCAGAATCTTCACCGGGTCGGGCGCTTCCGCCAACTCGCTGCGGACAAGCGGCGAGATGACCAGGCGGAACCGTCCGCGGCGAACCTCCTCGAAGAAGCATTGGCTGGGCTCGCCAAACTCCTCGTCAAAGACGCCACCGTAGACCGATGTGTCCGCGTAAACTCGAATGGCTTTGGTGGCCATGGGTCGATTTCCCGCACGATGATCACTAGGACTCATTATACGCTTCGTCATCGGTCAGACCCAGTCAGGAACCTGTGCGACCGAAGAGAGACGCGGAGCGTACCGAATGTCCGCGCATCGCCCGCGGGCACAACGTGGCATCATCTTGACTTCGGCAGCGGCAGGGGGGCTACAATCAGGCCATGAGACTCACGGGACATCATCTGGTGATCGCAGTGGTTATGGCGGCGGTTTTCGGAGTGTCCCCGTGCGCTGTGGCCGGGCAGCCTGCGGTCCGGCTCATCGTGGTAGCCCCCGAACGGTTTCATGACGCACTGGCCGTCTATGTACGTCACAAACGGCGCCAGATGCCTACAGAACTCCTGTCGCTTGAGAAGGTCCTCAAGCAGACCGCCGGTGTCGACGATCCCGAGCGCCTGAAGCGCCGGCTCTATGAGGCATGGAAACACCGCGGGCTTCATTATGTCCTGCTTGTGGGCGATGCCGACGTCGTTCCAGTTCGCTACATGGTCCTCGACCGTGTGACGGCGCCGGCCTATGACTACGCGTTCTACCCAAGCGATCTTTTCTACGCCGACCTGGCCAGGCGAGATGGGTCGTTCGAGGACTGGAACGGTCGAAGAGATGGATTTCATGCCGGCTACTTCGGCGAGGTCCGCGGCGAGAAGAACAAGACCGACCCCATCAACTTCGATGGCATCGACTATCTCCCCGAGGTGGCCGTGGGCCGCTGGCCCGTGAGCATCGCCGCCGAGGTGGACGTCGTCGTTGCCAAGACGATCCGATACGAAGAGGCCCTTCTGAGGGCCGAACACTCGGGGCTCCGACGGGCGGCCTTCGTGTTCGTGGGGGGATGGGTGGATAACCGGTCGCTCTTCGACCTGCTTTCGATGGCCTTGCCGGGCGGCTGGACCGCCGAAAGGCTCTTCTATTCCGATGGCAAGAGAAGGTCGGCGACACCGCCTCCGACGGCTGACGAGGTCGTGTCGCGGATGAACCAGGGCCTGACACTGCTGGTCCACGCCGGCCACGGTCAGGATCATCGCTGGGAAGGCTCTCTGGCACTGTCCGATCTGGCCAGGATCCACAATGAAGACCGCCTGCCGGTTGTCATATCGGCCGGTTGCTCGACCGCACGCTTCGCAACCCTGCCGCCGTATGAACCCTACATCGATGTCAACGGCCGGGAGCATCGGGGGACCAACCATGGTGAGGTGTTCTCTTCGCCGCCGCCCCCGCCGGCGCCCTATCAGACAGGCAAGTACAATCCCAGCGGCATGGGAGAAGGGTTCATTCGAAAGGGGCTCAACGGCGCCGTGGCCTACATCGGCTGCAACACCGGCAGCCAGCCGTGCGGTCTGACCCTCGTCGAGGGATTTATCAAGGGCCTCTATGGGCTGAAAGAGCCTCGTCTCGGCGACGTGTGGAACCGGGCGATCGCCCATTACTACAAGAAGCAGAAGCTTGATTCGCTTCGGCCGACTCCCGATTGGTATCCGCCCAGCATCTTCTTCCAGGGGATGAAGTTCATGGTCTACGGGGATCCCTCTCTGCTGCTGCCGCCTCCGGCCACCACGACATCACCGGCTCGGCCCTGAGGGCCGGCCCTTGCCGTCGTATCACTTGCCAATTGCCGGTTCGCCGCACATACTGCCGAGGATGCCCGGTAGGCCATCGTGGTCCGCAGTGTTTCCAACAGGAGAATACCCATGCTTTCAGCTTCCGGACGGCGGTTCGTAGCCGCAGTTGTGTTCATGAGCCTGCCGGCGATCGGCGCCGAACGGGCCTACGACTTTCAGCGCAAGGTTCTGAGCAACGGGATGACCGTGCTGTCGCTCGAAGACCATTCGTGTCCGATCGTGGCCGTGCAGGTGTGGTACCACGTCGGCTCGAAGAACGAGAATCCGCAGCGTCAGGGCTTCGCCCATCTCTTCGAGCACATGATGTTCCGCGGCACCGATCGCCTGGGCCCTCAGGACCATTTCAAGTTCATCCGCGGCACCGGCGGCTACGTGAACGGGTTCACATCGTTCGACAACACGACCTATGTGAACACCGCGCCCTCGAACCAGCTTGAGCTGGTCCTCTGGCTGGAGGCCGAGCGGCTGGCATTTCTCCGAGTCGACGAAGAGGGGTTCTACACCGAACGCGGCGTCGTTGAGGAAGAGCGGCGCATGCGATCGCTGAACACACCCTACGGCACCGTTCCCGAGAAGGTGCTTCCGGTGATCTTCACCAAACACCCCTATCAGTGGACGCCCATCGGTCAGATCCCGCACCTGCGGGCGGCCACGCTGGAAGAAGTTCAGGCCTTCTGGGATCGCTACTACACGCCCTCGAATGCCGTGCTGGTGGTGGTGGGCGATGTGACCCACGACGGCGTGGCGGCCCTGGCCGAGAAGTACTTCGCTTGGATTCCCAGTCTGCCCAAGCCGCCGCGTGTGAGCGTCGTCGAGCCGGCGCAGACCGAGCCGCGTCGAATCACCATCCCCGAGAAGAAGGGCCCCGTTCCCCTGGTCGCCCTGAACTTCCGTGCCGTCCCGAAGAATCATGACGATGCCCTGCCCCTCGAGATGCTCATGACCATTCTGGGGCAGGGCGAGAGCAGTCGGCTCCATCGCGATCTGGTCAAGGAACGCAAGCTCGCACAGGCCATTACCACAATGGAGTTCCTGCTGGAGGATGACGGCGTGGCTTCCGTGGGTGCCGCGATTCTTCCGATGGGCGACAAACAGAAGACGCTGGCCGCGATCCGCGAGAATATCCAGCGCATACGGACCGAGGGCATCACGCCGCGGGAACTGGAGAAGACCCGCAACCAGTACATACGAAACACCGTGACCAACTCGCTGACCTGTGCCAGCAAGGCCGACCTGCTCGGCCGGTGTCAGACGCTCGAGGGCGGCGCCGAGAAGGCCAACGAGCGATTGGCCCGTATCCGCGCCGTCACGTTGGACGACATGCTCCGCGTCGCCAAGACCTATTTTGCCGAGTCGCGTGAGACCCAGATGATCGTCGAACCGGAAAGCGGCGCCCTGTTGGGCGCGATTTTGGGTGCCGGCAAGAAGAAGGGCACCGATACCGACGAGGGCGCTGCCCCGGCGACTAAGCCGGCGGTCAATCGCGTGGCGGTCCGCGGGGCCCCCCGGACAAACCTCCAGCGCCCCACCGGTTTCCCCGAGAAGCCGCCCGTTGCGGGGCTGCTTGAAAGCGTGCCGAAGGTCGACCGTCGCGAGGAGACGCTTGCCAACGGCCTG
Source organism: uncultured Planctomycetales bacterium (assembly GCA_964446835.1). GTDB lineage: Bacteria > Planctomycetota > Phycisphaerae > UBA1845 > JAFGLZ01 > CAYUQT01. The sequence goes on along the minus strand of CAYUQT010000007.1, from coordinate 139,569 downwards.
AAGGTCGTCGTCGTGCCCAACCACGAGGTTCCGTTCGTCTCGATGATGCTGGGGGTGCTCAACGGGGCCTGGACAGAGGACAAGCCCGGTACCGCCTCGATGGCCTGTTCGATGATCACCAAGGGCACCACCCGTCATACCGCGGCCGAACTGGCCGAGGAGATCGAGTTCAACGCCATTTCACTCGGCGCGGGGGCCGGAGCGGACGTTGCCTCCGTCAATGCCTCGTGCGTGGCCGAGAAGTTCGAGACCGCCGTTACCCTGATGGCCGAAGTCGTCCGGACCCCGACATTCTCCAAAGACGAGTTCAGCATCCTGCGCCAACAGGTCGTGATGGGGCTGATGATCCAGAGCAAGACGCCCGAGTATGTGGCCGAACGGGAGATGAGCCGGCGATTGTTCGGCAACCATCCCTATGCCCGAACAACCAGCGGTGAATTGGAGGATGTACAGAGGCTCAGTGCCGATGACGCCAAGGCATGGTGGGGACGTTTCGTCCGTCCGGACAGTGCCACACTCTACATCGCCGGTGATGTAGACCCCGACGCCGCCGTCAAATTCGTCCGAGCACAGTTCGGTGACTGGCGGGTCGACGCGCCCAAGCCCGAGGTGACCCTGGCGGAGATCCCCGCACCGCAGCCTACGCATATCTGGCTCGTGAACCGCCCCGGCTCCGTGCAGAGCCAGATTCGTGTGGGACGGCTCGGCGTCGGGTATCAGCATCCGCGGCACTTTAACGGTCGCGTGTTCTCGCTGATCTTCGGTGGCGGGTTCAACAGCCGGCTGAACAAGGCGATCCGTGTGGAAAAGGGGTTGACCTATGGTGCTGGCGGCGGAATGTCCCCGAGCCGTTTCGCGGGCACGTTCAGAGCCGGTACGTTCACCAAGACGTCCGCCACGGCCGAGGCGATCCGACTGATCCTTCGCGAGATTGAGAAGCTCCAGGCCGCCCCCCCGGATGCGGATGAGCTGGATACCGCCCGATCGTACATCGTCGGTGGATTCGCCGGCCAGCGCGAGACGCCGGAGGCCACCATCGGTGACCTATGGCTCATCGAATATGCCAAGCTGCCGCAGGACTACCTGATGCGCATGCTCGACGGCGTCAAGCGAACCGGCGCCGAGGACGTCTCCGCCACCGCCCGCGAATTGATCGATCGGAACTCGCTGACGATCGTCGTCGTCGGCGAGGCCGATCAGCTCAAGGCCGACCTTGAGAAGATCGCGCCGGTCACGGTGGTTCAGGGCCCATCGACAGAGACCAAACCCGCCTCGGCGAAAGAGGCTGCCAAGTAGGTCTTGTTGGGGTTCTTCAGATCGGCAGCAAGTTCGAGGCGTCCCGCGGGACGCCTCGAATGTTTCGTGGCACCTTCTCTATGACCATCTCAGCAGAACGTAGTGCACCCATAGGAAGGTGTAGACGATGTCCACGCTGATGAGCAGCCTGGCCCACCATCGGAGGGGCGATCCGACGGCGAAGCCGAGCAAGACGAAAAGCAATGGATAGAAGTCGAGCAGGTAGCGAGCGCCGATCCCGGAGGATTCGTGGCCGTAGTAGAAGAGCAGCGGCAGCAGGGTCAGCCCGGTCGCCAGCCAGAACACGCCCAGCCGTCTGTCCCTGCGAATCGCTCCGCCCAGACAGAGAAAGGCCGGGCTCGTGAAGAACAGGCTTGTGCCATACGGGGCACTGACCAGATAGGGCACAGCCCGGACGTATCGAGGCGGTGCCAGGAAGAAGGCCCATATGTTGTCCGTCAGGAAGACCGGGCTGAATACCCCCTGTTTCAAGCGATCGGCGTAGACAGAGACCACGTTCATCCGGGCTCGCCCGAAATCCAACGGGCTCCCGAACTGGGCCCAATTCAACACCGCGATGAAGACAATCATCAACAGGGGACCGATCAGGAAGAGGGCGAAGGATCGCATGTGTCGGGCCGACGGCCGAGAATCGGGCATGCTCTTCCACACCAGGTAGAGCAGGGCCGGCAAGGCCCCCACAGTGGGGGGACGGCTGGCAAAGGCGAACGCCCATGCCACACCGGCCAGTGTGGCGCGACCGCTTGCCGCACACCACAGCGAGCCAGTCAGACCCAACAGGCTGAACCAGTGGGCCAGAAACCACACGCCGCGCCAGGGGACGTTCACCCAGACAATGGTCCCCAGGGCGTAGAAGGCTGTCAGCCAGGTCAGCGTCTCGATGCTCAACGGCAGACGTAGGACCCGGGCGATTTGCCACAATGCCTGGTGAAGGCATGCCACGGACCCCGCCGCCAGCAGGCAGCCCAGAAGCACGTCGGGGATCCGATCGCCCGCGATGGCCGCCGGCACCAGCAGGAGCAGCGTCGGTCCCGGGGAGAAACAGGAGTAGTCCCGCCCGTTCACAGGCGAAAGGTCTCTCAGGCCAATATTGGGTTCGAGGTCCAACCGTCCGTTCAGCCAGGACTGGGCCTGGGCGATGTAGTGGTGTGGGCGTGTCGGGGCCAGCAGGGCAGACCACCGAAGCTGGGTGCCGTAGACGGTGGCCACATAAACCCCGAGGCTCAGCAGAAACCACCGAAGCGCGTGGGGGCGATCGGAGGGCCCCGGCACTGTCTGCAAAGCGGGTTGTTCATGGGCGGCGATCATGGGAACCACCGGCTGAGTCTCATCCGATGTCACCGGCCCCGCTCGGAATCCGATCTCCACCGACGGAGTGGCCGGTTGCCTGCACGGTGGGCCCCTGAGGCCCGGTTGGGCGGGGGGGCTGCGGATCCGCGGACGAACCAACGTCACGGCTTTTGACGTCTCCGACGGGTCAGTATAATCCATGATTCGCGGTGTGGCACGCCGTCCTTCGGGTGGGGGGCGACATCGTCGAGACAACACAGAGTTCCTTGGCCCTATATCGGGCTCGGAGACGAACATGACCGACTTTACCGATCATTCCACAGGTCATCTGGATACCGATGCGATTCACTGTGGCGAGCACCGCTGGCTCGGCACGGTGACCACACCCATTGCCTACAGCAGCACCTTCGTCTTCAAGGACATGCAGGAGGTCCTCGCGTACGGCAAAGGGCAGGCGCCTCACTATGAGTACGGCCGATACGGCAACCCCACCCGTGAGGCCGCCGAACGCAAACTCAGCGCACTGGAATGTGCCGATCGGTGCCTGTTGTTCGATTCGGGCATGAGCGCCGTCACGGCCACCGTTATGGCTCTGTGCAGCACGGGGCAACACCTGGTCATCACCGACGACGCTTACAAGCAGACCCTCCGGTTGGTGACCAGTGTGATACCGCGTTTCGGCATCCAGGCTACCGTGGTGCCGATGGGCGACTACGCGGCCATGGAGAAGGCGATTCGCCCCGAGACGGTCATGATCCTTTCGGAGTCGCCCACGAATCCTTACCTCAACGTGGCCGACATCGACGAGATCGTACGGATCGCCCGAAAACACAAGGTTCTCAGCGTGATCGACAGTACGTTCGCCTCGTCGTACAACCAGCGGCCGCTCGAGCATGGCGTGGACATCGTCGTCAGCAGCACCACCAAGTATCTCGGCGGACACAACGATATCCTGGGCGGGGCGGTCTGGGGAAAATGGGAGACGATCCAGCCGATCTACGAGTGGCGCCGGATGACCGGCGGCGTTATCGATCCGATGAGCTGCTACCTGCTCATCCGCGGCCTCAAGACGTTCGGCTTGAGGATGGAGCGGCTGAACACCACCGCTCAGATGACGGCCGAGTGGCTCGAACGGCATCCCAAGATCCGCAAGGTCTACTATCCGGGGCTGCCGAGTCACCGCCACCATGCGATCGCCAAGAGCCAGATGAAAGGGTTCGGCGCGGTGGTGACGTTCGAGATCAAGGGGGACCTCGACGACACGCTGTCATTCCTCAATGGGCTGACGCTCTGCCTGATGGGTCCCAGCTTCGGCGGGCCCGAGACGCTGATTACCCACCCGGCCATGATGAGCTACTACCGCGAAACCCGCGAAGAGCGGTACCAGCTTGGGATCATCGACGAACTGGTTCGCCTCTCGGTCGGGCTCGAAGACCCGCAGGATATCATTGCCGATCTCGAACGAGGCCTGTCCCGCGTTCGGTAAGGCGGTGCGCTCCTTCAGCACGCGGCCCGACGGCACCCGGCATTACACAGGGGGGGTCGAGCCGTGCTGCTCGATGATCCGGTCGGCGGCCTGCTCCGCCGGTTCGTCGGGGGCGATCTCGAACCACTCGATCGGGCGGAACGTGCGGAACCACGTTCGCTGTGATTTGGCGAAACGCCGCGTGTGAATCTTGATCTGCTCGAAGGTTGTGTCCAGGTCGGGTCCGCCGGTCAGATGCTCGATGACCTCGGCGTAGCCCAGGGCCTGCCGGGCTTCTCGCGACAGGGGGTCCGGCTCGTCCAACAGGCGGCGCACTTCGTCGACGAACCCCGCCTCGAACATCCGCTTGACGCGCAGGTTGATGCGGTGGTTCAGATCGTCGCGCTGCCGCGACAGGCAGACCAGGCGGCAATCATATCGTCGCTGTCCGGTGTCCCATTGCTGCTGCAGTTCGCTGATGGGCTTGCCCGTCAGGTGGTGAATCTCGAGCGCTCGTTCGATCCGCCGGATGTCGTTGGGATGGATTTTCGCGGCGGACTTCGCATCGATCTTCGCCAGCTCGGTATGGAGGGCCGGCGACCCCTCGCGAGCGGCACGTTCGCGGATCCGGGTTCGGAATGCGGTATCGGCCGGTGGGCCCTCGAAGAGCCCTTCCAGCAATGCCTTGATGTACAGGGCGGTTCCGCCCACCGCCCAGACCGGCGTGCCGCGCCGCGAGCAGTCGGCGATGGCCGCGTCGGCCAGCTCGACATATCGGGCAACGGAGAACGATTCGCTCGGTTCGACCACGTCGATCAGATGGTGCGGGACGCGACGGCGTTCTTCGGGCGTCGGCTTGGCCGTTCCGATGTCCATCCGACGGTAGACCTGCATCGAATCGACCGAGACGATCTCTCCGCCGCTGCGTTCGGCCAGCCGCAGTGCCACGTCGCTCTTGCCGCAGGCCGTGCAGCCGATCAGAAGGGTCAGGCGGGGCGAGGCCGCGCGTTCGCTCGAAGCCGAAGCGTGGGCGTCGGTTGCGGGAGATCGATCGGATTCAGGTCTTGCCATGGGCACCCTCGTCTTCCGCAGACCTTCGGTCGACGAGCATGCCGTTGACCGATAGGGGGGGCGGTTCTACGATGCCGTTACGGGTGGTTCCGATACGGCGTTCCGGATCAGGAGATCCTATCATGAAGCGTCATCTTATGGGACATGGGCTGTGGGTCCTTCTGGCCCTGGGCGGGATCGGGGCGATCGGGTGCGTCCAGACACCTCGCGAGATCAACGTGGATGTCGGCGGCTGGGCCCCTCGGGAGCGGGCCGACACCACCCAGATCCCCGAGGTCAAGACGCTCGACGAGGCCAAAGCGGAACTTCGCAAGGCCTACTCCGAGATTGAGAGCCTCCGCAGCGAAAACGGCAAACTCAAGAAGAAGAACGACGAACTGAAGAAGAAGCAGAAAGACGACTAAGGGGCCGCCGCCTCTCCGTGTGCGGACCGACAGATCTTCAGGCCAACTCTCCCGTCGTTTGTCCGTACGGGAGTGTGGTTCTGACAGGTGGGTGCGTGCGGCGGAGGCTTCGTGGGATGGCCCGACTATTCGATTGGGGGTTTTCGACATGCCCCATACGGCCTCCGGCGGCGTCTGCCGGATGCAGCACGTGAGCATATGGAACTGACCTGCAAGCCCGATTTCGATCGCGTCGTCGAGCGGATGCTCGCCTGGTTCCAGTGCGAGATTCTGGACCGCCCCGTCATTCAGGTGACGGCTCCCATGCCGCCATCGCAGTGTCGCCCCCTGCCCGCTCGTCAGCATGCCTCACTCGAAGCACGGTGGACCGACGCCGAATACCTGGTCGAGCGAGCCGACGCCGAGATTCACAATACCTACTACGCCGGCGAGGCGATTCCCCTGTTCTTCCCCAACCTGGGGCCGGAACTGCTGGCCAACATGCTCGGCTGCGACATCGTCTTCGGCGAGACCACGACCTGGTCGGTGCCCCTGATTCACACGTGGGACGAGCCTTGGAGAGAGCTGAGAATTGAACCGGACAATCGCTGGCTCCGGACGCTGCTCAAAATGACGCAGCTCGGCCTGGAGGTTGGCCGGGGTCAATGGATCACGGGACTCACCGATTTTCATCCCGGCGGCGATCTGCTGGCCGCCTTGCGCGACCCCCAGAATCTCTGCCTGGATCTGATCGACTGCCCCGAGAAGATTCCGGAATTGATGGAGGTCCTCGATCCGGCGTTCTACATGGTCTACGAGGCGCAGTACCACCTGATGCGTCAGGCCGGCCAGGGCACGACCACGTGGTTGCCTGTCTATTCTCCCGGCCGCTACTATCCTACCAGCAACGACTTTTCCTGCATGATCAGCAAGCAGGCGTACGATGAGTTCTTTCTGGAAGAGCTGACGCGCGAGTGGAAATGGCTTGACCACAGCCTGTATCACCTGGACGGTCCCGGGGCGATCCGTCATCTGGATAGCCTGCTGGCGGCCGAAGACCTGAATGGCATACAATGGGTGCCGGGAGCGGGGAGCGGTTCGGCGGTGCAGTGGGTGCATCTGCTGCGACGGATCCAGGCCGCCGGCAAGTGTATTCATTTCAATGTGGCTCCCGATGAACTGGACGCATTGATGGAGCACCTGCGTCCGGAGGGGCTGATGTTCAACCTGACGGCCTCGTGTCCCGAAGAGGCCGATGCCATTGTCCGGAAGGCATCGCATTGGCGATAGGGAGATCAGGCACACGCGCGAGCAATACGGAGGTCCAGAGGGATGGCAATGTCCGACACATCCATGGGGCAGGCCGATCACCTCTTGTCCGAGATGGCCGACCAGTTGGGGCATCTCGTCCTGATCTGGGACGGCCGGGGGACCCTGACCTATTCCTCGAAAACCGGGCATGACCTGTTCGGGCTTGCGCCGGGGGCTTCGTTCGAGGCCTTTCTCCAGCGAGTGCGCGGAAACGACCGTCGCGATACCGCGGCGTGTTGGGAACGGGCTCGTGAGGGAACGACTCCCTGCGGGTGTGAACACCGCTTGGTCGCGCCCGGCGGTGAGGAGCATCGTGTGCAGTGGGCGGTCCTGCCGACGCGCGACTCCCAGGGACAGGTCGTCGGACTGCGGGCAGTGGGTTTCGACCTTACCCGGACCTATCGCATATGGGATCAGGCGCGTCACTCTGAACACTCGGAGGGAATGATCCGTCTGGTGAGGGGATTGGCCCACGATCTGAACAATATGCTGGTGAGCGTTCTGGGGAATGCCAGCGTCCTCGCTCGCCAACTGCCCGAAAACCACCCCTGGCGCCCGATCGTCGACGACATCGAGAAGGGGGCGGACCGGGCGGCGGGGCTGATCCAACAGCTCCTGGTCTACGCGAGAAGCCTGAACCCGACCTTCCGGCGCGTACGGCTCCGCGACGTGCTGGCCGATCACGCCGATCAGATTCGCGGGTCTCTGCCCGCAACCGTTCGACTGGACATCCGCCAAGAGGCTGCGGACGATCACGTCCAGGCCGATCCGGTCCAGTTGCGACAGGTCGTGCTGAACCTGCTGCACAATGCGGCCGAGTCCATGCCCGAGGGCGGCACTGTCCAAGTCCGAACGGCCAATATGCCCTGGCCGTCGTCGGAGACACATCCTGCCGCCACCACGGCGGTCGCGCTGATCATCGAAGATGAAGGAACGGGCATCACCCCCGAAGTCTATCGGCAGATGTTCGAGCCCTACTTCTCGACCAAGGGGAGTGGTCGCGGTCTGGGCCTGGCGGTGGTTCAGGGTGTGGTTCATTCACACCGGGGATGCATTCAGGTGGCCCCTGCATCGAAACGGGGAACGGTCGTTCGGGTCTTTCTTCCCCTCAGTGATTGACGGCGGTCGATCGCGCCCTTCGACAGATCTTGATGCCTGCCGCAGATCCCGATACCGTGTACGGGTTTTTCAGGAAGTCCCTGTTCCGTGGAGGTCACTATGACGTTGGTGAATGCCGTGAACGCCAAGGCCATCGAACTTGGCAAATATGTGATTCGTATGACAACCAAGGCGGGTTCGGGTCATCCATCGAGCGGCCTGTCCCTGGCGCATCTGGTCGTTACGCTCATGCGCAAGCGCATGAAGTACGATCCCGCCAATCCGTGGAATGCTGCCGCCGATCGGCTGGTCCTCAGTGAAGGACACGCGGTTCCGATCGTATATGCGGTGTATGCCGACGTGGGCGGCGTAGTTGGCAAGACACGCACCGAGGCCCGCAAACTGACGGTGGAGGAACTCGACACCCTCCGCGAGTTCGACAGCGTTCTGGACGGGCATCCGAATCCGGCCGAAGGCTTCCCGTTCTTCGATGCGGCCACCGGCTCGCTCGGGCAGGGGCTGTCCGTGGCGGCGGGTTTGGGCCTGGCGGCCCGGCTTCGCGGTAGCGACAAGGTCATCTTTACCATCATCGGCGATGGCGAATCGCGAGAGGGGCAGATTTGGGAGGCCGCCGACTTCATCGTCGACCGCCAACTGACGAACGTCTGTGCGATCTTCAACTGCAACGGACAGGGGCAGGCAGACTATGTCTCGCACCAGCAGTCGGCGGAGGTGCTGGCGGCCAAGCTCGCGGCCTTCGGCTGGGAGGTCCTCACGATCGACGGTCACGACGTGACGGCGATCGAGACGGCGCTGAACAAGGCGGGCAAAACGTCCAAGCCGCTGGCGATCATCGCCAAGACCATCAAGGGGTGGGGCACCGCGGTGCTCCAGGCCAAGGGCAATCACGGCAAGCCGCTGAAAGAGTCGGAGATGGCCGTCGCGGTGGCCGATCTCGATGCCATGGCACAGAAGCTGGGCGTGTCGAAAGACTCGACCGATGGGCTGGTCATTACGCCGCCTTCCTCCGAGCCGGCGCCGCTGCCGGCCGGGCCCGTCACGTTGCCGCCGTTCGACCAGGCCATGGCCGACGCGGGCCTGACCGATGCGGTGGCCAAGAACAAACTCGCCACCCGCCGGGCCTACGGCGCCGCCCTGCTGGCCTTGGGCAAGGCCGATCCTCGCATCGTCGCGCTGGATGGTGATGTGAGCAACTCAACCTTCGCGGACTACTTCGCCAAGAAGTTCCCCGATCGATTCTTCGAGTGTAAAATTGCCGAGCAGAACATGATCTCGGCTGGGGCGGGGTTGGCGGCCGCGGGCTTCATTCCGTTTGTCAGCAGCTTCGCCAAGTTCCTGGCTCGCGGATATGACCAGATCGAAATGGCCAACATCACCCGGGCCAACATCAAGCTCGTCGGCTCGCACTCCGGGGTCTCGCTGGCGGCCGACGGGCCGAGCCAGATGGGGCTGCTCGACGTCGCTTACTTCCGCAGTTTCGGCACGGCCGACGACGGACGGGGACAGCCGGCCTGCTACTCCTTCCATCCCGCCGATGCGGTGGCTGCCTATGCCATGACGGGAATGATGGCCAACATCAACGGCATGTGCTATATGCGGACCCATCGCCCCGATATCGGGTTGATCTACGACAAGGCGGCCAAGTTCGAACTCGGTGGATCGAGCGTGGTTCGCAAGGGCGATGCCCTCGTCCTGATCAGCAGCGGCTACATGCTGACAGTGGTGCTCGAGGCGGCCGCAGCCCTGGCATCCAAGAAGATCGAATGCACGGTGATCGATGCCTACTGCTTCCCGTTGAAGGCCTCCCCGATTCTCAAGGCGGCTTCCGGCGCCAAGGGCAAGATGCTGGTCGTCGAGGACAACTACGGCGGTGGGTTGGGCAGCGCGATCGCCGAGGCAGCCGCGGCGGCCGGCACCTACACCGTCGAGACCATGACGTGCCGACGGATTCCCAAGTCGGGCAATACGCCGGAGGATGTCCTTGATCTGGTCGGGCTATCGGTCAAAGACATCGTGAAACGCGCTAAGGCGATGGTCAAGTAGACAGAAGTGTGATCTGATCTAAACGGGCGCATCGGGATCACGTACGGGAACATGCCGCGTCTTTCGAGAGGAACGACTCCGGTCGGTCCTTTCGTGGCGCGGTGTGTCCTTGTTTGGGAGTCTGCTGCACGACCCGATCTTATCCTGACAATTAAATATCGCGGATCACAAAGAATCACTATCTGGCTTTTTGGGGGGGACTGCCTATGGGCGCAATTGACACCATGTGCTAGAATAGTGCTTACGAACTCGCTGAGCTTCAGTGTAACTCCAGACAACTCAGACGTGACGGTCAGGATGCGCGGAAAGAGTCCAAGTCACCTCCCGATGTAGATCGGTGGTTCCACGGGCCGTTGTCCTGTCGGCGCGTTGGGGAAGAGCGAATGGCTCGAGACGGCATAGCCAGCGGTTGGGCGGTATGGTGTATGGTTGCCCTGACCGCCGAAGCCGGATGGGCAGCGATCTCGGAAGACCGGGTGCTCATCCTGGTCAACAATGCCTCCTCTTCGAGCCAGTACGTCGCCGCCAAGTACTGCCAGTATCATCCTGGGATTCCATCGGAGAACGTGGTCTATCTGAGCGGTCTGGCGGACATCACCAGTTCCACGGGTGAGATGATTTCGCGGGCCGACTTCGAGACTTTCATTGCCCAGCCGCTTCGCCAGTACCTTCGAGATCACAACCTGGTGGATCATATCTGGGTGATCATTACGACCGCGGGCCTCCCCTATCGGATCAAAGACACCGTTTACACCGACGTGGTCTACGCCCATGGGTCGAACGCGACCACCGTCTTGAATCACATTACGGAGATCGACGCAGCATCGGTGGAATCGGAACTGGCTGTGCTATGGCAGATCGATCCGGCACTCGACCCGAACCATCGCGCTCCACTGGCGTCGAGAATCGTGAATCCATATCACGGATACATCAGTCCGATGAGCGAGTTCTGCACCGACCGGCAAATCCTGAGCCGACGGGAGGCGTTCAAATTTGGTTGCCCCACGGCCGATTGGTCGCGGGTCTACGAGGGTCAGCAGTTCAACACCTATCGCGCCACGGGGGGGCGCCAGTTCTGCGTCAAGGACATGTATCTGGTGGCACGTCTGGACGGACCGCGGGCGGCCTCTCTGTTGCCCGATATGTATATCAGTCGGATGCTCGAGTCGGCTTCACGGGTGTCGGACCCGAACAACCCGAAGTTTCACGGTTTCGACCCGGTCTGGTCGGCCGTGATCATCGATGACAAGGCCACCGGAAGCGTGTCCGACAATGACATCTGGTACAACGCGGGCGCGGCCATCGGACGGGACACGCCTCCCGAGCAGTACCTGACGGCGCAGACGTATCCCACTCCGCCCAATGTCACCAGTTCAGGCACGAGTCGTGACGACTACCGATATGCGTACCGTTCACTGGTCAGTTCGCCCAACGATACGATTCCGCTGCCTGACCCGAACGTCGGCATAGTCGCCGAGGCCATGGGATCGGGGCGCCTCCTGGGGCCGGTTCTCTATGATCCGACGAATCTTCTGGTCAGCCAGGCGATCGACCCCAACTATGGAGTCGTAGCCCTCTGTTCGTTCGGCATTCATCAGTCGGGGGTCATCGCCAACTATCTTCTCAGCGGTGGGCCGAATAGCGTGCAACTGTTTCGGCCAGTCTATGGGGCGATCTTCAACTCGACCGAGAGCTACAATGCGGTGACCTTCTTCACGGACGCCAACATCCCCACGTACTCGCTCCAGGGCAAGATCTGGCAGTGGATCTACATCGGGGGCAGCGGGGCTTTGGGGCATGTGTTCGAGCCGCTGTCCAACAGTGTTCCCGATAACGATCTCCTGTTCTTCAACTACTTCCGCGATGCCGACCATGATGGCGTCGGCGACATGACCTTCATCGAGGCGGCCTACAGTTCGATCCCCTATCTGAGCTGGACGACGGTGGTGGTGGGTGATCCGCTCATGCGAATCCATCGGGTTTTGGGCAGCGGTCCCGGATGGGACCCCCCAACCACCTGTGGGCAGGGTGCCGGGGCGGGCACCCTCTTAAGTGGGATCGGGCTGTTGGGGACCTGTTTATTCCTCCGTAAGCTCAACCGTCGCGTTTCATAGTGTCGATTGGGGTGTTCTCCCTACGATCATAACTTTGTGCCAACCAATATCTTTGCGATCGATTTGGTGATATTTCAATTCCTCCTGAATTTCTCTATTGACTTTGTGGATCGGGTTGGGGCATACTATGCGTTACACGGGGGGCTCCGAGAGGGTGATGTTGAGGGAGAGGAGGCTCGGCGTAATGCCAGTGAGCCGGAAGGGAGTGAGAGGGATGGGCGCCTGCCTGAGTGCAGTAGTTATACTGTCATCCGTTCAAGCGTTGGCAATACCTCTGGATCCGAGCGGCGGGCCTCTGTTCATCGGGGATTCCATCGGGTTCAATCTTGCTCAAGCGCAACTCGTCTTCGACAAGAGCGAAGGTTCGATGGGCGAGTTGATTCCTGTCGGCGCCGCTTCCGGTGCGGGGTGGGTTTCAACGAGTAGTCCCGGCTACGGCGGTGCCTACACCTTCCGCCTGGATATCCATGTCCCGCTGACGGCGGATATCAGCAGTCTCGGGAATGCCAACGGCATCTTCGGCCTTTCGGCCGGCGAGTATGACTATGCCTTGGTCGACGTCGAGAACGGCGACAGCGTCGTGCTCAGCGGAAAGATCAAAGGCCAGTTCGGTTTGTACGAGACGTACAACCAGGCCTACAGCTACAACATCGGCTACACATTCACCTACGCACCGATCTCATTGTCGGTGACAGGTGGCTCGCTTCAGTCCTACTGGCCGGGTTATGCAGAGATGGCACTTCAGTACAACATCATCTCTCCCCCGATCAGCCCGGGCATGAAGAACTTCACGGTCGATCTCACTGCCGGCAGCGGCTCTGTGACGATCTACGCCGTGCCGGAACCTGCAAGTATGTTGGTTCTGTTGGCCGGGGGGCTTCTGGCCCTCAGGCGGAGAGGGATATAGGAAGGGACTTTCACGGTTTCCATTTCTCTTGTGATGCATAGTCAGAGGGAACGGGAACAGGCACGTCAGAGGGAGTGTTTCTCGGGGAACGCGCGGGCGAGCCGAACGGCTCTGTGGGGCTGTGGCTCATGAGAGGAGGCTTGGAATGGCGCGATTGGGAATGGGGATGCTTGTACTCGCGGGGGTGCTGGGAAGCTCAGCCCTGGGGCAGATTCCAGGTTGGAATCCGGATTGGTTGAATGCCAGCCCGGAGTACCTTCAGATTTCGAATCTGCAGGGTAGCTATGATGCGGCCACCGGGATACTGAGAATGGCGCCCAAGGCCGGCGGTCCTTCAGCCACCGTCCACTGGAACACGGGTGACGATTGGACGCTCGAGGGTACCAGTGCTCTGGTCGATGCGGCCGGCAAACTCTATCAGGATGTATCGAGTGGCGGCATTGCCAAGGGCAAGTTTAACGGCGTGGGCGTCGACTGTGGCGACCCGGCGTTGGATTGGCGCGTCGGCTGGGACTTCGGCATTTTGGATGCCTGGGTCCTGACCGGGCAGCTTGACTACTATGAAGTCACCGAGATCTTCAACACGGGCCTGCTCGAGGGTAAGGGCTTCGTGACGGCTACCGGTGGGCTTCTGACGACCTTGGGGCTGTGGCCGACGGAGCAGACGTCCATCAGTTCGTTCCAGTTCGGCATCTCGAGCCCGGGCGGTGGGCCGATCAACATCAGCAATTTCTCCACGCCGTTCGTCGGCGACATGTACCTGACGTTCTGGCCGGACGATGATCATGGTGTGCCCGAACCCGCGACGTTCGCTCTGTTCAGCGCCGGGCTTGGGTTGGCCTCTCTGCGGCGGCGCAAGGCCTAGCCTCTTCGGTCGGATACGCCGCGCTCCTGGGGGGGGAGGTCGTCCTCCCGGCACACGGGCGAGTCCGCTGAATAGAGTTGGTCATGCTGTTGTGGAATGAGCCGGCAGCTTCCAAATGCCGTCTAATGACCGGCTTGGCTTTCCGGAAAGGCCAAGCCGGTCGTGTTTTTTCAGGGGGGGCGTCGGTCGGTACTGCCGGAGCTATCATCGTCGAACAGTATCATGGACGCCTTCTGGAATATCCACCGCATCCTGCAATAGCACGTCTTTGTACAGCAACAGCTTACAGATGTCATCGGGTGAGGCCAGACCCCGGCTTTGAGGCAGATTTCTCCAAGATCCCGCCCGTTCTGTCCGATAAATGGACTATACGGGAACCACCCTGCTGTTGACGCAACGGGGGACTTAGGTTTGCCGGGAGGCGTGTTGGATGACGATGCCGGCAGAACCGATGGTCCGCCCGATCGGAGAATCGTTGCCCGATCGGGCGGACATCATTGAACGGATCAAGCTGTCGGTCGACGGCTCCATCCTGGATGCGATGGAGGCCATCAATGCCGGCGGCGTGGAGATCGCCATCGTCGTCGACGAGGGCGGCAGACTCATTGGATTGCTCAGCGATGGAGACATCCGCCGAGCGATCCTCAACGGTTTCACTCTAGAATCACCTATCAGCGGAATCATCAACCGTCGTCCCCTGTCACTGCTGGAGTCCTCTTCGCGAGACGAGATCCTTGCAATCATGGGACGACACTCCATCCGCCAGATCCCTCTGGTCGATGACCAGGGGCGCGTCAAGCAGATTGCCTGGATCACCGACCTCATCCGAACGGACCTGCGTCCGAACCAGGCGGTCATTATGGCCGGCGGCAAAGGCAAAAGGCTCTATCCGCTCACCCGTGACGTACCCAAGCCGATGCTCGAGGTTCGGGGCAAGCCCATCCTCGAACATATCATCAACCAACTTCGCCAGTACGGGATCTTCAAGATTACCCTGGCCGTCAACCACCTGCGGCACGTCATCAAAGACCACTTTGCCAACGGTGAGAAATTCGGTGTGCGGATCGAGTATCTCGAAGAGGACGATCCGCTCGGCACGGCAGGGGCCCTCAGCCTGCTGCCGGACAAACCCAGCCACCCCTTCCTGATGCTGAACGGCGATTTGCTTCAGCAGGTGAATTTTGCCAGCCTGCTGACGTTCCACGATCGAAATGACTCTCAGGCAACCATGTGCTCTGTTCGATATCGCATGGAGCTGCCGTTCGGGCTGCTTGAGGTGGACGGCAACCGGCTTACGCGTCTCGTCGAGAAACCGGTTCATGCGATGAACGCCAACGCGGGCATCTATGTGTTCAATCCCGGCGTGCTCGATCTGCTCAAACACAATGAACGGTGCGACGCCACCGACCTCCTCCAGCGTCTCCTCGAGGCGGGGAAAAGCGTCGGGGTTTTCACGCTCTACGATCACGAGCACTGGCTCGATGTAGGCCGCAAGAACGATTACGATTACGCCCGCGAATCGTATCCCGGCAGTCTGAGCCCATAGCCACCCCTTGCCTTGATGTCCCGGGCCGGCCAACGGACGGAGAGAGCCTGTTCGCTTTCCGCCGGCATGGCGGATCTGAGCCCTTTTTGCCGCCGCACGCGATCAGGAGGGGGCTTCGCATGAACAGAACGGCACGGTTTCCTTGACGTTTCGGTTCCGAGGTCGGTACGATCAGAATTGAACTGACGAAGGTGCCTTTGCATGTCCATCGATCCCTCATCGAACGCCTCCGCACCGTCGAAGCCGACGATCTCCGCGAGGTTTCTGGCCGTTCCGGGAGCGGCGCTGGCCGCCGGAACGATCGGGGCGTTTGTGGAACTCGTCGCCGACCGATGGCAGCAGCTTCGCCAGATGCCCTTGACCGTTCTGGGTGAAAACCTCAGCTTCCTGTTCATCTCTCACATCGGTCTGTGCCTGGTCGTGTGTCTGGTGGTCGGAGGAATCGGGGCTCTGCTTCGGCGACTCACGCGGCGGTCGCTCACGGGTGGACATCCGGCCGCCCTGGCATGGGCCACGGCCATCGCCTACGAACTGGCCATCCCCGCCTGGATGCTCGCCTATCTCCACAGTGTCATTCTCCCGGGCGAATGGCCCGGGGTGGCGATTACGGCAGCCGCCGGGCTGGCGATTCTGGTTCCGCTGGCGTGGGTATTGGGACGGGCGGCACGAACGCGATGGGGACGAGCCCTCGGCAGCCTGACACGCCCTCTGCCGCTGTCCGGCGCGGCGATGCTGCTTCTATCGATTGCTTTTCAATCCTCCCTTCGCGCTGTGCCCTCGTCAGGGAGTGCCTCCTGGGCAGTCAAGCCCAACACGACTCCGCCGGCGAGGTCTGGCACGGCTCCGAACGTCGTCCTGATCGTCTTCGATGCACTGCGCGGCGATCGCCTGTCCTGTTGCGGCTACCCACGGGCGACGACACCGAATCTCGATGCCTTCGCCCGAAACGCCGCGGTGTTCACTCGGGCCATATCGCCGGGCATCTGGACGATTCCCGGGCATGCCTCGCTGTTCACGGGACTGTTTCCTTCTCAGCACGGCGCTACGATGGGGATCTCGCCGCATCTGTGGCTTCACGACGGATTCGTTACGCTGGCCGAGGCGCTCCGCGACCGCGGCTATCAGACAACCGGCTTCTCGAACAACCCCATCGTCTCACCGCTGACCAACCTGGCACAGGGGTTCGAGCAGTTCGTCGTGCCCCGCGACATGATGTCCTCGTCGCGGATGCTGATGCTGGCCTTCTACACCCGGACGCTCGGGATGATCGAACCGTCAGCGTCGATTCTCGGCCGATGGTTCATCGAGGACTGCGGCGGGCGAGCCACTCATGAGCTGGCGGAGCACTGGCTCGACCAATGGGATGCCTATCGCCCGTTCTTCATGTTCGTCAACCTTATGGAAACGCACGACCCCTACCAGCCGCCGCGGGCTTATCGGGAGATGTTTGTCCGCCCCGAAGACATGAGGCGATCCTACTGGAACGGTCTGAACGACGACACCTGCCGCTGGCCGTATGCCTTGGCAGGCAAACCGGTGTACACCGCACGCGACCTGTCGATCCTGTCGGACCTCTACGACGCCCGCCTCCGCGAGGCCGACGATCGATTCGGCGACCTCATGAATACCCTGGCCCGGAAGGTCAACCTCGACGAAACTCTTATCATCGTCACCGCCGATCACGGCGAGAACCTCGGCGAACACGGTATGCTGGGTCACCAGTTCTCGGTTCACAACGGCCTGATCCACGTTCCATTGATTGTCCGTTGGCCTAAGGTAATACCGGCTCAGCGTGTCGATCGTCTGGTGCAGAGTCACGATGTCTACACCTCGGTCCTCTCATGGGTAGGGGGCGACATCAGGCAGTCGGCGAGGATCATGACGCGATCGCTGGGGGTTGCCATGCAGCCGACGTCGCAGCCCTCGGGACGGCTGGCCTTTGTCGAGTGTCTGGATTGGCCCGATTCAGAGCTGGAGATGGTCAAGCGACTGGTGCCCACCTTCGACCCCGCACCCTGGAGGGCCCTGCTTCGAGCCGTCCTCGACGATGAACACAAACAAATCATCAGGGTTCAGGCATCGGGCCCGCGGTTTGAACTGTACAACATGGTTCGAGACTTCGCGGAGAAGCATGACCTGGCGGACAGAGACACCACTACCCGAGCCCGCATGATCGAACAACTCCTGCGGTGGCAGGCGTCCTTCAAACCCTTCGACCCGAATCAGTTCGCCGGCCCCGGCTCCCACGGACTCGACGAGGAACAGTACCGCCGGCTCCGGCAATTGGGATACGTGCAGTAAGCAGCGTCCTAACCCGCCGTCAGTTCCTCAAAACGCTTGCGAGCGTCTTGCCACCCTTGGGCACCGCTGGGGGTGTATGTCTCGAGCTTGAAGCTCTCGCGAACCGCAGCCCGTCCGGCCTCCAGCGAGGACAACTGGCCGGTGGCGATCGCCTGCATCATCACGTTACCCAGGGCCGTGGCCTCGATTGGACCCGCGATGACCTTTCGATTCGTTGCATCGGCCGTAAGCTGGCACAGCAGTCTATTCTGCGTGCCGCCGCCGACGATGTGAATGACGCGAATCGGCCGTCCGGTCAGCTCTTCGAGGATGTCCACCACCTGGGCGTATCGCAGGGCCAGGCTGTCCAGGGCACATCGGACGAACTCGCCCTTCGAGCTCGGTGGGGTCTGCCGGGTGCGCTTGCAGTAATCCGCAAATCGCTGTGGCATCTGGCCGATCGCCACGAAGCCCGGGTCGTCGGGGTTGATCAGCGGGCCGAAGGCCTTGGCCTGGGCGGCCCACTTCGTCAATTCGTCGTAGCCGTGTTCCTGTCCTTCGAGTTTCCATGCCGCCCGGAGCTGCTGCACCAGGTACAGGCCGGCGATGTTCTTGAGGAATCGAATCGTGCCCGCGACACCGCCTTCATTTGTGAAGTTGTATTTCAGCACGCCCGGCGTGATCAGCGGCTTGGGCAACTCAACGCCCATGAGCGACCATGTACCCGAACTGATGTAGCACCAGCCCTCTTCCTTTGCATCCACAGGCACCGAGGCCACTGCCGCACCCGTGTCATGGGCTGCCGTGGAAATCACGGGGGTGTTGCCCAGACCGGATTCCTCCATCAGCCAGGGCAGCATGGGCCCCAGGACGGTGCCGGGCTCCATAATCTGAGGCAGGATGTTCGTTGGGATCTTGAGCTTCTCCATCAGCGGCAGAGACCACGTGCGGCTCCGGGCATCGATCATCTGGCTTGTGCTGGCGATGGTGTACTCGCCGGCGGCCCGGCCGGTCAACATCCAGTTCAGCAGGTTGGGGATGTGCAGCAGGGTCTTGGCAACCTTGAGCGCAGGATGCTGATCGTCGACCATCCGAACCACTTGGAACAGCGTATTGAACTGCATGAACTGCAGGCCGGTGATCTCGAAAAGCTCCTCACGGCTGACGCGCTTGAAGGTCCGCTCCATCATGCCGTCGAACCGCGGGTCGCGATAGTGGTGCGGATTTCCCAGGAGCACGTCGCCGGGGCCGATGAGGCCCAGGTCGACGCCCCATGTGTCGATGGCGACGCCCGCGAGCTTCTCGTTGCGCTGGCGCCCGGCAATCGTCAGCCCCTTCTTGATCTCGTTGAAGATCCCCAGAATATCCCAGTGCAGGGCGTCGATCACGCGTACCGGTCCGTTGGGGAAGCGGTGGATCTCTTCGAGCTCGAACCGCCGCCCGTCGCACTTGCTCAGTACGCCCCGCCCGCTTTCTGCTCCCAGATCGAACGCTAGATAGGTCTGTCCCGCCATGATTCGCCTCGCTTCGAGTACGGTGCTATTCCCAAGGCTCCTGCGAAAGGAACGATGGGGCGTTTTTACCGCGAAATCGTCGGGGGTTCAAGCGGGCTGTTTGGTGTAAACTCATGGGACGATGGCCAGAAGCGATTTGAGAGCATCGGCAATTACCCTTCCTTACGCGCCCGGCACGGGTATCGCGCGTCTGCATCCGCTCCGCTGGTTCCTGCTGAGTCTGGCGGCTTATGCGCTGACGATCTATGGCAGTCGCCTGAGTTGGCGGGCGCTGCTGGAACCGGGCAACAAGAGTCATGCCGTGGTGCAGGCCCGAGCCTGGCTGAGCGGACGGCTCGAACTGGACGTCCATCTGCAGGACCTTTCGCCTGTGGGCGATCGCCTCTACTCGTCCTTTCCGCCTTCGGCGACGATTCTGGTTCTTGTCCCCGTCGCGCTGTTCGGGGATCATGTCCCCGACATGCCGCTGCACTGTCTCCTGGCGGCAGCCTCCGTTGCGATGATGCACCTGGCCATGGGACGAATCGCCCGGCGCGCGTCCTGGGCCCTCGACGCCGATGGGCTCAACTGGCTGACCGCCTTCTACGCCTTCGGCACCATCCTCTGGGTAAATGTTCCCTGGCGGGGAATATGGTTTCTGCTGCACTGGCTCAGTCTGGCCGGCCTCACGACCTCCCTGGCTCTGGCTGCCGACAGACGGGCCTTGGCCTCCGGGATCGCCTGGGCCTTCGCCTGCGGCGCCCGTCCGACGATGGGCGGTGCCCTCCCGGCCCTGCTCTATCTCGTTCTGTCCGATCGAATGGCCGCCGGAACGCGGACTCAGGCGCTCCGGCGTCTCGCGTTCTTCTCCGTGGGACCCCTTGTTATGGCGGCCTTCATTGCCTGGCTGAACTGGCAGCAGTTCGGCAGCCCGCTGGATTTCGGCCGATCCCGGATGGAGGTGCCGGCCGTCTATATTCCTCGGCTGGCCCAGGGGGTGTTCAGCAGGGTCTTCTTCTGGGAAAACCTCCACGTCTTCTTTCTCAACCCGCCGGCGGTTCGCCACGTGTTCCCATACCTGCTCAGTTCGACCTCCGGAACAGGATTGTTCTTCACGACGCCGGGGTTCCTTTGCCTGATCACGGCGATCCGAAGGGATCGTTTGCTGGGCGCCTTCTGGCTGGGGGTACTGCTGACACTGGCACCCCTGATGTTCTACTACGGCCATGAATCCACTTGGCTGGGTGCCCGATATCTGTTGGACCTCTATCCGCTGCTGTTCGTCCTGATGGCCGGCGGCATCGGTTCGCCGATCCGGTGGTGGGTCAAGACGATCCTCGCCGTGGATCTGCTCTACACCATCGCTTGGACCTGGTACGCCAATTTGCGGTGGTGATGTGTATCAGGCCGATGTCTTGCGGGTGCCGCCCGTTCTTCTGTAATCTGGCGCCATGGCCGAACCATCCACGACGAGTTCACCCTCCGGCGAGCCGACAGGTCGCGGTCTGCCTCACAACACAGTGTCGTTGCCTTCTCCACCACGATGGCTCTTGCCCGTGCTGATGATCGCCGTGGGGGCGATCGTGGCGGGTGTCCATTATCCGGCCTTGTCCGCCAACGCCCGGTGTTTCGACGACGAATACTACCTCATGGACAACCCCTTGGTTCAAAACCCAGGCTGGTCGTCGGCACGGGTGCTGCTCACCGAGGTGATCAAGCCATCCACCGTTCAGGGATACTACCATCCCCTGGGGACGCTCAGCATCATGCTGGACTACGCGATGGGCGGCCGCGGAGAGAACCACCGGGTCATCAACCGCTCCGCCCTGATTCTGCATACCACCAGCGCCATGCTTGTCGTTCTGCTGGCGTATCTGCTCTTCGGCGAACCGTGGGCTGCGGGGCTCGTCGGCCTGCTCTTCGGCGTCCATCCGCTGACGGTCGAGACGATTGTCTGGCTGGGCCAGCGCAAGGCCCTGCTGGCTGGTACCCTCTCGCTGGCCTCGTTGGTCTTCTACGTTGCGTATGCTCGTCGATGCCGGTGGGGTTGGCTGGTCGCCTCGCTGGCTGCCTATGCCCTGGCCTTGATGTCTAAGCCGACGGCCACTCCGCTTCCGCTGCTGATGCTTCTGCTGGATTACTGGCCGTTGGGGCGACTGACCCGCAGGGCTGTGCTGGAGAAGACTCCCTTTCTTGTCGTGGGGGTCGGGTCGACCGTTCTGACCGTCGTGTCTCACGCGTCCAGTTCATCGGTGGCGATGGCAGGCCGCTCCGATCCGTTGACGCTCGTGGCGATGGTCGGTGCCAAACTCGGGTTCTACGTGTCCAAGGTAGTCTGGCCGGCCACGCTCACGCCGCACTACATGCCGCCGGATCCGATGGGGCTAGACAATCCGGCCGTCCTGGCCGGCGTCCTCGGCACGGTGTGTGCGATCGTGCTGGCGGCCTTGCTGATTCGCCGCCAGCCCGTCTTCGCCGTGTGCGGGGGCTTCTTCCTGCTCACGGTCGCACCCGTGCTGGGTGTCGTGGAATACAGTTGGGTCTGGGCCTTCGACAACTATCTCTACCTGCCGATGGTCGGCCTCTTGCTGATACCGGGATGGTACCTTGCGCGGAGCCGCCGAACCCCCATGCACGTACCGCTGATGATCGCCGCCGTACTGATCGTCGCTCTGGAGGCCGTTCGCACCCGTGAGTATCTGGCGGTCTGGCGCGACACCGAGACCTTGTTTGGTCATATGGTTCATCTGGAGCCTCGGGCCTACCGTGCCCGCCTGAATTGGGGTCTGGCCCTTCAGGACCAGGGCAAGAAGAATGAGGCGATAACGCAGATCGAGGAAGCCTTGCGGATCAACCCGCAGTATGAACTGGCCCATATGAATCTGGGCGATTTCCTTTCTCAGGCCGGCCGGGCAGACTTGGCGATCGCCCACTATCGGGAGGCCTTGAGGATCAAGCCGGACCTGCCCGCCGTTCATCTGCGGCTGGCGGCTGCCTTGGCCGCCAAGGGCGACCGGCAGGAAGCGGCCGAGCACTATCGACAGGTCTTGCGGCTCAAGCCGGACATCGTGGTGGCCCATCTGTCGCTGGGCAATCTGCTTCTGGAGATGGGACAGTTGGATGAGGCGGTCTCGTCGTTTGAACGGGTCATTGCCCTGAAACGCGACACGCCCGAGGCCCAGAACAACCTGGGCGTGGCGATGCTCAAGATGGGAAAGCCTGCCGACGCGATTCCCCACTTCGCAGAGGCGATCCGGATTCGGTCTGAAATGCTATCGGCCCGCCGGAACCTGGCCGCGACGCTGGCCAGAGAAGGTCGGACACAGGAGGCCGTCGAGCAGTATCGCGAGATCCTCCGCCGAGTGCCGGGCGATCCGGATGCCGTCGCCAAGCTGAACGCACTACAGAATCGCTAGACCCCCTCGCCCGTGTCCACAACGATTCCCCGACCCTGGCATGCAACCCACAACGTGGCACCCTTCTCAACGCATCCCAGAAACGCCGGAGGGGCGAGAGAATACCGAATCGCATTCTCTCGCCCCATACGGGCTCCCTCATAGGGCACATCCTCGATTCATCCGGGGGTATTTGTGCCTTTGCCCCCGGCCCTCCAGCCGCAGAGGACGCTACGCCCTCGACCCGTCGAGGATACCCGGGTCACGCGGCTTTGCGATCAACGGCCTCCTCGTCGACGAAGGGCCAGCGCCAGGCTGCCCACGCTCATCACGAGCGCCGAGATCGGTTCGGGAACAATGCCCCCGACCGTGTCGTGCAGTGAGAAGCTCGTCGAACCGATCTTGAACAGGCCGCCGAAGTCATACTGTCCAGTCAGGTGATAGTAGGGGTCATTGCCGACCTTGGCCTTGTCCAGGACAAAACTATCTGTGGCGCTGAACGGAATGGACACGGGTCCGATGGCCCCGTCAATCGCTACGCTCACATCATGGGGGAACGGGCCGGCCAGTTCGTTCAACGTCATAGTTCCGCTGGCACCCGCGGGCAGGTTCAGCACGGTGCCTCCCCCGAAGATCGTCCCGAGCGGAATGTCGAATGCAATCCAGTTTCCGAACACAGACACGCCGATCGACAGACTTCCGCTCATCGCGGCGTTGTAGCCCGCCGTCAGTGTGCCCGTGGGGCTGACGTCATAGGTCACCACGGGACGCGTGCCCGAATTGTACGTGCCGGTGGCAGCCCCCGTCATGTCGTAGCTGAAGGTGTTGATGGAACCCGTCGTGTCGAGAAAGAAGCGGAACAGCCCATTGCTCGAATCCGTCAACTCCATCCGATCCAGGGCCAGGTTCCAGGCGGCCCCGTCCTTCAGGTTAACGTTCAGATCGGTCAGCTTGCCGTCGTCGAGCGGCTGATTGACTCGCTCGAACTCAATCTGGCCACTGCCCGTCGGATCGGCCGCCCAGGTGATCGCGTCCGGATTCGCCCCGAGCGTCAGATTGTTGCCGGAGAAATTGACGTTGACCGGCATCCAGAAAAGGCCCAGTGGTTTGACATAGATCGTGCCCGACAGCGACATCGAACCCTTGCCCGAGGCCGAGAACGAACTGCTCGTGTTGTCACCGGCTCCGTTGAAGTTCAGGGTTGGGCTGACAGTATTTGCCCACGCTCCTGCGGACAACGTCAGTACGGCTACCAGGCTTGCACCCAATAAACGCTTCATTTCCATAACCTCTCTATCCTTTCAGAAGGATCCTCGCCCTGTGCGAGGCTGTATGTTGCCTTATGACCGTTCACCCATTCGACTCACGCGCGACGACTCAACTGCCGCGACGCCGAAGCCCCAGCATCAGACCCATCGCCGTCAGCATCGCCGCCAGCGGCAGACCGCCGGTAGCCCCGCATTGGCCGCTGCCCGATTTCACGAAGATGGCTGTGATCGTCTTGGGGCCGTCCATGACCAGTTCGAGCGGATTGGCCGTCTCGCTGCCGGCCGGGATGTCGCCCGTCCACGAACTGAACTTCCACCCGGTGCCGGGCGTCGGACTGAGAACCAGAGTCGAAAGCCCCTCCACCTTCGCACGGATCGCACCGGTGTTCGGATCATAGGAACTGTCACCCACGAAGGGCACCATGCCCGTTCCCTCGACGTACAGCGTCAACCAGAAGTACTGCTTGACGAAGACCGCCGTCACAGTCTTGTGGGTGTCCATGGTGATCGTGATCGGGTTGTCAAAGCCCGTCGCGGCGCCTTCCCAGTGGTCGAACATCCAGCCGGAGCTGGGATTGGCCGTCAGAGTTACCATGGCATTCGGGGCATACTTCGGCCCGGCCGGAATGGCCTCAACGGTGCCTCGCCCCTCAGGCACGATATTCTTCGTGAGCAGATAGCCGCTCATCGCGGTCAACTGGGGCGCCAGGGTGTATCCTGCCCGCCCGTCGTCGATCTGGAAGTGAACGTGGAAACTCACGTTCGCCCCGCCGATGCCGAGCGGCAGTTCGATGATCTGATCGAGGAGCACGACATTCGGCGTGGCGATGTTGCCGTCGGAAGGTTCCGTCGCCATCGTAAATGCCCCGACGGGCACGCCGTTGTACGTGCCGTGAAGGATGAAAGGCATCGGAATCGCCGGAAGGTCGATCGGACTCCCGCCGTTGAACTGAATCGACGAATCGACGTTTGCCAGCATCCACAGGTTTGTATAGTTGCCGTTCGGATCGAGCGCTGCGACCACCGGATCGGCGGTCTTCTCCATCGTCAGTGAACTCAGCGTGCCGGTGAAGTCCCATTGGAAGTCAAAGCCGCCCGTGAGGGTATCGAGGATGCCCCAGATGCCGTTCGGGTCGATGATGTTGGGATCGATCTGGTTGATGTACTGACCCAGGAAGGCGTCGATCAGAGCTCGAACCGCCGGATTCAGCGGATCCACATGGATGTCCGTTCCGGCCGTGATCGAAGACGGACCGTCGTTCAGCAGGTTCAGGCTCATCGCAGAGATGGTCAACTGCCCACCCGACTCAGACGCATCCAACGTCCCAGAGATGGACGATGCGGCCGAGTTGCTCGCAAAGATTCCGGCATGCGCATTGGTCTTGGGGTTCAACCAATCCAAGAAACCGTCTTCCGGGAAGAGGACGAGTTTCAGGTATCCAGAGGCTGAAAACTGGACATCAAGACTGGCATTGGAGCTGGAACCCGAGGGCATGACATAGTAGGGTTCGGCGGTTGCCTTTGCGGACACTAGTGTTACTAATGCTAACGATACCAACGCTTTGCAGACGCGACATCCCACCATTGACATTCTCTCCTCTCTCTTGCCCATCGAGGATGGCGCGTGGACTCTCCCCAAGAGCCCAAACCGCGCGCTCATCACCCTTCGGTCGGGGATGGACACAATACACGTACGAGAAACGACGGCCCCCGTGAAACAGTCAATACTAGCGCGCTACCCCAAAAATGTCAAAATGGGAAAGATGAAGAATTTCGCTGGCTCCTTCACTATCGCTTTCGATAACGGCCTTCGCGGAAAGGATCAGCAGCCATTCAGCTATGGAGGGCATTCCAATACATGCTATCACCTTGTCATCATTAGGTTTAGCTTCTCATGGCGTTTATGGAGATACCCATTGAATGTTTGCGGACGCTAGGCCTACTGTTCCATAGAGGCGGTGCCGAATGTCTTATTCAAGGGTGACCATTGTGTCGGTAGTGATGCTGTCCGCCACCATCGAGTCTCAGGCAAGCATTGGTGGCAACGGCAGATGGGCAGACACGGACAAACTGCACGATGGGGCAGGCGGGTGGCTTGTGAACTACTGGGACGACCTCAATAACGACGGCGACCATGATCCGGGCGAACCCTTCGCCGACTCAGCACTTCCCGAGTGGACGAACCCCAAGAGTCGCCCTGACTGGTCCTGCTGGATGGCCTCCGCGTGCAACATGCTCTATCAGGTCGGGGCCATTCCCGATGCGGCCGCCTTGTACATGGACTACGCCCTCAACGGAATCATCACGTCACAGGGTGTGCTTACCTGGGATGACGGGGGTATCCAGGACCAGGTCATTCAATACTGGATGGATCAACACCCGGCTTCAGGCTTGCAGATGCAGGTGTATCGACGATTCCTGTCATTTCCCGATGGCCTGTATGCCTGGCAGGACTGGAATCCGCGCAGCGGTGTGCAAGCCTGCCTCCGCAGCGGATGGGAGGTGAGCATCGCCCTTTGGTCCCTGGAGACAGACGGCCAGGGCGGCTACACACACGGTCCCGGCCACGCACTCACGGTTCAACAGGTGGGTGACGATATGAACTTCGATTGCACCGACTCAGATCGCGACTTGGATTGGTCGGGCAATGCCGACGTCAACCGCTACGCTGACTTATGCACCGGCCCGGTCCCTTACGGGGGACACGATTATCATGGATGGTCCAACAACTACTATTTCCCTGAACTGGGAGACTACCCGCTCGGCGACGTCGGCTACGTCTGCGCGATCATCCCGGAGCCGGCGACGATCAGCCTTCTGATCGCCGCGGGACTGTTCGCAACGCCCCGAAGGCGCTAGCGCCATCACCCCTCCCGCAGAGATGCTGCAGGGAAGGCTGTCTCTGACAGCTCCGGATGGGGCTACATCAGGGTCTCTCTGCCGTAGCCTGCGGAACAATTCTGGGCTTCCCACACCGTCACGCGGTGTAGAAGGTCGGGTGCATCCAGTTCGCCCTGAAGAGACTCAAAAATACACCTCGCCAGATTCTCCGCGCTCGGATTGATCTGCTCGAAACACGGCAGGTCGTTGAGGTGGCGGTTACGGAATCCCGCCAGGATGTCGCTGAGGATTCTCTGGACCTGGACGAAGTCGATCAGGACTCCCATCGAATCGAGCTCGGGGCCGGCAAAGGCCAACTGGACCCTCCACTGATGATTGTGCAGGGGCTCCAGTTCGCCGTCATACGTGTAAAGCTGGTGCGAGGCAGGAAAGACCTCTTCAACCGTAACGTGGTATGAATCCATGATGTGCGACCTTGACGGCGGAGCCTCTTTCTGTGGTTGCAGGGCCTCCAGACTCAACTCGACGGCATCCGGTCTGAGTCTGGTCCCAATGAAACACCAGCCGCGCACGGCATCTTTTCGGTACGGCCCCCATATTGAATACGCGATGCGCCGCCCAATTTGACATCAACTTCTGAGAAGACGTGTCACAGCTCGAATTGCATCCGCATCTATTCTATGATGCCACCAGAAAGCGTCAACTGGGGAGAATCCCAGGGCGCCAACGCGTGTGTCATTTTTCGGCATCGCGACGGATTAATCCGACGCCATCCATTGTTTTCGCGGGGCTCACAACCTGAGCGGGAGATTACGTCATGTACGAGCGTCCACTCGGTCGACAGGGTCTCAGAGTCTCGGCGATCGGTTTGGGCTGTATGGGAATGTCCGAATTCTATGGTCCAGCCGATGAAACCGAATCCATCGCCACGATTCGTCGTGCCGTTGAATTGGGGGTCACTCTCTTCGACACGGCAGATGCCTACGGGCCCTTCACCAACGAACAATTGGTGGGCAGGGTCCTGCGCGATTGCCGCCGGCGTGTGATCATTGCCACGAAGTTCGGCTTCCAGCGCAACGAGAAGGGAGAGCTGCTCGGCATCAACGGCCGGCCGGAGTATGTGCGGGCGGCTTGCGAGGCCTCCCTTCAACGTCTGGGCATGGACACCATCGACCTCTACTACCTGCACCGCGTGGATCCGCAGGTGCCGATCGAAGACACCGTCGGTGCGATGGCCGAGATGGTTCAGGCAGGCAAGGCTCGCTACCTCGGCCTTTCGGAAGCTGGTGCCAAGACCCTGAGGTGTGCTCATCGCATTCATCCGATCAGCGCCCTCCAGAGCGAGTACTCGCTGTGGAGCCGTGACATTGAGGAAGAGATGCTGCCCACACTCCACGAGTTGGGCATTGGATTGGTCGCCTACAGCCCGCTCGGACGCGGATTCCTGACCGGACGGATCGCACGGTCCGACGAACTGGCCACCGACGATTTCCGACGAGGCCTGCCGCGCTTCCAGGGGGAGAACTTGCAGAAGAACCTGGAACTTGTCGAGCAGGTCAAGGCCATCGCCCGGGCCAAGGGCATCACTCCGGGCCAACTGGCACTGGCGTGGGTCCTGGCCCGGGGCAATGACATTGTCCCCATTCCGGGGACCAAGCGATGTCGGTATCTCGAGGAGAATGTGGCGGCGGTTGACGTGAAGCTGACTCCCTCCGAATCGGAGGCCCTCGATGCCGCCATGCCACGCGGGGCCGCCAGCGGCACTCGCTATCCCGAGGCAGGGATGCGACGTCTCAACCTCTGAGCGACGACGGGAACGACGATGGTTCGGTCGCAGATGTGCGGCTCTGTCCCGGAGCCTCGCCGACCTTCGTCCGGACGTAGCGACTCAGTTCGTCCACCCGCTCGCGGAGTTCTGCCAGAGCGACCTCCATGCCTTGCGTGATACTTTCAGCGGCCAGATGTTCCATTCGTTCGGCCACCTGCCGCACCTGTTCGGCGCCGATCGTTGCAGCGGCACCCTTCAGGCCGTGGGCGGACACCTTCAGCAAATTGGCGTTGCCGGTTTGGATGGCGGCCTCGATCTCATCCAGCCTTGAAGGAACGCTCTCGGTGAATCGATTGAGCACCTTCAGATACAGCGTCCAATTGCCTTCCATCTGCTCCAATGCGGTGGACGTGTCCAACGGATGGGCCGGTTTCGTTTCCATCGGTTCGTCCGGAGCCGTCTGTGCAGACGGACCGCTTCCCAGATCACGCGAGGCAGAAGCAGCCTTCTCCAGGGCCGCTCTGCTCCATGCATTGACGGTCCTGCGGAGATCCATGGCCTTCACGGGCTTGGCGAGGAAGTCATCCATGCCCGCCGAAAGGCATCGCTGACGATCGTTGCTCCTGGCGCTGGCCGTCAACGCAATGATCGGGATGTGAACCCCTCGCTCGTGTTCCCAGGTTCGAATCGCCCGGGTGGACTCGTATCCGTCCATTACAGGCATCTGGACGTCCATGAGAACCAGGTCGAAGGCGCCCGAGTCCGCCTTTGTGACAGTCTCTGCCGCCGTCTGGCCGTTCTCAGCCAGTGCCACCTGATGGCCGTAAAGCTGGAGCAGTGATGTGATCACCTCCTGGTTCACCGGGTTGTCCTCGACCAGGAGAATTCGCAACGATGGGGTCGGCGCGGCCTGTTCGGGCGAACCGTCTATGACCTGTGACTCCGGACCGATATCCACGCCGGCAGCCGCTTCCGCGGCATTCGGTTGGAGCTCGAACCATGCGGAGAAATGGAATGTGCTTCCTTTGCCGGCCTCGCTCTCAACCCACATCCGTCCCCTCATCATGTCCACGAGGCTCGAAGCAATGCTCAATCCCAACCCTGTACCGCCGTACTGACGCGTTATGGATCCGTCCGCCTGTGAGAAGGCCTCGAAGATCATCAACTGCTTTTCCGGTGGGATCCCGATCCCGGTATCGGATACAGCGAAATGAAGGTAGATTCCATCGTCGGCTTCGGATTGCTTCTCCACGCGGACGGCGATCTCCCCCCGGTCGGTGAACTTGATGGCGTTACTCAACAGATTCCCAACGATCTGGCGGAGCCGAAGGGCATCCGCCACGACCCGGTTCGGCACATCGGCTTGCACCGTCATGAGGAGCCCGAGCCCTTTATCCGCAGCCCTGGGCGCGTGGATCCGGATGAGATCGCTCAACAGCTCGCGCAGACCGAATGGGATCGGGTCCAGCGCGAGCTTTCGGGCCTCGATCTTGGACACATCCAGGATATCGTTGAGAAGGGCGTGCAGCGTGTCCGCTGATTGTGCCACCAGTCTCAGGTATTTCTGCTGGGTGGCATCCAGGGACGTCTCCCGGAGCAGATCGACCAGACCGATGACGCCGTTCAGCGGCGTTCGGATTTCGTGGCTCATGTTGGCCAGGAATTCGCTCTTGGCTCTAGTGGCGGCCTGGGCCGTTGCCAGCATATGATTGGCGTGATCCGCAGCCTGCTCCAGGGCCATGTTGGCCTCCGCGAGCTGCTCCTGCTGTGCCATCATCTGCTGTCCCTGTGCCTCGAGTTGCTGCTTCTGGGACACAAGCTCGATGTTCTTTTGCTGGAGCAGCGTCGCGTGCTGCTGCACCTCTGCGTGTGCCGCCTCCGCCTCCTCACGGGCACGCACCAGCTCCGTGACGTCGATGACGTTCGCCAGTATCCCATCGTACGCGCCGTCGCGATAAATGGGCTGAACGCGCAGAATCACCACGGAACCCTTGACCGGCAACTGGAAGACCAGGTGCTGGCTGCCGACCTCCGCGCGGAAACGGTCCAGCACCGCTCGCACGCGATCGCCAGATACCCAATGATGAAAATCGTAGATCGGGCGACCCAGAATGGCCTCTCGCGGCATCTCCACAAACCTCGCGAAGTAATCGTTTACCTCGACGATGCGGTCCGCTGCGTCGGCGAAGGCCACCCCCTCCTCCATTCCCGATATCATGGCCGACAGCTTGGCATATTCCCGACGCAACTGCTGCTCGGCGCGAGCCTGTTCCGTCAGGTCGACGAAACTCTCCAGAAGACACTTCCGGCCGTTCAGTGTCACGGAGACTACCGTCTTGAGAATGGGAACCTGGCTACCGCCCAGAGTCAGCAGCGTTCGTTGGGAGTTGTCGACCCGTTGTCCCAGATCGGTCACCGGACACTTGCCATGTTCCGTCGGACAGATGAAGCGATGGCAGTTCGAACCGATGATGTCATGGGATTGAGCGCCGATCATGGCCAGCGCTTTGGGATTCACGTCGATGATCTGATGACTTTCTCGATCAATGACCGTTACACCGACCTGCACCGAATCCAGAATCGTCTTGAGCATGGCTTCGCTTTCGCGAAGGGCCGTTGTTCTTGCCTGAACCTGACGTTCCAGTGAAGCCTGGCGATTGCTGATGAATCCGACGAACGCCGCCATGACGGTCGTTAAGAGAAGTCCGACCCCGCTGACGGCCAGCCCCGTCCAGGCCGGATAGGCGGCCAG
Organism: uncultured Planctomycetales bacterium; assembly: GCA_964446835.1. Lineage (GTDB taxonomy): Bacteria > Planctomycetota > Phycisphaerae > UBA1845 > JAFGLZ01 > CAYUQT01. The sequence continues at coordinate 108,341 of CAYUQT010000007.1, read as the reverse complement.
AAACGCCGGACCAGGACGAACCACGACGGCGTACGATTCACCAAACGAGAAGATGGGGTTCACGAACGACATCTCAAGCGCTGCGGGGTCCTCGAAGACACTCGACGGCGCGTTCGGATCCGAACTGCCTTTCGGAAACGAGGCCAGCCATCGTGGAGGCTTCCCAGGTGTCAATTGGTGAAGGTTGACCTGGGCGATAGAATCCTGCCCCACCGTCTGGCAAAGCTTCTCCTCCAGCATGTGCTCCGGACGCAGAATCGCCAACACAAAACCGCGGAGAGTCGGCACCCCGTCCATTGGCGACGGCGCCGACCCCGTGAACACCGGAAAACAGACCCACTGCGATAGGGGGTCCAGACTGTTCCGAAACGATTCCGTCACCTGCGACATCGCCACGCGTCCGGTCGCACGGAGGGCCTCGCGCCAAACAGGCTCCGAACCCAGGTCGAAGCCCAGCATCGATTCACTGCCGGTTGAAGGCTCCATGTAGCAGATCGGGTAGTACACATCACGCTTCGCCACCGGCACACGTTGACCGTCCGCAGCCTTTTCAAAGAGCGCAAAACCGCTCAGGCCTTCTCGTCGCGTCTCGGACTCCACGCTCTCCCTGTCTGTTGCGGGGACGCATGGTACCCAGCCGAATGCCTGGAGAGACGCGGTCTTGGTCAGCGGAGAAGCATAGTGGGAGAAGTCCTTGCGGCTCAGAAATCCGCTGCCTTCATAGCAGTGAGACAGGGTCGTCAGGTGGCTCCGAACCGAATGCATCGCGTTCCGTACCAGTTCCGCCTTCTCATCGGCCAGTTGGGCAAACACACGCCGACGGGCCCTCGTTTCTTCGATATGGGCTAGAATTGCCGCCCCGATCGTCAGCGCAATCCCGCAGACCACCGTCAGCCCTGTCTCGGCGTACCGCATCCACCGTTGACGCTCTGCCGGCAACCCCTCGCGCCATCGAATGACGCTGCCGCCGGCCAGAAGGATCATCGTCAGTACCAGCGTGTAAAGGATGGGAACCAGGCGGTATCGCGCGACCTCGGAGTTCCATTCATTCACCAGTATGTCCAGACCGATAACCAGAAGCACCTCATGTGTCTGCGGATCAAGCACAGGTGCAAAGGCGCTGACAAACGTCCCATATTCATCCGTGTAGGGTCCGTCTGTGCGGGGTCTGGCGGTCCAGAAGACCTCCCACTGCGTTGCCGTCGGCTGCTTGTAGACGGTTCCGGGGGGAGAGGCCAGTGGGTCACTCTCGTCGAGATTCTCCGGGCCGAATATCATCGATCCATGGCGAATGGCCATGCTGTAGATGGATCGCTGTCGGATCGCTTTTCCATAGGCCGTCATCTGCCGGCACACACGCTGGAACGCCGGATTCTCCCTGTCCGCCGAGGTGAATGAGAGCGTCCTGGCATGATCGGAATTGAACGTGCGCGCGATGGCCGTCACCTGGTCCAGCAGACGGTCTCGCATCTCCCGGTCCCTGACATGACCTCGCCATTCCGTCAAGAGCCATCCACCCACCAGCAGTGTCACCACCATCGCCGGGATCAGACGCTTCCTCTGGATAGGGTGAGAGGTGTCCGTTACGTCGACGGCACGGCGATACGCCATCCAGAGACCCAGCATGGCGCCCGTAGCACACGCCGCGCGAAGAAGCTGGATGGGAACACCGACGGCCGAGAGGAAGGCTTCCTGATTCAGTACCGATGCCGGGAAGAACGCGGCCTTCGGAACGATCAGGCCCGTCGCCGGACCGTAAATCAGCATGCTCAGACCGGCCAGCCGCAGGCCCCAGGTGCCGTCGGCCCCTTCCCTGTGTCTGCCGACCTGCAAGACCACCCAACCCGCCAGCACGGCACCCGGCAGGCCCAGGGCATATCGACAGAAGGCATTCAGCCCGTTCATCCCCCACCATGCGCCCGAAACAGCCAGGGCGGCGATAGGAAGCAGGATCCACCCTCCGGGGGCCCAACCCCGTTCGATGCGCAAACCCCGTCGGCCGAATTCGACCAGCGGCAGGAATGAGACGGCCATCACCGCAAGCCGAACACCCTTGAAGGTCGGTGAGTCACCCAGGCTCAGCGCCAGCATATCCAGCCATTCATTGGCGCCATGGAGAAACCCAAACCAGGCAAACCATCGCCAAGGCAGGACCGTTCGGTCCTTGCGGCTCATCCCCCACAGCACGGTCCCGAGAAGCAGGAACGACAGACCGTAAACGAAGAAGATGTAGTCGAGTTGATTTTGAAGGGCTTGTGACACAGCGTGCCCTCAATTCATAGGCTATTCAACACACTGAAGCTCTTCCGCCACCGCCTGGCGAAACTCCGCCAGATGAACGGGCTTGTTGATGAAATGGCGGATCCCCATGTCGTGGGCGCTCAGCCGGTAGGCCTCCTCCCGACAACTGGTGATGACGATAATCCGTGCGTTCGGATCCACCGTGCGAATCGCTCGTATGGCATCCAGCCCATCCACGTTCGGCATCAGGATATCCATGGTCGTCAAGTCAAACTGATTGGCCATGGACTCCTCGATGGCGTCGGCACCGTCCACGGCCTCCACAACTTCAATTCCCAGTTCCTTTAACGTCTCGCACAGGAGAAGTCGGATACTAGGCTCATCATCGACCACTAATGCGGTCTTCTTTGGAGAATCCTGCATGGCTCAATCCTTCATCCAATCGGCGACAACCTTGAGCACTTGGCTCAAAGGCGCCTCTCCATCAAATTGGCCCGCCCGACAAACCCGCTCCACCATCAGATAACATGCGGTGGTTTGTGGATTGGTCACCAGCACCTTCCCACCACGGCTGCGAATGGCCGTACATCCTTCCAGACCGTCCACGTCGGCGTGCAATCCCGACAGAATGACGGCGAAACACTTCGGCCCAAAGACCTGAGCGGCACTGGCAAACGTTACATCCATCGACGGTGCGAAGAAGTTCTCACCGACCGACGGACTGACCCGAACCTTGGTCCCGCCTGGGGCAAAGCGAAGCTGCGTGCCCGGTTCGATGACCATCACTTCACCCGCTCGCAACGCGTCTGCATCCTGCGCGATGCTTACCGGCAGCCGAACCGCATTCTTGAGGTATCTCACCATTCCCTCGACAAACGGTCCCTTGGGCATGTGCTGCACGATGACGATCGGCGCGCAAAATCCCGCCGGCACGTTCTGCAGATACACATGATGGCTCCGTGGTGCCCCTGTCGAGGCCCCGATCAGAACGATTCCCGACATGGCAGGTTCTCACACCTTTCCACGGGATACCCCGTCGTGCATCGAGCTTGCCGAGTACGTCTTTTCAAGTCTGCTCACTTCCCGCCTCTACTGCGAATCGCCAGGCGCCGTTCCTGGATGTTCTGCTTGATCTCTTGGGTCGCCTTTCCGCGGTCCTGTTGCTCCAGCCGAACCCCGATCAGGGCACCCAGATCCTCTGCGGTCTGAGCGACTGCTCCGGCTTGCGCGCTCAGCTCCTCCACCGCCGCGGCCGATTCTTCCGACGTCGCTGCGATAGATTGAGTGGCTTTGTCGATCTGCTGGACGGCCTCATTGATCTGTCCCAGGCCGGTCTTCTGCTGAGCCGAGGCCTCGGTGATTTGCCCGACAAACCGTGAGGCCGCCGTGACGTTCTGCGCGATCTGCGACATCGCCGTGCCGAAGCCGCTGGTAACTTCGGTTCCCTCTCGGGCACGATCCACAGAGGTCTCGATCAGCGACGTGGTTTCCCTCGCGGCCTGTGCAGCCCGCTGGGCGAGGTTTCGCACCTCATCGGCCACGACCGCAAACCCCTTGCCGTGCTCGCCGGCTCGGGCCGCCTCCACGGCCGCATTCAAAGCCAACAAGTTGGTCTGAAACGCGATTTCTTCGATCACCTTGATGATGCGGCTGATCTGCGTAGACGAATCGTTGATCGCCGTCATGGCGACATTCAATCGATCCATCTCTTTGTTGCTTCGTTCTGCGGCATCCTGAACCTGCGTGACAAGCCCGTTGGCCTGATGGGCGTTCTCGGCAGTCGTGCTGGTCATCGCGGTCATCTGCTCGATGGCCGCGCTCGTCTCTTCCAGAGACGAGGCCTGCTCGCTCGCCGCTTCGGCCAACGAACCCGCCGAAGCATTCACCTGATCGGACGCCTCCGCTACCAGCGTGGACCCCTGGGTCAGATTCAAAACGATTTGATGAATGGGTTTGGAGATCCCTCGGGCGATCAACAGCGCCAACGCAACGCCCAGGATAATACCGCCCAACGCCAGCGAGACCATCAGCCGAGTCGCAAAGGATGCGGCCGCTTCCAGCTTCTTCTCCTGAGCCGTTGCCAAGAGCTTCGTCTTCTCCTGGAGCGACCGGGCCGCTGCGACCATGGCATCCGTCTGCGACGTCTGGGCGGCCAACTGGGCTACATAGTCACCAAACGCCGTTCGATACTCCTGGATGGCCGCCAGCATCGCGTCCGCCTGCTTGATGTTGGCCTCATCCTTGAATTGTCTCCTGAGACCCTCCGTCAAGGTCACCATCCCTGAAACGGTCTTGAAAGCATTGTCCCGGTAGTTCGGATCCCCCCGAATGATGAAGTTCTTCTCGTCGCGCCGAGCCTCGAGGATCATCTCGCCCAGTCGAACCGCATCGTCCACCTTGGCGATCCGTTCGTTAATCTCGTTCAGCGCATTGCTCGACGCATCCTTGGAGTCTTGCTTCTTGCAGGCGGCCAACAGCTTGCTCCGCTGACTGTCCCGCATCCCCTTGACCTGCTTGATAGCCTCGCGGGCCGCCGTCACCATGCGGGCGTCCGCGCGGTCCTTCTGTTCTTCGGCCGAAGCATATGCCTTGACGGCCTGAATCCACGCGGCTGATTGAGCGATGAGGGCATCGAAGGCCTCTCGATCCTCCTGATCCCGAGATGAACCGCCCATCGATCGCGCCATGTCGGTGATCGTCTGCACCACCTGGTCGGCCTTCACCAACTCCTGCGGATCCTTGCGGAGCATGTAGTTCTTCTCATGGATGCGCCCTTGAAGTGAGGTGGCATACACCTGGCTCACACCATTGGCCATATCCGATGTCTTCGTAACCGTTCGAAGCACAGACCAGCCGACGTATCCCAGCGCCCCCGTGATGATCACCAGCGGGCTGAATCCCAGAATCAACTTTCTCGAGAGTGTCATGTTCTTCATCATTCGCCAATCTCCAGTACCACATGCCGACTCATCTGTCTTCTGTGAGAGACTCCGAGACAACACCTCCCAACAGGTCTCAGAGTGACTCCACGGTCAAAGGGCTCCTCCTTGATGTAGTTACCCTATCGCCCCTGACAAAATGATCGGAAGCTGTCGAATGACTACTGAGTTTCCATTAGTCCTGTCAGTAAAATGGACAAAAACGCCCAGTCAGGACCCCCTGATGTCCCACGCCCTACCTCGTCGACCCTGATAGAGAACCTTTTGCCGCCCAGACTCCTTCACAAGAATCGACTCCGTCCTTTCCCCTGCACCCTATCCTTCTATCGGCTGGCGCCATTCTGATCACGTCCGCTTTCAGAGTGTTTTATGGCTGCTTTGAGGTGTCAGCTATCAAACTTCGTTCTTAAGTGCAGCTTTACGTTCCCTCTGCGGAGGACAGAGGCATCGCAGCGACCCCTCAGACCTTCGACCGACGGCTGGCCGCCTGCATCGGATGTGCCGACCGATATGTGGTCATGGGGTTACTCGACCCGCGTAAGGTCTTGCCGGCTCTCTGGCTCATCCGTTGAGCCGGTCATCAACGTCGTTCTCTGGGTGTTTGAGACGATGACCCAGTCATCGTCGCTCTCCATAGGGCTATCTGTGGCCGTAGCCACAATGTGTGCGCGACGCGGAAGAATCGATCGCCACAACTCATAGCGTTTGCGGCTGAGAAGAAAATACACGGGTTCCGAGGACTCGATGAGTTCGTTCACGCGATGCTCAACAAGCCTCTGAAGTTTGGCCTTGTCGCGTTTCCGATCGAGAACTTTCCTCACGATCTCCTCCGGAGGAATCAGATAGTCGGTTCGGCGATTGAAGTAGAAACTGAGTCGGGCGGGGGGCTCCGAAACGGGCCAGAGTACCTTGGCGTGTTCAGGGAGCCTCATGTCGTTCAGCGCGTGGTCGAGGGCCGCGAGCTTACCCAGATCGTCCCGCTGGTCGATCGTCCGGCCGCAAAGATACCACGTCCCCTGAAACGCCCCGATCATCGTCACCGACACGATCGTCATGCCCCAATGACCGTGTCCCCGCAGGTGGACCGCACAGGCCAGCAGGAAAAGCCAAAGGCTGATCGCGGCCATCACCGTCAGAGGAATCCACAGGTTTGGCATGTCCCTTCGCAGCCAATGTCCGATCGCCATAACGCCGGCCATCGCCAGGACACTCAGCAGCCCCAGCCCCCATCGGGCCGCCCGCCGAACGTCGGCAATCTCAAGACTCTGCCGCCAGGGTCCCAGTGTCAGTCTCACGTGAGCCGGGCCGCTGTGAGGTACCCAGGCGTAGAATCGATCGACGACGACCGACAGCAACAGGAGCAGCCCCGGCACGGCCGGTGCGATGTAGTACGGCTTCTTGAATTCCATCTTCGACATCACGAGGACGCCCATCAGCGCCCACAGCCCACAGTAGAACATCGCTCGCCGATACCGCACGTATCGCCTGAGCCATGGGGCCGCAATGGCCTCGAAGATCATGAACACCCACGGCGCCACCAGTCCCACAGCGACGGGCACGTAGTAGAAAAACCCGCGAACGCGAGTGTCTTCGTAGTTGCCCTGGGCCCGCTGCCAGTACTGCCAGTTCCAGATGTCCATCGCACCGGGATTCCGGGCGACAACGGCCAGCACCCACGGCATGAAGACCAGGGCAAAGACCAACACCCCCGGGACTAACCACAATCTCGTAAAGACGCGCACCGTTTGCGGCCAGGCCTGCCGAACCAACAGTCTGAGCGACTGTTTCCATCCGCCAGGCCCCCATCGGGCTAGAAGCTGCAATGGGCGTTCCAGCCACCACCACATCGCCAGAGGTATCGCCACCATGGCGATGGGAGCGGGTCCCTTCGCCAGCATGCCAAAGCCCATAGCCACGTAGAACAACATGGCATGGACGAACCTCCTCCCGCCGCGTCGTGACGTGGCGGCATACCAGAAGTGCACATAGGACCACGTGCAGCAGAACGTCAGGAGCATTTCCGCTGTTGCGTTCGGAGAATAGAGGAGGAACAACATACTGGAGCTGCTTACCACGGCGGTTACACGGCCGGTTCGACTTCCGAACATCGAGGAACTCAGCCGCCACAACAGGAGAATCGTGCCGAATGCCGCCAAGGCGCTGGGCACACGGGCCGACGTGGTGGTCACGGGCAGACCCGTTCGCGAATCACAAGGAGACAGATACGAGCTGGCCGCTACAAGCCAGTAGGGCAGGGGAGGCTTCCTGACATAAGGAGTCCCGAGGAACTCCGGCAGGATCCAGTCGCCCGAAAGACGCATGTTGCGAGCGCATTGGGCGACAAACGCCTCGTGATCGCTCAGAGAGGGGCCACCCGGCAGAGCCGCCCCGGTCGCCACAAGAATCAGCAGCACCAGCCCCACCGAAGCCAGACGCGACGAGCCGTCAGGAATAGCCCCGTCCATGTTGGCCCTCCACCGACCAGAGACTCCAGGTCAACGCCCAGGGTTCTACACGGCACTCAAAGGCCGGCGTCGACCGTCGCCCCGATCGGTCGGATTCCCTTCACGCAAACACACCATACCTCGCCGACAGGGCCTCGACAATCTCATCGCGGCCTCCTGATTCCCCGCGCCGCAGCAGCACGGGCGAACCTCCGATCGCAGCTTGATATGCAAGGCAGAGGTTGGGTATCGTGTCTCTTGCCATGCAGACCATTTCAAATGAGATCTGCAGCCCCGTCATGCTCTGCAGCGCCGACGGCAGGCTCAACCCCGACGCGATCGGCTGGTCGCGCCAACCGCTGCATGTCTGCAATCTCAAGGGGCGCTTCGGCCGAAAGAAACGTTGGGACTACTGGTGCATCACCTCGGATCGACTGGCGTTTTCGGCAACCATCGCCAACGTCGACTACATGGCCATCGGGTCCGCCTGCCTCCTTCTGTTCGATTCAAACCGATTCGCTACCCAAACGACGATCAAGCCCTTTCCCAGAACTCCGGTGATGCCACCCGTCGTCTCCGGCGATGTTATTCACGCCCACAAGAAACTGTCGCTCGCCTTCCATTCCATCGGAACCGGTGTTCGCATCGCCGTTCGCTCCGAAGCCCTCGGTGGCCAGCCGCTCAATGCCCGTCTCGACATCTTCCGACCCGAGGGGCATGAAAGCCTCAACGTGGTCGTGCCGTGGAACCCCCGAACGTTCCAGTTCACGTCCAAGCAGCACTGCCTCCCGACCGGCGGTACCATCGTGTGGGGCCGTGAGACCTTCACCCTCGATCCGGGGGCAGCCTTCGCCTGTCTGGACTATGGACGCGGGATCTGGCCCTACAGAACCACCTGGAACTGGGCGGCCTTCTCCGGCCGGGCCGGACAGGACATCGTGGGCATCAACATGGGCGGTCGATGGACCGACGGCACGGGGATGAACGAGAACGGCATCCTCCTCAACGGCCGGCTGCACAAGATATTCGATGATATCCTCTTCGAGTACGACCGCACCGATTTCATGGCGCCTTGGCGCATGAGAACCGGCACAACACCGGTCGTGGACCTGACCTTCGCACCGTTCTACGACCGGGCAGAGGCCACCAACCTGCTTCTCCTGAGTTCAAGCGTGCACCAAGTATTCGGTCGGTATACCGGCACTCTCCGCGTGGACGATCGCGTGATTCGCGTGGAGGGTCTGCTCGGATGGGCCGAAGAACACATTGCTAGATGGTAAAGAAATCGTCGAACGTCTCAGGACGACGCCCGTCCCCTTCATAAGGAGCTGTGCCGTGTCCGTGTCCGAAAAGCCCGTCATCCGCCGACTATCGCAGACCGCCCCCGTCCCGTGTCCCTGCGGTCAGGCCTTTCGCATCCTGACCAAGAGCGACGGGGGACCGGCCAGCTTCCACATCGTTCACATCCAGGGGCGAGCAACCAAGCATCGTCACCGCAGGTTCACCGAGATGTACTACTGCCTGGAGGGCTCCGGCCAGATCGAGCTGGACGAACAGACCCATGACTTCACACCGGGTACGGTGGTATTGATTCCTCCCGGTGTGGCCCACGCCGCCCGAGGTGATGTCACCATCGTCAATGTTGTCATGCCGCCATTCGAGCCTGGCGACGAAGAGATTGTTGAATGAGACATCCCGCGTCGGTCTCTACATCAGGAGTGCGCACGTTCGTCAATCGCCTTGCGTTCCGTTGCGGGGAAAGAGGTGCTTCATTTACACGATCCGCCCATCATCTTCCCGATGATGTTGAATCCGACGTGTCGGTGGTGGCCCTTTGCCTGGACGAAGCCGGCGGCGCCGTCTCAGGCAGGTAGCGGTCGAAGCCTGCCGTCTTGGCCGTGTGCATCTCGTCGGCCGATCCCCAAATCCACAATACCTCTACATCGCGAAGCTTGACCGCCAGGGTTCGGCCCTCGTTCACGCTCAAGACGCTGAAGGCGGTCGCCCAGGCATCGGCGGTCAACCCGTCGCGGGCGATCACCGTTACGCTCGGGGCCTGCTCGGCCGGCCGGCCCGTCCGTGGATCGACGATGTGCGAGTAACGCTTGCCGTCGATGGTCACGAACCGCCGCTGATTGCCCGATGTCGCCACTCCTCGGTCCGACAAGCCCAGATAGCCAAACACCCTATCCTGAAACGGATGCTGAATGCCGATCCGCCAAGGCCGGCCCGTGTCCGAGTTGCCCACCGCCATGACGTCGCCGCCCACCTCAACCATGCAGGACGTCGCCCCGGCCTTGCGCATGGCCTCTGCGGCCAGGTCGAGCGCGTAGCCCTTGGCAATCGCCCCGACGTCGATCTGCATCCCCTCGACGGTCAGGGTGACCGACCGCGTCGCCGCGTCCAACTTCAGCTTGCGCCACCCCACACTTGCCAGTGCCTGAGTTGCTGCATGTGCGTCCGGAAGGGTCCCTCGCTTGCCCGCCTCCCTCCAGAGCTGAACCAGCGGTCGACAGGTCACATCAAACGCCCCGCCGCTCGCTTCGGAGAAGGCCAAGGATACCGTCAATACGTGGAAGGTCTCCGGTGAGAGGCTTAGCGGCCGGCCGGCCGGCGTGCGGTTCAGCCGGCCGATCTCGCTGTCTTCCCGATAGTCGCTCATCAATCGATTTACGTCTTCCAGACGAGCGTATCCGGCCTCAATCGCTGCGGTGGCAATCGTCGAACCGTCCGCAACGGCCGTCAGGTACGCCTCTGTTCCCATGATTGTCCGCGATCGGGATACCGCGATATGTTCCGGCGAGTGGTCGCAGCCGGCTATGAGAAGGAAAAATGAAATGGCTCCGTCGCGGGCCCGGCTACCACACCCCACGCAGTGGGCACGGCGACTACTCATGGCTCACACCGCCCACCCGCCGAACAAGGCCGTGGCCCTGCGCACGCCCCTCGGGTCTTCCGCGATTCACCCCAATGACTATGCCCGCCACGGACGCGATCGATCCTTCACGTTGGCCAGCACGTTGGCGAAGATGTTGACGTCCTCGACAATCTGGAAATCGTACATGCCGACGCAGATGAAGTCCGCCCCGTTGTTGAACGCATAGCGGAAACCGTCGTCCGGCATGATGGCACCGGCCGCCAGGGTCTTGAATGCGATCCACGGCTGCTCCAGTGTGTTCATGACCTGGATCGTTTCCTCGGGCTCGTCGCAGAACCGGTTGTCGTTCGACTCCTCCTTCGGGCGAGCCGACCAGTACTTCAGGTGGTGCAGCGTCTTGACCCAGAAGTCCGGCTTGATGCCCTTGGCCACGCAAGCCTTGACCGTTGCGATCTTGTGCGCCCCGATACCGGCCGGAACGCCTTCTTTGCGAATCAGTTCGACCACCGCGCCGATCTCCTCCGCCTTACCCTCCTTCGCCAGGGTGTCGGCCATGCCCCCGTGGACGTAACAGGCGCTGGCGCCACCATCAACGGAGATCTTCGGCGCGCCCTTCAGGTTCCCCCAGACGCCGCAGTCGGAGATGTACTGCATGTGCCCACCGGCCTCGCGCCAGTACTTGCCGATGATCCGCTGGAGCTGCGGATTCGTCAGGATCGTGTTCATGCCGCAGCGCTCCGCCAGTCGAAGCGTGGCGATCACACGCTCATCCGTGTGATAGGCCTTCACGAGCTTGGAAACATACACCAGGTCTCGCGAGTGCGCCCAACCCCCGATCAGATTACCCCCCATGATGAGCCGGCTGATCTTGAGCTTGCCGACCTGCCCGTAGGTCATCTTGCCCTTGAGGTCCGAAAGCTTCGCAAAGTTGTGAACCTTCAATGTGGGCGAGGTCATGGCCTCGGCACCGGCTTCCTTCAAACGCTTCTCTTCCAGACTCTCCCACTCGCGCTTGCGGGTCATGGCATACCCGAACGCCCCCGCCGCCGGCAGAACGATGATGTCCTTGAGCATCGACCTTCGAGTACCATCCAATACACCCTCCACCGGGGCGCCGGGATACTGCGGCGGCTCCGGGGATCGACGTCGTCGAATCACACCGATGAAGTGGTCCAACCCGTACGTTCGCCATCCCGGCAGGACGACGAACGCCAGCAACGCGATGGCCTCGATCAGGTTCTTGTTGACAAACAGGTAGCTGCCCTCGCCCGTCATCCCCTTCAGGCCGATGAATGGCGGGTTCGAGACGTAGTACAGCCCGATGAGCAGGATGCCCGACAGAGCGCTCAGTCGCGTCAGAATTCCCAACACCAACCCCAGCCCCACCAGCGTCAGCCCCCACATGTTCAGCAGATCCACCGCGCGAAGGGCGTGGGGCGAATCGGCAATCTGACGGAAGTAGATAGCCAGTCGCCAGGTGGATTCCTGGAGGTATCCCTCCGAGGTCCAGCCGCGCGACAGGATCTTGACCACCCCTTCGTACAGAAGGTGCCATCCAATCGCGATACGCAGCAGGGTCAGAACACAGGCAGGAAAAGCCGACGGACGGGCAGCCACCATCCTTCACCTCCTCAACGACGGAGATCCACAGGAATATTCGCTTCGGCACACGGGTGCGACCCGCATGCCTGCAGCTCCATCATAATGCCTCGATTCGATCGACTCCACTGACAGCTCAACAGGTTCAGTCTTTCCCAGGGGTTCACGGGAGACCCCCCGCAAACGGAGAACGGCCGCACATCCGCTACTCCCGGTAGATCTGCTTCACCGTCGCCTCACACAACGCAATGTCCATCCGGCAGGCATCGTCCAGACTGCTCCTTACCCAGGGTGACCACGGCTTATACCATGATGAGCCGTGCTTCATGCCCTTGTAGAACGTCCGGTTGGCCGCTGAGATCCCGTCGATCATCTTTCGATACTCCTGCCGGCTGACGGCCTGGCGGACCCGAGCCTCGATGTCCGCCGGTGCTGAGGAGGTCGTCGGCGCGTCGAGCAGCTTCTGGTAGAACGGTATCCAATACACCGCCGCCTCCTTGTACGACTGAATCACTCCTTCCTTGAGCTTGGCGTTGTCGTAGCTCAACCACTTCTTGCTTCTGCGTGCATCGCTCACGACATGTTCATACTGGCGCTGCGCGATTCGGTTCAGATCGGCGTCCGGAATTGCCCTGTTTCGCGGCCAGTTCATCGCAAAGTCCAGAGCGACCCGCCGCAGAGCGGCGTATCGCTCCACCGTCTTCTCAATGCCTTCTTCCTTGATCAGATCGGTCACGTCCGTATCTCCACCCCCAACCTTCTGCATGCCGTTGACATACTGAAGCTCGAACCACTTGATGAACTCCTCGGCCAGCGCACGGTTGGCGGCGGGGCCTGTGGTCGACGCCTTCGCCGAACCGGAATCAGCCTCCGATCCTGACAGCAAAGTGCTTACCTGCAACAATCCGCAGATGACGAGCGTCATGAATGATTCCTTGCACAAGAGTACTGCTCACATCATAGCAGACGCGGCGGGCAGTTCATCGAGGCCTGTAGTGAATCCGGGCCAGTCGAATCTCGTTGCTCGGGGTGTTCGTTGCCGGGTCCAGATACCCCCGCGTTCCGAAGGCCATGAGGATCGTGCCGGGGGCGATCTCGCGAATGGTCGTGTAGCCCGAATAGATGGTCACATCGACAACCGTATGATCCGTCCACGTCCTGCCGCCATCCACACTGAACATAATGCAGGAACCGGGCCGACCATAGCTGGCCGCCAGCGTACCGTCCGACAGAACGATCACATCGGGAAACACCCCGTTCGTGCCCGCTCGCCACGGCTTCTCCCAGGTCTTTCCCTTGTCCTTGCTGATCGACACCATCACCGGGCTGTCCGGACAGGCCAGATCGCGCGACGTGCCCGTTCGCAGAACCGTGATCAGGTCGCCGTTCGGCAGAGCCTTCATCGACGCCTCGTTGTACCCCTCGCTGCCGATCTTGTCATAACCGATCGTGCTCAGAAACCGCCACGTCTTTCCCTCGTCGGCCGACTCACAAACATAGGTCCGCGAATAGGGTCTTCGAGCATTCTGCGGGCACGGGGCGTCGTCTCCCTTGAACCAGCCGCCCATCAGGGCAACCAGGGTCCCGTCCGGCCGCTCGACGATGGATCGCATGAACAGCGGTCCGGGATGAAAGGCGTGGCCCTGCGCCGCCTTGGCCTGAGGAACGTGGAATTCCGCTTCCAGAGGACCTCGAACCGTCTTCCCGCCATCGTCAGACTCGTATCGTTCCCCGCGATACCAGCCCTCCCGGCCCTCGATCGGCAGCGTTCGATACGCCATGCCCAACACCCGACCGGATCGAAGCTGTGTCGCTCCCGCACCGATCGTGCCCGACTCGCGACGCTGCCAGGTCTTGCCATCGTCGGTGCTCAGCCAGAGGGCATGAAGCAATGTTCCATCCGACAGGCGGGTCATTCGTTCCGCATGTGTTCCCCCGCACAATGACCACGAATCGGATACGGTAACGTCCAGGCGGTCGCGAGGTGCCCGTACCTTAAGGGCCACGTGTCGGGCCCCCGGCGCCCCGGAAGGCGTTCCGCGCGGCGCCACCTCCAAATGATACAGCCCCGGCGTCCAGTCCTTGGTGTCGATGCGAACCTCCAGAACCCCGCGAGTGTCGCAGGTGTCGCCGGTACCGTTGTCGCGGAGCACGTCCACACCGTTTGGGCTCAATACGCCGGTCTTTCGCTCCGGGTCGTAACGAAAGCCCGGTGGAACCCGTTCGCGGAGCACACAGAACGTCTGACGGACCTCGATGCCCCGCGTTTCGTCGATAGTGCCCTCGATTCGCAGCACACAGGGCTGCCCCGCCTCGACCATCGAGGGGGTCAGGCGACACGTCTGGATGCCTCCCGAGGCCTGCATGGCCGGAATCAGGATACGGACACGGTCCTTCTCGGCAACAACCGTGAAGACACGCGAGTCCACAATATGAGGGCCCGCTCCCGGCCGATTGTGCGCAAAGAAGGCCAAATCGTACCGTCCGGGTGCCCACCCCTGCGTATCGATTCGGATCTTGAAGGCTCCCTTGGCGGGATCCAGGTCGCGCGGACCATTGTCAGTCAGATTGACGCTTCCATTCTCGGAAACATAGGCCTGTCGGTTCTGCGCGTCACGATGATCGAATCCCTTCGGAGCCTCGGTTCGATCCACGGGACCCGCCGTGCGCAGGACATACCCGACCTGTGGGACATCTTGGCACGTCACCCGGGCACTGACCTCAAACGCCTCTCCCAGACGTAGTTCCATCGGACGGATCGAAAAGGCTTCGATCGTGATCTGGCCGGCGGCGGCTCCCGAAACAACCACAAAGAGCACACACCCGGCCACGCGTGTCGATCCCAATGTCCTCATCTTCCTCTGACCCGGGATTCCCTGCAGTGACATCACTGACTCCTCTCGATGCAGATGCCTCCTCGTCACTCAGAGACATCGATCGTCCGCGCTCCCCCCGAGCGACTACGGCTTGCCGCGTCCGCCGGTGTTCTTCAGAAAATAGAATCGCCCGTCTTCCGCACCCACCAGAAGGTCAGGGGTTCCATCCTTGTCCCAGTCCACCACCGTGGGACTGGTGTCGTGTCCGGCCAGTACGCGAGAATCCACCGGCCCCATGTCGCGGAAGGCGGCCGTGCCTCCGTCGCCGGACACATTTCGCATAACGTTCACGTTCACGCTGTTGACCAACAGATCGATTCGGCCGTCGCCATCCCAATCGGCCAGGCAGAACTTTCGCCGGCCGCTCTTGCCCGCCTCCTGGGCGTTCAGACGCAGCGGGCCCGACTCCTTGCTCACCACGCCCTGCCGTGAATCAAAGGCCGATGCTCCCTCACTGCGAAATACTCGCTTCGGCCCAAGCAGTCGAAGCCGCCCGTCGCGCCGAACGCGCTCGAACAACACGAGATACCCTTCATGATCCAGCATCACCAGGTCGTTCAGACCGTCGCGATTCCAATCGATGACGACGGGTGTCGTCCGCCACTGCGTCGCCAGCTCCCGACCCTGAGGCTCCCACCACGTCCAGGCCGGCTTGGGCGGCTTGCCCGACCACTCCACCTCGATGGGCTGCGGCGCGGCGAGCCTCGGTGCGGTTCGGCTGCCGGTATTGCGATACCAGCAGACCTTGCCCCAGATCGAATTGACGATCAGGTCGAGCAGACCGTCGTGGTCCCAGTCGGCCACGCTCAGCGTCGTATAGCCCCACTTGGCTTCGCACGGGCCCTGAATCGACCCGTTCGGCCCGGCCATGATGCGTATCACCTTGCCGTCCGCCTCCAGGAGCCGTGGCGCCGCCCACTTCGGCGGCACGCCACCCAGGTTCTCAATGAAGCCGATCTGACCCGCCGTGTTGCCGCAGATCAGGTCCTCGTCGCCGTCGCCGTCCCAGTCGACGCTGACGGGCGTCACCAGGGCGCCGAACTTCACCTCGTCCGCCTCCTGCTTGAAGTAGACCGGTGGGTTGAATTGCGGCAGACCGTCGACCACCTTGCCGGTGTGCTCGACGAAGGCGACACGCCCGTCTTCCTCGCCGACGATCAGGTCCATGTCGCCGTCGCCGTCCCAGTCGATCGCCACGGGCACGATCATGCACAGATTCATCCGCAGCAGGTCTTCGCCGCACCGCAGCAATCGCCCTGCGGCATACCGTGGCTCGGTTCGTGCGCCGACGTTCTCGAAGTATGTGAATCGGTCCACAAACTCGCCGCAGAGCAGATCGAGATCGCCGTCGCCGTCGAAGTCGCCCAGGTTCGGAGAAGGCATCCCGAAAACGTCGATCGGCTTGCCTCCGGCCATGAGCTTGACGGCCGGGGCATACCGGGGCGTCTCATTCTTACCGGTGTTGCGGAGAACATGGACATAGCCGTGAAGCGGGCCGCGAACCCATTCGCCCTTGCTGTTGAATGCGTTGTCCCACCCATAGTCCGACCAATCCTCTATGCCCACGATCAGATCGAGCCGCCCGTCGCCGTCATAGTCGGCATACTTCCACTGATTCGCCCGGAGGCGGTACTTGCGCTGGTCGTTGGGCTCGCGGCCTTCGGTCGTGTAGAAATCGACCTTCACGGGCAGCTTGGTGGGCTTGGCCAGGCCCTGCTTCAGAAACTGACGGTGCTCCTGGCCCGGGGTCAGCACGCGGGGTTTTCCGTCGATGTAGCTGACCTGCACGTTCGAAACAGCCGCGCCAAGACGTCGGGCCGGCTTGAACGCGGGCATCTTCGAGCCACCGGGATTCTCGAAAAGGTAGATGCCGTTGTACGGCTTGTCCGGGCACACGAGGATCAGGTCAAGATCGCCGTCGCCGTCGGCGTCCATCGGCAGAGGCCAGCACCAGAGCCCGACCCCGACGTCGACCACCAGCCCGGGATTGTTGTACTTGATCGGTTCCAGACCGGCCGCATGGGCCGGGGAGCCTGTCCACGCGAGAAGCGTCAGACACCAGCAGAACAGCACAGACCGCCGTATCGTTCCCCTTCTTGGCTTCATCGGTTGCATGATGTCTCCTTCCGAGAGGGCCTGAACATGCGTCATCCTACGTTTTCCAGGTCTTTCCGATCAAGCCGATCAGAAGATTCGTCCGAAGTCGTGTCCTCGTCCGACGACCGGACACCCCTCGGCGAAGTCCTTCCCCGACAGGTGATTGTCGCCTCACCCTTGCCGAGGCTATCATTGAATCGATGTGGCACATCTTGCGATTCCTGAAACCACCGGTATTTGAGGGCGATGAGGCCAAGACCTACACGGCCAGGCTGCTCAACCGGGTTCTGGTCGTCATCGCCGCCATGCTGCTGTTTTCCAGTCTGGTCGCATTGCCCTTCTTCTATAAGGAGAAGCTCGGAAGTGCGATCATCGTTCTCACACTCACGCTGATTGTGGCAGTCTCCCACGTGCTGATGCATCGCGGCCGAGTGTCCACGGCTTGCGCCGTCCTGGTGTTTGGTGTCTGGGTCACTTATGCCGTGCTTGTCCTCACCTCCGGTGGCATGGGTAGTCCCAATGTCATCTTCTTTCTGGCGATCACCGTCCTGGCCGGTCTGCTTATGGGACGGCGCATCGCCGTACTGGTGGCGTCCATCAGCATTGTGGCCGGCTTCGGCATGATCCTTGTGGAACTGCTGGGTTACTCGCTGCCTCGGATCTTTCCTGCCCCTCCCATTGCCGGTTGGATGGACCTGATCTTTGGCCTCGTGCTGGCCACGACCACGCTCAATCTAGCCCTTAGCACGCGGGAAGAGGCCCTCGCAATGGCCCGACGGCAGTTGGAGGAACGCCAGCGAACCGAACTGGCACTGAGGCAAAGCGAGGAGACCTATCGCGTTCTCATCGAGACAACCGCCACGGGGTTCGCCGTGATCGACCATGAGGGGCGAGTCCGCGACGCCAATGCCGAGTACGTTCGTCTCACCGGACACAAGGAACTCTCGGAGATACTCGGACGACGTGTCACGGAATGGACGGCCGGACACGATATAGCCCGGAACGCAGATCAGGTGAGGCGATGCTTTGCCGAGGGCTCCGTGCGGAATTTGGAGGTGGACTACGTCGACGCCGAGGGGCGAATTACACCCATCGAGATCAACGGCACCATTCTGCAGACAGCCGAAGGGCCCAGGATTGTGACATTGTGCCGAGACATCTCGGCCCGGCGACGGGCCGAGGGACAATTGCGCCAGGCGCAGAAGATGGAGTCCATCGGCCGGCTGGCTGGAGGCGTCGCCCACGACTTCAACAATCTCCTGACGGTCATTTCCGGCTATGCCGAAATGCTCTTGGCCGAACAGTCGAGCCTCCCGGATACTGTCGAGAAGCTTAACGGCATCCGTGAAGCGGGCCGGCGGGCAGCAGATCTGACCCGCCAGTTGCTCGCCTTCAGCCGCAAGCAGATCCTTCAACCCAAACTCCTGGACCTGAACCGAACCGTGGCCGACACCGCCCGGCTGCTCACGCGGCTGATCGGCGAGGACATCCAACTCGCCACCGTTCTGACTACCGAAGCGGCGACGATTATGGCAGACCCAGGACAGCTCAGCCAGGTCATCATGAATCTGGCAGTGAATGCACGCGACGCCATGCCCTCCGGTGGCACCCTGAAGCTGGAAACCGCCGTGGCCTCGATGGACGAGGAACAGTTGGTCGATGCCCCGGACGCAAAGCCCGGTCGGTACGTGATGCTGTCCGTGAGCGACACGGGATGCGGCATGACTCCCGAGACGCAATCGCGGGTCTTCGAGCCCTTCTTCACCACGAAAGAGGTGGGCAAGGGCACCGGCCTGGGCTTGGCGACCGTCTACGGCATCGTCAATCAGAGCGGCGGATTTCTCCGCGTGCAGAGCGAGCCCGGCAGAGGGTCGACGTTCAGGGTCTATCTTCCTCACGTGGGGCCGGTCGCTCCGCCGTCTCCCGCCGAGCCGATCGGAGTCCCCAAGGGTGTCGAAACAGTCCTCGTGGTCGAAGACGAGCCCGAGGTGCGCCGACTGATGCATGAGGCACTGGCCGATCAGGGCTTCAAGGTGCTCGAAGCCGAGTCGGCGCGACAGGCCATTCAGGTTGCAGAGCAACATGAAGGCACAATCCATCTGCTGATCGCCGATGTGGTTCTGCCCAAGACGAACGGCCGCATCCTGGCCGAGTGCCTGACCTTCTACAGACCAGCGCTCAAGGTGCTCTATGTCTCGGGGTACGCCGCAGACGCCATCGTCCATCATGGCGTGCTGGACGCAGGGACCGAACTGCTTCAGAAGCCGTTCACCCCTCTCGACCTGATCCTCAGAGTCCGACAGATCCTCGACACGCCGCGGCAGAAGTCTTGACCTTCCCCGCGGACCGAGTCAAGCTTCTCATGTCAGGTGGCATGTTCACACGAGGTCTCTAACCAGGAGCAATTCGATGACATCGCAGAAATCAACGTCAACACGTACAACCAAGGCTACCGCCATGGGGCGGCGCGACTTCGTAGGCCTGTTGGCCGGGGGCGCAGCGGCGATCGCCCTGTCGGACAGCGCCCGCGCTCAGGCGACGGATTCACAGGCCCCCAAGAACGTCGTGGGTGCGCAACTGTATACGGTTCGCCAGCACGCCCGAACGATCAAGGAGCTTCGCGAGACCCTCAAGAAAGTGGCTACCATCGGCTACACCGCCGTTCAGGCCTCCGGGATGGGACCCATGGAGCCCAAAGAGGTGGCCGAGGCCGCCAAAGAGGCCGGTGTCGTCATCGCCGCGACCCATACCGACTGGGCGGCACTCCGAAAAGACACCGACCGCGCGATCGAAGAGCATAAGCTCTATCAGTGCCAGCACACCGCCATCGGAGGCTTGCCTCTCGAATACTACAATCCCGATGGCGTCAAGCGATTCGTCGACGAACTGGCTCCCGTGGCCGAGAAGCTCCTGGCCAGTGGCATCGATTTCTCCTACCACAATCATGCCCATGAACTGGCCAAATACGGAAAGAAGACCTGGCTCGAAGCCCTGTACGAAAAGGCCGATCCCAAGTTGCTCAAGGCCGAAATCGATACCCACTGGATCCAGCGCGGCGGTGGCGATCCGGTCGCGTGGATTCGCCGCTGCGCAGGTCGGCAGCCTCTGCTGCACCTCAAGGACATGGTCGTGACGCCTCAGAGTCAGCCGCGATTCGCCGAGGTCGGCGAGGGCAACATGAACTGGCCCGCCATCCTCGAAGCGGCCAAGGCGGCCGGCGTCCGCTGGTATCTCGTGGAACAGGACGACTGCTACGGCCGCGATCCGTTCGAATCCCTCGCCATCAGCTATCGCAACCTCAAGGCGATGGGACTGAGCTGAACATCCAAGTGACTCCGGAAGAGGGGTGCAGGCCTGCGGGGCTGCGCCCCTTTACTTACCTATGCGAAAGGGTGGTTCATGTCGATCCAACGTTACGACCGGCACGGCCTGCGGGGGCGAATCGGACCCATGCTTGCCATCGCCCTCTCGATGCTGGGGGCGTCTTCGCCGGCCTTCGGCGAAGCGTCCACACCCCTGACGTCCGCTCGTGGGATCGCCGCACAACTGCCCTGCAAAGCCGAGTTCTTCGTCGTCGAGGCACGCCCCGCCTTCCTCCTGCTGCCTGCCAAGGCCGCAGACCTGCCCCACAAACCCTGGCTATGGTATGCCCCGACATTTCCAGCCCACCCCGACCCCAGTCATCTCTGGATGTTCCGCCAATTCCTCGATCGGGGCATCGCGATCGCCGGCGTGGACGTGGGCGAATCGTTCGGAAACCCGCGAGGTAGGGCGGTGTACTCCGCCCTGTATGACAAGCTTCGTCGAGACTACGGCCTGGCTGAAAAGGCATGTCTTATGCCGCAGAGCCGCGGTGGGCTGATGCTCTATAACTGGGCGGCCGAAAACCCGCGGCGCGTCGCCTGCATCGCAGGCATCTACACCGTCTGCGATCCGCGAAGCTATCCCGGTCTGGACAAGGCTTGCTCTGCCTACGGTATGGACGAAGCCACCTTCGCCACTCACCTCGCCGAGCATAACCCCCTCGATCGGCTCCGGCCGTTGGCCGAGGCAGGCGTCCCCATCCTTCACGTCCACGGCGACAGCGACACCGTCGTCCCCATCGAGAAGAACTCCGGCGAGCTGGCCCGACGTTACCGGGCCCTCGGCGGCATGATGAGATTGATCATCGTGCCGGGAAAGGGACACCAGGTCGCCCCGGAGTTCTTTCAGTGTCAGGAACTCGCTGACTTCGTCATCGCCGAGGCCTCCGCCATTCGAGAGGGTCCGGCCGCACAGTTCCGCAACGTGCTTCTGAAAGACTTCATGACCCCGCTCGATCTGTCGCGACAGGCCGAACGGGCCCTCAAGGGCTTCATGATCCACAACCCCGAACGACTGCCCGGCCCCGAAAGCTACTACCGAACACATTTCAGTTGCTGTCTGCTGCCCGCACCGGCCCTCGGACACGGCCGATGGGATTGTGCTGATCTGACCAGCCGCGCCATCATGGCCTGGATGGCCCTGCGGGACATGACCGGCGATACCACGACGGGACGCCCCGTCGAAGAGGGACAGCGACGGTTTCTGCTGTCTATGTTCCACCCCCAGACAGGATTGGTGTTCGTCCCCGAACTCACGAACAAGGCCAAGGGCACCTGCCAGTACCACAGTTGGGATCAGAGCCGCGCCCTGCGGGCCCTGGTTCGATGGTACATGACCGCGCCGGCCGGCCGCGAGCAAATCACCCCCCGCGTTCAGCGGATGATCCGAAGCCTCGACGAGTTCTCCGATATCCGCGGAACAGACCCGACGTGGGGGCCCTACGCCTGCTGGTCTGCCGACGAATTCGACCAGGATCGAAAACCCGTCCCCCATCCCTTCGACCACGGGGCGTACCCCGACATCGGCGAGCTGATCCCCGATCCGGCCGGAAGCTGCATCGAACCCCTGGCCATGGTCGCTATGCTCACCAACGACGAGAAGGCTCTCGATCTGGCCATTCGGTTCACCAACGGCGAACTGGGTCAGCATCGCGGTGACAAGTTCCCTCCCGACCAGAAGAAGTTCGCAGGCTTCGCGCCCGACGGTTCGTTCGCAGGGCACTTCCACTCCAAATCGACGACGCTCATCGGTATCGTCAAACTCGCCCGTTATCTCGGTGAGCACGGCCGCATGGAGGAGGCCCGGCGATACCTCCGCGCCGTTCGAAAGACCTACGACTGGATCTTCGCCCCCGACAATCCTGCACGCGGCAGCCGGATCGGATGGTTTCGCGAACGCCCCCGCGTGCCCGACCCCGAAATGTGCTGCACCGCCGACATGATCGAACTGGCCGAGGCGATGACCGCCTGTGCGACATTGGATGCCGAATTCCGCGATTGGGCGAATCTGTATGACGACGCCGAGGCGATGACCGTCAACACGATCGCCCGCGCCCAGATCCGCATGACCCCCGAATTCGAAGCCTTCCTGGCTTCACGCTACGCGCCCGACGCGCCACGCCTTCTCGAAACCGCCCGCCGCCTCGACGGCGCCTGGGGCACCGGGCCGCTGCCCAACGATATGGTCTGGAACAATAGCATTCCCGTCTCGGGCTGTTGTCAGTATGCCGGCGTACGAGGTCTCTATAGCGGTTGGCGCATGGCCGTGGTTCGCACCACCGGCCAACTCAGGGTCAACGCCCTGCTCACCCGCACATCGCCGGATGCGACCCTCACCACCGCCATGCCCGCCACCGGGAGGGCGGAAGTCGTGCTTGGCAAAGACGTCGAAGTCCTCATCCGCGTTCCCCGTTGGCTCGATGCATCCAGAATGAAGATCACCCTCGAAGGGCAGGCCGTCGATACCGCCGGCCGTCTCGACAAGACGGGCCATTACATCGCCCTCGGTGGGCACGCTCGCGGCACTCGTATCGGCATCGGCTTCCCATTGGAAGATCGCATCGAAACCGAGCGGATCGGCAACACGCTCTACACCCTGCGATGGCGAGGCAACTACGTGGTCGGGGCGCTCCCCTCGGCCAAGACCTTGCCGCTCTACCCCTGAGGGACACCATGCCACCGGCCGCGGCCGGCTACGAGCTCAGATCCAGACAGACGGCCTTCTGGCCATTTCTCAGATAGAGCTTCCCGTCGGAGAGCATGGGAATCGTCCAGCATCGCCCCTCGAGCACCTGGGCCTCCGCGATAGGTTTGAACTCATCCGGCGTGGCCTTGGCGATCATCAGCTTGCCGTCTTCGGTCAAGACGATCAGATGCCCGTCCGCCCAGATAACGGTCGCGTGTGCCTTATCGCGAACGTTCCATCGCATCTTGCCCGTCGCAAACTCGGCGCATCGCAGGTCCTTCTCATCCCCCCCATAGAGGATCCCATCCTTCAGAACGGCCGATTG
This sequence comes from uncultured Planctomycetales bacterium, assembly GCA_964446835.1. Classification (GTDB taxonomy): domain Bacteria; phylum Planctomycetota; class Phycisphaerae; order UBA1845; family JAFGLZ01; genus CAYUQT01. Next base: position 84,894 of record CAYUQT010000007.1, on the reverse strand, counting down.
AAACAGACAGCGGAGTGCCTTGCCCCGCCAGCCCTCGACGGCCGACAGCTTTCCGTCGCCCGCCGCGCTCAGGGCGTAAATTGCGGCGCCGGTATTCTCGCCGGAGGAGACGAACAGCTTGCCGTCCTGAAAGACCGGTGCGGTGGCACTGATATCCCACGGCGTCTTCCAGGGGGTCCGGAAGACCTCCTTGCCAGTTTTGGCCTCGGCAATGATGAGGCTCTTGGCCACAAAGCCCGCGATGTATCGCGTGTTCCCGAGCGTAAACGGATAAGGTGTGGAGTACGCGGCGGGGTCCTTGCCGCATTTCCAGATTTCCTGGCCCGTCTTCTTGTCCAATGCCAGCAGGGCCCCCTCGGCCATCCCGGGCGAGACCACCGCCCAATCGCCTTCGATCAGAACCGACGCGCTGTATCCCCACATCGGCGGGCTCTTGAACTGCCTCCGCCAGACCTCGCTGCCCTTCTCGGCGTCGAGGCACAGCATCGTGCCCTTCGCTGCGAAGACGTACACCCGCCCTTCGTTCACCGTGGGTGTGGCCCGCGGGCCGTCGCCCCCCTGACGCTCGCGGTACTCCTTCTCGATCGGCGTCTCCCAGATCCGCTTTCCGGTGTTGGCATCCAGGCAAAAGGCGATCTGCTGCTTGTCCTTCGTTCCGCACGTATACACCTTGTTGCCGACGCGGGTGAACGAGCTGAACCCCGCCCCCACGGGGTATTCCCAGATCACCTTCGGCGGCTGGGTCCACGCGGTCTTGCGAAACCCGGTTTCCGTGCTGAGACCATCATGATTCGGTCCCCGCCAGTTCGGCCAGTCCGCCCCCAACAAGAACCCCTGCCCGGCACCCAAGACCGCCAGAGCAACCACAAAGGACACGGTACGCAGTTCGTATGTCATAGGTATCCTCGCATCGATCGGCTCAAGACTCGATGGCATAGTTTCCCGCTTCTGACGAAACCTGCAAGAGGGGCGGTCGCTCAGTCACCCCCAGCTCTATAGCAGGAACGAGAGGATCGCCCCTTTTCGAAGGGGTCCGGCGCAGTTCTTGACCCTTCAGGCAACCTCGATCAATGACGCATTCCACGTGTCGGCCACTGCTCCAACCAGGGCCGTGGTGTGCAAGCACCCGTCCCCAGCCAGATTCATGCCACCACGTCACCCGATGTGCGGGTATGCGGACCGGTCGCTCGCGCGACGCGGCCCTGTTTGGAGCGGCGGCGCCGGGGCGCTGGGCTAGGGTTTTAGGGCGCATGGGTTGGGGTGGTTGCGTCTGGTTGTGGTCATGACATTGATCGTCTCCTTCTGTACGGGGTCTTCGTTGCTGCTTGTCCCTATGCGAGAAGGGGGACGGGGACCCTGGGAGACGGTTGTTGACGGAGACAGGGCAACCGAAGGGAACCTGACGCGGACGGCACATCCTCTGAGAAGCCGTGAGTTGTACAGGGGTTCACGACGCACCCAGTGTGGGTCTCGGGATGTCTCGCGAATTCTTCTGAGGACGTATCAAGGCCTCTTGGGCGGCGTCGCTTGTGCCGGCGGTCTTGCATCGTTTGCGGCGCGAGGTGTTCGGGTGTTGGTCTGAGCGGTCTGGCCAATGGTCGTGACCACCTTATTGGGTTCCTTCGGATCGCCGTAGATGTCATCCACGGTGGCCCAGCATCCCGCGATGTCCTGTCTGCTGACGTTGTCGGACATGGTCGTCGCCCAGGACACCCAGGAGGCGTACCACACGATTCCTTGCTTGACGGCCGCGTGCCAGGCGGCCTTTGCCCGAGTAACGCGTTCTATCGTCTGGACGTACTCGTCCCTGGAGACATGAGCCCTCATTCTCTCCTGAAGGGTTCCCCCAGGCGACGCCGGGGTCGAGAGCAGCTTCTGGTAGAACGGTATCCAGGCGAGGGCCATTTGTTTCAGTGGCTCGATGCCCGCTTGTTTGACCTTGGGGCTGTTGTAGTCAATCCACCTCCTGCTGGACCGGGCACTCGACACGATACGTTCGAATTGCTCGCGCGCAAGCCGTTCGAGATCCTCCTCAGGTATGGTTCGGCAATCGGGGTGCTGCAAGACGTAGTTCAGGTTGACCTGTCGCAGGGCGACGTACCGATCGAGTGTCTTGTCGAGTCCCATCTCGTTGACGAGGTCCTGAACATCGGTGGAGAAGCCTCCCACCCGGCGCATTCTGCTTACAAACTGAAACTCGTACCACCTGATGAATTCGTGAACCAGCGGCGTCTGTGCGGATTGGCTTTGGGGTCCGGTCTTCGAGGGGCCGGTCGGCGACAGTGCGAGAGGCTCGAGACGACCGGGTGCAAGGACGAAGTACAGCACGACGGCGGCTATCACGAACACGACGCCGACGGCGATTATCGTACGCCGTTTATGCCGCATCGTGCGCCCTCCTGTTGAGTATGATCCCGCACGGGGCAGTATATCCCGGTATCGACGGGGACGACAACCGGAGATTGAACGACGGATCCGTGACTTTACCAGTACAGCAATGCGCGTGTTGCGGTAACCGGCATCCATCCCACCATACCCGATGCGTCACCAGGGGAAGGGACCCGCAGGATTGTCCACCTGGTACCCGACCTGATACCATGAGCAAGGGCGAGCCAATCCTGTCGTGCCGATGAGGGGGTAGGGGTTCGTGCAGAAGTCGCATCGAGCCGGGTCGTCGCGTCGTGGGAGCATAGGAGGACGCTGACCATGCTGTTGGACGCCCCACCAGACATCTCCAAGGGGTCTGAACCCTGTATGGACTCATCCGGAAACGAACGAATTGCCCGGATGCGTCGCCGCTACCAGACGGGGCCCGCTTTCATCTCGATCGAACGTGCGAAGTACTACACCGAGAGCTGGATCGACACCGAGGGGAAGGGCATCGCGCTGCCGGTTCGCGTGGCGATCGCGATGAAGAACGTCTACGAGAAGATGACGCACTACGTGGACCCGGACGACAGGATCGCCGGCTGCTGGACCGAACAGTTCTTGGGAGTTCCCATCGATATTGAGCGAGGCGTCTTCAACTCGGTACTGGAATCGGAACTGACGAAGGGCTCGATGATCCGGTTCCGGTTCAAATCGATGTTGAAGGGCCTGACGTACATGCTTCGCAAACGTCTCCTGCTCGATTTCGTCAGAAATCAGCGAATGGTGCGAAAGAGCGGGGAGGCGCCGCTCAACCTGGATCTGAAGACCATGTCCGAACGGTCGATCAATCCTTACCAGATTCAGGACAACGATCGGGCGTTGCTCCTGGGGACCCTCCTGCCGTTCTGGAAGGGCAAGACCGCCGTGGATCATGTCCAGGCCGCTCTCATGGATTCGGGGCTGTACTCGAAGGACATGCATGATTTCGTGGCGGCTATCCCGGGCAACACGTCGCGTCAGGTCATCATGGTCGGCGCCGCGGCCAGCATCGCTAGCTATCAGGGGCATGTGATCCTGGACTACGGACCGGTCCTTGAGCGCGGGCTTCTTGAGATGCACTCACAGGTGCAAAAGACGCTTGCGTCGACTGGGGTGCAAGGACCGGAGCGGGATTTCCTCGAGTCCGTTGCGATTGCACTCGAAGGAGCCATCATCTTTGCTCGCAGGCTTGTTGAGCGACTCGAGACAGAGTTGGAGAAGGCGAGGGATCCCGAGCAGCGCAAGGCGTTGGACCGGATGCTTGCCGTCTGCCGCCGGGCTCCTTTGCATCCCGCAAGGACCTTCCGTGAGGCCGTGCAGGCTCTCTGGAGCGTAAAGACCGCCGTCGAACTCGCTCACCCGGTGAACCTGCACTGCTTTGGGCGTCTGGACCAGATCCTGTGGCCGTACTATGAACAGGATGTCCGCTCCGGCGCGATCGATGAGGAGCAGGTCCGCGAACTGCTGGAAGAACTGCTGCTTAAGATCATGTCGCAGAACATCCGACCCGAATCGAATATCCTCTCGAAGTTCTACCATCGATTCCTCGGGTCGTCACCGGTGACACTGGGTGGCGTGTCGCGGGATGGCGCAGACTGCACGAATGCGCTCACCTACCTCTTCCTGGATGCCGCCCACAACTCGAAGGCGATTACGAACGTATCGGTAAGGGTCCATCGCAATACGCCGAACGAGTTGCTCGATCGAGTCGCCACATACCTCGAGCGGGGGACGTCAAGCTTCTCGCTGTTCAACGATGAACTGAGCATCGAGGCGATGAGACGCAGAGGCTTCTCCGAAGCGGATGCGCGAGATTACGCCGTCATGGGCTGCGTGGAGACCACGTGCCCGGGCAAGACAGGCAGCATGAGCGCCAACGCACTGCAACTGGCCAAAGTCCTCGACATGACGCTGCGGAACGGCGATGTCCGGACGCTCGCGGGCCCCTTGAAGAATGAGGGACTGCGTACGGGGGATCCGAATTCGTTCGCAGGCTTTGAGGAGTTGGTGCAGGCTTTCATTCAGCAGTGCAAGCACCAGATCAAGAAGATCGTGGACGCCTCCAACCTGCGTGACCGAGTTTTTGCCCAGCACCTCCCAGCGCCCTATATCTCGGCCTTCATCGATGGATGTCTTGAGGGCCGAAAGGACGTGACCGAAGGTGGGGGCCGCTATGCCCTGTCCGGCATCTCCATGATCAACTCGATCGCAAACGCGATCGATTCGCTGCACGTGATCCGCACGCTGGTTTTCGAGGAACGGACGTGCACGCTGCCGGAACTCATCGAAGCGATGGATCACAACTACGTCGGATATGAGGCGATTCATCGAGCGGTCCGCAGGGTGCGGTGCAAATGGGGTAATGGCGACCCTGCGACCGATGCCCTGGCCGGAGGGGTGATGAAGCAGCTTTTCGAGGAGACCTATCAGTACCGCAATGCTCGAGGCGGCCCCTTTGTGGTGTATGTCATCAGCATGACGACCCATACGATCGATGGTCGGCTGTCCATTGCATCTCCGGATGGGCGTAAGGCGGCCACACCCTATGCGGCGAGCTGCAATCCATACAATGTCGAGCGTTCAGGTGTAACCGCGGCGTTGCGGTCGGTGGCGGGGCTGCCGTTCGAGGACGTGATGGGCTGCGCGGTGAACATGCGGTTCCATCCGAGCGCCATAGGCAAAGAAGCGGAGACGAGGGCGAAGTGGATCTCGCTGATCCGCACGTATTTCCAGATGGGCGGGGCGCAGATGCAGCCGACCGTGGCCAGCGCCGAGGTGCTTCGCGCGGCCCGGATGAAGCCCGAAGACTACCGGAACCTCATCGTAAAGGTCGGCGGATACAGCACGTACTTCGTCGACTTAGGCCGTGCAGTTCAGGATGAGATTATTGCCCGGACCGAACACGGGTAGAGTGATCGGGATTCGACGTTCGGCTTTACCCCAGATACGAGCGCACATGACAGGCACGGTCTTCGACATACAACGGTATGCGATCTACGACGGTCCGGGGATTCGGACTGCGGTGTACTTCAAGGGATGTCCGCTGCACTGCTTCTGGTGCCATAACCCGGAGTCGCAATCAGCGGGCCCAGAAATGGGCTACTGGCAAGACCGCTGCACGGCATGTGCGAACTGCGTGAAGGTCTGTCCAAACGGCGCTCTGCAGATCAGCAACGGAGGAATGGATGCTGATAGCCCACGCGTCAGGCGGGAACATGGCCGCTGTACGGCATGTGGGGCGTGTTCTGAGGCGTGCCCGAATGATGCGATGGAGACCATCGGCTACGAGACTACGGCCGACGAGATCGTCAGACAGACCCTGAGTGACAAATCCTTCTACGACAATTCCGGCGGCGGAGTCACGATCACGGGGGGCGAGCCCACCGCTCAAAGCGGCTTTCTGTTCGAGGTGCTTGAGGCCCTCAAAGGCGCGGGTGTTCATACGGCGTTGGATACGTGCGGATACTTCTCCGAGGACTTGATTGTGCCGCTTAGTCAGCGGGCCGACCTGTTCCTATACGACGTGAAGCATGTGGATTCCGCCCGGCACCGCCAGGCCACCGGGACAGATCCGGAGCAGATCCTGGCCAACTTCCGGCGGATTCTGGGGCGAGTTGGAGCGGCGCGTGTCATTCCGCGTATTCCTTTGATACCCGGGTTCAACACGGATCCGGAAGACATCGATACGATTGGCGAGTTTCTGCGTTCCGCCGGCTATGAGGGCCCCGTTCATCTCTTGCCCTATCACGGCTGGGCCAGGGGCAAGTACGAACGGCTCGGACGCGAAGGGGCTTTTGTTGACCCTGGAAGGATTGACGACGGACGAATGGTCGAGATCATACGGAGGTTCTCCTCGATCGGGTTGACACCTGTTTGTCAGAGATAACGGGCCGACGCTGTCTGGGGCGCAACAAGAGAGAGCATACCGACATGAAGGCACTGGTTACCGGCGCGGACGGCCTCCTGGGAAGCAACCTCATTCGAGAACTCCTTGTCGCCGGCCATTCGGTGCGATGTCTCATCTATCCTGCGAGCCGATTGCCAACCCTGGACGGACTGCCCGTGGAGAAGGTGGAGGGCGATCTGTGTGATGACGGCTTCTCGCTTCGGGATGCCATGGCGGGGTGCGATGTCGTTTTCCACTGCGCGGCGGTCACGGACCTCTGGGCCGACGCAGAACTGGTGTGGAGGGTGAACGTCGAAGGGACTCGCCGCATTCTGGACGCGTGTCTGGCAGCTTCCATCAAGCGGCTGGTGTTCGTTGGGTCAGCATCATGTTTCGAGCCCGGGCCTATCGCTGCGCCGGGAGATGAGACCGGCGCCTTCCCCGAGGCGTATCGTGGGATGCCGTACACGGAATCCAAGCATCGAGCCACGGAACTGGTCCGCGAGTACGTGCGTCTGAAAGGTTTGGATGCGGTCATCGTGGCCCCGACCTTCCTGCTGGGCCCCTACGATTCGCGTCCCAGCGGCGGTGAGCTGCTCCGGCAGTTCATCCAGCGGCCCTTGGCGTTCACACCGCCGGGCGGGCGCTGTTTCGCGTACGCGCCGGACGTGGCGCGGGCGATGATCTCGGCCATGGAGAGGGGCGAGACGGGCCAGACCTACATCCTGGGTGGACACAACCTGTCTTACCGCGACTTCTTCTCGCGCGTGGCCAGGATCGTCGGGCTCAACTCGCCGAGGTGGACGCTCCCGGGTGCTATCGTCTTTCTCGCTGGGGCGCTGGCGTCGTTCTTCGGAACCATCACCAGGAGAAGACCGAGGTTCAATCGGTCTGTGGCCCGTCTGTCTCTTCTCGATGCGTACTACAGGTCCGCCAAGGCGACAGAGCAGCTCGGAATGTCCCAGGGACCCGCAGAGGCCGGAATCGAGGACTCAATTCGCTCGCTCAGCGCATACGGTCATCTGCGATTGGACGGCGACTACTTCAAAGGGAAGGTGGCGCTGATCACGGGGGCAAGCCGGGGTGTGGGATTTGCCACGGCGCGGGCGTTGGCGCTGCGCGGCGCCAAGGTGGTGATCACGGCACGCGGCGAAGCTCGCCTTCGGGACACGCGAAACCGGATCGAGCGGCTGGGAGGCGATGTGGTGGCCGTCGCGGGTGACGTCGCCAGTCTGCCGGACGCCCAGACGATGGTCCAAACGGCCATCGATCATTTCGGGCGCCTCGACATTGTCATCAACAATGCCGGTGTGTCCATGCGCGGACATTTCACGGAGCTTACTTCCGAGGCGTGTCGCCAGGTGGCCGCGACGAATCTCATGGGGTGTCTCAACGTGTCCCATGCCGCAATCGGCCACCTGGTGAAGTCGCAGGGGCAACTCGTCTTCATATCGAGTATCGCAGGCCTGTTTGGCCTGCCCGGTGCCTCGGTGTATTGCGCCACGAAGAAGGCACTGACGGGGCTCGCGGAATCCCTCCGCATCGAGCTCATCCCGAAAGGGGTCCATGTCGGCGTGGTGTATCTTGGGTACACCGAGCACGACCCCGAGAAGCGAATCATAGCGGCGGACGGCTCTCTGGTGCCGCCGGGGCGTCCCGCGCATCACAGCCAGGCCCATGCGGCGACCCTTATCGTCAGGTTGCTCAAGAAGCGCAAGAGGCAGCTCATCATGACACCGGCAGGTGTTGCGGGCTGGCTTGTCTATCGGCTTTCGCCGGGCTTCGTCGAACGAGCGATCCTGAGGGCCCAAGCATCGCAATGGGGGGTTTTCAAGCGGTTCTCCTGAATGGATGCACGGAAGAGGGGGGGACATTCCAGAACGGCATTGAGTTGATGTTGATGGACCCTCGAACAGTCTCCATTGGGGCAACAGAATGTACTGCAGGGCCCAATCGCCCCTGCGGGGCGGAGGGAACCACTGTGGCCCCCTCTATCATCGACACAGGACTCGGCGCCCGGGGACCCGCCTCAATCTCCTTCGATCACCACTCACGAAACAGGAGGCACTCAACCCATGGAACGTGCCTGGACAGACCCAGCTCTCAGATACCCCTCCTCGCTCCAGAAGGCCCCCGCTGACGTCCCCAAAGAAGTAATGTTTTATGCAATATAGGATCCTCATTGCAACAAACAACCCGAACGCCATTGAATTCCGTCCCCTAACCTCCCCCGCCCTGCGCTGTCAGTACTCATGGAGAACAAGCGCCAGTCGGGCTCGTGGGCGAAGGGTATCGCGCGGGGCGTCCGAAGGGCGATCTGAGGAGGGACGGTCATGTCCCACATCTTCAACTCCTTTCGGTTCAATGGCTTATGGAAACTCATGGCGACCTCCGCAGCCATCGCCGCACTGGTGGGTTGCGGAACGGATGGGTACTTCCCCATACGGGGTGGCAGCACCGTCATCGAGGAAGAATGGACCGACGTCTACTACGAAGAAGGTGCTGACGACGGGTACTACGGCGGCGGATTCCTCGATGGCTTCTTCCTGGACCTGAGCGTCCTCTTGGACGTGCCAACAGATTACTACGACGGCTACGACGACGGCTATTACGGTCACTATTCAGACGACGGCTACTACGACGACGAGTATTACGACGATCAATACGGGTACGAAGACGACGACTACGGCGACGACTATTACGACGATCAATACGGGTACGAAGACGACGACTACGCCGACTACTACGACGACTACGCCGACTACTACGATGACTACGCCGACTACGACTCCGGCGACTACTACGATGATTACGGCGACGACAACGGGGCGGACTGGCCGGACAACGCCTACGATGACGGCGGCGATGTCTGGGTCGACGATTCGGACGACTACACCTATGACGACGGCGACTGGTATGACGACGGCGACTGGTATGACGACGGCGACTGGTATGACGACGGCGGTTACGAGGATGACGGCGGTTGGTATGACGATGGCGCGTACGCCAATGCCGACGAAAATTACGACTACTGGAGCTATTAGCCGCCGCTGCTGAAGACGGGTTGGGCCGATCGCTCGGCCCAGCGATTCGCCAGTGCGCTGTCGATCATCAGTTGCACCAGGTGCAGGATCACACACGGAATCGCCGCGGCCGGGTAGTTCGGAAAGAACGCCAACGCCACGTAGGCACTCAGCGGCAGCGTCTTTTGGCTGGCAACGATCGTCAGCGATCGTGCCCCCGGCTCCGACAGCTTCAGCATCCTTGCGGCGGCATGGTTCACATAGAGCATCACCACGTGCAACAGGGCCACGATCAGCATGACGTGGACCACCAGCGACAGGCCATGCCCGTGAAGAACCCCGCTACTCTTACAGATCGCAATGAAGATCATCAGGATGACCAGCGAGCTGTGGAGCAGACTCAGCAGGCCCCGCCGCCGGCGAATGCGATCCGGACCGATCGGCCGACGCAGCAGTTGCCCCACGATCGTCGGCAGGATGACCAGCAGGGCGAGGTCCCGCATCATCTGCCCGATCGGCAGGTCGATCTTCATACCCAATCCCAGGACGATCTGCAGGGCGGTCGGCATCAGGAGAACGGCCGTGGCGCTGCATCCGACGGTCAGCAGAATGGCCAGCGACAGCGAACCACCCGCCAGCGACGACAGGATGATCCCACTGGCCAGCGTCGGCGGTGACGACGCCACGATCATCAGTCCGACGATCGCTTCGTTCGGCAGGAACGACAGCCTCCCGATCGCATAGGCCGCTATGGGGAAGAGCACGCTCACCGCCGCCACACCGTACACCAGGGCCTTAAGGTCGCTCGCCTGACGGAGCAGTTCGCCGATCTCCAGCGACAGACCGCTGAACATGAACACGCAGAAGATGACAACGGGAAGCACGTTCGCCTTGTGAAGCGCCAGCCCCGGCACCGGCCAGATCACCGCCGCCACCGCGCCGACCATGATGCCCGTCGTCAGAAAATTGCGGAGGAAGAACTGACCGACACGATTCATATCCGGGGTCCGTCAAAAAGGCTAATCAAGGTTCCATCGAACGTCCGATAGTCAAAAAGAGACTATAGTCGGACCAAGCCGTCTGCAATGGCCGGACCGGCCGGGCGGGAGGACTCTCATGACTCAACGGGGTAGAAGATCGCGATTCGCCAAGCTCGTCCTGACGATGCTTGTCGTGCCGGTGCTGTTTGCCAACATGGGCGGGTGCCCCGACTTCTGCGAGCAATTCGTGAACGCCTCTGCCGATGCCGTGCAGCAGGGGGTCACCAGCATCCTGGCAGGGATTACGGCCGGAGTGTTCGCCGTGGCCACACAGCGCACCACCACGGTTTCAACTATCCCGACCACAACCTATACACAGGGCGGCGATCCCAACGACTAGCAAATAGCGGATCAGAGGGGCGGCCCGTACTTGCGCAGCGCGGCCTCATACTCTGCTCGTTCGATCGCCATCTCTACCATCCGATAGCTTCCGGCGCGGGTGACAAAGGTCTTGTCCTGATGCGCCGTCACGCGAAACCCACAACCGCGGTAGCATCTCACGGCTGGCTCATTCTCCGGAAAGACCATCAACGCCACACGCTGGGCCTTCAGTGGGCCAAAGGCCTCGTCGAGCAGCAGACGAAGCATCTTGACGCTCAACCCCTTGCCTCGGCGGCTCGGCGCCAGAATGAAGTGTCCGACCCACACATCGCCGGAATGCTCACGCAGGTCATTGATTTCGGCGTACCCTGTTGCTTCCGGCCATGAGGACGACCAGAAGAGGCGGGGTCTGCCTCGTTCGGCGGTCCACGCACGCACCTTCTCCTGGGTTATCGGCGGTGGCGTGTGAGGCGCCAGCCAGAAGAGCTCATCATCGTCTCGGACCCAACTGGCCACGAGCCCCGCGTAGAGCGGGTGGAAGGGTCTGAGCTGGTATTGAATCCTGAGTTGAGTCACCGTTGTATCCCGTTGGAACGGCCGAATGTCTGCATTATAGTAGTACCCGGCGTTTCGGGAAGACGCCTGGAATCCGTCCGGCGCACGTACCACCGGACAGGCGAGCCGAACATGAACCGGATCAGTCCTTCAATCGGTCCCACCCGAAAATGGGAGGTGACCATCGGTGGACATCAATTGAACATCCTGGGGCCTGCCGACGAGGAGGCACTGCTCGAAGATCCCCTCGTCGAGCGACGGTTCGCCGAGGATGAGTATATGCCCTATTGGGGGCAGCTCTGGCCCGCCGCCGTCATGCTCGCCGAGCACGTCCTGAATGACGAACCCGGTCGAAACCGATCCGCTCTCGAGGTGGGCTGCGGGTTGGGGTTGGTGGCACTGGCGGCCAGAGTCGCCGGCTGGGATGTCCTGGCCACCGACTACGACCATGCCGCACTCGAATTCACCAGGGCCAATGCCCTCGCCAACGGGTTGGGCGGGATCAACGTCAAGTACGTGGATTGGCGAAAGCCATCTGCATTGAATCGTTATAGTCGAATACTAGCCTCCGACGTTCTCTACGAACGACGCAACCTCCAACCCCTGGCCGATCTGTTCAACGCCCTCCTGGCCGATGATGGTGTGGCCCTTGTCAGTGATCCTAACCGCGAGGTTGCCAAGGGCTTCTCCGAGGTGCTTTCCAAGGCGGGTCTCACCTGCAACACCAGTTCGACACATGCCGAACAGCCATATGGCCGATATGTAAATGGGACGATTTATCGGATCCGACGCAAATCGTCAGACCGATAATCGATCTCGGAGTGAAGGGTCCGGGGGCCCTTCGTACAAACCTCGGTTTGCCGACTCTCGCTCCATTGGGACGTTTTACGAGATAGGCCATGATGAGCATGGCTTGTCGTGTGAGATGGCTTCACTCATGGCCAGTGCACCCTATTCGGTGACAATTTCTGTCGCAATCTGCACCCGAGACAGGCCGACGTCTCTGGCAAGATGTATACAAGCCGTTTTATCACAAAACGTTAAGCCAACTGAGATCATCATCGTGGACGATGGCGAACTGCCCGAATCGACCCAGTTGGAATTCGCCAGGGCCTCTCGGCAATCTGGCGTTGCATGGAGATACATCCGAAAAACTCAGCCTGGATTGACACGATCCCGGAACCTTGCGCTATCTCTATCTTGCTGTGAGGTCGTGCAATTCCTGGACGACGACGCTGAACCTAGGTATGATTTCTTAAGCGAGATAACTTCTCTCTTCGCCGCCGATTCGGAAGGGGACATCGCAATCGCAGGCGGCAAGTTGGTGGAACCATCTCTAACAGGTTTGGGCGGGCGTTTCTGGACACATGGATCGGCGCTAGCTGGTTGGTGGGCGCTCGGAAGAAGGGGAATGCGACGGCAAGGATGGCCGGGCATCTTGCTGGCGGGGCATCGTATGGTTCCGGCGATCAAGCTCGGTGGGGCAGCACTGGCAGTTCGGCGATCACTTGCCTATCCGCCAGGCTTCGATGAGGAGCTTGAGGGCTATGCGCTCGGTGAAGACCGGGAGATGTGCCTCAGACTGTCGCGACGGTCTCTCGTGGGGGAAGCTTCCAACGCCTGGGTGACGCATCATGTAGAACCGGGCCATCGGCCGGACCCTGAGAGGTTCGGTTTCGCAACGGTCTACAACTACTGCTACATCTTGAGCAAGAACCTCCCCATCGGTGTGGGTGAGTGCGTTCAGATTCTCTGGAGTTTCCTGGTGTTGGCGGCGATGCGTCTGGCGTTCTGCCTGGCCGGTAGTCGACGCCGAAACATGAGCGAACTGTGGGGAATGGTCTTAGGAGGCGGCGCTTGGGTACTGAGGGTTGCGCGCCAAAACGGCTTCTGCTGGTGACGAACCGTCTCGCCACCGGCGGCGCGGAAAACATGATCCTGACGTTGGCTCGCTGGGCGGATCGAACCCGCCTGCAGCCCGTCGTCGCTTGTTTGAAAGACCCGGGACCGATGGCGCCCCAGTTTGCGGATATGGGCGTGGCTGTCCACGCGGACCTGCTCAAGCACAAACTGGACCTGTTCGTGATCGAGAAGCTGACCAGCTTGATTCTTCGCGAGGGGATCGACGCCCTCTGCGCCGTAGGTAGCGGCGGAGATCGCATGTTCTGGTCTACACTGGCGGCCCGTCGGACCCAACGCCCCATGATGGTCTGGTCGCACCTCTGCCCGCGCGCGGGTGACACTCACTTCGAACGATCGAACCGGGCGCTCTATCGCTGGGTCGACACTTTCGTGGCATCGGGGAAACGGCATCGAGAAGCACTGGTCCGCCACGAGCATATCCCTGCCGGCCGTACCGTGGTCATCCGCAATGGCATCGACGGACGCGAGTTCGACCGTCCCGGTCTCCGCGACCAGGCTCGACGGGAACTCCGGTTGACCGACGATCAGACCGTCGCCGTGGGAATCATCGCTAACCTCAGGCCCGACAAGCGACATGACCTCTTCGTACAGGCGGCCGCCCGCGTGGCGCCCCATTGTCCCCGCGCGGTCTTCATCATCATCGGAGAGGGGGGCCAAAGACCGAGCATCGAACAGAAGATCGCTCAGAGTGGACTGTCGGGTGATCGAATCCGCATGCTCGGCAGAGTGGAGGATCTGCCTCTGATGATGCAGGGCCTCGACATCGTCTGCCTCTGCAGCCAATGGGAGTGCCTCAGTATCGTCATGCTCGAGGCGATGGCCGCCGGCAGGTGCTTCTTGGCTCCCTCCTACGGATCGCTCGATGAAGCCCTCGTCGATCATCAGACCGGCCGCAACTTCCGCCCCTGGGATGCCGAGTCCCTCGCGAGCGTTCTAGCAGAGGTCATCAACGATCCTACGCAGAGGAAGGCACTCGGACAACGGGCGAGGGCGAAGGTTCTGTCGGAGTTTACTGCCGGCCAGATGGCCTCCGAGATCGAGGACCTGGTCGAAAAACTCTGCAGCACACGGCGCGGTAGCGCCGATGGAAGACCGATACGCAGGGCCGATGCCTATAATAAAGTATCACGCAGTACATAGGGACTTTTTATAGTATTGTTAATTGAAATATAGTCTTAGTTTGGATCTTCGTCTAGCCGATCATGGAACCGCTGAAGAACAAAGAATTCATTTCCGGATTGCCTGACACCAGTTTGGATGTGTCAAGTCCAAATCGTAGGCTTCCTCAGTGTGAGACCATGATCGACCGGTCTGTCAGACAAGCAGATACAGTCCGAACGGGCAGGCCAAAGGCTCGTCGGAGCCTCACGGAACCCTCCAGGCGATCTCGCGGAGTGAGCCATGGGGTGACGCCGATGGCTCCGTCCGACGTGGCGGTCATAGAGGGTCTGCCTCTGGCCCCCCCACGCCCGATCCGCGTCCTGCATGTCGTCTCGACCTTCGAGGTCAAGACCGACACGAAGTGGCTCCTCACACTGCTCAGGCGTCGCGATACCCATCGGTGCATCCCCAGCATCGCCTGCCTGTACGGGGGGGGGCCCATGCAGGCGAATTTCGAGTCCATTGGCGTGCCTGCCACCAACTGGGAGGCCCCGGGCGAACTGGACCTCAGGGCGATTCACAGGGCCTATCGCGAAATCCGCCGGGGACAGTTCGACGTCGTCCATACGCACCTCCTCCGGGCCGACCTGTATGCCGGGTTGGCCGGCAAGCTCGCAGGTCACCCCGCCGTGGTCTCCACCGCCTATGCCATTGGGGAGTACCGCCGCGACAAGAAGAGGCTCCTGGACGGCATGCTCGACCAGCTCATTCGTTTGATGCCGGATCATGTCCTGGCGGTCAGCAAGGCGGTCCGAGACGACTGCATCCGTAGATTGCGGTGTCCCAAGGATTCCGTGTCCGTCATCCATACCGGTATTGAGCCGGCCGACTACGTCCCGACGGAAGAGCTCCGCCGGCAGACCCGTCAGCAGTGGGGGTTGCAACCCTCCACACCGCTGATCGTGATGGTCGCTCGCCTGAGCTATGAGAAAGGCATTTCGGTTCTGATTGAGGCCATGGGACGCCTCGTTCAACGGCACCCCGAGGTGGTCGCGGCCGTGGTGGGCGATGGTCCACTGAAGGCCGAGCTGTCAGAACAGGTTCGCCAGGCCGGACTCGACGGGCGCGTTCGTCTGGTCGGATTCCGATCGGACATCGCTGCTGTGCTGGCGGGCGCGGACATCTTCTGCCTTCCCTCATACATGGAAGGGCTTCCCAACGTGCTGTTGGAGGCTTCCTCGGCCGGTCTGCCGGTCGTGGCGACCCACGTCGGTGGGGTCGGCGAGGTCATACAGGATGGGCAGACGGGATTGCTGGTTCCTTCAAAGCGACCGGACCTTCTGGCCGAAGGCCTTGATCGTCTTCTGAGTGATCGCCCGATGGCGCAACGGCTGGCACAGGCGGGGCGACGTCGCATCGAACAACATTTCTCCGCTGAGGTGGTGGCTCGCAAGTACCAGGGGCTCTACGAGACGCTCGTAGCCAGGAAGCATGGGTTTGACTAGTTCGACCTCCAATCTGAACACGCCTCCCATCGTGGATGTGATGGGGCTGCCGCTCTGGTCGGTGAACCGGGCGGAGTTCATCAATCTCCTGGTGGATCGGGCCCGATCGGGAGTGCGAACCCGAGTCTGCTACGTCAACGCTCATAGCTGGAATATCCGCCGCCGGGTTCCGTCGTTCCGAAAGGCCCTGGCCACCGCGGATGTTCTCTACGCCGACGGCATGTCGATGGTCTGGGCCAGCCGGCTGCTGGGGTCCCCCTTGCCGGCGCGACTCAGTTCCGCTGATTACGTTGAGGAGTTCGTCCGGGCATGCGCCGAGACCGGCGTGTCGCTCTACCTGCTCGGCGGGCGCGAGGGCATCGCCCAGGCGGCCGCGAACTGGATGTGTTCTATCGCGCCGGGTCTGAAGATCTGCGGCACCGATAACGGCCACTTCGACCTTTCCACCGGCCCGGCCGTGATCCATCGAATCAACGAGGCGAATCCCAACCTCCTGATGGTAGGTATGGGCAGTCCTCGGCAGGAAGAATGGGCCGCGGAGAACCAACACAAGCTGAAAGTCCCCGTGATCTGGACGGTGGGGGCCTTGTTCGACTACCCGGCAGGGGTCGAATCTCGGGCTCCGGCGTGGATGTGCCGGGCGGGTTTGGAATGGCTATTCAGGCTGGGGGTGGACCCTAAAGGCAAGGCTGGCCGATACCTGATAGGTAATCCGCTGTTCGCCGGATCACTGGCCGCGGCGGTGCTTCGTCGGGCCTTCCGTGGTTCACACGGCGGGCTCGGGAGGGCGATAGCCGAATGACTCAGGCTCAGGCGTCTTTTATGGAATGGGCGGCTCGTGCCCCATCGGTGGGGCTGACGCTGTCCATCTCCACCAAGGGTTGGGCATACCTCGTTGACCGGGTGTATCTCGCGGCCAAGCGCGCTATCGATATCGTTCTGGCGTCTCTGATGCTGGTAATGGCCTCCCCCGTACTGCTCGTCTCGGCCGCTCTGATCAAGTTGACCAGTCGCGGACCCATTCTGTTCAGTCAGCTCCGTGCCGGACTCCACGGTCGGCCGTTCACCATGTACAAATTGCGAACGATGTATCAGGGGGCCGCGGCAGATCAGCACCATCTGGCCGATCAGAACGAACTCGAAGACGGCCCCGTCTTCAAGATCCGAAGAGACCCCCGAATCACTCGTGTCGGCCGATGGCTTCGCCGAAGCAGCATCGATGAACTGCCTCAGCTCATCAACGTACTGCGCGGTGAAATGACGCTCGTCGGTCCGCGTCCTCTGCCCCTCAGCGAGATCCGAACCGACAACTGGGGCGAGTGGCTGAGGCTGAGCGTCAAACCGGGGCTCACCTGCCTCTGGCAGATCGCCGGCCGAACCGACATCCCCTACAACGAGTGGATGCAGCTCGACGGCTACTACGTTCAGAACCGAAGCCTGGGCATGGACTTGCTGATTATCCTCAAGACCGTCCCCGCGGTACTCTCCGGACGGGGGGCCTACTGACAGGCACGCCGGCTCGCGAGAACTCACGAAAAGCGATCCGAACAGGAATGATCGAAAGACGGACCCTGCGCATGAGGCGACTGGTCCTCTCGATCGCACCTCTCCGCTTTCGGCCGTCCGACCCCCTCGGGCGCGAACAATCGGGGTCGACAGCCGGCATCCGCCCGGGCATCCTCTCGGCGGCGACTTGATCTTCTCGCCATGGCGTGGATCATAATACTCCTGGAGCCGGCGCCGGGACGCGACGGCTCGGTGACCGAGACGAGGACCTCCCATGAACCAGGACACAAAACGCAGCGAGATCGAAGCCGTCGTTCGCCGATCGTTGGAACAGGCGGAGATCATCGACATCCACACGCATCTGTATGCCCCGCAGTTCGGCAGTCTGCTGCTCTGGGGCATCGACGAGATGCTGACCTTTCACTACATCGTTGCCGAGTTCTTCCGCGTGGCCGGTCGCCGGATCGACTACGACCGTTTCTGGTCGTTGCCGAAATCCGAGCAGGCCGATCTCATCTGGAACGAGCTGTTCGTCAAACGCTCGCCCATCAGCGAAGCCTGCCGCGGTGTTGTGACGTGCCTCCGGCAGCTCGGTCTCGATCCTTCGGAACGCGATATCACCAAGCACCGCACGTACTTCACCAACATCCGAACCGAGGATCACCTCGACCATGTGCTCAAGGTCTGTCGGGTCCGATCCATGGTGATGACCAACGATCCCTTCGATTCGACTGAGCAACCCATCTGGTTCGCCCAGAAGGCCTTCGACGAACGCTTTCTGGCCGCCCTGAGGATCGATGCCCTGCTGGTCGATTGGGCTCGCGTCGCACCGATCGTCCGAAACATGGGCTATCACGTCGAGCCGGACCTGTCCGGACGGACATTCGACGAAGTCCGCCGGTTTCTCGACGACTGGATCCGGCAAATGAACCCCGTCTATATGGCCGCCTCGCTGGGGCCGGACTTCCACTATCCCGACGACTCCGTCGCGTCGAAGCTGATCGAGCGGTGTGTGATGCCGGCCGCGACCGACCACAATCTGCCGTTTGCCGTGATGGTCGGTGTGCGACGGCAGATCAACCCGAAACTCCGGCTGGCTGGCGACGGTGTCGGACGTGCGGACCTGATGTCGCTGGTCAATCTCTGTTCGAACTTCGGCCGGAACCGTTTCCTGACGACCGTGCTCAGCCGCGAAGATCAGCACGAACTGGCCGTGCTGACCCGGAAGTTCCATAACCTCCACGTCTTCGGGTGTTGGTGGTTTGTGAACGTGTCCAGCCTGACCGATGAAATCGCTCGGATGCGAATCGAACTGCTCGGACACAGCTTCACGCCCCAGCATTCCGATTGCCGCGTGCTCGAACAGCTCGTCTACAAGTGGCACGATGCCAGGGTGATGCTGACCCATGTGCTGACGGACAAGTACTTCCTCCTTCTTCAGGCCGGCTGGACCTTGCCGGAGGATCAGATCACCCGGGAGGTGACCGATCTGCTGGGCCACGGAGCCATGCGGTTCATTCGAGGCGAATAGCCGGAAGATCCGGTAGTCGCCTCTGTGACCGACCGATGTAGATTACAGGACCGTATCCGACGCATCGTTCCGGAAAGACTCGGCGAAACAATGCGTCTCCCGATCTCTTGCGGCCGGCCGGCCGAGGCTCAAGGGGTTCATGGAGCAGGGGGGCCGGAAGGCAGAATCACCCGGTGGGCAAGGCATGAGACCAATGCACAATGTCATCATCCGGTTCGCAGTATGGGGTGTGATCGTTTCGTCGGTGGGAGCATGCCTTCCACCCGCGGGAACGCAGACACCGTCCAACACGACCACCACCGGTGGCGGTGGCGGCGGAGGGTTCGGCGGAAACGGCGGTGAAGTCACAGGCGGCGGGGGGTTCGTCCCGATCGATCCGCCGGTCTCCGGCTGTCTGGCGCTGGGCAGTCCCACCGACACCACCCATCAAGCGGCGCTGGATCAACTCAACGCTTACCGCGTGATGAATCAACTGACGGGGCTCCAGTACTCCAGGACACTTCAGCAGGCCGCCGACGCCCACGCTCGCGATATGTACGACCGTCACTTCTTCAGTCACACCAACCCCGACGGCAAGCAGCCCAGCGACCGTGCCGTCCAGGCCGGCTTCTGCCACCGCTATGTCGGTGAGAACATCGCCATGGGACAGAACAGCATGTCCGCCGTGTCCGACGTCATGACGGCCTGGAAGAACAGTCCCGGCCACAACGAGAACATGCTTCGCGCCGACTTCAAATACGTCGGCATCGGCTACTACCACATCCAGGCCGCGGGCGGAGACTACTACTACTGGGTGCAACTGTTCGCCTTCCAGGTTTCGCA
This sequence comes from uncultured Planctomycetales bacterium, assembly GCA_964446835.1. GTDB lineage: Bacteria > Planctomycetota > Phycisphaerae > UBA1845 > JAFGLZ01 > CAYUQT01. The sequence continues at coordinate 65,272 of CAYUQT010000007.1, read as the reverse complement.
GAACTAGTGCTCTGCCAAACATCAATTGATGAGTCTCTGTCCTTCCGGGCCCGGGCGTCCTTGCTCCGGAAACCGGAGGCCAGGACGCTCCGGCTCGGCTGAATCGACAGCCCGTCACCTGGCCCACTCGCAAGCCGCAAACCCTCCAGGGCATCCTGCCCGGGAGGCAATGTTCCGCAACCCTATTGGCCTCGAACGATCCGATAGGTAGAATGAATCCACGGGGTTATATACGGCCTATCGTACCACCGCCGGGTGAGAGCAAGACGCGATGTTCGGCGCAAAGGAAGTGCCCGACATCGTCTTCCAGGTCGGATGTCAGTGGCTCATAGCGCAATGCGAGATTCCTGCGGATGAGGGCGGACGGCCTCGCCGGAGAGTCGCCGAGGTGTCCGACGTGTTCGCGCAATCGCTTGGGGCGATCAGACGAAGGTGGTGATCGATGAGACTGGGCAGAGGCAAACAGGCCAACGGTCAGAACAGCAAGACCAACTCGGCAGACGAACTCATCAAAGAAGGTAGCACGCCCTCTCTGTCTGCAAGCGACCGCCCTCGCATCGAGGACGAGACGGTCGCCCGGCGGATATCCAACGGCGATGCGGGCGAACGAGACACCGCCGATCTGGAGGCGCGTCTGACTCAGTTGCAGGCCAGGCTGGACGCCCAGCGGCGCGAACTCGAAGAGACACGCGCGAAACTGGCCACCCGTGAAGCACAGCTTGATGCCCTTCAGCTCGATATCGATCAACGAGAGGCCGCCATCGAGGATCAGCGCCGCCAGACCCACGAGGCCCGGCAGCGGCTGGCCGAAACCCGCTCCGAGGTTCAACGCCTCAACGAGTCCTTTGAAGCAAAACAGACCTCCACACAGGTGGACAAGCTGGCGGAGTTCTATCGACAGCAACAGGCGGAACTGGACGCCGAGCGCCAGCAGGTCCAAGGCCTGCGAGATCAACTCCGGCAGGAGAGGGCTGATCTCGCCGAGCTGCAGCGCCGCGTCGAAGAGGGCCGAACCGACCTCGACCGTCGCACCGCCACGCAGCAGACCGAGCGGGACGAACTGGAAAAATACCGGGCGGAGCTGTTGCGCCAGGAACAGCAGACCAGTGCCAGGGCGGCGCAACTCTCCCAGGACCAGACCGGCATCGAGGTGGCCGTATCCGAGTTGAACCGCCGTAGGGAAGACCTCGAACGGGAACAGCTTTCCCTTCAGAGCGAGAGAGATCACCTGGCCGCCCAGCGAGAACAGCTTGATGAACAGCGGGGCAGCCTGACGGCCGAACAGGCGGCGTTGACCGACCGCGCCGAGAGCATCGAGAAACAGAGAGCCGCTCTGACCGCGCAGCGCGAGAGCCTCTCGGAACGCCAGGCCCAGCTCGAAGCGGAAATCGCCAGGGTCAATGAAACCCGCGAGCGGATCGAACTCGAGAGCGAAGAACACCGCGCCGATCTTCGCAGGAAGCTGGAACAGCTCGAAACACAACTCACCCAGGTCACCGAGCGTGGGCAGCAGCTGTCCATCCGTCAGCGAGAGGTGGAGGCCCGGCAGTCGGCCCTCGAAGAGTCGGAGCACGAGGCCGCACACGAACAGGCCCGGCGCCGCGCCGAAATGGACACCGAACAACAGGATATCGACGAACGCCGCATCCAGTTGGAGGCCGACGAACGGCGGGTGGCCGAGATTCGCTCCGAGTGCGACCGTCAGGAGGCCGAACTGGCTCGCAAGGATGCCGACTTTGCCGAAGAGCGAGATCGCATTCTGAAAATGCAGGCGACCTTCGATGTCCGTTCCGACGAACTGGCGGCCCGCGAGCAGCATCTGGATCGTGTTGAGGCCGAGCTGAGCCGGCAACGCGAACTGATCGAGGCCCAGCGAAGCAGCCTTCAGTCTCGTGAAACCTCGCTGACTCAGCGGGAAGATGCGCTGGAAACCCGCGAGCGGGAACTGGCAGAGTTGGAGAGCGGGCTTCGGGCGGAACAAGAGACCTTCCGACGGCAGGCCGGTGAGGCCGAGGCCGCTCGACTGGAGAATGAACGCGAGCTGGAACGCCAGTTGGATGAACTGACGCGCCATGAAGAGGACCTTGCGAAGAAAGCGGCGGAGGTCTCGCGACAGCAGTCCGAAATCGCCGCTCATCGTGAAGAGGCATCCGCCACCCGCGGCGAGCTGGAGGCACTGCGACGCCGGCTCGACGAGCGGACGGCGGAACTCGACATGCGATCCGCCGAGCTGGAGGCCCTGCAGGGGTCTCTGGAGCCCGGGCTCCAGGAGCTTCGCGAGCAGGCCGACCGGATCGAGCAGCAGCGGAAGGCCATGACGTCCGAGGAGGACAAACTCACGCAAACCCGCCGCCAGGTCGAAACGCAGTGCCAGGCGGCCGAGGCCAAGGTCCGAAAGCAGTACGAAGAACTGAACGCCGCCCGGCAGGAATTCGAACAGCGGCTTGCCAAGGCCGTGTCGACCGAATCGGGGCTCACCGAGGCCCAGCGCAGCGTTGTTGACGAGCAGAAGCGCCTGGCACAGGAGATGTCGCGCCTTCAGAACGAACGCCGCCTCCTCGAACAGGAGCGCCAGGACGTCACGCACCAGGTGGCCGAAGAACGCCAGGTCCTCGACCAGCGGCGAGAAGAACTCGCCCGGCAGGCGGCCGACCTGACCGGACGGGAGCAACGGCTTGCCGAAGAGGTCGAATCGCTCGAAGAACTCGCGGCGCAGGCACAACAGGGACTCGGCGGACAGCCCCTGATTATCGAGACAGGGGGGTTCAACCTTCGCCGGGCCCTGACGGCCTCCGGGATTCTGGCCGGGGCCGCAGCCCTGATCGCCGTGTGGGCCATCGGTATCCGCCATGAGGTTCAGGGCTTCCTCCACGTAACCACGGAGGAGGCTCCCGCTCAGGCTTTGGCTCGCTATGTCGAGGCCTTGAGATCCCCCACCGTGATCACCGCAGCCGCCTCGTCACTGGACCTCGACCTCTCGGCCGATGACCTCGGCGCCATGCTCGGACCCGGCTCCGACATCGAGATCAGAGCCATCCCCGAAGAGGTGCAGATTCGAATTCGGGCGATCACCTCCGCCCCCAAGCGCACCCAGGCGATCATCGACGCATTGGGCAAGGCCCTCAAAGACCACATCAATAACCGCTCCGTGACGCCAACGTCGTCGGGAGAGATCAAAGACCTGATGGCCGAGAAGGCCCGCAGAGAACAGGCCAAGAAGCGCAGCGCCGCCGAAGTGGCCGAACTGAAGACGGCCGCACAGTCACAGCCCTCGGCTCAGCCGATCGATCAGCTCATCCGGCAGCGCTCGGAGATCCTCGCCAACTGGCAGACCTTGCGGCAGCAATGCGCGGCGGCCGAGCAGAAGTTCGCCCAGTTCTCATCGAGCCGTCCGAGCGTGGAAGTCGATGCCGAGGCCCTCCGGACCGCAACGGCTGCCGATACCCAGCTTCAGCAGGACACCGAACAACTCCGACTCCGCGAGCAGCAGCTTCGCGGGTTCCTCGTCGATGGGCTCGAGGTCGGTCGCGGGCCGCTGGGCACCTTGGCCGAAAAGGTGGATGCGTTCGATCGAGAGGTCGCCTCGCGCCTGGGCAACGGCTCGGCCGAAGATGTCCAGACGGCACTCAATCAGATCCGATCCGAACTGGCCACCTGCCGGAAAGCCCTCGTCGAGGCCGCCCGGTCGTGGGAGGCCCAGTTGAACAAGCTTCGCGGGCAACCCAACGCCGCCGAGCCGATCAACCTGGTCACCGAACAGCAACAGGCCGAAAAGAACCTCTCGGATCTACTCGATCAACTCGGTCGGCCGATCGTGTCGATCAATGCCCAGATCAAGGCGATCGCACAATCGGGCGGCGACGATATGACACGGCGGATCGTGCTCCAGGATGCCCTGAAGAAACAGGCCGAAGAGATGACCACCGCCCGTCGCGATTTCGCCAACGCCGGCGCCGAAATCATCCCGATGAGCAGCGAACGACTGGAAGCCTGCCTGAAACAGGTCACGCAGTTGCGCAGCCGCATCTCATTCCGACAGAAGGAAATCACCCAGGGGCTCGAACGGCAGGCCGGCGATCAGGTGATCGAACGCCGTGAGAAACAGTTGGCCGACCTGAGACGCCAGGCCAACGAGGCGGTCGCCGCGAGAGATCAGGCCATCGAGGAACTCCTCAAGCGGGATGACCAGCTTCTGACCGAGCAACTCGGACAGGCGGCCTGGGAACGTCGCCAGGCGGCATACGGCGAGGCGGCCGAACGCGACAAGGCGGCCGATCGCGCCCTGGCCGACATCGATAAACAGATCACCGATTGCCGCAAACGACTGGCGATCGCCTCGGCACCCCCGTCAACCGACACGGCAGACTATCCCGGTGCAATCGTGTCCTCAGGACTGGCGAACCAGAACCAGTTGGTCCTCTGGGCCCTGGCGGCGGCGGGCGGGACCTTCATGACGATCTGGTCGGTGTCGTGGCTTGTGGCAGGTGGCCGGCCGCCGGTCCCGCGCAGAACTCGAGCGCAGTGAGCTCGAACGATCGGCGAACAAACGCCGGCTCGCACCCGAAGACCGGGTACCCTCCACGAACCCTCGGAACCGTGCGAGGGTGTTCTCCGATTTGCCTCTCGGGGACAAGGCTCCCCAGAGGGTATTGCAGTCTGCAGCATCCTTTACGATGATCGAAACTCCCGGAGGAGGGCGGGCAACATGGTGCGGCTCGCCGGGCCCTGGCGCCGGCAGCCCCTTCGCACGCTTCCCGTACCCACGAGGTCGCTCACGAAGGAGAGGTCTGTGTCATACCGTATGAGAGCTTCTTCGATTGCATGGACACTGTTTCTGACCTGTCCGCTGCTCGCGGGGTCCGCCGACAAGGCGTGGCAGACGCGTCTGGCTCGCCCCGATCCGGAGTACGCGCAGATCCCCTTCTGGTTCTGGAACGACCAGATCACCGACGACCAGACCCGCCATCAACTCGCCGAGTTTCGTTCGCACGGCGTCTACGGTTTCATCATCCATGCCCGCATGGGACTGCCCCGCGATATCGAGTACATGGGCGAACGATGGCTGGGCCACGTGCGATTCGCGGTCGACGAGGCATCGAAAACCGGAATGAAAGTCGTCCTCTACGACGAGGGGATGTACCCTTCAGGATCGGCTCATGGCAAGGTCGTCGGATCGAACCCCGAATTCGCCACGAAGGGATTGGCGGTCGCTCATAAAGACGTGTCCGGCCCGGCTCAGGCTGAGGCTCCCCGTGTGGGGGGCGGCCGGCAGGTCGCGGTCGTGCTGGCCCGTCGCATCGACGACAAGGGCACGCTCGATCTCTCGGAGCCGCGCTGGATCGAAAAGCCCGAGGGCACCATCGCCGTGCCCGAAGGCCGCTGGCGCCTCATGACGTTTGCCTGCGTCAAATCCGGCGGGCATATCCGCGGCGTTCATGTCGGCGAGGAAGATGGCCAGCCCGGTGCCCCGCCCTCGGCCGATCTGCTGAACTTCGAGGCAATGAAGGCCTTCATCCGGTTCGCCTACGATCCCTATCACCGCGTGCTGAAAGACCATTTCGGCAAGACGGTCATCGCGATGTTCACGGATGAACCCGGCCTCCTGGGTCGGGGCGGACGCGGCGGACTGGTGCCGTGGACCGACGGGCTGGCCGATGACTTCGCACGCCGCCGCGGCTATCGTCTGGAACCTCTCCTGCCGGCGCTGTTCTATCCCGCCGGCAATGCCACGCAGAAGGTTCGCGACGACTTTCATCTCACGCTGGCACAGCGATTGGACGAGTCCTACTACCAGCCCATCTCACGCTGGTGTCAGGAACACGGCATCGCCCTGACGGGGCATCCCTCGGGCAGTGACGAAATCCGCCCGCTCCGTCTGTTTCAGATCCCCGGCCAGGACATGGTCTGGCGATGGCTTCTGCCCGAGTCCCCGTCGGCGTTGGAGGGCGCCCACAGTACCGTGGGCAAGTGCTCCAGCAGCGTCGCCCGTCATGACGATCGCCGCCGAAACGCCAACGAAATCTATGGGGCCTACGGCTGGCATCTGACGATGGATGAAATGAAGTGGCTGGCCGACTGGCTGATCGTCCGAGGCGTCAACATGTTCTACCCCCACGCCTTCTACTATACGATCCGCGGTGAACGCGCCTACGAACGCCCGCCCGACCTGGGCATGCACAACGCCTGGTGGCCGCACTACCGGCTGTTCGCCGACTACACCACCCGTCTGTGTGGGCTGATGACCGACAGCCGCCAAGTCTGCGAGGTGGCGGTGCTGTCGGTTGGAAATCGCCTCCCGTGGCGGGCCGCCAAGTGGCTCTACCAGAACCAGGTCGACTTCAACTACCTCGAAGATTGGCGACTGTGCGAACAGGCCCGCATCGCCGATGGGCGGATCCACGTCGGCCCGATGTCCTATTCGATGCTCGTGATCGATCAGGACGAGCCGCTCACCGGGGCGACGGCCGATCGCACGAAGGCGTTTGCCGCCGCTGGCGGCCGGGTGCGCACCTGTCGGGCAACGCCCTCGGCCGAATGGGTCGAAGGCCTCGATCGTGACGTCCGCCTCGATCCGCCGTCGATCGACCTGCGGGTGACACACGTCCGACGCGACGGCGTCGAGTTCTATCTGCTCGTCAACGAAGGTGCGGCACCCGTTCGCACCACCGTCACCTGCCGATCCGTCGGCCGCTCCGACTGGTTCGACGCGTGGTCCGGGCGATTCAGCCCGGCCGCGGTGACGCATGTGGGGCCCAACAGCATGTCCCTTCCGTTGGACCTGGGGCGCCGAGAGAGCATCGTTCTGTGTGTAGAGCCGGGTCCGCCGCGCCCCGTTGAACCGCCGCCGGCGCCACCGGCATCGCCGAAGGGTGTTTCGGTGCCGGGCCCCTGGGAAATGCTGAACGCCGAGGGGCAGCGGGTGGGCGAGAAGCTGGGCAACTGGCTGGAATTGAAGCCCACCGCTTCCTACGCCGGCACCCTGCGATACCAGACGCGGTTTCATGTCGATGGTCCGATTGCCGGACGCTGCACGTTGGATCTGGGCAAGGTGGGCGACTGGGCGGTTGTGCGACTCAACGGGCAGAACCTGGGGCCGAGATTCTGGGCTCCCTACGCCTGGAACGTCGCGACGATCCTGCGCCAAGGCGAGAATGAACTCGTGGTCGAGGTGACAAACTCGCTGGCCGCTCGGTACGATGCCAAACATCGCCGCCCGTCGGGCCTGTTCGGGCCGGTGGAGATCCGAATCGCACCGTGATCTCATCACCTTTCCCTGGCGACGGCTCGCGGAGACGCAGTGCATCGGAAAGTCAGGAAAACACCACCCGACGTGCGGGAATCGAAAGGAACGGATCGAGGATATGAGCACCCACCGGAGAGTCCGCAAAGCCGTCATTCCCGTAGCCGGGCGCGGCACCCGACAACTTCCGGCCACCGTGGTCATTCCCAAGGCCCTGATGCCCCTCATGGATCGTGACGGGCTGCCGAAGCCCATCGCCGACTTCCTGCTCCAGGAAGCATCCTCCGCCGGCATCGAAGAGGTGGCCTTCGTCGTCTCTCCAGGACAGGCGGATTCCCTGAGAAAGTACTTCAAGGCATTAACCCCCGAACTGCTGGCGGCCGTGGCAGGCCGGCCCGAACTCCTGGCCGTCAGCGATCAGCTCGAACGGTGGGGGCGGCAGATCACCTACATCGAGCAGGCGTCGCCCGAGGGCTTCGGGCATGCCGTCTGGTGCGCACGCGATTGGGTCGGCGACGAACCCTTCCTGGTCATGCTCGGCGACTACCTCTTCGTCTCACATCAGGAACATTCTTGTGCCTGGCAGGTCGTAGAGGCCTTCCATTGCCATCGCCCCGCCGCGATCTCCGGCATGTTCGCCTGCGATGCCGAGACCCTGTCGCGAGTCGGTGTGATGCGCGGCGATCCCATTGCGGGGGCACCGGGGCTGTTTGAGTCGCAACTGATCGTCGAGAAGCCCTCGCTGGAACAGGCCCGGCGCGACATGATCACCCCCGGCCTGCCGCCCGAGCGATGGCTGGCCCACTTCGGCAACTATGTCTTCTCCGCCGACATCATGCAGCGGCTCGATGAAATGGTTCGACAAAACACCCGCCAGCGCGGTGAGATCCAACTGACGGCCGCCCAGGAGAGCCTGCGGGCCGCCGGCGGACGCCACCTGGCCCTCCTCATCGACGGACAGGCATACGATGCCGGTATCCCGACCGGGTGGCTCCAGGTCCAGGAGGTCCTGCTTCAGGTGCCCGACCTCAAACGCGCTCACGTGCGCCTGGTGTAGCTGAGCCCCGTGCATCTCCCGAAGACACCGGAAAGGCGGCCTCGACGCACTACAGCTTGCCGTCGCGCGTGGCCGTCAACAGGCCGCCGCCTGCCAGAATCCGCCGCTGGCGCTCGGAAAGCTCGATCCGGCACGTGATGCTGACGTCCCGCCCGACCACCTTGGCGACGAGGGTCGAATCCCCTCGCTCGATGGCCGCACGGAATCCGGGCACCTCGACTTCGTCATTGACGGCCAGCCGGTCATAGTCCTTCGGATCGGCGAAGATCAGAGGGACGATGCCGAAGTTCACCAGATTGGCCTTGTGAATCCGCTCGATGCCCTTGGCCAGTACCGCCCGCACTCCCAGATACATCGGACACAGCGCCGCGTGCTCGCGACTGCTGCCCTGCCCGTAGCTCTCCGCGGCGACAATCAGGCCGGCCAGCCCCGCCGCCTTGGCCGCCAGGGCCTGCTGTGCGAAGGTCGGCTGGCCTTCCCGGTTGAAAATGTGGAACACGGCCTTGGCATACTCGGGTACGTTCGAGCGGAACTTCAGGAAGCCGCCGGCGGGGCTGATATGGTCCGTCGTGATCTTGTCGCCCAGCTTGACCAGCGTGCGGGCCTTCAAATCGGTCGGCGGTGCCTCACTGGCCGGTGGCGTCACGATCGACGTCCCACGGATCACCTCGGCTTTCTCCGCCTGATCCGGTGGCAGTGGCGGCTGAATCATGCTGTCGTCGATCAGGAACTGTTTCGGCCGGGCGATCTTCGGATAGGCAATGCCCTGCTCCGCCGCATAGTCCCTCGGATCGACGATCCGGCCCGCCAGGGCGCACATGATCGCCGTCTCGGGTGAAGTCAGATACACCAGGTCGTTCTTGGTGCCGCTGCGCCCCTCAAAATTCCGGTTATACGTGCGGATGCTCACCGCCCCCTCGGCCGGCGACTGTCCCTGCCCGATGCACGACCCGCACCCGATCTCCAGAAGCCGCGTGCCCGCGTCGATAAACCCCTTCAGGTTGCCGCTGTCGGCCAGCATCGTCAGCACCTGGCGCGAACCCGGGTTGATCCCGAACTCCACGTGAGAGGCGATCCGACGGCCGCGCAGCACCTTGGCGCACAGCGTCATGTCCGCCAGCGAACTGTTCGTACACGAACCGATCAGCACCTGGTGAACCGGCTTGCCCGCTACCTCGCGCACGGTCCGGACGTTGTCCGGACTGCCCGGAAGGGCGATCATCGGCTCCAACTCGCTCAGGTTGATGACGATCCGATCGAGGCTGACGGTGACGAAGCCCTCGGCGTCCGGAGCCGATTGCTTGAACCGCCGGCCGTGCTTCCTCCAGTTCTCGATCGTCTGGGCGTCCCGCTCGGCGTGCAGCTTCCGCGTGATGCGGTCGTAGGTGGCGTCGGCGTCGGGCTTCAGCTCCCGCCACTGATCGCTCCTCCCCTGCGCCTCCAGGAAGGCCCGGGTTGTCTCGTCCGAGGGGAAGATGCTCGTCGTCACGCCCAACTCGGCCCCCATGTTCGTACACGTCGAACGGGCCGGAACCGGAAGCGATCGCACCCCGCTGCCTATATACTCCACCGCGCAGCCGACGTTCCCCTTCGTCGTCAGAATGCTCAGCAGCTTCAGGATGATGTCCTTGCTGGCCACCCACGGCTTCAGCTTGCCCTTCAGCTCCACACCGATGACCTTCGGACACGGCGTATAGAACGGACCACCACCCATCGCGACGGCCACGTCCAACCCGCCCGCACCGATCGCCAGCATGCCCACCCCTCCGCACGTCGGCGTGTGAGAGTCGCTGCCCAGCAGCGTCGCCCCGGGCTTGCCGAACCGTTCGAGGTGGAGCTGGTGGCAGATCCCATTGCCCGGCCGCGAGTGATACGCCCCAACCTTCGGCGCCACCGACTGAAGGTACATGTGGTCGGTGTGGTTCTCAGGGCCGAAGGCGGCCATGTTGTGATCGACATAGCTGACCGCCAGGTCGCAGCGAACGCGCTTCAGGCCCATCGACTCGAACAGCAAGAACGCCGTCGTGCCCGTGGCGTCCTGCGTCAGACACTGATCGATGCGAAGACCCACCTCCTGGCCGGCGACGGCCTCTCCCGATACCAGGTGAGCCGAGATAATCTTCTGAACCAGATTCATACCCATGGATCGATCCCTTCTGTCAAAACCCCGCCGCCGTCCTCCTCCCGACGCTCGGCGCAGAATCGGTATCATAGCACAAGACCCCCTCCTGCCAATTGCCGCTAAGGGCCTTAGACAAAGCGGCGTGCACCCGCCGAGCCATAGCATCATCCGTCTTCAGGCAGGTCGCCGAACCCACAATTCCCGCAAGCACCCGTCGCCGATGCGTCCCGAACCGCTTGACCTGGACCCGGCTTCCACGAGAATGGAGTTCCAGAATCTGCGGAGCCGGGCTCCGCAACCGTTCGTCGATCGGTTCGCCCGATTCGGAGGTCTTCGCATGACTCGTTCTCTGCACATTGCGGCCCTGTGGGTTGTTTGTCTCTCACCGATGGCGAGACTCGCTGCCGAGGAGCCCGCCAAGGCCACCGAGACGATGCAGGTCACGGTCGTCGTTACGGGTGAGGGCACCGATAAAGAGTCGGCCAAGGCCGACGCCCTGCGCAAGGCGATCGAAGTGGGAGGCAAGCAGGAGATCGCCTCGCACAGTCAGGCCGAGAACTTCACCTTGGTCCATGACACTATCGTCAGCCGCAGCGAGGGCATCGTCGTCGACTACAAGATCACGGAAGAGGGCGATGCCGGCGGCGTCTTCACCTGCAAGATGCGGGCGATCGTCGATAAGAAAGCCGTCGCCACCCGTTGGGGCGAGGTGCAGATCCTGCTCGAGAAGATCGGCCGCCCCAGGGTCATGGTCTGTATCCAGGAGAAGATCGACAACGTCCTCGACAGCGGCAGTATCCTCGAAAGCAAGCTGGAGGAGCGGCTGATCAAGTCGGGTTTCGATATGGTCGAGAAGGCGGCGATGGAAGAGATCTTCAAGAAAGAATCCGTCGACGCGGCCGCGGAAAACGACGTGACCAAGGTTCAGCGGATCGCCAAGAACTTCAAGGCGCAGGTCTACATCGTCGGCCACGCCAACGCCAACTTCGCCGAAATCGCCGATCTCTACGGCGTCTCCGCCGTGTTCTACAACTGCGACGCGATGGCCAAGTGCTACTACACCGATTCGGCCCGGCTGCTGGCCTCCGAGTCCATTCCGGTCACGCGCCGCGGGGCACGGGGCAGAACCACCCGGAGCCCCCAGGCCGGCAAGGCCGCCCTCTCCGCCGCCGGTGAGGCCCTCATCGAAAAACTCTACGTCACCGTCATGCAGAACTGGGCACGCTCTTCCACCGGTCAGAACGAGATCGTCCTCGAAGTCAGCCAGGTCAAGTTCGGCGCGGCGAACAATATCAAGAAACGGCTGGCCGAGATGACCGGCATGATCGGAAGCGTCCAGATGGAGTTCAGCAAGAACACCGCCAGCTATCGCATCAAGGCCCGCTGCAGCGGCGAAGAATTGGCCCCCAAACTCGCCGAAGGGGAATTTGAGAAGCTCTTCGATATCAACGATGTGACGATGAACCGCATCCAGGCCAAGGGGAAGGCCGAGAAGGAATAAACACGGTCATTCGCCGCTGGGTCCCGCTCAGGGCTCCCAGTGGAGGCATTCGCCCCAATCGATGATGCGGGTCTCGACCTTCACGGTCATCAGATCGAGGTTGTGATACGTCTCACCGAATCCGCGACGGCCGCCGGTCTTATGGCCCAGCTCGTTCTCGTGCCCCGTAATCATCAGCTTGGGCCGCGTGGCCTCCGCCAGGACGCCGAATCCCGACCAGCAGTTGCCCAGCAGTACGTCCACCGCACAACGCTTGGGGATCTCCGCGTAAATCTCCCTGCGCAGGTTGTCGCCGTTGTGCGCCACCCAGTGCCCGTCCATATTCACGGCGTAAACGCCCATTGCCACCGGCCGACTCTGCCAGCCGGGCCAGCAGTAGACGTTCATGCCGCTGATCTCGTGGGGCTTCTGATAGTCGTCGTACAGGCGAATGACCGAGCCGTGGTTCAAGTCTCGCGCCACCGCCGCGGGCAGCACCACCTTCTTGCCGGCATCAAGCATGCGACGGACGAAGCGGTAATCGAGGTGATCCATGTGGGCGTGCGAGATGAACAGGATCTCCATTCGATCCGTCAGCACCTTCATCTGCTCGTTTGACAGTGCGTAGGGCTCTTTCACCATGCCCGGAATGATGTCGAACCCGACGCAGTGGTTCTTCGACCGGACCACGAACCCCATGTTGTAGATCTTCCATATGTCCAGCCCGCGATCGGTTCGGGTCGATCCGATCTGCTCGATCGCCGGCGCCACCACCCTCTGAAAGTGTCGCCCCGTCGCCTCGGCCCATTCCGGCCCGTAATCCGACGACACGGGCAGGTGACTGCGAGGGACATGAAGGGGATAGTCCAGAATCATCTGGATCGCCTTGCGAATCTCCCGGTTCTCCTGTGCCGAGGGCGGACACGCCTTCAGCGACCGATCGACCCACTCCAGCGTGCCGCCGATCCACGCGTGCGGATTCGTGGTCTTGCTGTCCTCGTCCGCCAGTCGCTGCGCCTCTGCCGCGGCGGGTTGCCCCTTGAACGTTTGCGCAAACCGCCGAAGGCGCTGTATCGTCTCGCTTCGTAGCGCGGCCTCATCGAGCCCGGTGAAGCTGATGCGGGTCGTCTGGCCAGACACCCCGCCGACAAACAGAAGAACGCTGAATATCCCGATACAGATACGACTGCCCCGACGACTCATCATCACCTCCAGCATCTCCAGCACCTGGCTCCCGATCCGTGCAGACCATCACCTTCTCGGGCAACCCCTATCGAGCACATCATACAGCCCCGCCATCAGCAAGGGCAGACAAGTCTCCGCCCCGCGCCAACGGGGGGACGCAGGCGGAAAGACGAATCCGAAGAGGGGACTCCACAGGATGTCATGTGTTGAAGGGTGGCCCTATATGGGCCGCCGCGGCCGTCTGGGATGGCGAATCAGGTTGTCCGAATATCTCTCCGAGAGAACACCACACCCCCAACGGTCCAACCGATCACCGCAACCGACACCAGCACCAGCAAATTCCGGACTTCCAGGGCGCCACCGCGAATGATGATAAGGGGTCGGAAGTAGTTCAACACGCTCAGGAACACCAGATGCTCGGCCGGCCTCCAGAGGGTCCCCAGGAAGTTCAACGCGAATGATCCGAGAAGCCAACCGAACAACACCGCCACCGCCACCCCCCGGCGAGACGAACACGCGCTGACCGCCATCCCAACGCCCGCCACCGCCCCGATCATCGCCAGGTTGTTCACAACAACCAGGAGCAGCCGGGCCAGTTGCAGCGGTTCCCGGTTCTCTCCGAGCCGTTCGCTGATACACGCTCCCAACCACGGAGCGAAGCCCAGTATAGCTCCCCAGAAGAGAACGACCGCCGAGACCGAAACGTAGGCGCCCCACCGCGAGATAGGCAGTGACAACAGCAGATCCGCCGTGCCCCGATCGACCTCTCCCGCGGGAATCGCCGTGCACGCGGCAATCAGAAAGGCCCATACCAGCGACAACATCAGCGGATGAACGAAAGCAAATGCCGCGAAACTCGTGCTGTTCAGCATGTGCGTCAGGTCCGCCCCCATGAGCATGCGAAAGAAATTGCGGACCAGAGGCAGCTTCATCCATTGGCTGACCAGTTCGATCGGTGTCGACGCGAATGCCTTGATGATCAGAAGCGGCAGCACGACCGCGGCGATGAACACCAGCACAAACAACAGCCGATAGTCACGAAAGACCTTGAAGACGAGCGCCCGGTTCATCGTTGGGCCTCCGCAGGGGCCTCATAGTAGTCGATAAAGAGTTCCTCCAGGTCCGCCGGCTCGATCATGACATCCTGAAGAGGAAGCGTGGCCAGCCATCGCATCAATACCGCGATGTCACCATGCCAACGGCCGCGAAGCGACGTACCTGCGGAGTGATCGATCTGAAGCCCGCTCGGCGCCGGCGGATGCCCTTCGACGGAGCCCGAAAAGGCCAGCGTGACCCGATGACCCGCTCGCCGTCGCAGCTCCGCAATGCTCTCCAAGGCCACGAGCCGGCCTCTGCGAAGGATCAACACCCGTTCGCAGAGCTGTTCGGCCTCCGGCAGGCTGTGGCTGCTGAAGAGCACGGTCCGGCCCTCCGCGACGGTCCGGCGGAACTCCTCATGGAGAACCTGCTGCATCAGCGGATCCAATCCGGAGGAAGGCTCGTCAAGGATCAGGAGCGCGGGCCGGTGCATCATCGAGAGGATCAGGCCGAGCTTCTGACGCATGCCCCGTGAGTAGGTCCGCACGCGAAGCCGCAGGTCCAGATCGAAGACCCTGGCCAACCGCTCCGCATCAACGCCCCCCCCGGCGCCGCGAGCACCGGCCACAAACCTCACCGTCTGTTCGCCGGTCAGACTGGGATAGAGTCGCACGTCACCGGGAAGGTAGCCCACCTGCGCACGCACCTTCGACGACTCTCGCCAGGCGTCCATGCCGAACAGTCGTGCGGTGCCGCTGGTTCTCCGCAGAAATCCCAGCATGATCCGAATCGCCGTGGTCTTTCCGGCCCCATTGGGCCCAAGGAAGCCCAGCAACTGCCCGGCCGGCAATGTCCACGTCACCTCGTCCAATGCCCGCACGGCGCCGTAACTCTTGCTGACGGATTGAAAATCAATCACGTTCATAGAGGACTGCCGGTCTGATTGTTCGCCACCGATGATTCTCTTCCGAGCCGAAAGACGACGCTGCCACACCGGAACGCGCGATCCGTCACTGTCATGAGTGTACTCAATTGGGACGGATTACTTACGTCATGTGGCCCAATATAGCCGCGCAGAACGCACCGGTCACCTGGGGAAGATCGCCGGCCAATCGCCGGACCCCATTCACCGCGACCACAAGCTCCTCGGGAACCACGTTGGTCGGCGAGATTGCCACATTGAATCCGACTGGGTGTTGATCTACAAAATCGACCACGAACGTATCATCTTCGAGCGCATGGGCACGTATTCGGACCTTCTCAAGAAATGAGCACGCACAATCAGCGGGTCACGCGACGCTCGACATCGCGTCCCAGACAATAGGACCGCACGACTGCGGGTGCATCCGGATTGTCATGCCCCTCAATGAAACATCACCCTGTCAGGATTTGGCACCCCCGGGGGACTACACGACCGCCCCCACAAGGTTGACGGCATTGATCGCAGGCGGTATCGTCTTAATTTTCCCCATGCCATCAAGTGCGGCAGGGGGGCTTGGAGTGCGCCAAAGATGGCCTATCGTTGCGTGGTTCTGGTTAAGCAGGTCCCGGATACCAAACGGATCACGGGCAAGGCGATGAACGACGACGGCACGGTCAATCGTGCCGCCTTGCCGGCGATCTTCAATCCGGAGGATTTGAACGCACTGGAGCTGGCTCTCCAGGTCCGCCAGCAATACGGCGGGTCGGTCACCGTCATCACGATGGGGCCCCCGGCGGCCTGCGAGGTCCTTCGAGAGGCCCTCATGAGGGGCGCCGACCGGGTCGTCCTGCTGACCGATCGCCGAGGGGCCGGGTCCGATACGCTCGCCACCAGCTATATCCTGGCACAGGCCGTCCGACATCAGGGTGAATACGACCTGGTCGTCTGTGGTCGGCAGGCCATCGACGGCGATACCGCCCAGGTCGGGCCGCAATGTGCTGAGAAGCTCGGCATCCCACAGGTCACCTACGTCGAAGCCCGCGTCGAGCTGAACAACAGAACCCTCCAGGCCCGGCGAAATCTCGGCCACGGCTGGGAGGTCGTCCAGGCCCATCTGCCCGTGCTGTTGACCGTCACGGGTGAGGCGAACACCCCACGTCCGCTGGCCGCCCGACGCATCATGAAATACAAGAACGCCCGCGCCCTCCTGGAGATTCAACGAGAGGTCGAGGGGGCCATGCCCAGTGCCACCGACGCCGAAAAACAGGCGGAGGCCACTCGGCGATTCGAGGCGATTCGCGCCGCCGGCCTGGCCATCGACCAGTGGGACCTCGACCAGATCGGCGCCGACATGACCTGGTGCGGCATGAAGGGCTCGCCCACCAAGGTCCACCGTATTCAGACCATCGTGCTGACCGGCAGCGGCTACCAGAGGGTGGAACCCACCGACGACGGGATCACCGAGATGATCCACTCCCTGATCGAGGACCACACCATCGGGTAGACCCGCCGTCGACATCGACGCGGATTCCGTGCGAACCGCAGGAGAAGAGCGATATCGGGCCCCTGCTGAGGCCCCTCAAGGTGATGTGATGATCGAACCCAATCCCAAAGGTGAAGTCTGGGTCTTCGCCGAACAGGAAGACGGCCAGTTGAATGAGGTGCCTCTGGAACTGATGGGGCGGGCCCGGACACTGGCCGGCCAACTCGGCGTTTCGGTGGGCGCCATGCTCATCGGCCACAAGATCGAACCCCTGGCCGAGCGACTGATCGGGCACGGCGCCGACAACATCTACATGGTCGATGACCCGCTGCTGGATCACTATCAGACCAACAGCTATGCCAAGGTCGTCTGCCGGCTCATCGAAAAGCACAAGCCGCAGATCGTGCTGTACGGTGCCACGATCATGGGACGCGACCTGGCGCCTCGGTGTGCATCGAACTGCCGTTGCGGCCTGACCGCCGACTGCACCGATCTCGAAATCGGCGATCATCACGACACCCTCACGAAGACCGATCACAAGAACCTCCTCTATCAGATTCGCCCCGCCTTCGGCGGCAATATCATCGCCACGATCGTCAACACGCGTCGCTGGCCGCAGATGGCCACCGTTCGCGAAGGCGTTATGTCGCTCGAATCGCCCGACCCCAAACGGAAGGGCAAGGTCGTGCGCGAAACCGTCGCGATCGACCCGACCGATCTGGCGATCAAGCTGATCGAGAAGCACCGACGCCCCAAGACGGTCAATCTGAAGGCGGCACGCGTCATCGTTTCCGGCGGCGCCGGTGTGGGCAGCCGGGACAACTTCAAGCTGATCCAGGACCTGGCCAACGCCCTGGGCGCCGCGGTCGGCGGCTCCCGTGCCGCCGTCGATGGCGGGCTGGTCGGTCGCGACCATCAGGTCGGCCAGACGGGGACGACCGTCAGGCCGGCCCTGTACATCGCCTGTGGGATCAGCGGCGCGGTTCAGCACCGGGCGGGGATGGACCAGTCGGCCAAGATCATCGCGATCAACACCGATCCGGACGCCCCGATTTTCCAGATCGCCCACTACGGCATCGTCGGGGATTTGAACGTGGTCGTTCCCAAGATGATCAAGGCGATCAAGGCAAGAGGGTAGAGGCCGCCTCCGTCACACGGCCGGCGATCTCCGACGGTCGTGGTGCGGCGGAAGGTTCTCAGACAAACGGTGTAAGATGGCAAACTTCTTCGATGATAACCCGGACATTCGATTCCGTTTCGACACCATGAATCTGGCCGAGGTGGCCGAGCTCATGGAAGACGGCTTCAAGTACGCCAAGGAATGCGACTACGCCCCCCGCAACGTCGCCGAGGCGATCGACAACTACCGGCGCGTCCTCTCCTCGCTCGGACAACTGTGCGCCGAATTCATCGCGCCGCGGGCCGAGGGTATCGACCGGACAGGTTCCACACTCAATCCGGACGGTACAGTCAGCTATGCACCCGGTATCGCCGAGGCGCTCGAAAAGCTCGCCCAGGCTGACCTGATGGGCTTTACCCTGCCCTATCGATTCGGCGGGCTGAACATGCCCAACGCGGTCTACACGATTGCCACCGAAATGGTCAGCCGGGCCGACGCCGGCCTGATGAACCTCTTCGGCCTCCAGGGCATCGCCGAGACCATCAATGCCTACGCCAGCGAAGAGATCAAACAGGAATACCTCCCGAGCTTCGCCGAGGGCAAGGTCAGCGGGGCCATGGTCCTCACCGAGCCGGACGCCGGCTCCGACCTCCAGGCCGTCAAGGTCCGCGGCTACCAGGACGAGACCGGCCAGTGGCGCGTCCAGGGTGTCAAGCGATTCATCACCAACGGTTGCGGCGAGATCCTGCTCGTGCTCGCACGAACCGAGCCCGAGTTGACCGACGGTCGCGGCCTGAGCCTGCTGCTCGTCGAACGGGGACCGCAGGTCGTCGTCCGGCGAATCGAAGACAAACTCGGCATCCACGGCTCGCCCACCTGCGAGCTTCAGTTCAACGATGCCCCCGCCAAGCTGATCGGCGAACGGCAGCGAGGCCTGATCACCTACGTGATGGCACTGATGAACGGTGCCCGCATCGGAATCGCCACCCAGTCGCTCGGCATCGGCGAGGCCGCCTATCGCGTCGCCCGCAACTATGCCCACAGCCGCAAGCAGTTCGGTGTGGCGATTGAGGAACTGCCGGCCGTCCGCGATCTCCTGATCGAGATGCGGCTGGACCTCGACGCAGCCCGCGCGCTAACCTACGAGACGAGCTACGTCGTCGACCTTCAGTACGGTGCGCTGCGCAAGGTGGAACTCGATCCGCCTTCGGACAAAGACCTGCTCAAGGCCTTCCGCAACAAGGAGCGGGTCTACAAGCGTCTGGCCGGCATGCTCACCCCGATGAGCAAGTACTACGGCTCCGAAATGAGCAACCGCGTCGCCAGCAATGCCATCCAGGTGCTGGGCGGCAGCGGCTACATGCGGGATTACCCCTGCGAGCGGCACCTCCGCGACGCCCGCATTACCACAATCTACGAGGGCACGAGCCAACTGCAGGTCGTCGCCGCCGTCCGCGGCGTCATGTCAGGTACCGCCGAGAAGATGATCGATGACCTGCTGACCTCGCGTAGCTGGCCCGAGACGCTCAAGGACGTCGTCGATGCCCTGACCGAGGCCCGCAAACTCCTCGGCGAGATCGTCGCCTTCGTCAAGACGCAGCCCGGTACCACTTACATGGACCTGCACGGGCGGAGCATCGTCGATGCGGCCATCGACATCATCTGCGGCTGCATCTTCCTGCGAGATGCCGCGATCAGTGCCGACAAGGCCCCACGGGCCCGCCGATGGGCCAGGACCCGGCTGATCCGCGTCCGCTACCTTCGCGAGTCGGTCCTCAGCGGTGAAGTCAGCACCCTCAAGGAATTTGAGGCCCTCGCTGGCCCCCATTTCGAAGACGAGTAGAGGTCGTCACAACGGAAAGACATGGTGTCCATCGGGGGGAATGGAGGGCTGAACGATCGCAGCGAGAATCGTCTGCGCCGGCGTGGCACTATCGGCCGGACCGTCCCCGTCGCCGCACGTCGATGTACACCGCGGCGATGACCACCAGCCCCTTGACGACCGACTGGAGCGAGAAGTGGACCCCCGTCTGGTTCAACCCCTTGTCCAGAATGCCGATGATCGTCGCCCCGATCAGCGTGCCGTACATCGTGCCGATTCCGCCGGTGAAGCTCGTGCCACCCACCACCGCCGCGGCAATGGCGTTCAACTCGAAACCGCCACCCGAGTCCGGCGCCGCTGAGTAGAGCTGTGACACGTGAATCAGACCGGCCACACCCGTCAACAGGGCACACAGAACGTAGACGATAATCTCATTGCGCGCCAGCCGAATGCCCGTGAACCGCGCCGCCTCCCGATTGCCTCCGATCGCGTAGAGATGCTGCCCGAACCGCGTCCGGTGCAGCATCAGCAGGGCGGCCGCAAAGGCCACAAGCATGATCACAACCGGCACGGGAAGCACCCCGAATAACCGACCGTTTCCGATCCAGAGAAACGCCGTCTGGTGGTCGGGAATCGGCATCGGCCTGGCCTCGTTGAAACGCTGCGCCGCCCCTCGGGCCACCAGCATCGTCCCCAGTGTGATGATGAACGGCGGCATGCGGGTCTTGGCCGCGCACACCCCGTTGAACGCCCCGAACGCCCCCGCCACCGCCAGACCGGCCAACACCGCCAGCACCCAGTGCGACCCGCCGCCGGCACTTGCCCCACCCATGGTCAACACGAATACGGACGTGGAACCCACCAGCGCCAGTACCGATCCGACCGACAGGTCGATCCCGCCGATCAGTATCGTCAGCGTCATCCCGAATGCGATGATCGCATTCACAGACACCTGCTGGGCCAAGTCGAGCATGTTCTCGGCCGTCAGGAAGTTCGGCACATAATAGCGGAACAACACCATCAGGGCCGCCATTGCACCCAGCAAGGGCGCGATCTGTTT
This sequence comes from uncultured Planctomycetales bacterium, assembly GCA_964446835.1. Taxonomy (GTDB): domain Bacteria; phylum Planctomycetota; class Phycisphaerae; order UBA1845; family JAFGLZ01; genus CAYUQT01. Next base: position 44,743 of record CAYUQT010000007.1, on the reverse strand, counting down.
AATGACTCTCATGCACCTGAGCCCCTGTCAGCAACGCCATTACTTGTTCCGGCGTCAGCGAATCGGACGACACGGTCCGAACGATGCGTCCGTCTTTGTAGATCGCCAGCCGGTGCGATATGTTCATGACCTCCGCCAGGTCCGACGATATCAGCAGCACCGCCATGCCCTCCTCCACCAGCCGGCTGATGATGGCGAACATCTCCTCGCGGGCACCCACGTCCACGCCGCGAGTCGGTTCGTCCAGTATCAGCACCTGCGGACGATGCTCCATCCACCGTCCGACGAGAACCTTCTGCTGGTTACCGCCCGACAGCCCCAGAACGGTCTGCTCGGGATCGGCCAGCCGGATGCCGAAGTCCCGCACCGCCCGCTGGACGATCTCACGCCGGCGGCCGTGGTTTGGCCGCAACGGCGGATTCCACTCCGAGGCCCACGGCAGGGCGATGTTGAACGCCACCGACTGGATCATGACGAGCCCGTCGCGCCGCCGATCCTCAGGAACCAGCACGATCCCCGCCTTCAGGGCGTCCTGGGGATTGCTGATCCCGCGAGCCACACCGTTGACGCGTATCTCGCCGCCGTCGATCGGATCGATGCCGAAGAGGGCTCGCACCAGTTCCGATCGCCCCGAACCCATCAGGCCGGCGATCCCAAGGATCTCTCCATGAGCCAACGAGAAACTGACGTCATGTATCCGGGGGTTCCGCAGAGCGCGCACCTCGAGCGCCGGTGCCCCCGGGTTGTGGGGTGGCCGATGAAAGTGTTCCACGATGTCGCGCCCCACCATCCAGCGAACCAGCTCACGCTGGTCCACGCGCGCGGCATCCTGCGTTCCCACCGAATGCCCGTCGCGAAGCACGGTGATCCGGTCGGCCAGACGCACGATCTCCTCGAGCCGGTGCGAGATGTAGATGATTCCTACGCCCTGCCCGCGAAGGCGCCGCAACGTGGTGAACAGGGCCTCGGTCTCGGCCTCCGAAAGGCTCGATGTGGGCTCGTCCAGGATGAGAATCCTCGCCTGAGACGACAGGGCCCGGGCGATTTCAACCAATTGCCGATGGGCGACGCTCAGACGATCGACCGGGGCGCGGACGTCGTTCAATTCGGTCAGGCCCAGCCGATCAATCAGGGTTCGCGCCTCAGAGTAGATCTGTCCCCGGTGAAGCCAGCCGAACGTATGGGGTTCCCGGCCCAGATAGATGTTCTCGGCCACGGACAGATTGCCCGCCAGCGAGAGTTCCTGGTGGATGACACGGATCCCGAGGCGATCGGCGTCGGAGACGTCTCGGATGATCTCACGCCGGCCGTTCACCTCGATCGTGCCGGCGTCGGGTGCATGAACCCCGGCCAGAATCTTGATCAGCGTGGACTTTCCGGCCCCGTTCTCGCCGAGCAGCGCGTGAATTTCACCGGCGCGAAGGTCCAGGTCGACGCGGTCCAGGGCGGTCACCCCTCCGAACCGCTTGGTCAGTCCGCGAATCGTCAGCCGCTGGGACGTGTCGGTCGATGCGGCGGTCACCGAAACATCACTCCACCCAACATCATGCCTGCCCCTCTTCCGGCCGAAGCTCCGCCACCGTTACTTCTTACCCAGGAACTGATCGGCGTTCTTACGCGTGATGAGCTCGACCTTCACCTTGATGTCCTTCTCGACGGGCTTGCCCTCAAGGATCTTGTAGGCCTGTTCGGCCGCCACCTTGCCGATCTCCCCCGGAAACTGGGCCGACGTGGACAGAAGCTTGCCGGCCTTGATCGCGTTGACGGCCGCCGTCGAGCCGTCGACGCTGACGATCTTGACCGCCTGAAGCTTGCCCGCCGATTCCAATGCGGAGACACAGCCCAATGCGCTGGGGTCGTTGATCGCGAATACGGCGTTCAGATCGGGGAACCGGCCGATCAGGTCTCGCATCACGGGGCGTCCCCCTTCGGTCGTGCCCTTGCCCTCTTGCGTGTCGAGAACCTTCATGTCCGGGTACTTCTTGAGTTCGTCCATGAACCCCTCGACGCGATCCAGACAGGCCTTGTTGATCATGTGATGAAGGACTACCAGCTTCGCCGGGCGGCACGCCTCGACCATCGCCTGGGCCGCCAGCCGGCCCGCCTTAACGTTGTCGGAGGCTACCGTGCAGGCCACCAGGTCTTGGTCGCGAACGGGGGCGTCGACGATCAGACACGGAATGCCCTTCTGCTTCGCCTGGAGCAGGCTGCCCTTGATGCCTTCCCAATTGACCGGGTTGATGAAGATCGCAGCGGCGCCCTTCAGGATGAGGTCCGACAGGTCATTCTTCTGCTTGAGGGCGTTGAACTGGGCGTCCAGGGTCAGAAGGCTGTCCCCCTTGGACTCGATCACGCCCTTGAGTCCGTCGTTAAGGTCGACGAAAAACGGGTTGTTCATCGTCTGAAAGCTGACGCCGAAGAGACGTCCCTTTGAGGGCCCCGACGCGGCCTTCGGCGAACCGGCGGGCTCCTTACCGCAACCGGCCAGCAACATCCCCGCCATCAGCCCAAGGCACAGGCTCCGTCGTGTGTTCATCCGAATTCCTCCCAGACAACCTCTTCTCGATGGGCAGTCACTCGCTCAAACGCCGAGAGTGTACCACCAAATCCCCCCGGACCGTAAACAAGGAACGCAGCCCATTTCCATCAAGGAGCTGCGTTCCATTGGGATCGATCGCGATCGTCGCCCTTGGCCGACCCTATCCGCCTTTCGGGCCGGTGGATTTCGTCGATGCGGTGGGCGGGGGCTGCGTTTCTCCGCCGCCGGTGGGACTTCCGGCATCGACTTGAAGCTTAGCCAGATACTCAGGCAGCTCCACGCCGCCGACGTCCTTGAGCACCTGCATCATCGGCGGCAACGATCGGGCGATGCCGTGCAGGAACCGAGCCGTATTGCTCGTCCCGTCGACCCCGCCGTTCTCCCACACGATGACCTTGTCGAACTTGATGTTCGATATGGCGTGGGCGGCCGACTGCGTCATCGCGTCGAGATGCTCGAGCATCATGAGCTGAAACGCCGGCTGAGCCCCACCGCACGCCTGGATGATCTGACGCAAGCCGTCGCCCTTCTTCGCGAGAATCTCGTACTGGCCCCGGGCCTCTGCCTGAAGGCGGGCGAAGATCGCCGACGCTTCGCCCTCGGCCTGGATCCGGCGCTTGTCGGCTTCAGCCTCGGCTTCCACGACGATCTTGGCCTTCTCGGCCTTGGCAACCGCTTCGAGGGCGGCACGTTTCTCCGCCTCGACCTTCTCCGCCTCCGCCAACGCCGCTTTGGCCTGGGCCCGATACTGGGCTTCGAGCACGGCAGCCTCGGCCTCTCGCTTGCGGGTCTCGCCAAGCTGGTAGGCTTCGGCCTGTTTGACCTGAAGGGCTGCCAGAGAGGCCGCTATCTTGGCCTTGGCCTCGTTTTCGCCCGTCACGGCCTTGGCCTCCGCGTCGGACATGGAAACGCGCTTGGCTCGTTCGGCGTCCTTGACCTGTGCCTCGCGCTCCATGACGGCCGTCTGCTCGCCGGTCTTCTGCTCTTTGTCCAACTCGGCGATGCGAACGGCCTGTTCGCGCTCCGACTGCTTGACCAGCGCCTCGCGCTCGAAGACCGCCTTCTGCTCGCCGAACTTCTGTTCCTTCTCCATCTCGGCCAGTCGAACGACCATGTCCCGCTGTGCCTCGCGGGTGCCGATCTCGCGGAGCTTGCGGGCGTTGGCGACCTGCACCGCCTTCTCCCGATCGGCCTCGGCCACGCGAATCTCGCCCATCTTCTCCTGATCGGCCACATCGCCGCGGGCCTGCTGAATCGCCTGCGACGCCGCCTTCTTGCCGATCGCCTCGATGTATCCCGACTCGTCGGTGATGTCGGTGATATTCACGTTGATCAGTACCAGTCCGATCTTGCGAAGCTCGGGTTCGAGCGATTTCTGGATGTTCTCCAGAAACTTCTCGCGATCGCGGTTGATATCCTCGATCCGCATCGAGGCCATCACCTGGCGGAGCTGCCCGAAGATGATGTCCTGAGCCTGCTGCTTGATCTGATCGGTGTCCAGACCGAGCAGACGGATGGCCGCGTTCTGCATCACCTCCGATTGGGTGCCGATCGCCACAGTGAACACGCTGGGCACGTTCACGCGGATGTTCTCCATCGACAGGGCGCTCTTGAGCGGGATCTCGATCTGGATCGGCTCGAGGCTCATGTAGGCATAGTTCTGAATCAGCGGCCAGACAAACGACGCCCCACCGTGAACGCACTTGGCGGTCTGACCCTGTGTGACCTTTCCGTAGATCACCAGAACCCGGTTGCTGGGACACCGCTTGTACCGGCGCGACAGCAGCGCCACGAAGCTGACAAACATCAGGGCTACGAATATGACGAGAATGCCCAGATACACATAGGCGTCGTCTGAACCGCTCGCGCCGACACGTGCTGCCAAGATGAGACTCATGAAGATCGCTCCTTTCAGCGAAGGGCATCGCCACCCGAGGGCGGGCGCTATCCCGTAGCCGACACACCAGTCATACGACGTCCGGACCGCACCCTTCACTCAACGCAGGGACTTCGGTCAGACAGATTCGGGCGCCGCGCGGATTTCCACGGTGTCCGGGTCCGCAACGCCGACGATGATCACCGCGGTCCCCGTCGGCAGCTCTTCTCCGTTCGTGATCGCCGAGTACTCCATCGTCCGGTTCTGGACCGTCAGCGTGACCTTGCCGACTCCGGAACCGAAGCCCGGCACTCGAAGGTACACCGTCCCAGTCTGTCCGACGGCCTCCTCAATCTGCACGGTCCCTTCGACGCTCAGTCGCGTCAGCCCCCGCATCAGAGTGCTCACTGCGTACATCGCCGCGATCCCCGACGCCATCGCGATGGCAAACGCCCCGGTTGCCGGCAGAGAACCGGCAGACCCCGCCAGGCCCGCCAGCCCGAAGAAGGTCAACGCTGCGACGATCGTACGAAACGTTAGTACTCCGAAGAACCAGGAGGAGCCGTGTGCGGCGGCGGCGTGGCTTGTGGTGTGATCCTGCCCGTGGGCGTCGGTGCTATGATCACCGGCCGAGGCTCCCCCGGCATGGTCATGGTCGAACCCCTCGCCTCCCCCTGTGTCGCCCATGTCATGGTCGCCGCCGGCCAGTCCCAGCAGGGACATGACGAACTGACACAGGAAGAGCGTGCCTCCAACCACCGCGCATATTGCATAGACAGCCATCATCGGCACGCCCTCTCCGTACGACGAACCGATCCGGACACAGACTCCATGGGCATGTAGAGGCAGAATGATCGATCCCACGGGACCTGTCAAGCAGCCCCGCGATTCCGGGGCAGGTGGCAATTCCGAGGTGTGAGGGGCCAATCGAAAGAATGCAATTGACAGAAATGATCCATAGAATTACCATGCTGATAGGTTGTTTGATGGGATGTGACAAGGGCGGAAGGGGACAGTATTCGTCCTGCCCGAAGGGATTTCAATTCACAGTCGTCTGTCCTCGGAGGTGTGAAATGAGGGGAGCTTCACGGTATGTCAGTCTGGCAGCAGCTTGTCTCGTTGCGGCCAGTGCCTGGGCATCGCCGGTGGTTCTGAATTCGAGCTTCGAGCAGGGCGCCGCACCGGAATGGCCCGGCTATGGTCCCATCGATGGATGGAGCTATCCGGGCGGTTCCAGCGGTCGCAATGACACGTCGGGTCCGTTTAACAACGGGGCTTCGGTTCCCGACGGGGGATGGGTGGCCTTCACTCAGACGCAGAACTACATCTGGCAGGACGTCTCCGGTTTTGAGGCCGGCAGGGCCTACCGCGTCAACTACTACGAGAACGAGCGGGGACAGATGGGCACCGGTGAGGTCGCCCGTCCGTATGTGACGCTCGGCGGTACGACCGTCGTCCCCGAACACGATATCGCCCGCCAGGACCTCTACTATCGCCACGTCATCAGCCATAACCCCTATGTCGCCATCGGCACGAATGCCAACCTGGTACTCGGCAACAATCAAGGGGCCTATGACAACACCGCCTTGTGGGACAAGGTGGCCGTCGAGCAATGGGCTCCGGCCCCGATGAACTTCGGGTTCGAGGATGCCCAACTGGGTCCCAACACCCTTCAGTACACCCCTAACGGTCTGAGCGGCGTGGCCTGGTCGTTCAACGGTGGGTCCGGGCTCGACCGCAGCGGCTATGACAGCATCGGCTTTGGCGGTCCCGCGGCCGAGGGTAACCAGTTTGCCTTCATGCAGGGCTGGTCCGAGATCACTCAGACCCTCGGCAGCTTTGAGGACGGCGTTACCTACAACCTCTGCTGGCTGGAGCGCAATCGCACGAACGGCCCCAACAACGGAAACAACCTCGAGGTCTTCCTCGACGGCGTGTCGGTCTACTCCGTTCATTGGGTGGGCAACACCGCGTGGGAACGGCGCACGACCGACGCCTTCACCGTTCATGGGACCACGCACACGCTGACCTTCCGCACCTATGGCGGTGTCGGTGACACGGCATCCTTCGTGGATGACATCTACTTCAACTATGTCGTCCCCGAACCGATGACAATCGGCCTCCTGGCCCTCGGCGGCCTGGCGATCGTCCGTCGAACCCGCCGATAGGCAACGTCAAAAGAAACGAGAGACTCAAGGCCCGCCGGGCGACCATCTCTTGGCGGGCCTTATCGTTGCGCACATACCCCACGTCCACTCCTGATCGTGCGGATCGGCGTGAGCATCTGCATCGTTGGTGTTCTGTCTTCAATGGCGCTCAGGGCACGCGCCATCGCCGGCCGTCGGCGTCGAGCAGTTGGTCGGCCGCGGTCGGTCCCCACGAACCGGCGGCATACGTGTGTAGCGGGCAGGTGGACCTGCTCTGCGCACCTTCTGCCCAGAGACCCAGAACAGGGTTCAGCAGCGCCCAGGCCAGCTCGATATTGTCATACCGCATGAAGAGCGTCTGGTCGCCCAGCATGGCGTCGAGCAGCAGTCGTTCATAGGCGTCGCGAAGCTCACCTCCAAAGACCTCCCGGTAGCTGAAGTGCATCGTCAGCGCGCTCATGCAGAGCTTCGGCCCCGGACGCTTGGCCTGGATCGTCAGCGACATGCCCTCTTCCGGCTGGACGTTCAGTACCAGGACGTTGGGTGCCAGGTCCTCTGCCACAATCGGCACGAAGATCGAGTGCGGCACGCTCTTGAATGTCAGGGCGATCTCGCTGACCCGCCGCGTCAGCCTTTTGCCCGACCGAAGATAGAACGGCACACCCTCCCACCGCCAGTTATCGATCAGCAGCTTGGCGGCCACGTAGGTCTCGACGCCCGAATCGGGTGCTACATCGGGTTCCTCTCGATAGGCAGGAACCGTGTCCTCGCCGATCCGCCCCGCTCCGTATTGTCCCCGAACGATCCAGCGATCCAGGTCCTTCGGATGGAATGGGCGGATCGATCGCGTCAGCTTCGACTTCTCATCGCGAACCCGGTCGGCGTCAAACGACACCGGCGGCTCCATTGCCACCAGGGCGAGCATCTGGAGCATGTGGTTCTGGAACATGTCGCGCAGCAATCCGTTCTGCTCGAAGTAACCCGCTCGATGCTCCACACCCACCGACTCGGCCACGGTGATCTGCACGTGGTCGACGTATTGACGGTTCCAGAGCGGTTCGAAAACCGCATTGGCAAACCGCAACATCAGGATGTTCTGAACCGTGTCTTTGCCGAGGTAATGATCGATACGGTAGATCTGGTGTTCGTACAGCACCTGATGAAGGTCGCGGCTCAGGGCTACAGCGCTGTCCAGGTCGCGACCGAAGGGTTTCTCGATCACCACGCGCCGCCAGGGGGTTCGGTCATCAGGCTCTTCGGTCAGGCCCGTCTCCCCGAGCCGGGAAATGACCCTTTCATACACCTGGGGTGGAACCGACGCATAGAAGACACGATTGCCTTCTGTCGCGTGGCGAGCTTCGAGATCGACGAGCCTCTCGCCCAGGGTGGCATACAGGTCTGCCGACGTGTAGTCCCCCGCGACGTAATAGCAGGACCGGCCGAAGGCCTCTCGCTCCTGAGCCGTTCCTGCATCCGCGAACTTCTCCAGCGAAACGCCGAGACTCTGCCGAAATGAATCGTCGGTCATCGCCGTTCGCGCGCACCCCACGACGAAGAACCGCTCGGGCAGGAGGTTCCTGCGAAAGAGGCTATACAGCGACGGCAGCAGTTTACGGTGTGCCAGATCCCCCGAGGCCCCGAAGATGATGACGCCGCAGGGCTCGGGGCGACTCTCGCTGCAGAACATATCGGCCACTCGAAAGTGCATTCGGGCCTTCGACATGATCCTCTCCCGATGAATCCGCTTCCGGCGTCGCGCCTCCAACCGGGGCAGCGAATGCGGTCGTTCCTAAGTTCGGCTCCGTGCCTCCCGATCGCGAGTTCAATCCGCCTGTACGCGGCCCAAGGGCTACTTGCCGTATTTGAGTTCGTATGGCCAGGCCGCCAGGCCGCCGTCCAGAAACTTCACCCGAGAGAAGCCCGCTCCGACGAGAATCCGCTGGGCTTCGTAGCCGCGAAGACTGACCGAGCAGTAGGTGATGATCTCCTTGTCACGAGGCAGCCGATCGAGCTGCTCCCGCAGCCGGCCCAGGCCGATGCAGACCACGTGAGCGTCTTCGATCCGCATCTTCTCGATCTCAGCAGGCGTTCGAACGTCGAGCAGCACGAGATCCTCACCGCGCCCGAGCTTCTCGCGAAGCTCCTGCGGACCGATGGAAACGGCGATGCCGTCGCGCTTGTTGCGGACCACGTTGGCCGCGTGAGCCACGTTGTCGATGGGCCCGGCATAGGGTGGGGCATACCCGAGGTCGAGCGACGCCACGTCGTCGATCGTTCCCTTGAAATGCATGGCGGTGGCCAGCACGTCGATCCGTTTGGCACACTCTCCAGCGCCAACCACCTGAGCCCCCAGCAATCGGCCCGATGAGGCATCGGCGATCAGCTTCACCAGGATCGGCTGGCTGCCGGGATAGTAGTGCGCCCGATCGGGGCCGGGCACCAGTGAGGTTCGAGTTGTCAGCCCCGCCTCGCGAGCCTGAACTTCGGTCAGACCCGTGCGGGCGACCGTATAGTCAAACGCCTTGAAGACGCACGTGCCCAGAATCCCTTCGAAACGGCTCTCGATGCCGGCCAGGTTGTCGCCGATGATCCGGCCATGCTTGTTCGCCGTCGAGCCCAGCGGGACATAGGCCTTCCGACCGGTGATCCGGTGGACGCACTCCACGCAGTCGCCACCGGCATAGATGTTCGGGTCGCTCGTACGGCAGCGATCGTCCACGTCGATGGCGCCGGTCTGACCGATCGACAGCCCCGCATGGCGCGCCAGGTCGACGTTCGGACGGATCCCGATGGCCAGCAGCACCATGTCCGTCTCAATCGTGTGCTCGCCGGCCCGAACCGAGCGGACGTGCCCCTCGGTGTCGCCTTCAATACCCGTCACGTCGGCACGCGTGATCACGTTGACGCCCTTGGCGCGCAAGTGCCGTGTGAGGAATGCCGCCGATTCATCGTCAAGCAGCTTCGGCAGAATGTGGCCCATCTTCTCGACGATGGTCACCTGAACGCCTCGGGCGACCAGCGCCTCGGCCGTTTCCATCCCGATCAGACCGCCACCGATCAGGACGGCCCGGCGGATCTGCCCGGTGTCAACCGCTTGCCGCAATGCCTGGGCTTCATCGGGGTGATACAGCTTATAAACCCCCTTGAGTTCAACCCCCTGAATCGTCGGCACGGCCGGTGATGCGCCCGTGGCAATGACCAGCTTGTCGTAGGAAAGGACATCGGTCTGGCCCGTGTCCAGGTTCTTGACGTGGACACACCGAGCCGCCCGGTCGATCCGCTCGGCCCAGGTTCGCGTTCGGACCTCGATGTCCTTGACCGCGTGGAAGAAGGCCGGGTTGCGGGGCGCCCCGACCGGAGTGGTCATCAGATGATCGATGTCGTTGACCAACCCCTCGACGTAGTAGGGCATGCCGCACGCCGCGTAGCTGACCAGCCGGTCCTTCTCGATCACCGTGATCCGAGCCTTGGGATCCAGCCGCCTCAGTCTCGATGCCGACTTCATCCCCGCGGCCACGCCGCCGATCACTATGACGTTCAGTTCACGGTCCATCAGTGTGCCTTTCATCCGGTCCGCCGTGTGGAGCACACGGTTTCCTCAGGGGTTCGCGACGCAGGACATGGATAAGGAAGCGCGCTCAAGCGATGTGGGCGCGCCTTGAGAGGAATCATGGCTTGCGTGCGAAGGCTACAGTTTGCCAAGGGCAGAAACGTATTCCTCTTTGCCCCTTACGCCGACAAACTGCTTGACCGCCTCGCCACCCTTGAAGAGGATCACCGTGGGAATCGACTGGATGCCGTAGCGGGCTGCTACGCCGCCGACCTCGTCCACGTTGATCTTGTATACATACGCCTTGCCGGCCAGTTCCTTGGCCATCTCCTCGACGACGGGGGCGAGAAACTTGCACGGCCCGCACCAATCGGCATAGAAGTCCACCAGCACCGGCTTATCCGCGCTGAGAACCTTGCTTTCAAAATCACTGTCCGACGTAATCACTTCCGCCATGGTCCTTTTCTCCTTCTGAGTCTTGTCGGGCTTAACGTGGGCCGACGCGACGCCGTCATCGCGCCCCAACGCACGTGTCAGAGGACAGTTACCGCTCGACGCCTGCGCTTGCAGGGCCACAAACAGGCCCATGGCAGCGCCAAAAAGAATCGATGTCGTCCGACTGGACGTGATCGGACAGGTTCCCGTCCTGCACCCGACCAGACGATACCAGCCGAACCCCACCAATCCTCCAACCATCAAACCAAGCACTAGCATCCACCACATGATGCGCTCCTGTCAACGGCTCAGGCTCGCCTGATGTTTAAATCACCCTTCGGCATCGGCGTGAACCCGGATGCAGTGAAGCACTCGGATCACACCGGGATTCACCACACGGTAATACACATGATTCCCATCCCGACGGCTCGCAAGCACGCCCCGGTCTTTCATCAGCCCAAGCTGCTGGCTGGTGATCGCCGGCTTGGTGCCCAGGGCCTCGATCAGGGCGGTGACACACATCTCGCGTCCCTCCAGAAGTTCGATGATCCGGAGTCGAAGCGGATGAGCCACCGCCTTCAGAACATGCGCAATCCGTTCGAGGTCTTCCTCCTGGAGATGCTGTCGAGATGTTTGCGGGTGTCGCACCATAATAACAGTATATAGCACTATTCTAAAATATCAAAATCATAGTATTGTCTTCTGCCTCGACGCTGCCGAAGGTTTGGACGCCCGGCCGGTGGGATTTCTTCCATCTGGCCCGCCCTTCACTCAGTCTGTACACTGTGGCGTCGTCGAATCGCTCCAATGGAACGTATGGAGAGACGCTCATGTCGACACATTCCTGGACGAGCCGTCGTCGCGTCGAGGCCAGTCTGAATCATCAGGAGCCCGATCGCGTGCCGTTCGATCTGGGCGGCACGATTCTGACCGGTATTCACGAGAAGGCCTACCGCCGCCTGAGAACTTATCTCGGGCTGCCCGAGGTCGAGATCGAGATCGAGGACACCTTCCAGCAGCTCGCCAGGGTTCACGACGACGTCAAGCAGCGTCTTGAGGTCGATGTTTGCGGAATCAATCCCGGGCCGCCGAACGCCCACCGTCCCAGAACATGGACCGAAGAGGCCTACCACAAGTACCTCGACGAGTGGGGCATCGAGTGGTGGATGCCCAGGGACGGCGGTTTCTATTACGACATGCGCGTGCATCCGCTGGCCAACATCACCGGCGTGAAGGATCTGGCCGCCGTTCGCTTTCCGGATCCGTTGGACCCGGGGCGCTACGAGGGTATCGCCGCCAAGGCCGACGAATTGATGAATCGTCGTCAGGTCGCCTACGTCCTGGGTCGAAACGCCCCAGGCATCTTCGAAATGGCGCTCTGGATGCGCGGCTTTGAGAACTACTACTGCGACATGCTCGCCGACCGGCCGCTGGCCGAGGCGCTTCTGGACATCGTCTGCGAAATCAAGATGAAGTATTGGGCCCGCGTTCTCGAACTCGTCGGCGAGAACGTCATGGTCGTCAGCGAGGCCGACGATCTCTGCACGCAGGATCGCGTTCTCGTCGCGCCGGACCTCTATCGCGAACTGATCAAACCCCGACACACTCGACTCTTCTCATTCATCCGGAAACATGCCCGGGTGCCGGTCAAGATCTTCTATCACTGCTGCGGCGCCGTGACCTCCATCCTGCCCGACCTGATCGAATCGGGCATCGATATCCTGAACCCCGTTCAGGTCAGTGCCGCCGGCATGGACACACGCGAACTGAAACGACGATTCGGAAAAGACCTGACCTTCTGGGGAGGAGGCGTGGATACACAGCGGATCCTGCCTCGCGGCACGCCCGCCGACGTCCGGCAGGAAGTTCGGCGCCGGATCGAAGACCTTGCCCCGGGCGGCGGATTCATCTTCAACACGGTTCACAACATTCAGGCCGACGTACCGCCGGAAAACATCATGGCCATGTGGGAGGCGGTGCGGGAATATGGAGTCTATGCATGATGAGCTCACGGACGCGCATTGAGACCGCACTGGCCCACACTCAGCCGGATTGCACTCCCTGCGACTACTTCGCCACGCCGGAGATCCATCGGGCGTTGCTCGATCATTTCGGTGTCTCCACCGACGATGCGCTGATGGACGCCCTCGGCACCGACCTGCGGTTCGTCAATCCGCCGTACATCGGTCCGAAACTGCCCACGTACCCCGACGGGGCCGTGACGGATATCTGGGGCGTGGTTCGCAAGCCGATGCCCAACGAATACGGCGAGTACGCCGAACCGACCGTCCTGCCGTTCGCCAGGTGGACCACCCTCGATGAGGCGAAGGCTCACCCATGGCCGAGCGCCGACGCATACGATTACGACGCCATTCACGTGCTCTGCCGCAAGCATCCGGATAAGGCGATCGCCGTGGGGAGCTTCGGCGTGCAGGACTTCATCAACGGTGTGGCGTTCGGTCGCGGCGTTGAACAGGTGCTGCTCGACATCGCCATGGAAGATCCCGTCTACCTCTACATCGTCGAGCGGCGGCATCGATTCTATATGGAGCACATCGAACGGTCGCTCAAGGCCGCGGCGGGGCGCATCGACCTGGTCCTGTGCGGCGACGACTTCGGCACACAACGGGGTCCCCTGATCTCGGGCGCCACCTTCGATCATCTCTTCGCGCCGCGCAAGAAGGAACTCTTCGACATGGTCCACAGCTACGGCGCCAAGGTCTCGCACCACTGCTGCGGATCGAGCCGGGCCCTCATCCCGCGGTTCGTTCAGGTGGGGATGGACGCCCTCCAGACGATTCAGCCCCAGGCGGTCGGCATGAACCCCTACAGCCTCAAGAAGGAGTTCGCCGGCCGGATCGTCCTGCACGGCGGCGTGGACGTCCAGGGTGGGCTTCAGCGGTCGACCCCCGCCGAGGTCGAACAAGAGGTCGAGCACCTGATGGACGAGGTCGGCAAGGGCGGGGGCTACATCCTCGGCCCGTGCCACAACATCCAGCCCGACACCCCGATCCCGAACGCCCTGGCCATCTATCGGGCCGTCGCGCGGCGACGGGGCGACCGAGCCGACTCCCCTCTGTTTCGTGACTAGACACCGTCACGCATGTCCGCGACGGAGGGGGTGGCGAATAGATCTGCGCCCTTGCCGACCCTGGGTGGGCAAGGGACGTTGCGCCCTTACGGCTGCTCCAACTCCGGCAGGATCTCATCCATCGTGTTATACACCGTATTGGCGTCCCACCGTGTCATGTCTCCCAGGGTGTTGCCCTCGTCGATCAGGGCCTTCACGAGGTAGTAGCCGACGTAGTAGCCCGACATCGGCGGAATGCCAAGATCGTTGTCCTCGGCACCCAGGTAGGCCCGCTTGATCGCCTGATCACTGGACCCGAGGTTCGTGCGTATATCGTCGGTCAGGTCATAGAATGCGCTGTTCATGCTGTCCATCTGATCGGCGGTGAATCCGAGGTAGTCCGCCGCGTCATAGCCCGGCATCAGGTGTTCCACGGCATAGACCGCCATCCCCTCGCTCCACACCCCGCGGTAGAGCCCACCCTGCGGCGAGAACGTCGTGAAGTGATACAGGTGAAACTGCTCGTGGGCGATCGTCATGTCCAATTGGATATCATTGGGACCGAAGTATTCCAGGCCCAGGCCGATGCCCTTATGTCCGGCCACCTCTACCGCCTTGCCCTTGAAGCTGAACGAGACGGTCAGGTAGTAGTCAGCCTGCGGATCGAAGTCGGAAAACGCATTCTTGAACGTCGTCCGCCCCGTCAGGACGTTCTGAACGGCCCCGCTGCTGACCTGTTTGAGGGTGCTGAGTCTGGGAACCACGTCATTCCAGAACTGGTCGATGACCGTTGCCTTGTAGTCCTCTCGGTCTTGGCCGGTCTTGCCGCGGTAAATTACGTCATTGAAGAAGTCGGTGTACTTGGACTCCAGCATCTGATCCCACTGCGTCTTCCGGGTAGCGGCGTTGGCCTGGGCGTTCTGCTCGGCATAGGTGATGAAGTCGGCCGCGACATTGTAGATCTTGTGACCGTCGTCGAGCGTCGTCGGGGTGTTCGGTTGGGGGGTCGGAGTCGGGGTTGGTGTCGGCGTCGGTAGAAAGGGTACACAGCCTGCAATCGTCAGGATCCACACACCGATGATCAAGGCTCGCAAAAGGATCGTGTTCTTTGTGACCATGGCTTGTCCTCCGTGTCCGGACGGAACTGCAACCGTTCGTCGGCGTGCAATTCGCCGGGTAACCACAAGAAACCTATGACATGTACGACGTGCTATCGGGGTGGCCGCATCTTTCACCCTCACTTCATGTATTATAGACCCACCTTACTGGATTTCGTTAGAGAGAGGACTCAAAAAATAACCCTATTGGACCGGTGGGAGGGTTTCTATGGACACCCGCAAGTCGGCAGCCACGATCATTCGGCACGAAGGAGAGGCCCCCAGGGAGCAGAGCACCTGTGGATGGCGGCATCTGCTGCTCAGCCGTCAGGATCAGGAAAGGGGTGTGGCCGCCTGGGTGCATGCCGTGGACATCGACGGCGCTCGCGAGCACTATCACAAACTCGGCACAGAGATCTACTACGTGCTTGACGGCGAGGGCACGATCCGACTGGACGGCACCGAGCATCCCATCCGCAAGGGATCCCTCGTCCACATCCCCCCGGGCGTCGTTCACGGGGCCAAAGGACGCATGCGCGTTCTCGTCGTGGGGATACCGGACATGAGCGCCGACGATGCGTTCTTCCCGGAGACCCACGGCGAACCATGACCGGAACCCAGGAGGGTTCCCGCCGGCACCAGACGGCGGCAGAAAGGCGATCGTCGCCTGGCCCGCGATCCGGTTCTTTCACGTCTCGTTGTCGCTTCGCTTGGGCAACACCCTCTCAAGCGTCTCGGCAATGATATCCAAACGACCGGTCGGTGGAGCATCGAGGGTCTCTGCACACTGCTCGGGCGTGTACTGCTGGCGAAGGAACCCCAGTACGTCAAAGGTGTCCGACCAGCACGATACGATTCGACGACACGGCAACGACCGATTCGCCACACGGCAGTAGCCGAAGGTCACGGGGTTGCCGAGCTGCGGGCACTGCCATCGCGTCTTTCGATCGTGAACGCCGATTGCAGGAGTGTCCTCCTGAGACGGCGAGACAGGATCCGTCGCGTCCTTTGTCACATGAGGCGTCCTGTCCGGAGCAGACGCTATTGTCCCTCTTCGTCGTGAGCGGGCTTATACCCCGCACGTTTCTTGACCTGCTCCGGGTCGTACCATTCCTTGAAGAAACTGACAACTCTTTCGTATTGCAGGATGCCCTGAGTCTGAGCCAGGGCCTTCTGTGCGTCACCCCTCTGAACGCGGTCGATCTTCTCGAACTCGACCACCACCCATTGACGGGCACGGGGCATCTCGACCACCGTCACCTTTCGCGTCGGCTGAGAGGCGGCTGTCGTCGTCGGGCTTGGGGGCGGAGCTAGCTGGAAGCAGGCCTCCAGGAAACGCTCGGTCTCCTCCACATAGGGTTCGGCGACCGTCGGCATCGGAAGAAAACCGACTTTCCGCTCCTCGGTGACGTTCAGCTCCTCCAGCGGCCAGAGGATCGAAAACGGCATGCCGAGCTGGAGAGCCATCTGACCATACGACCGACGCCGGGCGAACGGCTCAGGCTTCAAGACAGCCTTGTCGCCAAGCTTCTTGCTCAGCGAGGCGTCTGCCTGGACCGCCTCCTGGAGTCCCTTGCCTGCCGCGGCGGCCTGAAGCTTCCGGGCCAGATCGGCGGCCTTCTGATAACCCGCCATCTCGATCACGTCTCGTTTGACGAGATCCTTCACCTCATCGATCGTCTCAGGCGTATGCTCCTTCTGGGCGGCCACAACTCGGAACAGATAGTAGTTGTTGGGCGCCCCATCCTTCCGGTCACGCAATGGGGTGGTGTACAGCTCGAACAGCGACAATCCATGCGACCCGCGCCGTTCCTTAGGGAGGGTGTACAGGTTCTGGACTCGGAAGGCAGCGTCCGCGAACTCGGCCGGAGAATCCTCCTCCGACGGCTGAGCCTCCAGTGTCGCCTTGCCGATACCCTCCAAGGCGGCGACATCGCTGCGGCTGATCCACTGACTTGGCTTAACCACACGAAGTGCATCCGTCGGCATCTCGTTCCGCCGGCAGACTTCGGCCGCGATCTTGCTCAGATAGTCGGGGGCGTCCACGCCGACCGGCGCCTTCTTGTACCCGGTGTTCGGATCGGCCTGAATGTCGAACCACGGCTCCATGATCCGTTGTGAAGTCTCGCGAACGAGCTTCTCGGCGATGCTGGGTGCCCGATCTCTTCGCATGTCGGCCACAACCTGCTCGTACGCCTCGTCGAACGACTTGATCTTCGCCTCCATGGAGGTCGGCTTGCTGCTCGTGGTGGGGGCACTGGCCGTGGTCGCAGCATTGGTCGAAGGGGCGCTCGACGGTGCCGTACTCACCGGCACCTGCTTCGTGTAGTTCTGCCGATGCTCGCGCCAGTACTCCATCGCCTCGTCCTTGGATACCTTCAGGGCATTCTCAATGGCCGTCAGCGAGGTCGTGATGTACTCCAATCGAATTCGATCGGGGCAGCGATACCCATAGCCGTGACGCCCTCCCTTGCCCGGCAGATCGTTCTTGAGGTCGTGGAACTGCTTCTCCATCGCAGCAGCATCCGGTGGGGTGTTCGGCTCGGCAAAGTCCGATGCCTTCAGCACCGTCATGCGAACGGTGACCTTCTCGCCCGTGTCGCGAATGAGGTGTCGGGCTTCGACATCGGACACCTTGATGGCCCCGGCGGCCATGTGCCCCAAACGCTCGATCCGCATGAAGTCTGCGATGAAGCTCTTGATGCTGTCGATAGACACGCCATTGCGGTCCCGAATGCGTTCAAGCACGGTGCCGGGCATCTGCGCCGCCGTCAGAAGGCTGTCGACCTCTCGCGTGGTCACCTCGATGCCCTGGCGACGGGCTTCCCTGTCCAGCAGGAACCACGTCAACTCGTCGACGGGTCGGATGGGCAGCCGCGACATGTTCATCCCCCACGGGCGGTTCCAGGGGAATCCCATGGAGCTGAGTACTTCGATTCGCATGTGCGCGTTCTGTCGATCACGTCGATCGAAGGATTGGCCGAAAGCACGCCCGGCCGTCTCCTTGCTCGTGTCTCGCTTGAGCATCTCCTCCAAAGCTTGAGACCCAAGCCAAACCACCAGCAGTCCGGCGGTGAAGATGGCCAGAAGCTTCTTGTTATGCTTTCGCATGAACTTGATCATCAGACGCAACTCCCTCGATTCTGAAGGCTTATCAACATCGTAAATCCTACAGCATATCTCCCGGACCCCTCATCTGACAAGGGCAAGGGCCGCCGCGACAGGCCACTTTTTCGAGACCCTCGGACTACCGCTACCCCTCCCCGGCCTCCCTCCTCAGCCCCTGTGTCCCTGCCGAAACGCGAAACCGAAGAGCTGGGCGTCTTTCAGATGAAATCTCAACATTGTGGGTCTTCCAACGAGTTTGCCGAGCGTGTTGCCCCCCGGGAATCTCACGACATGACACAGTTCGTCGCCGCGGAAGGGCTCCGAGGCCGAAACGCCCTCGATGGGCCGCTCGGCGGCGTCCAGAAGCTCCACCGTCACTTGCCCTGCGGCTTCGGTACGTGCGTTGATCTCAAGCCGGTCCCCGCAAAAACGCAACGGGACCGTCGTCAGTGAGCCCCCATCCGGCGGGCCGTCCACGGATACGAAGCGGTCGAGCTTCCACGTCACCAGTCCTACGCTCGCTGTGAAACGCGTTCGCCGCCCGAAGTCCTGCCCTGTGGCCGGGTCCGAGGCCTTGTACAGGCAGGGCGAGCCGTGCGTGTAGTTGGCCCCGCCGTAATAGAGCCGGACCTCGTCTCCCACGCGAATGGCCTTGGAGGCGGTCGTGTGGTAACTGGCATCCCACTGGTTCAGCTTCCCGATTTCAATGATGGGCAGGCGGAACGGACGCTCCCAGGTGACGCAATCGCGCGAGACCCCGAGCTGAATCTCCTGCGGTCCCTCCTGGTTGCCGTATCGAGCGTTGTTGTTGATGGAGAAGACCCACGGAAAGCCGATAACACAGCTTTCGTGCGGATACGCCCCGATGCCGTAGTACTCCGTCCGCATGAGCGGAGGATTGTCGCGGCGGTCGAGGATCGGGCGGACCTGCTCGATCCGCGCCAGGGTGCCCGCGTCGTCGCGCTCGTCCACCGTCCACGACAGCACGGGCTCGCTCCACGTGACGAAGTCGGGGCTTGTGATCGTGTAGAACACCCGCCGATCGAAACCGCGGACCCTCGTGCCAATCTTGGGAAACGCAACCCATTGCCGTCGGTAGGTATCCCAGAATCCGGTGATCACGTCACCGCCCGGCGACACGGGCTTGCTGCCGACGCGCGTCCACGTGAGCCCGTCCGGCGAGACGAAACCGAAATACCCCTGAGGTTTGTTCGACCAGCCGACCATCTTGTATCGCCTCTGCGCATCGGGCTCGCTGATATCCTTGTTCACCGAGACCATGTGAAAGTACCCGATTGCGTTGTGCGGCTTGCCGTTCTTGCTGGGAAGCGTGCCGACCAGCGGCTTGGTCCATCGGATGCCGTCGGGACTGGTGGCATAGCACGTCACGGCCAGGTCATCGAAGTAGTCCATGCCATGCTGATAGTCCCCGACGGTGATGTACCACATCTTGAAGAGCTTCTCCTGCTCGTCGTAAATCACGTCTCCATAGACATAGTTCCGCCAGCCTTCCCATGGCTGATCGACCTTGAGCAGGGGGTTGTCCGGATGCTTGCGGCCCATGTGCTGCGTCCACCACACGCGGTCGCTTCGGCGCACGAGCACCTTGTCGATGAAGAGCTGGGCCTTGCTCCCCACATCGAAAACCCGTCCACCCGCGGCGGGTACACCGGCGGATGCCTTCGGAAGAGCGTGTCGCGGCGCTGCTGCCGCCAACGTTTCCGTCGTTGGGTCGACCACCATCGTGATGTCGTCGAAGAACACCTGGACGTGATCGCCGTTCGGACCGAAAAACACCTGCTGAATGGTGTCCTGCGGCGTAACGAACGGAAGACCTCGCACCACCCTCCCTTCGATGTCCACGTCGAAGGTGTGCAGCTTGAAGTCCGCCAGAATCGTCACCCGCTGCCAGGCATCGCAGGCGAAGGAGATGGCAGGCACATCGAGAAAGTCGCCGCCCGAAACCCGGGCGATGCTGCCGTCAGGCTGAAACTGAACCTGAAACGTGCGGCTGTCGTTGCCCACCGTCCCGTTGAACGACGCCACGGCCGCAGGCCCGCTGTCCGACGAGTGCTTGCAGACCTGAAAGCGAACCAGCAGTCGGCGGCCCCGGATGGCCTTCTGAGCTTCCTGGCTCAGCAGTGCATTAGCGCCGGTCGATCCGCTGGTGCGTTGGGCCCGAAGGTAGTGGTTTCCGTCCGGTCCGGTGGCCACGACGATGTTGCCGGCGATCTGCCAGCCCGCGCTTCCGGCGCCCTCGGGTCGAGCGGGCGGCTTGCCCGCAGGATCATTCGAGAAGTCGCTCTTGAAGACAAGCTGCTCGGCTTGCGTGCCGCTGCTTACGAGGGCCATAAGAAGGAACAATCGCGCTGTTTTCAACTGTGACATCGGCAGGGCTTCCCTTCGTTGTTCTGGCGAGGTTGGGGTTCAGGTCTTCTGGGAAGAGTGGACGGCGGGCCGAACGGCTTGGCCGTTGGTCGGCGCACCTCCCACCTTTCGGAGCAGCATTTCGTAAAACTGCCGGGCGACCGCCTGCTCGGCCTTGACCACCTCGTCCGCGCCCAACTGCGTTGCCTGCATTCCGGCCGAGGTGTGTGTCGTTCGTGCGACAATGTATAGGTCCGGCTTGAGTCGACGCGCCAACTGTGTCGCCTGCAAGACCGCCTGTTCGTCCGGCACCGTCAAGGCCAGGATCGAGGCCTTCTCGATACCGGCTTCGCGAAGCGTCGACTCCTGACTGATGTCGCCCAGAACCACGTGCCGTCCCAGTCCTCGCTGGGCCTCCACCGTCTGGGCGTTCTCATCCACGATCACATAGTCGATATGGTGACGGTCGAAGATGTCGGCCACCCACCGACCCGCCAAGCCGAAACCCGCGATAACAACGGGGCCCAGTTCGGGCTGCTTCATCATGTCCGGCTCGGCCACCCGGACGACGACGCGAGTCCCATTGCTCCAGAGGATGGGAGCATCCAGCCGGACCATCCCGTTTTCGTATGTACCAAAATATTCGCTGACCCGATCGGGGTCAGTCCGCCTGATCGCGTCATCGCTCATGGATGGGTGCTCCGCCGCGAGGCCCGGTTTGGACGCGACTCCTTCGCGGCCGGGCCGAGCGGATGCTCGTCTCTCGCTCGATTCCGAACGGTTGCAGAATAGCAGATTCTTCGGATGGATCACACACAAAAATGCCGGTCCTTGGAATTGATGGCGATTCCCGTTGGCCGACTTCCTCGTCCGCCGAACTTGGCTTCACCCACCACAAAGGCCTCAGGAGGCCGATGGCAGGGCAGGATCCACTCCGGAACGCCCCCGCATACCGGACACGGAGTGTCTGGATCACGATTCGCACACCCAACGTTACTCAAGCTTTCCTCGTGGGTTTGCCGACAATGCCTATGGTGGCACACAGTGTGCGCGAGGAAGGATACTATGGGATCCCGTCGATCACGTTCGCAGGCTTGGGTGTGTCTGGGGTTGTGTGGGGTGCTGTTGTTTGGCTCGACGGGCTGCGGCCTGGGGAACCTGTCCTTCAACATCTACATTCCCCTGGGGCTCACCGGTTCTTCGGGACTGCTGAGCTGGCCCTTCCAGGTGGCTGCTCAGAGCTGGGGATGGCTCGCACCGATCGTGACCCAAGCTACAACGTTCCTCTCCAATCAGAATCAAGCCACGAATACCGACAATAACGCCAACACCACGGGCACGTAAGAAGAGAGAACATCACTTCTCAGGGAATGCAGCGATCCCTTCAGGCATGCGCTACGTCGTCAGATGCTTCAAGACGACGTCCAGGGTAAGGTCTTGCGTGCTCCCGACAAACCAGGCAACGAAACGGGCGGCACCCAGGCCAATCGACGCCGCCTGCCGGAGGGGTTCGGCCAGCATCTGCTGCTGAGGAAGCTGCCGACCCGAGGTCAATGCGATCAACGACGTCGTGCCGATGAACACCATGATCCCCACAAAGGCAAAGGCCCCGCCTCCGACAGTGTCCAACGACCTGCCGAAATCCACATTCTGGCCCCCCGCGAACGACCGGGTTACCGATCGAAACATCATCCAGACCACCACGAAGGTGCCGGCCGCGCTGGCAGTGCCCTTCAGCGGGTGGGTCCACGGGATCACATCTCCCACCGAGGCCCCGAACGCCACGGTCGCCCCGGCGCCCACGACCAGTCCGAGCGCATCGCAAAGGGCCAGGTACGTGCCGTATACCCGGATCTGCCAGGCCATGAACGAAGCCACCAATATTCCGCCGAGAAGAATCATGGACGCTCCGTCTAGGTGGTTACGCGGACAACCTCGTCCACCGTTGTGACACCCTGTAGAACCTTCTCAATGCCCCGTTGACGCATCGTGACCAGCCCCTCCTTCTGAGCCTGCGCCTGGATCGTGCCCAGAGAGGGCCGAAGGGTGAGGAGCTGGCCCATGTCCTTGCTCAACGGGAGAATCTCAAAGATGCCCGTCCGACCGACGTATCCTGTGCCCTCGCACTCCTCACAGCCACTGGCCACGTACACCTTGCCCAGGGCAATCTGCCTCTTGGCGCCCTCGCGCCGAAGCTTCTGCGAAATATTCGCCGTTTCCTTGCAGTGCGGACAGAGCGTGCGCACCAGCCGCTGCGAGAGCACTGCCGTCAGACTCGTCGAGATCAAGAACGGCTCGATGCCGAATTCCACCAGCCGCGCCAGGGCGGTCAGCCCGTCGTTGCTGTGGATCGTCGACAGAACCAGGTGCCCCGTCTGCGAGGCCTGAAGCGCCGTCTCGGCCGTCTCACGGTCGCGAATCTCGCCCACCAGAATCACGTCGGGATCCTGCCGCATCATGGATCTCAGTCCGGCCGCAAACGTGATCCCCGCCTTGGGATTCACCTCCGTCTGGCTGGCATAGGGCAGGGGGTATTCGATGGGCTGCTCGATCGTCACGATGTTCCGGCCCTTCCCGGCCAGCAGGTTCAGCGCGGCGTAGATCGACGTCGTCTTGCCGCTCCCGGTCGGACCGGCCACAAGGACCATCCCGTCGCTGCGCTCCACGAACTGCCGGATCTGCTGCTGCTCGTGGTCGTTCATCCCCACGTTGTCGAGGCTGATTAGCCCCGCCTGAGTGTCGAAAATCCGGATCGCCATCTTCTCGCCGTACAGGGTGCCGGCGGTGGCCGAACGGAGCTTGATCTCCCGGTCACCCAGCTTGGCCAGAAACGCCCCGTCCTGTGCGCGGCGACGCTCGCTGATGTCCAACCGTGACGCCACCTTGAAGCAGTTGACGACCGCCACGCCCTCATCGGCTGGCAGCCGAGCCACCTCTTGCAGAATGCCGTCGATTCGGTAGCGAACCAGATGGATGTCCCCGCTCCGCGGATCGATCAGAACATCCGATGCCCGGCGATCGAGGGCCTCGTGGATAATCCGTTTCGCCAGTTCCAGCGAATCGTGCGCGAAGGCCTTGCGGGAACCGAGCGATCCCACCGGAGTCCCGTCCGAGTTGCACAGCACCAGCTCGACCGTTCGGGCCTTCTCCTTGGGCACGCTCGCGGCGCGATGAGGCACGATCCTGCCCAGAAGCTCACTGACCTGCTCGCGAAGCCGGGGGTTCTTCTCGATGTACCAGACTACCGCCAGACCCACGGGGCCCGTCGGCAGCAACAGCCAGTTGATCAGGGCCTTTCTTTCACCGGGCATCGACAGGTGCTGCTGCGCCCAGGTCGTACAGTAGAGGCATGCGGCCAACCAGACGGCGAAGATCGCGAACGGTACGGGCCCCATCAGAAAATCGTGCGACACCCTTGGAGTTGCGGCAGGAACAACGGCGGGACGCGACGTCGCCGCCTGCGTCGTGGTCGGAGCCGAGGTAGGGGCTGCGTCCTCTGCACAAGCCGCGACGCAAGCAGACAGGAATACCACGACCACCGGTACCGCTGTCAGCCATGGGGAACGACTCATCCGGCTTCTCATGAGGTCTCCCTTAGTCTTTGGTCTGATGAATCCGGATGATGGTTCTGCCGATGCGAATGAAATCGCCCGGAAAGGCCTCGTGTTCCTGGATCGAATGGTCGTTTACCATCGTTCCATTACGGCTGTGCAAGTCACGAACGAGAATACAGTCTTCACCGGCTTCGACTTGTGCATGATGACGGCTGACGCCGGCATCCTTCAGCACAATGTCGGCGTCTCGTCCCCGCCCGATCGTCATGGGCTTGCGCGTCAGACTCACCGTTCGCTCGGGCAGGTCGGGTTCCGCCACACGAAGGATTATCTTCACACGCCCGCCGGGGGCAACGGCCTCTTGACCCGTCAGGGAGGTCGATCCCTTCTTGCGATCTCCCACAACCACCTCGGGGAACAGCGGCGTTTGACCCGCGGGACTTTCCTCTTCCACGAGTATGGCGTCGCCGATGTCTTCCGACTTGGACGATGGCTCAGGAGCGAACGGATCGGGGAGGGGTTCCGCTTCCGGTTCCGCCTGCCCCTCCCAGGTGCCGCTCATGTCCGCGGCCTTGGACTTGCCTCTCTGACCGCTCAATTCCTCGATCATCAACCGGATGAAATCCGGATCGAGCTTCGCTGCGATTGATTCCGTGCTCGTCATGGATGTCGACACCTCGCCTCGCCCTCTTCGCACGGACATTCAACCTCTCAACGGCAGACAGATATTGCGACTTGACGTCTCGAACGAAGAGCCCAGACCCCGATGGGACCCATCCGATCACCCAACCCCTGCGCCAACCCACCAGTGTCCATTACAAACATATCCTGTTGGTAAGGGCGTGGCAATGGTCGCAACCGCCACACGCTTCAGAAAGACCTCGATGAATCAACCACCAAGGCGGCTGACGGGGCACCCATCATCCATGTCACAAGGGGACACCACATCGTCGCTGAGTGCTTCAACGGATAACCTTCCCGCACCTCATTCGTTCCGGCACGCAACGACAACCTCGACCACCCCTTCCGATAGGGGCCCAGGCAGGTCCAACGCAACATAGCTCGATCGCTCAACTCGCTCGGATTCAGTCTTAAGCCCTTGCGGCTCTAAAACATATGCCCGCTTCGTCCCTTCGGGCAGCAGAACCCTCACGCGGGTCTTCTCCGCCACACCGGTCAGCCGCAGGCGAAGCGTCCGATCCGCAGGCCGATGCTCGTAGTCCATCGCGACGTACGCCGCCGTCGGGCCATAACGCGCGCACACACGAGCACGGTCGATTCCGGCCGCCAGGAACCGCGGGGAGATCGTCACGTCTTTGAACTGTGCGCCACGGTCCTCGATGCCCGCAAGACCTTCGATCATCGCCGAAATCACCGCCGCTGCCCCCCAGCCGCGAGGCCCTCCCTTCATGTCCTTGCCGTCGGCGGTGTAGAGAAAGAACAACGTGCCGTCGTCCGAGACTTTTCGCGCGATTCGATGCAGGATGTCCGCCCCATAGGCCTCGCGACCGTGGTTCAAGGCCGCCTTGGCGAGCTCGCCGCCGACAAAACCCGCAATCCCCCCGTTGATGTACTGCCCCGCCTTGTACGGACCGAACACAGGATACGGCGGATCGATCGAGAACCACTCGGCGAAATGCGTCTTCTTCCGAAGCTCCCGGCGGGCCTGATACTCATCGATGATTCGAACGGCCATCTCGTGCGTCGGCAGTCCACGGGTGATGTCATAGGTGTTTGAAAGCGAGAGGATGTCCTCCTCCTTGACCCCGGTGTTGACCGGAGCCAGCAGGATCTGATGCGTGTAGTACTTGCCGTTGTAGCAGAGGCGATTGATTCGCTCGCGAAGCTCGGCCCCCTGTCGTTCCCAGTGTGCGGCCTGTTCGGCGTTGCCGGTTCGCCGGTGCATCGCCGCCAGTTGCCGGCACGCCTGGTAGAGACCGCTGTTGTCGCCGTGCATGATGCCCATGGGCATGGTCGGCTCGATCCGGCGGTTCTCGTCGGAGACGCCGTACGTGAAGTCCCACGTGTCGATGCTGAAGGTCCGCTTGAGGGCGCCGTGTTGGGCGTCCCATCGCGTGGGATCCGTCATGTTGTAGCGGATGCCTCGCTCGACGGCGGGCAACCTTCGACGGAGACCCTCCGCATCCCCCGTCGCCTGCCAGATCGTGTGAACCGCCTCGGTCATCAGATACTCGACGTCGGCTTCCATCTCCAGCCGGATGAAGCAGAGATTGTCGTCCTTCTCCACGCGGGAGAACTTCGGTCCGACGAACGTCTGATGATCGTGGGCGGCTTCGCCGATGATCTCGAAGAAGAATCCGTCGGCATGTTGCAGCTCAATCAAAGTGTCGATGAAGCTGGTCAGCTCCCCCTCCCAGTATTTGTACGCCTTCATTTCGTGGATATGGTCCCGGACCCATGTCGGATTGGCCTGGAGAACGTGGCCCTTTCGGCGAAACGAAGACCGATCGCCTCGTACCCGATACTGCATCTGCTGAAAGAGTTCGGTCAGGGGCCCCGCCTCGAAGCGGGTGTGACCCCGTAACAACACCTCGACCTTGCCCACCGACTGTCCGCCGCGAACCAGCTCCAGAGTGCGGGTTCCCTCGGCCCCGCCCAGCGATAACTGAATCGGGGTCCCTGTCCGGATGGGCCACGTCTTCTTGCCGGCCACGAGGGCATATTCCGCCCCGCCTGCCGCGTCCAGACCGACCTCAAACGGCACCAGCGGCTCGACCACGTCCGGGCAACGGAGCGTCGCCTTGGACCCGTCCGGCAGCGTCAGAGTGGTTTCCCGAATCTCCGGAATGGACTTGCCGGCGAAGCTCATCAGGCTGAGCTCTTTGCGCTCTTCGTCGTTGGGTGTCCACAGGCGGATTCCGTCGTAGTACGTCCGGGCGTCGCCCACCCGGATGCCGATATGCCCCGCCTGGGGTTCCGGGTCGACAAAGGCCAGGGCCGGTTGGCCGTTCAGCCAGACACCGATCCGCCTGCCGATCGCCACCACCTTCAGGTCATACCAGGGGCCAATCTCCAGTTGAATCGGGCTCACGGCGTCGGCCATCGGATGGACGCCGTTGTTGAAACGAACGGCGATGATCCGCCCCGTGGTCTGCTCGATGTACACCTGAAGGGCTCGAAGGCCGTCCTGGCTGGACCGCAGCAGAAAGGGGGCTTCGACCCAGCCCCGCCGTTCGGCGAAACGCACGCGAGCCTCGAAGACAAGGTCCTGAACCGGCTTGTTCAGATAGACCATCATCCTGCTCGAGGGGGTCAGTTCCAGGATGTGCCGGTCGGGCGTGTCGGGGTCGGCGATCGTTCGCGGCTCGCCGCTGAGAATGTGCCAGGCCGGGTTCAGCGGCGACTCAAAATCGTCCTCAAACAGGATCTCGCTGGGCACGGCCCCCAGAACGATACAGGACAACACGCAGGCGGTGATCACGATGGCAGTCCTCCGGTCAAATGAATGCCCCGAATGAACGGTCGCAATGGGACATCGTTCATTCGGGGCATCGGCACAAGCGAAATCGAGTCAGCCGGATCTGGCATCCAACGGCTCAGGCCGAGCGGCCTGCTAATCGCCATCTTTCAGCGGCAGCAGCCACATATTGCGGAACCTGACGGGGGCGCCGTTGTAGTTCTGAATGCGAACGACTCCGGGCTGGGCAAGGTTCTCGTCGAAGGGCCCCGGCGTGACGTGGTCGAACGCGACGTTGTCGAGCGTCTTGACGCCGTTGTGAACGAGCGTCAGTCGAGCCTTGGCGGTCATCTTGCCCTGGGCGTCGAACTTCGGGGCATGAAACGTGATGTCGAAGCTCTGCCACTCACCCGGCTTCTTGCAGACGTTCTTGCTGGGGGCGGCAATGCTATACAGGGCCCCGCACTGGTGCGATTCCGGGTCCTTGCCGTAGCTGTCGATGATCTGAATCTCGTAGCGCCCCTGGAGGTAGACTCCGCTGTTGCCACGCTGTTCCCAGTGTGCTTCCGACGGCGTGGGCACGCGGAATTCCATGTACAGCCGGCAACTTCCGTGCTTCTCCTTCGTGACGAGTTCACCGGTGCCCGGCACGATCTCAATGGCACCGTCAACGATCTTCCAGGGGAAGGGCTTCCCGTCCATCCCCCCCAACTTGGACGTGTCCTTGCCGTCAAACAGAATGATCGCACCCTTCGGGGGAGTGCCGGGGCGAGACAGGGGACAGCCCGCACATTGTGAAGGACAGCCCTCTTCAGCCTGGGCGACGTCCACCGCCGAGATGATCACGGCCGACAACGACATACCTGCCACAAACAGTACAGCTCTCAGAGATGACAAGGGTGTTCTCCTCTTGGGTCGGTCACCCCTCCCATAATGTTGCGAGGGCCTCATCCGGGGGTCGACGCTGGGACGGTGTAAGACCGGCGCGTGACTGGCGATTATAGTGCTCCCCGGGATCACTGCAAAGGAAATGTCTCCGTCAGATCCTTGATGCTTTCGGGAAAACATCCGGGCGGAATTCAGGGGGGGCAGAGCCAGGTTCCCCGTGTATCCTCAGGTGAGAATCGCATCCAGTATGGAGGGGCTTAACGCCTCACGCAGCCTCTTGAGGGCACGGCGCTCGATCTGCCGCGCCCGCTCTTTCGAGACACCCAGCCACTCGCCAATCTGCTCGAGGGTATGGGCCTTGCCGTCGGGGGTCAGCCCGTAGTGCTGCGTGACGATGCTCCGCTCTCGTGCGGGCAGCGTCGCGAGAACATGGTCCAGCGCCTCGCGGACGCCCTCCATGCTGCGATCCATGGCCGACACGCGATCGACAGGGTCGGGCTCGATCGAAAGCTGATCCTCGTGCCCCGTCTGATAGCGGGTGAGTTGGTAGCGTTCTTCCGGAACCGTGCGGGCGTAGTTCTTGATGATCGCCCATGAGGCGTAGGTGCTGAACTTGTTGCCTCGCGTATAGTCGAACTTCTCGACGGCCTTCATCAGAGAAAGGTTTCCGTCGCTGATCACAGTGAACAGGTCTTCGCCGCGACGAACGTGACGCTTGGCAATGCTGACGACCAGACGCAGATTGGCCTGGATGAGCCGATTCTTGATCCCCTCGGCCTGTGACAGAAGACCTTCCACTTCGTCCAGATCGGCGCTGCGAGGCCGATCGCGATCGATGGTGGCCACACGCTTTGACGCCTTGTACTTGAGGTAGTTGTATCGCCGAAAGAGCCGCGACTCCTCGTCGTCGGCCAACAGGGGCAGCCGATAGAGGTCACGCAGATAGACCGGGGCGTCGTCGCGGGGCGACGTGCGGTTCGAAGCACTCGAACGGGCCGGTATCTCGCTCGACGCCTCCCCCAGAATCATCTGATCCGCGTCGGCCGCCTCAAAATCATCGCTCGGAATATACTCGATGGAGCGATCGAGCAGGTCCTTCGCCCTCATGTCCGAAACGATGCGGTAGATGCTCGATGGCGTCCGCCCGAATCTCTCGGCCAGAGAGGCGACGTGCTCGCCTTCACGGTATCCCCGGTAGATGGCAACCTGATCGTCATCGGCCAGTGGCTGGACCTGAACCCCGAAGATCCGCTCGTCCGGATGGTGTTCCTCGTATCGACGGAGAACGTAGCGAACCGTCTCGGCCGAACGCCCCATCTGCCGGCCGATTCGCTCGGAAACATCGCTGACCTTCGTTGCGCCCTGCTGAACCATGGCGCGGGCCGTCGAAACGATCGATTCCCGCTCCTGATCCGTCAGCTTCGTAAACGCAGACGCCCGCTTGACCAGACGCTCGTTCTTGCCGATGAACCGACGCAGGGCCCGCTCGGGGAACACCTTTCGCCGACGCCCCTCGTCGTCGAGGGCGCGATAGGAAACCAGTCCCTTGCGGTGCCAACGCTTGATCGTCTTCGGCGAGATGCTGAATCGGCGGCAAAGCTGCTCGATCGACCAGCACATCTGTCCCATCTGGTTGATGCGAAGATCCGCCGATCCGCTCAGTTCCTCGATCAGTTGGACAAGGTCGCCGATCAGACAGTCGCCGGGGAGGAGCTCGTCACCACCCGCCGGATTCGCCGCACGGTAACGCGTAATGTGAAAGACGATGAGTTCGTAGGGATAAGCTCGCGAAGGCTCAATGATGTTGACGAGATACTCCGCACCCTCGATCTGCTGGATACGAAGCCTCGGGGGAGACATGAACAACTGCCTGGCCAGTTGTTCGATCATCTCCAGTGTATATCGCGCCACGTCCAACGCCTCCGCCGAAAAGAGCGGAACCTGACCGGATGGGGCCACCCACACCCCACAAGTCGGTGCCCCTTCCCCCTCGGAACGGACGTCAGACCCGCAGGAGCAGACCCCTGTCCCTGGGGACTCAACCCGCTCCTCACAACGATTCTCAGAGACGACCTCAAGGCCGCCCCTGAAGACATCGGCCGATACAGTAGCGCCGGAATCCCCGGCGACACGGCCACTTCCTGTTAGATTATTTCGGTCAACCGGGAGGCAGTCAACGGAGAAAACTGAAGGGTCCCACTGCAAAGGCCTCTCAAAACCGCCCACAAGACGGTCCAACGGCATCAAGGGATACAGCGGTCGCTCCACCCCAGGTGCCCGAAGATAGGGGGCCTTCAGCGTCCCGGTCGCTGTCGGCACAGAACGAGACCAATGTGCTGGAAAAACCGATCGACTTACGAGGCAACGACTAAGGCGATTACCCTTTGACAGGTGTGCGGGTGACTTGAACCCTTCTGGCGATGTTTTCTGGCTTAAAAGGCTCATGATACCGCCTTTTGAACCGAGTGCCCATGATAGTGTTCCTGTAATATCTTCCCTAACGAGCTGTCAGATCTGTCGATGTTGACGCAAAAGATCGAGCGTCTGAGAAAAATCTGCGGGCAACGGCGCCTCCAAAGTCATTTCTTGCTCGCGGATCGGATGAAGAAACGTGATGCGCCGGGCGTGTAGGGCCTGCCGAGCAATGACAGGCGTGCTCGTATCCTCAGGGCGGCCCGTGAGTTGCGAATGGGACACCAAGTGGCCTCCGTACATCGCGTCGCCGAGCATCGGGTGTCCCAGGTGGCTCATGTGTACGCGAAGCTGGTGAGTCCTGCCTGTCTTGGGAAAAAGCCTTACGAACGTGAAACCCGCGAATCGCTCGCAGACTTCGTATCGCGTGATGGCCTCCTGGCCGATCCCCGATTCTGTCCGAAGGCCCGAGACAACGTACTTATCCTTGATCCGGGGGTGACGAGCGATCGAAGCATTGATAATGTCCGAATCAAGTTGCAGCCGACCCTCAACAATCGCCCAGTATTCCTTCTGGAGCGACCGCCGCTCGAACTGAAGCGCCAAACGCCAGTGCGCCTCGTCCGTCTTAGCCACTAACATAATCCCGGTCGTGTTCTTGTCGAGTCGATGCACGATCCCCGGGCGGAATGGGTCTTCACCGTGGCTGAGGCTTTCGGCGTAGTACGCCAGCCCGTTCGCCAGCGTCCCCGTCTGCGTTGCCCGAGCCGGGTGACAGATCAACCCCGTCTGCTTGTTGACGGCGATCATCTCACGGTCTTCGTACACGATGCTCAGCGGAATCGGTTCCGCAATGATCTCGTTCGGTTCCGGAGGAGGAATGACAACACGCACCACGTCGCCGGGCATCAACTCGTAGCTGGGTTTGGTCGGCTTGTCGTTGACAGTAATGGCACCCTGCTTGATCAGTCGCTGTATCAGCGTCCGCGACATCCGGATGAACCGACCGTGCAGGTACTTGTCGATCCTTCGCCCGGGCAGACGGCGACGGATGCGCAGCGTGACATACTGGACCTCTTCGTCCTCAATTGCCACCGGACGTTCCAGGATGTCTTCGTTTTCGTCCGCCATCAGTCCCGCTTCACAATCCCTCTCCGAATTCTACAGCAACCGACCCCTCTCACTGCAAAAAGAACGGGTCCCGTTGAGACGGGACCCGTCTGATCACACAACCCATCATCGCACGTCTGAGCAGCCTCTCAGCCTTTGACCAGCTTCTTGGCCACATCAACGGCCGTCGCCGCGTCCGGTGCATACCCGTCGGCACCGATCTCGTTGGCATAGTCCTGGGTGACAGGGGCGCCGCCGATCATGGTCTTGGTCTTCAGGCCGGCCTGCTTCACCGCCGCGATCACGCTCTTCATCTGCGGCATGGTCGTGGTCAGCAGGGCACTCATGGCGATCACATCGGCACCGGCCGCCTGAGCCTTCTTCACAAACACGTCGGCCGCTACGTCCGTGCCCAGATCCTCAATGTCGAAGCCTTGCCCCTTCAGCGTCAGGCTGACCAGATTCTTGCCGATGTCGTGCAGGTCACCCTTGACCGTACCGATGACCACCTTGCCTGCGGGCTTCTCGCCGGCGGCCAGGAGCAACGGCTTCAGCTTCTCCATCGCCGGTCCGAAGGCGCGGGCCGAGATGAGCACCTCGGGGATAAAGACCTCGTTCTTCTTGAAACGCTCAATGACAACACCCATACCTGCCATCAAACCGTCTTCGAAGATAG
The DNA here is from genome assembly GCA_964446835.1 of uncultured Planctomycetales bacterium. Taxonomy (GTDB): domain Bacteria; phylum Planctomycetota; class Phycisphaerae; order UBA1845; family JAFGLZ01; genus CAYUQT01. The sequence continues at coordinate 12,496 of CAYUQT010000007.1, read as the reverse complement.
CCTTCGGGCTGAGGCCCTGAGCCAACGCCTCTTCGGTCAGTTGCAGCGCGGTCTTGGGCATATTACGGTTGCCGTTGATTACGGCCTCCGCGATCGCCTTCAAGTCTGCCATGAGTCCGGTCTCCTTAGTCTATTGAGGAATTCGCTCAAACAGGCGAAGAATCTAGCATCGCCCACAGCTCAGATCAATGACAAATCCCAAAAACCCTGGGGGGCTGCCCCCAGCACTAAACCTACTTGCCGGCATTCGGAACAGCGGCCGCTCGTGTCGTTCCGCCAACCCCGGCCGGCGCCGAGGATACTGCTGGCCGTGACACGGGGGACAGAGCCACGGGGCGACTCGACGGTTCGGTCGTCGGAGTATCCACAAAAACAACCGGCTGGCTGATGACGGCAAGGCGATTGATCGCCTCGACCGCTAGCGATTTGTAAGGCATTTCCGCAAAACGGCTGTCGCTCACAACCGCCTCATACTGAGTCTTGGCTTCCCCAAATCTCCCTTGCATCTCCGCCAGGTTGGCCAGGCCGAACCTCGCTCCTGCCACCGAGATCGTCTGCTCGGGATAGTGGTTCAAGACAGAGTTGTAGGCGCTGACCGCATCCGACAACGCTTTTTGGACCTCTGCGGGCGGAATCCTGCCGGATCGCAACTCCATGACAGAGGCATCGGCATATCGCAACCACGCCATGGAAGCCAGCACGGGTTGAGACTTGTACTTCACGGCCACTTCGCGGATCTTGTCCCGGCTGAACCCGCCTGTTCCACCCTCACCGGCCATCTGGCTGCCGGCAAAGTCCTCCCACCCCTGGGTTCGCGCCGAAACCTGCGTCGCATACCAGTAAGCACCCAGGGACAACACCAGCACCACCGCCGCCGCCACCCCGAGAATCACACCGCTGTTGTTGCGACAATACTCAACCAGATCTGCCAGGGTCTGGGCCAGTTCATTCGTCCGAAGCTGTTGTCTGCGTTCCGCTTTCATGGGCTCATCTTGTCTTCAGAGGTAGACTTAGGGGATCGGGCGCGCCCCTTTCCAGGCAACACCTCGATGCGCAGTTTGGTCTTGGTCATCAGTCCCCGGCCGGCTCCCGAGATCGTCACCTCGCAGACCTCCGAACCCTTTTCAAACTGCATCACATACTGACCGGAGCGCATCTCGTCGCCGGTCTGATTCCACTTTTCAACGGGCATCTGTTCACGGTAGAAGGTGCGGACCATCTGGCCGTCGGCCTTGCCGTAAAACACATACCGGATCAGCCGCGTCCCCCCACCCGACCGGTCTTCAGAGGCAGGCTCATCCAGATCAAAGCCCTCAGGCACCGGAATGTCGCTCTTGGTCAACTGTTGTTGTGGAACCAGCTTCTTCTGGTCGGAGTTCCACATCGGCTCATTACAGCCGACCACAGTGATCAGAGAGAACAATGCCGCTACACCGACCACAGTTCGATATCGTACCAGGTTCATACCCGCCACCCGCGATTCGACCTACGGTTCCCAGACTCGATTCCGAAGATTAGTACCCGAACGGAGGCCTTGAGTCAAGGTTATGGCACGCCTTGACACCGTCCCCTCCCCGCGGGACATTGGTGCCGCGAATCGGGGGTGGGGTCCCCGGCGCAGAGGACCCTGTCCCATCGGCGTCGCCACAGAGGGAGTGACGGTGTTCAAAATCGAAGAATTCTCAGGGAAATTCTCAAGGTTATTTGCCGGTGGGGTGCCTTCGGTCCTCGTACGCTCGCCGGGACGCGTCAACCTGATCGGCGAGCACACCGATTACAACGACGGGTTCGTCTTGCCCATCGCGATGACCCAGGCCCTCCATCTGGGAGTGGCTCGACGTTCCGATCGGCGGATCCGCGTCCACACCACCGCCTACCAGCAAACAGTGGAGTTCGATCTCGACCAGCCCATCGCCCCGGGCGAGCCCAAGTGGGCCAACTACGTCAAGGGCGTCGCAGCATTGCTCCAAAGCGACGGTGTCGCGCTGTCCGGCGCCGATCTCCTGATCGACAGCGAGGTCCCGCTCGGGGGGGGCGTCAGCAGTTCGGCGGCCCTCGAAGTGGGCACCGCCCATGCCCTCCTGGCAATCTCCGGGGCACGAATGGACCCCGTTCCCATGGCCCTGCTCTGCCGCCAGGCCGAACACCGATACGCCGGTTCACCCTGCGGCATCATGGATCAGTTCATCTGCGTCCTCGGACAAAAAGGACACGCCCTCCTGCTCGATTGTCGCACCCAGCACTACGAACATATTCCGGCCGATCTGCCCGGCGTCGTCCTTGTCGTGATGGATACACAGGTCAAACACGAAATCGGCCGCAGCGAGTATCCCGTGCGCCAACAGCAATGCCAGGCCGGTCTGAAGCTCATCCAGGCCTCCGAACCGGCAGTACGATCCCTACGGGATGTCACGACGGCCATGCTCTCGAAGTACGCCGCCGGAATGCCGGAAATGGTCCATCGACGCTGTCGTCACGTCGTGACCGAGATCGAGCGAACCGTGCAGGCCGCCAAGGCCCTCAAGGGCGGTGACGTTCGCACCTTCGGCAAACTCATGTGTGACTCGCACGTGAGTCTGCGCGACGACTACGAGGTCTCGTGCAGCGAATTGGACGCACTGGTGGATGTCGCTCGATCGGTGCCGGGCGTCCACGGGGCCCGGATGACCGGAGGTGGCTTCGGAGGCTGCGCGATCGCCCTGGCCGACGAGCGGGTGGCCGCGGCGCTGACCGAAGCCATTCGTGATCGCTACGATCGACAGTGGGAGAAACCGGCAATCGTCTATACGACCCGCCCCGAGGCCGGTGCCACATGGCAGACGATCTCGTAGGATGGACGACGTTGCCTGAAACGGGGCTGTCGGCGGCCGCCGGGCAACAGGACGGATGACGCGGTGCAGCGACTCTGCGGAGTGTCATGAATCTACATCTCATCGATGTTGTGACCCTGGTAGCCTACTTCGTCGTTGTGGCCACGGTCGGGATCTACGCATCCCGGAAGAGCACGAACACCGAAAACTACTTCCTCGGCGGCCGTTCCTTCAAAGGCCTGATCGTCGGCATCAGCATGGTCGGGGCGTCCATCAGTTGCGTAACCTTCCTGGCCTTCCCGGCCGACTCATTCAAGACGGCCTGGCTGCGGTTCGTTCCCAATCTCACACTGCCCTTCGTTGTGCTCATCGCCTCCTACTTCTTCCTGCCGTTCTACCGGCGAGGCAACATCACCTCGGGCTACCAGTACCTTGAGGGCCGATTCGGTCCGTCGGTCCGCACCTATGGCTCCATCGGCTTCATCCTCATGCAGATATGGCGGATGACCATGATCCTCTACCTGCTCTCGGCGCTGATCAAGGAAACGACAGGGCTCCAACCGATCGTCTCCATCCTGGTCGCCGGCGGCTGCGTCGCCGTTTACACCATCCTGGGCGGGCTCCATTCGGTCATCTGGACCCAGGTGGTCCAGACCAGCGTGCTGGTCCTCGGCGGAGCCATATGCATCATCACGATAGTCAAGGCCCTGCCCGGAGGCTTCGGACAGGTCATCTCCATCGGCGTCGCCGACGGAAAGCTGGCATTGGCCGACCTGGTCGACGGAAAGATGACGCCGGCGCCGTGGGGGTTCTCACTGACCTCCAAATCCGTCGCCATGATGGTCCTCGTCGGACTCAACATGTTCGGCTACGAATACGCCGGCAACCAGAACGTTATCCAGCGGTACATCGCCTCCAGCAGCGCCCGCGAGGCCCGCAAGGCCATGTGGCTCTGCTCGGCGAGCAGCGTCATCATCTGGGCCGCGTTCATGTTTCTCGGAACCGCCCTGTATGCCTTCTTCAAGGTCTTCCCCTGCACCGAGGCCACGCAAATGCTCACAGGCGCGCAGAAGGCCGAACGCATCCTCCCCTTCTTCATCGTCCATCACCTCCCCCCCGGCATCGTCGGGCTGGTCCTCGCCGCCGCACTGGCGGCCGCAATGTCCACGCTGAACACCAGCATCAATTCCGCCACCATGATCGGCGTCGTCGACATCTACCGCCGCATGATCAAGCCCGACGCCTCCGACCAGCACTACATGAGGGCGGCCTATGTGGTCTCGACCATCGCTTCGATCCTGATGGTCGTCGGGGCAATGATCCTGACCGCCACCGACATCAAGACCCTTCAGCATACCGGCACCGTCATGACCTCTCTGATGAGCGGCGGATTCCTGGCGATCTACCTCCTCGGGTTCCTGACCGATCGGGGCGACGCCCGCGCCGTCTGGATCGGCCTGTTCTGCACCTTCGCCTTCACCCTCTGGACCGTCATTCCCCGGCCCTGGCTGCCACAGGCCCTGCGGTTTCCGTTCGATCTGTACTACACTGGACTTGTGGGTAATCTGATGATGTTCGTGGTCGGCTACCTGGCCGGATCGCTCCTGCCCCGCCGGCCTCGAAACCTGACGAACCTGACCATCTGGCAACAGGACAAAACCCCGATCGACTGACATGCTGAATCGCACCAAAACCACATACTGGCGGTTCCGTGAATGGGTGCAAGAAGACCTCCGCGCCTGGCTGGTCCGCCGGCTTCCCGCCGGCAGCCGAAGCCGGTGGCGGGCCGCCCAACAGGCCGAACTCGGCTGGTGGCGGCGGTTCCTCCAGTCCGACCAGTGGCGCGCCCAGGCCGTTCCCAAGCCCCTGCCCGGCGAGACATGGCTCGATCACCGCCGCTCGGTGATGGGCCGCTGGGAAGCAGAGGCAGGCCTGCCGCTGTCGACGCTCATCACCGCGGACAGTCTGGTGCTCGATCTCGGATGCGGGCCCTACTCACTCGTCCGCCGCGGCCGGGTCGTCGCCCTCGATCCGCTCTGCGGACGCTACGCCGAGCTGATCGACATGCGGGCGGATGCCGATATCCGATACATCGCCGGCGCGGGCGAACGCCTGCCCTTTGCCGACGGCGCTTTTGATGTGGTCTGGTCGCGAAATGTCATCGACCACGTACGCGATCCCGTCGCGTTCGTGGCCGAAGCCCTGCGGGTCGTCAGGCCGGGCGGTCGATTCCTGCTGACCTTCGACCTCATCAGTAAGCCCAGCGTCTACCACCCCCACGCCTACATCGACGAGGCCTGGGTGCGAGCCCACGCCGCGGGACGGATCGCCGGCACCTGGCGCCTGCCGTCGGACGAACTGATGGTCGTGCTGGAGAAATGACGGAGACAAGGGCACGTCGCGCGGCCACCATTGCAGGCCTGCGAAACAACCGAGGGATACTCGAATGAACGCAAAACCAGGGCAGCGGCGATTCGAACGTCTGCTCCTTCTGGGTATGGACGGATTGGACCCCCGCCTTCTCGACGAGCTGATGGCACAAGGGCTGCTGCCCAACTTTCAGCGGTTGGCTCGCCAGGGAACCTACGCCCGACTGGCAACCAGCAATCCGTCGGAAAGTCCCGTCGCCTGGGCCAGCATCGCCACGGGGGCCGACGCCGGCCAGCACGGCATCTTCGATTTCATCGTGCGACGACCCGGCACCTACCTGCCCGACCTGAGCCTCATGCAGCCGAACCTGAAAAACCTCACCGGGGCTCGCGACAAAATGTATCTGCCCGTCCGACAGGCCGACGCCTTCTGGACCCACACCTCCAAGGCCGGCATCCCCACGACCATCATGCGATGGCCGGGCGCCTTCCCGCCCGAACCGGTCAGCGGCCACATGCTCTGCGGCCTCGGAACGCCCGATCTGGCCGGTCGCCTCGGGCGGTACTCGTTCTTCACCACCCAGATCGACGCCAAGGACGAGGCGAAGGAAAAAGTGACTCCCGTCGCATGGCAGGGCGATAGCATTCGCGCCGAACTGCTCGGTCCTCCCATCAAGGGCGGACACGCCAAGCTCGCCCTGGAAATCCGCCGACAGGGCGACGGCATCACCCTCGCCCTCGACGGAGGACGCCCGATCGAACTGAAGCCGAAGCAGTGGTCCGCCTGGATCCCGGTCTCGTTCAAGCTCGGATTCCTGCGAAAGCAGACGGGGCTGGTCAAGTTCTACCTCGCCGCCGCGACGCCCGACCTGCGGTTGTTCGCCACCCCCGTTCAGGTCGATCCGGCCGCACCCTCGTTTCCGATTTCGCACCCGGATGAGTTCACGGCTGAACTGTCCAAGGCCATCGGCCCCTTCTACACGCAGGGAATGCCCGAAGACACCCACGCCGTCACCGACGGGCGGATCGACGTCGAGGCCTTCCTCGCCCAGTGCGCCGAAGTGGCGGGCGAACGGGAACGGATGTTCGATGCCGAACTGAGCCGCTTCAAAGACGGAACCCTGGCCTTCGTGTTCGACCACTCCGATCGCATCCAGCACCTGTTCTGGGTCACACGCGACCCGGCCCATCCGGCCTATCGCCAGGACTTCGCCGCCACCTATGCCCACGTCCTGCCCGACATGTACCGGCAGATGGACGGCTACCTGGGCAAGGCCCTCGACGCCCTCAAGCCCAGCGACGCCCTCATGGTCATGAGCGACCACGGCTTCGGATCGTTCCGCCGGTCGGTTCAGCTCAACACCTGGCTGGTTCAGAACGGCTACATGGCGCTCAAGCCCGGCAAAGAGGGTTCCGAGACGCTCTTCCGCGACGTCGACTGGTCCAAGACCCGGGCCTTCGCCCTGGGCTTCGCCAGCATCTACGTGAATCTCAAAGGCCGCGAACAGGCCGGCGGTGTGGACCCCGCCACAGACTACGAACCCCTGATCGCCGACCTCAGCCAACGGCTCAGCGCCCTGACAGACCCCGCCACGGGGCGAAGTGCCATTCATGGCGTCTACCGATCCAGCCAGATGTATCACGGTCCGCAATCGGGCCGCGGTCCCGATCTGATCGTCGGGTTCGCCGAGGGATACCGTGCCTCGTGGCAGATGGCCATCGGCGGCGCCCCCGCCGGCGACATCTTCGCCGACAACGCCAAGCAGTGGTGCGGCGATCACCTGGTCGATCCGTCGCTCGTGCCCGGTATCTTCCTGGCGAGTTTCAAGGCGAACCGGCCGGACCTTCGCGTCGAGGACGTTGCCCCCACCGCCCTGAACGCTATGGGACTCGAGCCGCCGCCCCAGATGACCGGCCGCTCCATCCTCGCATAGTCAGTGCCGTCCGAATTCACACCGGAACAGGTCAGTCGGCAGGGGGGGCCGTCGGCTCGGCCGGCGGCGGATTCTCATAGGTGTTCCGAACGTACACGATCGCCTCGTCGAGCGTCTCCAGCAGCGGTATCAAACGGTTGATTCGCGAAGAAATCAGCAGCTCGCGGATCTCCGGACGGCTCGCACAGACCGCCAGGGGGCGATCCTCCCGTGCAACCTTCCGCCGCCAGTCCAGCAGCACGCTCAGGAAGAACGATGTGACGAATCCGATCCGCGTCAGGTCCACCACGCAGCCCATCGCGCCCAACTGCATCAGCCGGACCATCACCGTCGTCAGCCGCTCATACGCCTCGCGAAGGTCCTGGTCTTCCGTGTAGGGGGCCATCATCCCCACCAGCGTCAGCACCACGACGTGACGGCGGACGTCCAGTTGCAGCTCGGGCGGATTGGCCCGGCGGACGGCCTCCACGGCCATCACAATTCGCCGTACCGATTCATAGCCCTCTTTCGCCTGAACGTGGTCCGGATGCCTCGCCAACACCTGCTTGTACTGAAACGAGGCCTCCATCGGATAGCCCAGCGCCTGCCGCGATTGGCCCAGGATCACCCGGGCCTCCACGATATCCCCGCCCACTTGCAGCGCCTTCTGCGCCGCCACCGTCGCCCGCTCGCAGTCTCCCTGGGCCAGCAGATCACTGGCCAGTCGGACCAACGCACCCACGTCATCCGAAGGACCAGAGAATTCGCCGCGATTGGGATCGTCCATGCCCACCGGTTCACACCTGTTGATTCGAAGATCCCGCCCTCGTGGATAGGGAGACTTGGCCCACCCGTTTCAAGAGCGACAAGCTCAACAGTCGCCCCACAGAACTCAGCATAAACACTAGATGAAGGCCCGTAAACGTCATCCCGCCGACGATCCAGGCCGAACCGCCCAGCCGCAGGGCGATCGCACCGCCCACCACCGGGGCAATCGCCGTCATCAGACACGCCAGACTCCGGTACGCGCTCAGATACACCGACCGATGCCGCTCCGGCGCCATCTGCATCGCCAGCGTCATCGGACCGATCTCCAGACCGCTGTTGGACGCCTGGGCCAGAACGACGACGAACGCCAAAGGCCACAGGGCCGGCGTGATGAACACCCACAGCAAAGGATACACCGCCTGAATCCCCGCCGCGAGCAGAAGCATCCGCCGCGTGCCCCACCGATCGGCCATCGCCCCCCACACCGGTGCCATCGCCATCGAGAGCACTTCGCTCAGGATGTCCGTGGCCGCGATGAGGACGTACCCCATCGGTCGGTTGCGGAGCCCCAGATAGTCCAGCATGTACAAATGGAAGAACATGCCGCCGATCCCCGCCGCGGCGGTCCAGGCCGTGTGAAAGAGCATGAAGGCCCGGAACCCCCGATCCCGAAACGGCAGCGACAGCTCCGACCAGCCGCTTGTGGTTTGACGCGCCTCGATCAGCGGGGGGTCGGGCGCACGGGCCAGGCAGATCAGCCCCGCAATGCCGATACAGGCGCCGAGGACGATCAGCCATTGAAAGCCCGCTACCGGCGGGTGTCCGCCCCGACGCCAGTATTCGATGAATTGCGAGAAGATCACCGCCGAGACGATGCCCGCCCCGCTGCCGATCGCCGAGCGCCATCCGATGAATCGCCCGAGCTGTCCCACGGGCACCAGATCGGTCATCCAGCTCTGCCGAACGGTCTCCGCCGCCGTTCCGGTGATGGCACCCAGCAACAGGCAGGCGTAGATAAGCCATATCACGTTAGCCGGCGAGACGCCCCACATCAGGAACAGCGGCGAGGCGGCCATGGCGAATCGCATCAGTCGCGTCACACCCAGACACGTGATGCAGAACCACCGCCGCGAGCCCAGCCAGCGCACCGACGGCACGACAAGAAACTGGAGCATGCCCCCCACATAGATCGCCCCCGCCAGTTTGCCCACCTGAAGCTCATTGGCACCCAGGGCCAATGCGAAACCCGTCAGGTACAGGCCGCTCGTGGCGGTGCCCATCATCTTGGCGCAGGCCGACTCGGCCAGAAGCAGCCGCTCACCCCGTCGAAGTGCCTCGGGAGACAAAGACTGATCTCGGAGAGTACTCACGCCGTCATAGATTAGCCAAACCCCGCCGCCCCGTCGACCGAGGGGCGAACCGACAGGGTGCCACTGGCACCTCGTCCGCCAATGGCCTGTCCACTACACGTCCATCCCCAAGAGAGGATTCGCCTCGAATCCGCGGGAGGGCGAGCGTACTCGCGAGCCGCAGGGGACTGGCTCAGTTTCCGAGGGCGCAGGTCGTCAGACCGCAGCACCGGAAACTGTGCCTGTCCCCCTCGGTATCCGCCTCCGAGCCGGATCGTCCCGATCCGGATATCCGGCCAGATCGCAGCCCGGCTCAGAACATGGAGTAACGCAGCGTGCCCCATGACGCACCAATCTCCGCCTGAAACACGCCCCCCGCGTAACCGTAGACGCCACGCCCCATCACGAGCCGCCTCCGAGCCGGATCGTCCCGATCCGGATATCCGGGCGCAGCCCGGCCACTCGCCCCAACGGGGCGAAGGACTGTAGCCGCGGGCGGAGCGAAGCGGAGCCCGTGGTTCACCGTCCCCTTAAACAGCAACCGCCCCGACGGGGCGGAGGAATACAACATTGCGTAGCCACGCTTGGATAAACGAGGATAAACGAGGGACAGGATAAACGAGGGACAGTCACCCATTTCGGTGGGACGGCAGCAGGTTGCCTGTTCCGAATAGCCCCGAGACTTTCCAGAAGTGCAACAAGTTAGTGTGACACCCTGGGTCGGAGTGATAAGCCCCGAGCCGAGCCGCAGCGCCGTCGGCGATCCCTGACAAGACTGGGCCATCCTGCTGTAGGTGCAGTCTTGCCCGGGTCACCCCTGAGCCCGAATTCGGCGTCGAGGTGTCTTCTTCCGCAGATCACGAACACGCTCCGGGTGTTCGGCCTGCATTGCCTTGAGCACCTCGAACATCTTGTCCAGATCGTATCCGCAGCGTCGGGCGAAGGCCTCCCGCGCCCGGCGAACGCTCTCAACGGTTGGATTCACTTCGGACTTACGCTTCATCGGTCGTTTCCTCTACCAGCATCTGCGGAGTAAGGATGATCGGCGTCAAAAGCCCCAGCCGTCTGTTGATCGTCGTGATGTGCGTGACCTTCGACGGATTGGCCAAGTGCTGACAGTTCCAGGTTAGCAGATAGTCCACCTGATGAACGGATGCGAAGGCCAGGTGAAGGCTGTCGCCCACGTGTCCTCGCGGCATCACCAGATTCCGAACGTATACCTCGGCCGTACCTCGCACCTCATCGTCCACGGTCAGCACGTGAATATCCTTCAAGAGTCCCAGACACTCGGCACTCCTGGCGAATCCCGGCTCCGTAAGTTCGACAATGACAGACTCAGAGGTCACCAGCTCGTATCTGCTCCGATGCACCCGCCACCACAAACGCGTTTGCTGCCGTTGAAATCGGCTGACCAGATTGTCCCGGTCGTCGTAGTACGCGCCGGGAATCGTCGTTTCGATGTAGACGGTCTTCGCCATCACCGTCATTGTACCCATCCCGACCCGCATTCGCGCCGTCCCCTCGCATCTGCGCGGCCCCGTTCACGGGGCCTCCCCGCCGCAGGCGGGCTGATAGCCCGGTCCTTCAGGACCGGTTGGCCCGTCAACCCCCTCCAATTGACCCCGTTTCAACGGGGTTCCCACGCACCCGCATCGCCCCGGCAGGGCGGAGGAATACAACCTCATCCTGACCTGAAACGCATCCCCACCCATGTACCGCAACCGCAGATACCCCATTGAGTCTCACCCGATAAGGCTCAAGACGAACTTGACGAACTCTCCCACGTAGTGCCAGCGTTTGCCCGATTGCAGGCGTCTCTGCCAGTCCTCCAGGTTGTCCGTAAAGATCTGCCTGGCCTGTCTGAGCAACTCCTCGGGGGGTGGTAGTTGTGGTATCGGCGGTTGCACCCTCGGCCCCACACCGTCGTCTGACAGGTCGCGCCCGATGACCTCGTTGCCGGAGAGCGAGTACCGATCCCCCCCGATCCTTTTGACCAGATCGCCCAGGATGATGATCATCTCATGGGGGTACTCCTTCTGTGCAAGGTCCTCGAACTTGCCAGGGCCCCCCGTCAAGCAGCCCTCGCCATAATAGTGGTTCCAGTCGGACGGCAATCGGCAGACGACCTTCCACTCGGCCACGGCAGACACCCCTTGTGTGAACGCAACCGTTGCATCAGGCACCAGGCTCCCCAAATCGTCAACGCCAGGGCAACCGAACTCGTTTGCACCCCCGCCTCCGAGCCGGATTGTCCCGATCCGGATATCCGGCCAGATCGCTGCTCGGCTCAGAACACGGAGTAACGCAGCGTGCCCCGTGACGCACCAATCTCTGCCCGAAACACGCCCCCCGCGTAACCGGCATTCGCGCCGTCCCCTCGCATCTGCGCGGCCCCGTTCACGGGGCCTCCCCGCCGACCCGCGCAAACCCGACGGTGCCGAAGCTTCGCCCTCCCTCGTGTTTGTCTGCCCGCTCGGTCGTACAGCGCCCCTGGCAGCCGCTCCACCTTCCGCATCAACACCTGAAGGCGCGAGACACATCGTCCGGCCTTCCCTCTGGCTCTCTCATCCTTCAACGACGGTCCATTGAAATAGCTCTTTAAAGTCTTCATAGCACTCTGAGCATATCCAGACGAGGCCATCAGATGTCACATATCCAACGTGCAGGTCCTCGGGGCATTCCGAGAACGTCGCCCAGCAGAACCTACAGTGATCGTGGTCCCAATCGTCTCGATACCTTCGCCACTCTTCCTTCCGCAGCGAGTCGCCCTTCAGGTATTTCTCCTGCCCCTGCAGCCGCCAGTCTGCCATGACTGTACCCTGCCTCTCTGCTATGGTTTTGGCACGAACGTATCATCCGGAAAGATCCGCGCGCCCTCCATCGGAGCAAGTGAACCAGTATAGTCCCAGTGCGGCCCAACCGGATCCCTGAAAGGGACGCAGCTCTTTCAATTGCGACGCGGGTCTGTTTAGAGCGGCGACGGGGGCATGGGCTGAGGTTGCGGGAGGGTTGGTTGGGTGTGGGGTTGGACGCACTGGTTGAATCGGCGTTTGGGGACGACACTGTCTGCTCCTTGGCGTAGGGCGCTTCCATTTGTCCCGGTGTGAGAAGGGGAACCGGGGGAGTATCATAGGACGTCGCGACGCACCCTGCGCGGCGGAGCGGCAAACAGTTTCGGGATAGAGGTTTGGCAATTGACCGTCCCCTATTACATTACCGAGGTTTGGCGAACATGACCCAGAGTGCACGGAAGGACCGGTGGAGCCGTACGCTCACTATCGCCTCCG
>CAYUQT010000006.1:0-219334 GCA_964446835.1 uncultured Planctomycetales bacterium | reverse complement strand
CAAGGGTGGTTTCAACATTGCGGGTATCGCTACAGTCAATCGTGAAATGCTCTATACCATCATCTGGCGGATGCGATCCGCGCATCCGACGGGTCGAAGCTCGGATCGCGTGCGACAGACAGGCCACTATGCGGTGCGATTGAGGTTGATCGGGCCGGCGAGATGATCCCGCACCATGCCGCACCGGACGCCATGCGGCTTCTGGCATGCAATCCCTCGGTAAGGCGGTTCTTACTTGCCGCCCCCGGTCCGAACCGGCTCCAGGAAGACCTGAACCTCCTTCATCATGGGCATAGGTTGGCCACGAATCGGCTTGTTCTGCTCGTTGACAACCAGTCTCTCATAGGTGGGTGGCGACGACTCCGCAAAACGCATCGATCCCTGACGAGTCCCGAACGCCAGATGCGACATGCTGATCGTAAACGGGTCCGATGACTCCTTCGTCTCACCGGGGGCTTTGGGAGGCAGCGGCGGGAATACCTTCACCAAGTCCGACGGATTCGACAGATCCAGCCCGGGAAACTGCTGCTTGACCGCCGGCACCATCAACAAAGCCCCTACCAGCATGGGCAGACGGATCTCCAGTGTCCCGGCAGGTGGTTCCGCCCCTGCCGCCGACGGCGCTGCACCCGGAGCGCCGGGCGCCCCCTGACGCCGTTTCAGGGCCTCCACCAGGTCCACCGGAGACGGCTTGGCCGGCGTAGCGGCCGCAGCAGCAGGTCGCGTCTGTGCGGGTTTGGCGTCCTTGGCGGTCGCGGCCACGCCCGTCCCGATCGGCACGGCCCCGAGGACCACATCGAGTTTCCGCTCCTGAGCGGTCCGAATCTCCGCCACACCGGGTTCCAGTCCGATCACACGACGATCCCATCGGAGGCTGGCAATCTTCACCTCACGCTCCTTCGCACGCGAATCGGCGGCCGGGTCGAATTCCAGTGAATAGGACGGCACCATGAGATCACAGAAGACCATCAGGTGATACTTACCGGGCAGCTTGGCAGCGCTCTGATTGTCGTAGTCGTCCAACTTGGCCATCACGGATGCTCGATCTTTAAGGCCGGACAACGCGGTTGTCTCGCCCGCCGCCAGCGGCAGAATCCGCCCCAGGGCGGTTCGGGTCTTTCCGGCCACTTTGGAATCTGTGCTGGCCGACAAATCCACCACCCGTTCCCACTGCATCGCTCGTTTGAACGCGAAACCCAGTCGCCACGCCCCATCGCCCGACGCCGACGAGGACATCTCATCCAGAAGTGTCGCCACCTGCGATGTCACCGTCACATCCTTCTGACGCGAAAGGAGCCCCATCGCCAGCGACAGCGAAACAAATCGAGATGGCTCACCGGGAATAATGGACGGAGGCAGACCCGCCGTCAGCTTCGGAATCACCTTCAACAGTCCGACCAGGACTGGGGGCTCCGCCTTCTCGATTTGCCCCATAACCAAGTCCGCCCGACCGGCTCGCAGAAGCGACACGATGATGAACACTCTGGCCTCACCCGACGCCGACGTCATCCCATCCACGAGGAACTTCTCGATCCCCCCTTGCCCCCGGCCCCCAAGGGCCGCGGCCATGCTTGGGGCCCCCGGCTGACCTCCCGCAGGGGCTTCGGCCGACCGGGGGGAGGACAACGGCGGCAGATACGAAGGCTCCCACTTCTCAGCAACCAGAACGTAGGAAGCATCCCGAACACCCTGCGCCATCAGTTTGTCCGTCATGCCGGTCAGCCACTTGTCGATGCCCGCCGACTCCAGGGCAATGCCCAATCGGCAGAATTGAAGAATCGCCAAGGCGCGGACCTGCCAATCGGGATTCTCACGCAAGGCCATCGGCGTGGTCAGAAGTACGTCCGCAGGGTCTACAACCACGATCGGCATGCCCGCCGCCGCCGTCTGCTGCGCCACCCCCGCACAGGCGGCCAAGGCTTCCTCGATCCCCTGCTTGTCCTTGCTCGCCTGAATCCCGCACATCGCCAACCGCAAAGCCAGTCCCTTCAGCGGACTCGGCGGCGCCTTCGCCAAAACGCTCATCATCCGGCCGGCCACAACAACGCTCGGTTGCCCGAGCGCCATCGCCGCCTGTTTCGAAACGATGGACATCGCCAACGTCACGGCCTCAGCACCCACCTGGGCATCGGCGCAGCGCATCAACGCCCCCAACAACGCCCATGTGGCAGGCGTCCCACCACCGTCGGGAAGCGGGGCGATGAGAGAGTCCAACGATGCGGCCCCCGGCATTCCCCCTCTCGGAATCAGGCTCGGACGCCCCCCGCCCGGGCCTTCCACCGCCGTCGAGGACAAGGCCGCGTCCCGCTTGATGTTCTTCTCCACCTCTCGCAGAATAGCCTTCAGTGCCTGCGGACGATCCAGTTCCGCAATGGCCATTTCCGTCGCCTTCGGGAGCGTATCTCCCGACGTGATCGCACGCCACGCAATTCGACCCGTCCGTTCATCCTTCTGAACCAGAGCCGCCAGCAGCGATCTTTCGATGATACGGGTCCGCTTGTCCAGTTCCCCTTCGCCCTGAGCCCCCGGTGTCGGCTGAGGTCGTTGAGCGCTCTTCAACCCCTCGTGCAACCGGGCGAAATAGTGAACAGCCAGCCGTGACAGAGCCGGACCCTCATTCAAAATGTACTCGGCCACCCCTGCGAGGACTTTCAACTCTTCCGGCGTATTCTCCTTGGCACCGCCGGTGACCGCCTGCCCCATCACATCGATCAGCCGCAGCTCGATCGCGAGCTTCTGAGAACCTATATGCACGTAGACGACCGAGGCGTCGTTCGAAACCTCCAACAACATCGCTGCCCACTGACTGGCAGGCTTTCCGTCGGAGGGTATAGACCGATCTCGGATCGCACGCTCGACCGGCGCCTTGACCGGCGTTGCACCTTGCTTGCCCTTGCCTTGACCGGAAGCCGGTTGTGACTTCGGCGCCTCTTTATCACGCCCCTTTTCATACCCCCGAACCGGGCGCTCGCCTTCTGTCTGAGGAGGAGCGCCGGTCGTCCCACCGGATCGCCTCGGAGGCTCGGGAAGTGCCGTCCGGACGGGGCTCTTCGGTACCCCCGGACCTGCGGTCGCCCTGCTCTGATCAACGTAACTGACCATGGGCTGATCCCCGTCCAGATAGACCGTCATCCTCTCATACAGTGGAGACCCCTTGACCCTGCTGAGTTGCACGGGAGCATCTTCGGTGTCGGCGGCCTCCTCACCGGCCTTGGGTGTCCCCCCCGCCGGCCGACCGGTCCCCAACGCCCTCGCCTCCAGCGGAACAAAGCCCCGACACCGAACGGCACCCTGATCGACGCTGAGGGTATAGGTCCGCAGCGCAATGACGTACGGCCCTTCTTCGAACCCGTAGTGAAAGGGAAGCAGTACGAAATATCCGCGGCGCTTGGGCGGTTCGATCTTGTTGGGGCCGTCTTCGAACGTGTCGTAGATCAAGGACTCGAACATCGCCAATCGGAGGTCGAACTCGACAGGTCTCTGATCCTCGACTGCGGGGGCGGCCTCTGGTTCCTTGGGAGCCGGTTCCCCCGACGGTTTCTTTGCAGGCTCTGCACGCGTGGCGTCGGACTTGTCGGACTTACCTGCCTTCTCCGATGTATCCGCCTTCCCGGGTTGTTCAGGTTTCTCTGCCGGGGCCTCCCCCTCAGACGGCTCGGGAGCGATTTCGCCTTTCGTAATGCTCTTGATCTGGGTCAGTGGATACTTGTGCGTCGTCGAAATGCCGTATCTCTTGACCTGCACCTCAACGTATTCATCCATCTCCGCGATAATCTTGCACTCAACGCGCTTGCCGTCCTTCATGATGATCACGTCGGCGCACAACACGCTGCACAGGCTCAAGACCGCCGCGACGCACCATACATATGCAGATTGTGTCCGTCCAAACATCTGTCACACTCCAGGAGTTGCTACGAAACGACAATCGAGTTGACGAACTCTACAGACTTCATTCTAGCCCTACTCGAAAAGACCAACAACAGCAGGACCCAACCGATCCACCCTTCGTCCCCCCATCACACAACCAGGACAAGGATTCTTCAAAGGGACGATAGATGTCCTCTCCGCTCCTGATGCCCCAGGAACCCTCATTACGGTGCCGGCCACGCCGAACGCAGCGGGAAGACCTTGAGCGATACGACCTTCACCGATCCGCCCAATGCCTCCAGCAACAGCTTCCGATCCTTCGCCTTCGGCAGGAAGCATGACGTCATTGACACCTTGCCTTCATTGCCGAATACCTCGATCGAGGTACGATCGACCAGAATCTGAAGCCCTATCCGCCGCCCCATGGGCTCCAGAGCCGCCCTGCGTCCCAGACATGTGAGCTTCTTCTCGCCCACGGAATAGTGAATTGCCTGATTGCGAACTCTGATCTGAACGGCTGACGCATCCTGCAACTCGATCTCCGCCCGAATGTCGAACAGATCCCCGCCGATCGAATCCAACGGATTCTCACCCGGTTTGAGCGTCAGGTCCGTCCATGCATGTTCCTTCTCGTGGATCGTCTCGATCTCGCGCACGGGCAGCCGGCAGATCCGCAACCCCTCGGGGAAACGACGAAGCCGCATCTCACACGGGAAGCTCATCTGCTGGTTGAACGGCATCTTGGGATACCTTCCTCCGTTCATCCACGCGATCTGGATCCGGCGCCCATCGGTCTCCGGGATGTCGCTGTAGGTCTGGACGGCGTAGTAATTCGCCCCCCAGTCGACCTGATGCGGTCCCGTCTCTGTGGTGAACCGCTGCCCGTCAAACCGACCGATGAGGTAGTGCCCATTGGCAGCCGTCCACACCCACCGCGTGTCGTTCCGATTTCCGTCCACGGGCATCTCGAAGAAGTCCGGGCACTCCCCGCAATTGGGCACGGTGATATCGTGCAGATGTGTCCACGATTTCAGGTCCGACGAGGCGAAGAACCCGAAGACATTCCCGTCCTTGAACAGAGCCATGATCCAACGCTTCGTCGGAGCATGCCAGACAACCTTGGGATCGCGGTTCTCCTTGATGACATTCTTCAGAACCGGATTCTTCTCGTACTTGACGAGGGTTCGACCGCCGTCGTTGCTGTACGCAATCGACTGTGTGAACGGCTGCCCTTTCGACTCCGGAGACGTCCCCCCAGCCGATGTGTAGATCGCCACGATCACCTTCTCCGATCCGGTCTGGAACCCCGCCGTGTTGTCCCAATCCACCACCGCCGAACCCGAGAAAATCGTCCCCAGTTTGTCCGGCTCAATCGCGTTGGGCAGTTGTTCCCAATGCACCAGATCACGGCTGACCGCGTGCCCCCACGTCATGTTCCCCCAGTTGATGCTCTTGGGATTGTGCTGAAAGAACATATGGTACACACCCCGATAGAAGACCAGCCCGTTGGCATCGTTCAGCCAGTTTTTGCGGGCCGTAAAGTGAAACTGCGGCCGATAGGTCTCTCGATAGGGCATGTCCGTGATGACCTCCGACTCACTCTTGGCATTACTCTGAACAATCTGATCCACGTTGATGTGTCCCCACCCCTCTGAAGCCTGATCCACAATCTCGATACGAGCGGTTTTGCCGACCAGGTCTGACACGTCCCAGGTCTCCCATTCCAACTCCTCGCTATCTTTGCCGGTGGCCGTTCGAACCGGCTTGCCCTCCACGAGCAGGTTCACGCATGCCCTTTCCGGTTTGCACCCACCGCCCACCAGGAAGTTGATGTATCGTCGCTCGATCTTGAACTCCAGCGATGTCAGAGTCCCCTGTGGGCCGTCGCCACCTCGATACGAATTGACCAGACCCTGTCCCTCGAAACCGCCGACCGGATGCTGGTTCGGCAGTGTGCCTTGCACGGGACCATTGCCAAAGGCCTCGCCGGTGGCCTTCCACCCCCCATAGTCTGCACCTTCAAAGTCGGCGATGACCTTTTCGTCTCCCGCACCGACGGCCGGGGACAGACTCACCGCAAAGACGCCCATCACCACCGCCAACCTCAGCCATGCCATCATTGCACCTTCTCCTCGTCTGATGCCCACGCCTCTCCGACGGGAATCGACACACCCCGCGGAAACAAAGCGATGCAAGACCCTATCCTGTCGCCACCGCCGCCGTCGAGCCGGATCGGCGTGCAGATGACCACATCGTCGTCAGAAGTACAAGCACATAGACCGCGATGATGACCAGCCAGACCGACCGCATTCCCACCACCATCGACACATACTCGATCAGCCCGCCCGCCATCGCCCCGACCAGGTTGATCCCCAGGGCATACCCCGTCTCGGTCTGACGCCCGAAGAGCCGGCTGAAGCACACCCCCGCAAAGAACACCGGCCCCCCCACCAGAACCGCGGCGGCCAACAGCCGGAGTATCGGCGGAACACCAAACAAGACCGACATGGGAAACACAACGTTCAGAACCAGGAAGCCCAGGAGACAACACCACGCCTGAGTGAATCCCAGGCCACGGTTCTTCTGAACGAACAGGTTCGCCAGGAAGATGGTCAGTAGAGCCGATGAGAACACCACGGCACTGACGACCCATGTCGTCCCGAAAACCAGGGCCAATCGCACGATCGCCGCGGCCTCCATCAACGTGAACCCCAACCCCATGAAGAAGAAGTTCGCATGAGACTCATGTGCCGGATGAAGGCGTCGCAGGAGCACGAACGCCCCCAGGATCAGGAGCCCGACCATGCCGAAGACCTTCCAGTACAGCGGAGAGATCGTGCGCCGTTCCAGATAGACATACGGCCAGTCGTCGCTGGAGGCCATCGAGCCGGCAAACACCTCCTCGGTCTTGGGGTCCGAAGCGAACCCTGAGACCCCTCGCCCCGCCATCACCAGCGTGTTGAACAGATAGTTGTTCTGGAAACCCACCATCCTCAGCTCACCGGGGAAGGCCTCGCGAACGGTCGCATAGATCCGACCGAAGAACCAGGGCTTGAACACCGAATAGTAGGCGGCCACCATGCCCCCCTCGCGCAGGGCCTGCCGGGCATCTCGAAAACACTCGCGGGTGTATATGTAGTTCTCAAGCCGCAGGTTTGCCTGACCGGACAGCAGGGTCTGCGAATCCAGGGTCCCAAACACAATCAGGTCGTACCTCTCCGATGTGTTCCACAGGAAATGCCGCCCGTCGTCCACAACCGTTTTCACATGGGGACTCTGATACGGACGAGCCGCATTGCGTGACCGCCCCAATTCAAGGATCACCGGATCGATCTCAACGGCCGTGACATCCCTGGCCCCGTTCCTCAGCGCGATGCCCACGTCGTTCCCGGTCCCTGCGCCCAGGATCAGCACCTTCGCCGGAGAAGCCCCACCGTGATGGCTCCGATACATGTCGTAGGCCACATTGAACTTCTCGACCACCGCCTGGGCCACCGGACGATAAGCAGGGTCCTTCGAGTCGAAGTTGACCGCCTCCTGGTGGAAACTCGAGTTCACCCAGACCGTAATCTGGTTGTCTGTCGCCCTGTACTGAATGAAGTAGTAGGGACTCCACTTCCACGAATGCGACGTCTGCGTCAGCGCCAGAAAACATGCACCCGATGCGATACAGGCGATTCGCGGGCCCCAGCGGTCCACAAACACAAAGGCCCAGATCGACATACCCAAGGCAATCCACACCCACGGCGGAACGCCCAGATATGAGGTCAGGGCAAACACGATCGTGCCCAACAGGCTTCCGGCGATATCCCACGAATAGGCCACCAACCGCGGATGGTGATCCATCGCCTGGGCCAGGGCCTGACCCAGGGAGACAAACGGAATCGATGCCAGTACAAACGTCACGACCGCCGCTGCGAAGATGGGAATCTGAAGCGTCGGCAGATTCCGCGTGTCACCCGATTGCAGCCAGTAGTGGACGGTGCCGCCGGTGTCGTATACGACAATGCCCCGCGACAGAAAGACGAAGATGAACAGCAGAAACACCCCCGCCGGCAGAAGCCACATCAGATTGCGAACCCGATAGGCGATGCAGCCCACGCCCAGACCAAAGAAGCTCGAGAACAACAGGAGGTTCGTAAAGTAGGAGATGGCCTTGATCTCGGATGGGATCAGTCGAATCAGTGCCAATTCCAGGGCCAGAACGAGTAGAGAGATGACCGAAATAGCCCAGGCCTGCCGTCGCATCACCATGGTGGCCCTCCACCGCCGGACAAGTAGCTCTCAAGCCCCGAAGTCCGAGGCATGAAGCGCTGCGGGAGCCGCGCCCCCCCTGCGCCCTATGTCCTCTTCCCCAAACCCTCCGCTTCAATCCCGCCGAATCGAACCGTGTTCGAAGCCGGCGCCCCCCGCCAGACGCTACTCCGCACGAGCTTCCCAGTAGCGATTCATCTCGACCAGCTCGGCGCGGAGCCGATCGTACTCGACCCGAAGCTGCCGAGCACGCTCTCCGTCGCGATACACGGCCTCATCCGCAAACTCCCTTTC
Source organism: uncultured Planctomycetales bacterium (assembly GCA_964446835.1). Lineage (GTDB taxonomy): Bacteria > Planctomycetota > Phycisphaerae > UBA1845 > JAFGLZ01 > CAYUQT01. The sequence goes on along the minus strand of CAYUQT010000006.1, from coordinate 210,919 downwards.
GATCTGGGCAATCCGCTCCTCCGCAGCGATGATGTCATCTTCGAGCTGATACAGCGGCTTGCGGGCGTGTGGCGATTCGGCGTCCCCTTCGTCCGCCCCAACGATCGCCTTCGACCGCCGTACCGACTTCCGGGGTGCCTTGGCGGCCTCTTCGGCCGCCCGTTGCGCCGCCTCCTGTGCCGCAGACTCCTCCTGACGACGTACATGATCGGTGTAGTTGCCCCACTGCACCTGGCACGTGCCGCCTCCCTCGATGATCATCAGCCGGTTCACCACCCGGTCGAGGAAGTAGCGATCATGGCTCACCATGATGATCGTGCCCTCGTAGGTCATCAACGCCTCTTCGAGGACCTCGCGGCTCGGGATGTCCAGATGATTCGTCGGCTCATCGAGGATCAGCACCTGCGGCGAACTCCACACCAGCATCGCCAGGAGTACCCGGCTCTGCTCGCCACCCGACAGGTTGCCGATCTTCTTGAATACCTCGTCACCGGTGAACAGAAAGCTGCCCAGGTAAGACCGGATCTCCTGCGGACTGCACTCCGGACGGATCGCCTGAAGCTCCTCCAGAATCGTCCCGTCGAGATTCAGCGCCGCATGCTCCTGATCGAAATAGCCGATCGTCAGGTTATCGTACAGACGAATCTCGCCCTCGTCGGGTTCCACCTGCCCCAACGCCATCTTCAGCAGCGTCGTCTTGCCCGACCCGTTCGGCCCCATGATGCCCAGCTTCTGCCCCCCATACACCTCCACGTCCAGGCGATCCAGAAGCACCTTCTGGCCATAGCGTTTGCTCACCGCTTCGCACCGGAGCACCATATCCCCCGCACGGTCGGGCTGCTCGAATTCGAGGTTGATCTTCTGCCGCAGGGCCTGCGGCTTCTCCAGCACCTTGCCCTCCCGCTCCATCCGCTCGATGAACCATCGCCGGCCGCGTGCCTGCTTGGCGCGTGACTTGTCCGCCTTCACCCGCGCCATGTACTCCTTCTGATGAAGCAGCCAACGATGCTGTTTCTCGTATTCCCGAATCGCATAGAGCAGGCGGGCCCGCTTGGCCTCCGCGTAGTGCGAGTAATCGCAGCCATATGAATGGACCTGCCGATCCTCCACCTCGATGATCTTGCTCACCACGCGATCGAGCAGGTAGCGGTCGTGAGAGATGATCACCGCACTGCCCGGATAGCCGGCCAACCACTTCTCCAGCCAGCGGGTTGCCTCGATGTCCAGGTGGTTCGTCGGCTCGTCCAACAGCAACAGATCGACGTCTCGAAGCAGGATCTTCGCCAGCGACACGCGGCATTTCTGTCCACCCGACAAGGCCGCGATCGGCAGTTCCCGCTCGGCCACCGAAATGCCCAAGCCGCCCAGCACCTCGTTCACCCGAGTCTGATAGTCATAGCCCCCCGCCGTCTCGAATCGGGCCATGACCAGATCGTACTGCTTCATCAGAACGTCCACACCGTCGGAATCATGGTCCCGGGCGATCTGCTCGGCCAGGCCGTGCATCCGGGCCTCCATGGCGTGGAGTTCCTCGAATACCGACCGAACCTCCTCCTGAACGGTCTGAGAGGCCTCCAGAACCGGTTCCTGCGGAAGATAGCCGATCCGAAGGTTCCGGGACTTGGTGATCGTGCCCCCATCCGCCTTGAACTGCCCCAGAATAAGCTTGAACACGGTGGTCTTGCCTGCACCATTGGCCCCAACCAGACCGGCCTTTTCGCCCCGCTGGATATCCAGCGTGACGTTCTCCAACACCACCCGCGGGCCGAAGTGCTTCGTGACGTCCTGTAGGCTCACCAGTGCCATGCCAACCGATCTTCCCTTCCCGTCACCCGGGCATTCTTGATGTATCCAAAGTTTTGTATCATACTTCAACCGACGGTTGGTTCCCATGATCCCGAGAAGACCAACCGAAAAAGAGGGGCATTCGGGGAAGGACGCGCGACGCCAGGGGCGGCAGGCCGGAGGAGGCCTCCGATGCCCTGCCTTGCAAAAAACCCTCCAGCTACTTGACGCCAAGGGCGGAGTCGCTAAGATGGATTGTTCTTGATTGTACGGGAAGACCAAATGCTTACAGCAGCAACGAAATGTTACATGGCCAAGTCGGGGTCCCTGAAGCAGGAATGGTTCCTGGTGGACGCCGAGGGGAAGACGTTGGGGCGCCTGGCCGTCAGGCTGGCGACCATTCTGATGGGCAAGCATAAGCCCACCTACACGCCCCACGTCGACACGGGTGACTTTGTCGTCCTGATCAATGCATCCAAGGTCCGGGTGACCGGGCGCAAGATGCAACAGGAGATATACGACTGGTATACCCAGTATCCCAGTGGACGTAAGGTCATGTCGATGGAGAAGTTCTTTGCCAAGCATCCCACCAAGGTGATCGAGCTGGCCGTCCGCCGCATGTTGCCGCGGAACAAGCTCGCCTATAAGATGCTGAGCAAGCTTAAGGTTTACCCAGGTGCCGAGCACCCCCATGTGGCCCAGCAGCCCAAGGGGCTTGAGATTAACGTGTAACCCGAGGTTAGGGAGAGTTTTCTCGTGAGCGATCAACCCACGACCCCACTTCAGCCGCAAGACATGACGGCGACCATCCCCCAACCGGCCCCCGCGAGGGTCCGCGGTCAGAATAAGGGCGGTTTCTACTGGGGGACTGGCCGTCGCAAGTGCTCCGTGGCCCGCGTCAGGATCAAGGCCGGTGAAGGCAAGTTCCAGATCAACGGCCGGGACGTCGACGTGTACTTCCCCGAAGCTCGCGACCGCAAAGACGTGCGGGCACCACTCGTGTCGACCAACACTCAGAACAAGTTCGATGTCTTCGCCAACGTTCAGGGTGGCGGCGTTTCCGGACAAGCCGGTGCTGTTCTTCTCGGTGTAGCCCGCGCCTTGTGCGAGGCCGACCAGACGCTCGAAAGTATTCTCCGCGATGGCGGCTTCCTCACCCGAGACAGCCGAATGGTGGAGCGAAAGAAGTACGGTCAGTCCGGCGCCCGACGACGCTACCAATTCTCGAAGCGTTAGTCGCCCGCGAACACGTTTTTCAGTAATCCAACGGCTTCGTCGCGCGACCGTGACGAAGCCGTTTTTCTTGTAACATTGTTCCGATAACCCCAATCCGTCGTTGAACCGGAGTCTTCCATGATTCGTGTTGCGATCATCGGCGCCAGCGGATATACCGCCAGCGAAGCCCTGGCCATCCTCGTTCGCCACCCCGAAGCGAAGGTCACCTATCTGACGGCCCTGCCCGAAGAGTGCGGACCGATCGAGACGATCTTCCCGCAGCTTCGCGGCCGCATCAGCCTGCCCGTCGAACCCTTCGATATGAACAAGGCTCGCGAACTGGCCGATGTCGTGCTCTGCTGCCTGCCACACAAGGTCTCGATGAGCATGATCCCGCAGATCCTCCAGGCCGGCAGCAAGGTGGTCGATTTCTCCGCCGACTATCGCCTGCGCAACATTGCCGTCTACGAAGATTTCTACAAGGTCAAACACACCGACCCCGAAAACCTCAAGAAGGCGGCCTTCGGCCTGCCGGAACTCTTCCGCAAGGACATCATCGGCAAGGACCTCGTCGCGAACCCCGGCTGCTACCCGACATGTTCGTCGCTCGGCTTGGCCCCCCTGGTTCGCGCGGGCCTGATCACACTCGACGGCATCGTCGTCAACGCCGTCAGCGGTGCCTCTGGGGCGGGGCGGAAGCCCAACCTGGCGTTCCATTACCCCGAGATGAACGAGAACTACTTCCCCTATGGCGTCGCGACACACCGGCACATGCCGGAAATCGAGCAGATCCTGTCCGACGTCGCGGGCAAGCCCGTCACGCTGCTCTTCCAGCCGCACGTCGCCTCGTTTACCCGCGGTATGCTGGCGAGCATCTACGCCGACCCCGTTCGCTCGATCAGCCAGAAGGAACTGGACGATCTGTACGCCCAGGCCTATCGCAACGAGGTCTTCGTTCGCCTGCCGGGCCGTCCGCCGGTGGTCACGGCAATTGCCAACACCAATTTCTGCGACATCTGGGCGACGGTTGCCAAGGGCAAGGTCATCGTCTTCAGCGCCCTGGACAATCTGGTCAAGGGTGCCGCCGGACAGGCGATTCAGAACATGAACATCATTTTCGGCCTGAAGGAAACCATGGGCCTGCTCTAAGAGCGGAGCGAATAGCATGCCTAACCAGACACTGACAGCGGCAGGATTTGGCGTCGGAGCAGCAGCGGCAGGTATCAAGGCGAGCGGAGGCCTCGATGTAGGCGTCATGGTCAGTGATGCCCCCTGCAGCGCCGCGGCGGTCTTTACCTCGAACCGGTTCTGCGGCAGCCCGGTCATCGTCGGACGCGAGCACGTCGCCAACGGCCGCCTCCAGGGCCTCGTCGTCAACAGCGGCTGCTCGAACGTCGCCACGGGCAAACGCGGTGTGGCCGACGCCCGCACCATGTGCGAACGGCTCGCCCGACACATCGGCGGAATAGCGACCGACATCCTGCCCTCCAGCACCGGCGTGATCGGCCGGTTTCTCCCGATGGACAAGGTGCTCAAGGGCATCGACCTGGCCTTCGACGACGTGTCTCAGACCGAAGAGGCCGGGCACAAGTTCGCCCGCGCCATCATGACCACCGACACCCGCCCGAAAGAAGCCTTTCGCCGCATACGCATCGACGGAACCCCCGTCGTCATCGCCGGATGCTGCAAGGGAAGCGGCATGATTGCGCCGAACATGGCCACCATGCTCGCCTTTCTCGGCACCAATGCGGCCATCGCCGCCCCCGCTCTCCGGCGGGCGCTCCATGCGGCGGTCAACAGCAGCTTCAACCGGGTCACCGTCGACGAATGCCAGTCGACCAGCGACACCGTCGTTCTGCTGGCCAACGGCACGTCCGGCATCCGCAAGATCGCCGCAGCCGCCGGCAAGGCCTACACCCAGTTCGCCGCCGCCCTGGCCGACGTGTGTTACGAGCTGGCCTATCAGATCGCCGCGGACGGTGAAGGGGCCACACGCGTGATCGAGGTGACCGTCCGAAACGCCGCCACGGCTAAAGACGCCCACGAGGTCGCCAGGGCCGTCGCCGTCAGCCCGCTGGTTCGAACGGCGGTCCACGGCGGCGATCCAAACTGGGGGCGAATCGTTCAGTCCGTCGGCACCACCAAGGCGAAATACGTCCCCGAAGCGATCACGGTGCAGATCTGCAAGCTGATGGTATTTGCCAAAGGGCGCCCCGTCGAAACCACTGACCTCAAGAAGGTCTCTGCGGGCATGAGGGGGCAGCACGTGCCGATCGTGATCGACCTCAAGGCCGGCAAGGTGGCCGATCGCGTCCTGACCTGCGACCTGACGAAGGACTACATCACCATCAACGCCGACTACACCACGTAGCCTCTTCGCCTGTGACAACGACAGTCGTCGTGGCCATTCGACGGAGGTCTGTCGAGACAGAGGCGGTGTCTCTGCCCCGAATCGTCAAGACCTCTGGCCTCGTGCCGATCAGGGGCGAACTTGCGATCCTCCCGTTTCGCAAGGACACTCGACCTCCCGCGAGCCGTGCCGCTCGTCTATAATTATCTGATCCGTTCCAGGGGCGATCCGCCCGGGAGGACAGCCACGACAACAAACGCAGACACCACCCCCGATGTCTCTGTCGTCGCCCCCGTCTATAACGAGGCCGAAGGCATCGCAGACGTCGTCCGATACTGGAACACTGTGCTCGACGGCTGGCCGATGATCAGCGAGATCGTCCTGACCAACGACGGAAGCACCGACAACAGCCGCGAAGTCCTCGACCGCCTGGCCGCCCAGTTCCCCAGACTCCGGGTCATTCACCGCCAGAAAAACTCGGGCTATGGCGGTGCCATGACGTCTTCCATCGCCGCCTCCAAGGGATGCAGCGTCGTCACGCTCGATTCCGACGGCCAGTTCGACCTGGCGGACGCACGGTCGATGATCGAACACCTCCACGCAGACAAGCTCGATGCCGTCGTCGGCCGGCGGGCCGGCAAACGCGATACCCTCATGCGCGTGCTGGCCGATCGCATCCTCAACCGCATCGTCCGCGGAATGTTCCGTATCCGCCTCGGCGATACCAACTGTGCCTTGAAGGTCATCCGGGGCGATCTGCTTCGCGGCCTGACACTCGAGGCCCGAGGGTTCCCGCTGCCGACCGAAATCGTCGTCAAGCTCGCAGCGCTCGATTCCCGCATAAGCGAGCAGACCGTGAGCCACGCCGAGCGAAAGGCCGGCCAGTCCAGCCTGAAGGTCTTCCGGACTGGGCTGAACATGTGGCGATTTCTCTGGTATCTCCGCCGCCGGATCCGACTCTTTCGTCAAGGCGTCATACGTCACCTGTGAGGTTCAACAACCTGGAGCAACACATGTCGGACATCACCGGAATCATCCTGGCCGCGGGCAAGGGCTCGCGCATGCAGCCGTTCAGCGATTTCAGTCCCAAGAGCGCCCTGCCCATTCTCAACAAGCCCATCATCGTACATCAGCTCGAAATGATGCGATCGCTCGACATCCGCCGCGTCCTCATTGTTGTCGGGCACCTGGGCTATCAGGTGGTCACGGCTGTATCGAGCTTCCCCGTCTCGCGCGAACTCCAGATCGAGTACGTCGATCAGAAGGAGACGCTCGGGATCGCCCACGCCCTCGGCACGCTCGAGTCGCGCGTCGACGGTGCTACGCTCATGTTCCTCGGTGACATCTATTTCATCACCAGCCGTCTCAGCGAGATGCTCACCATATACCGGCAGAACGGCCCAGGTGCCGTCCTGGCCGCCAAGGTCGAACATGCCCCCCAGGCGGTCAGCCGCAACTTCGCCATTTTCGAGAATGACCAGGGCGTGGTCACCCGCGTGATCGAAAAGCCCCGGCAGGTCCGCACGAACCTCAAGGGATGTGGGCTCTACCTCTTCGGGCCGGACATCTTCGACGCCATCCGCCGGACGCCTCGAACGGCCATGCGCGACGAATACGAGATCACCAACTCGATTCAGATCCTCATCGAAGACGGCATCCCCGTCCGCGCAGCCCGCGTGATCGACGAAGACCTGAACCTCACCATCGCCGCCGACCTGCTCGACATCAACCTGGCCGAGTTGAAGCGCCTCGGGCTGCCTCAACAGATCAGTGAACAAGCCGGTCTCCCCCCTTCTGTCTGCCTGGAGAATTGTGTCGTCGGCCGAGGCGTCCGGTTCGAAGGACCCGCATGGCTGAGCCAGTGCCTGGTCTTCGACAACGTCGCCGTCCCCGCCGGAACGGAGCGGGAACGCGCAATCTTCTACGGAAATCACATTCTGAACTGCTGACCCTGGAACTTCTTCGCCCCCCTGCCCTTGCCACGACTGGCTGTGCCGTCAGCTACTGACGTGAGTGCCCGGTAGTCGTCCCCCCGCGGCAGTACTCGATAACCTCGCCCAAGCGATCCGCCAGCGACCATCGCGGAGCGTAGCCCAGTAACCGGCGAGCCTTGGCAATGTCCGGCACGGCGTTTCGCAGCTCTTCGAGACGGGCGGGCTCGTATCGTATCTGCGCATCGGGGCGCATTGCCCGACGCAGCATCTCGGCCACCTGAAGAACCGAAGTCGACACGCCGGTACCGACGTTGAACGACTGACCCGTGTGCGGGGTATCCATCGCCAGAACGTTGGCTTGAACGATGTCGCTGACATGAACGAAATCGCGGAGTTGGCCGCCGTCTCCGAAGATGACCAGCGGTTCGTTCTTCAGCAAACGATGGATGAAAATCGTGATCACCCCCACATAGGGCGTGTAGCCCTGCCGAGGACCGTAGGTGTTGAAGAACCGCAGGGCCACCGGCTCGATGCCCAGACTGGGGGCCATCATCAGCACGTACTTCTCGGCCGCCAACTTGCTGATGCCATAGGGAGAGATGGGGACCTGTGGATGATCCTCTGCCATCAGCGCCCCATCAGGCGAATCGGCGTACACCGCCATCGAGGAGGCAAAGACGAAACGACGGACGCTCACTTTCGATGCGGCCCTGAGCACCTCAAGTGTTCCCATGAGGTTCGTACGGGCGTCGTCCTCGAAGTGATCCACCGACCCGCGGATCGTCACGCGGGCGGCCAGATGAAAGACAGTGTCGACCCCCTGCAGTGCTGCCTCGACAGGCTGGCGATCGGCCACGTCGGCTCGGATGACCTCGCAGCGGGGATCGACGTTCTCGGGACGACCGGTCGAGAAGTCGTCCAGGACTCGGACGCTCAGGCCGCGAGCCAAGAGGGCGTCGCAGAGATGAGACCCGATGAACCCCGCCCCGCCGGTGACCAACGCGATTCGTTCGGACATATCCTGATACCGCCTTCTCTCAGACTGCCTCTAGTGTGGAATGGCTCCAAGTGTCGGCGGGGGAACGGCGGGGCGGCCGGCCGGACGGAAGATCTCAACCGTGTCGTTCTGATACACCAACTCGTAGCGCCGGTCCATCGCCTGATACCACCGACGACTGAAGAACTCTGTTGATTGATACATTCGCGGGGCCTTCCGATCGATGACGATCGCCTCGATTCGGCCCTGGCGGATGTCTTCGATGAGGGGACGATCGTCAAAGGCCCCCACATCGGCCATGCTCGTGAACGTGCAGGTGTCGACGAGAACCGATCGCGGACAATGGAGCACCATGTCGTTGAACTGGCACAGAACGGGACCGTGCAGGCCGTTCAGGTAGGCGGAGAGATTCCGAATCAGGTCGGCGAAGGCCTTCTGCTGTTGATCCCGTTGTTGAAACATCTGCGCCCGCACCGGCATCTCCACCAGGCGCATACACGCCTCCGGAACATACCGAAGGATGCCCAGGCTCAGCGCCAGCACACACAGGGCCGCACCGATCCCTGCTGTTCGGGACGATCTGTCGGCGGACAACGCCTGCCACCATTGCCCCAGTTGTCCGGCGGCCAAGGCACAGGCGATCGCCAGCGATGGCATGTAGTAGTTGACGCTGGACCCGTCGCGGTAGGTCGACGCGGCGGTAAGCACCACCGACAGGACCAAGGCGATCGTCAGCAGGTTCCATTGCCGCCTGGACCACTCGACCACGGTCGCGTAGACCGCCAGCGTCATCGGGACGATCGACGGACGAACGATCTCAAAGAACATGAAGGGAATCGCCCGCAGCGTCGTGTTGCCCTTGAGGGCCTGAACCGTGTTCAGTGAGTACTGGCCGTGTGTGATCAGCTCCAGGAAGCCCCACGCCCCGACGATGGCCCCGCCCGTAATGGCCGCGTGGGTGAGGGCGTCCTTCCGCCGTCCGTTCAACCACAGCCACAGCACAACCGAGGCCGGACCGATTACCGACGATTGCTTGTAGAGAAATGCCACGAGGAAGGCGGCCGCGGAACCATAGCGGGGGATCTTCCCCTTCAGACATACCCACAGCGACAGCCCCAGTATCGTGAAGAAGCATGCCGGGGCATCGGCGCGAAAGGACATGTCGAACCGGGCGAAGACCTCGTCGGAGATGAAGAACACCACCGCCATCATCGTACACAGCGACGCCGGGACCGATCGATCGCGCCGCCCCATCCAGACAATCAGACCGGCCGTGCCGAGCGTCGCCACCAGCGATATCCATCGTCCGATCATGTACAGGCCCTGGACGTCGGAGCCCATCCACCGTCCCAGATAAGCCACCGGGAGGTAGAGCGCTGGACCATACCACGAAGGCACATGAGGCCGCTGCCGCCAATCGGCATAGAGCGCCCCCCCCTGCTGAACCCGCCGGGCAACATAGGCGTTGGCGGCGGCCGGGGCCGTCTGTTCGCCGGGCTTGGCCAGGAATGTCATAAGGATCAGAGCCTTGACGATCAGCAGGATCGCCAGTGCCCCAGCCAGAACGACCAGCAGACCCCAGGCCACACCCCGGAGGGATGGCTCGGATTGTGGATGAGAACCGATGTTCCGGCTGTCCATACGTTCCTCGAAGCGAACCCCGGCCGATCGCGGCAACACGGTCGTTGCCGACCCGCCGGGCGAGCGCACGATACATAACCCCGCCGGCCTTCGCAAGATGGACCGACCGACCTGCAGCAACGGAGACCACCTCGCGCCGGCACGTTTCGCCGGACGCACGACCCCATCATCTATGGCCGCAGGTGTTGATCTGTCGGCGCAGAGACTGTACAAGTGGTCGGCCGATGCGGGTTGGCGCCGGCCCGCACGCCCTGACCCATCGAGGAGCCTGATCCATGGACCCGTCCGGAAAAGTCGTTCTGATCACGGGAGCCAGCAGCGGCATTGGTGAAGCACTGGCCGAGGCACTGGCCCGCGCGGGGGCGAAACTGCTCCTGGTGGCCCGTCGCGAGGAGGTCCTTCGAGGCATTGCAAAACGACTGCGAGCGGCGCAGGCCGAGGTGGAGGTCTTCCCCGGCGACGTCCGCGACGCCCGTCAGATGGGTGAGGCGGTGGCCTGTGCCGTCCGCACATGGGGGCGGCTGGATATCGTCATTCTGTCGGCAGGCCTGGGCGTCTATCAGCGCATCACGGAATTCGACCCGGTGCCCGCGGGCGACCTGATCGCCGTGAACGTCAACGGCGTGATCAACGGAGTGGGCGCCGCCCTGCCTGTCATGCTGAAGCAGAAATCCGGCATGATCGTCGGCATCTCCAGTCTTGCCGCCCATTTTTCAACGCCCCTCTCGGCAGCGTATTCGGCGAGCAAGGCGGCGGTGTCGAATTTCCTCACGGGGATCCGGATGGGGTCACAGCGCCATGGCGTAAATGTCCTGATCGTCGAACCGGGGTTTATCCGCACGCCAATGACCGAAGGCAACAAGCGGATGCCGTTTCTGCTGGAGGCCTCGCAGGCCGCCGACCGAATCATACGGGCCATCCGGAGTGACAAACGCCTCCTGCGGTTCCCGTTGCCCATGGCCATGCTCGTCAAACTGATCACACTACTGCCGAGCAGCCTGGCGAAGAAGTTCCTGTAGTGTCTGCTTGAATGCGGCCAACCGGCCCCTACCCCTTGAACGCGGCTTGGGTGGCATCAGGAGGCCGGCTTCGAGAGGTCGTCGATCGCCCGGAGCTTGGCCGCCCTGTCGGCCTTTTCGGCGTAGCCTTTCCACCTGGGTGACGCCAGAGGGGTGAGCAGATCGAGGATCTGCTTCTCTCGGATGGGGTCTGCCTCGGACGAGGTAATGACCGCCTTCAGTTCCTCCGCCAGCGGAACAATCGCCCGAACGCCCAGGGCACGTACCTGCTGCTGGGCCCGTTCGACGTCGGTAGGATCACCCCGAAGCTGGGCGATGCAGCGGCGGACCGTCGCAACATCCTGCTCGCTTCGGAGCTGTTCGGCCTGGCCGCGAAGCTGAGCGAATCGCGCCTTCCATCCGCCCTCGGCGCGATCTCCAACCCGTTCGAGTACTTCCAGAACCTTGTCAGGCTCGGCGGTCTTCATGCGTGTGCTCAGGTGGTCGTAGAGGATCTCCGCCAGATGTTCGCGCTGCTTCGCCGTGGCGGGCCGTCCTAACTCGTCGGCGATTGCCATGGCCTCGTCATAGCGGTCGGACTGAAGCCGCGATGTGAAGAGCTTCACGCCGATATCCCACGCATCGGACTTGCGACCCTTTCGCAGGTCCTCGTAGACCAGCCGGTAGACGCGGGCGGCCTCGGCGTACTGTCCCGCCTGGGTGAGGGCATCGCCCAGTTCCTCGCGGATATCCTGCAGATCGGACGACGATGGGTCGGCCATGGCCAATTGCTTCTCGATATCCGTCAGCAATTCCACGGTCTGTTCGGCCGAGGCCTTACCCTCCTGCGGCGGAATCCGCTTGACCCAGCGGCGCTGCTCCTCCAGCGGACGGGTCCTCAGAATCTGCCGGATACCCTCCCACGCCTTGTCACGAACGGTGGCGTCGGACTCGTTCTTGGCGTCGAGGCGGGCGAACAGGGCCTCGAGATGGACATCGGTCTTGGCGATCCGGGCCAGCGATTCCACCACCGTTCGACGAACGCCGGCGTCCAGGTCGCCCAACTGACGAACGAGCAAGTCGGCGTTGTCCGGGTTGCCCATCGCCGCGATGCCCCGCGCGGCGGCCTGACGCACCGTTGCCTCTTTCTCGCCGGTCAGGGCATCGATGAAGATCGGAGCGAACTGCGGATCGGCGATCATCGACATCGCCTCAAGAAACTGCTCGCGAAGCTGAGCGTCCGAACTTGCCAGCTTCCGGTAGCAGGCAATCAGCGGCGTCACGGCCGGCGCGATCTTCTCGGGCGAAGCGCTGCCCTTTTCGCCTAGAACGCCCAGGCTCAGCGCCCCCTCGACCATCACCTGCCGGTCATCCGAGGACAGTGCCTCGATCATCAGATCGATTGCCTTGGGGCTCCGCAACCGGCCCAGGGCGTTCAGCATCGCCGCTCGAACCGCCCCGTCGGTCTCCTGCCGGTATTGTGCCAGAATCACTTCGGCGTCCCCGGCCGAGTGCAGGTCCCGAAGCGTCAATACGACCTTCTGGCGCACCTTCGGACTGGCATCGACCACGAGACTCCGCAGACGCCGGAGCACCGAATCGGGCACGGGCTTGCGGTCGGTCAGAATCGCCCCGATCAGATCGAGCCCCAGAAGGCGGACGTCCTCCAGCGGATGCTTGAGGTACTCCATCAGTGTATCCGGCTTCTGAGCGTCGGGTTTGAGCAGGTACAGGTCTCGCAGCGTCGCCACCAGGACGGCCTGGGACCCCGCCAGCTCCTTGCGGAGCTGCCGATTCTGAAGGCTCAACACGCGAACGCGATCGCGCAGCCGATCCTGGACCGATCGATCCCGATTCGATTGCCACCACCTCCGAACGGCAAAGGCGTCGGAATCCAGCTCGATCCCTGCGGCGTCTCGCACCGCCGCATTCGCCTTGTCCCGCACCTCGGCGTTGGTGTCGCCGATCAACCCCACCAGCACATCCATCGCATCGCGGTTCTCCGTCATCTGAGCCAGCGAGCGAATGGCCGCGAGTCGTTTGGCAAGGTCCGGCCTGGCCGGCCCGATGCCGCGGGCCAGTTGTCCCAGCCGTTCCACCACCTCCGGCCCCTTGAAGGTCGCCAGTGCGGCAGCAGCCCCTTCCCGCATCCGCTCGTCCTTGCTGCCCAGCAAGGTCAGGAGGGGTTCGAGGAAGCGAGGATGCGGCGCGGCCGTCTCGGCGATGACGTCGATGACCGCCATCTGCGCCACGGGGTCCTTCTCATTCTGGAGCGACGAGACCAGCAGATCGACGGCCTGAGGCCAGGAGGAATTGATCAGTTCGCGTGCACCGGTTCGACGGGCCTTGGGGGGGTTCATCTCAAGCAGCAGATCGCTGAACTGCTGAAACCGCCGCAGGTCTTCACCCATCAGCCGAACCGGCTGCGACAACGAGGTAGTGCTCTGAACCGCGGGCGCCCCCAGCGTGAACTGGGCCAAGGCGACCAACACCAATGCGACCAGAAAGGATCGCGGCGGGACCTGCCACTTATGGCGGGTTTCCGTCACCTCATCCCTTCCGCAACGCAAATACAAATGCAGCATAGACATACGGAGTCACCGGGGGCGGTGGGAACACGACCGGCTCACTCACATTAGTAGGGGATTATACCGAAGCTGGAATACCCAGGCAATGCGGCAACAACGCCCTTTGCTGGAAATGAACGAATTCTTTTCGTGTGATGGCGGAGACATCCGGTGATGGGAGGCCGTCACAACCCGGCGATCGCGATCTCATCGACGCATGAACCCGTGGGAACCACGGATGCCATCACCACAGTCGCGGAGAGGCCAGGCCTCAGCCGCCATATTGGGCGCGAAGGATCTCGCTGGCGCGGTTGCCCGGCACGTTCAGGGCCCCCAGCGCCGCGGACGCAGCGGTTCGAATCGGCAGCTTCTTCTCTTTCATGACGATGTTCACGAGAGCGTTGAGCTGCCCCTCGGTGAGCTTGCTGCCATTGCCCCTGCCGCTTTCGGCCAGTGCGGCGAACATCTCAATCCGTAGATCATCGGGGGTGGCCTCGTCCAAGGCCTGCTTGGCAATGGCCTGCTGGGCCCCATCGCTCGGCACGACAGCCAGCGCCTGCGCCGCCAGGATGCGGAGATCCGGAATCTTGTGCCCGAGGGCAATGACCAATGCGCCTTCCGCCCGGGCCACGTCGAGAACCTCCGAGTGGCTTGCGGCGATCAAACGTAACGTTGCGGCCGAGGCCATCGAGAGCCCCGCGGCGATCTCCGCATTCAGCGTCACTCGACCAACCCGACGGTTCACCGATTGCCATTCCGCCGTCAGTTTCGCCTTGTCGTCCCTGGCCAGGACGCTGCCGACCGCCTGATCGGCACGAACGATCTCCTCGGCCATCGCCATATGCCGTTCCTTGGTCAGCAGAATCACCGGGAGGTTCTTGCCGCCCGGTTGCTTGCGGATATCGGCCAGCGAGGCCCGAAGGTCGGGCTCGCTCAGATCGGTCGCCAGGAAACACCCCTCCAGAACCGGAAGCTGCTTCTGAGCCTTCTCCATCGCCGCCGGACACTTCGCGTCGCCCACCGCCTCAAAGCCGGAGGCCCGCAGAACGCCGATCACGCGGTTGAGGTTCTCCTGATCGGGGTCCACGACCACGACGTTCCGCTTGCCCGTCAGACCCAGGGCCTCGGCCAGAACGGGAATGACTTCCTGGCTGCCCTCGAACTTCGTCTTGGGCAATGCCCTTCCCAACGCCAGCGCCGCCCGGATGCGAACGAGCGAATCCGGAAACGTCAACGCCTCGACCAGCGGCTGCTTGACGTCCTGCTTGCCGATCAGGCTCGATTCGCCGGCCGTCTCAGCCAGCGCGGTGATCGCACCCAGTGCCACCGCCACGTCGTGGTCCTTCAGCGCCCGCCCCAGCACCATGTGATTGAAGCGGGGACCCGCCGATCGGGCAAAGTAGATCGCACGCGGATACCCCTTCGGGCGCGTCACGTCTTTGTCGCAGGCCTTGTCCGTCTGTTCGCTGGCCACGTCGGCGACGCCCAGATGGGCCTCGCGGCGGAAGTTCGCCGCCACCCACAGTGCCTGAGCCTCGACGTTGTTCGGCTGAAGCAGCAGGGCCTCCTCGCAGCAGCGCATCGCCATGATCTCATCGAAGATCTCGCGAGGCACACGGTCTGCTTGAACCGTATTGTTGCGGAAGTACCAGACGTTCGATTCATCTTCGCGGGTGTCGGCCCGAACCGATCCCTCATTCGCATAGTACTGATTGGCCAGTTGCAGGAACAGACTCGCCGACGACCGGCCCGACAGCGAAGCCTCAATTCGAGCGATCGCCACCGCTGCGGCCTCGCGTACGTTCTGGCCGATCTTCTCGTTTTCCACAATCTGCTTCAGATAGGGAGCGGCATGCGGATAACCGATCTCGCGCAGTGCCTCGATGACGATCAGGCGAACCACGTCCTCCGGAGCACGCAACGCCATGCACAAAGGCGTCACCGCCGGAAGCCCCAGCTTCGGCAGCGCCTTGATGATGCGCGGGTGCAGCTCCGCCTGGGCCGGATCGCGAAGCGCCGAGATCATCCAGGGCACCGCGTACTCGCCCGACCATTGCAGCCGCTGGGTCGCGTTGAGAACCTGTTGCGGTTCGCCCCGCAACGAGCCGATGTCCGACTTGATCCTGGCCGGATCGCTGCGACGAACCTGCCGTCCCTTGTTGATACGCTCGAGCACCTGACGGGCGCTGGCCCCCACGTCGCTGTTGGCAAGAATGATCGTCAGTACGTCAATGCTGTCCGAGTGACGCTCGCTCAATTCGAGCAGCTTGACCGAATCGTCATCCGACTTCGGATCCAACCGGGCCAGCAGCGCTTCCGCGCAATCGTTGGCGTACTTGAACCGGCCGATCTTCACATAGTGAAGGAAATCGGAAAACAGGCTGTCCACCGAAGGCTGCTCCGACCGACCCTCGGCCGACGGCTTGGCGGCCTCTTCGGCAGGCGCGGCCTCCTTCGGCGCTTCCGCCTTCGCCGCCGCAGGCTTGGCCGCTGCCGGTTTCCTCTTGGCGGGAGCCTCTGCATAGGTTGACGACGCCGGCATCCAAACCGCGAGCGAAATCAGCCCTATCGCTAGGCGACAGATCAACCCGTAACGCTTGCACTCTAGCCCGCAGCGCATCATGTCTCTCCGTATGCGATGAACGTCTGAACACTCGATCGTCCGCTCTCCTCCATCAAGAGCCGGACATCCTCGCTCGATGAGGATATCACGCCATGCCACTCCACAACGACCGCATCGAACCATCGTCGATGCTAAACACTTGGCATAGCGAGACCTAAACATTCTAAAGGAGACGGCGAATGGGTCAATGGGATTCTCTAAGATGTCTGAGCAGGCTCGCCCGAAAATCCCACCATCCGCCGAAGCTCAATGCCCTGGTTCAGGGCCCCTTTCAACGCCGGATCGCCCGCTGCCATCGCCTCGGATTGCCCCAAATCCAGCTCATTCCGCTGAAAGTATCGGGACGAACCCATGTGTACGGTTGAAAAAACGTCGGCCCGCTTCAGTTCCACGACGTCGAGGCCGCCGTCGGCTCGCAGGCCGTCCACAATTTCCACAAAATCCTCGCCCACCACGATCTTCCGCTTCAGCCACAGCGGCACCGCCGATCGGCGATAGATCAATACCTTGACCAGCAGCGATTTAATCCAGTACCCGATCTTCGGCCACCGCCCCAGCGTCATGTTCACCAATCGAAACACGACGAACGTCAGCGGGCGAAACACCGTGCGCTTGACCGCGTAAAACGGAACCTCCATGCCGATCGCCCCTTCTCCGACCGCCACCGGACGTTCCCGGTCCAGAGCCTGTGAGGCGATCAGACGACCGTTGCCCAGCCGCCCGACATAGCCGCAATCGCTGTAGACCAGCCGTGCCCCCTGCCGATCGAACACCTTGATCACGCCGCCCTTACTCGCCCCGACGATCATCTCATACCGAGGCCGGTTGACCTTGATGAGGCCCGCATCCGGAAAAACCACCATCGGCGCCTCGGTCCGCGCGGCCGGAAATGCAACCCCTTCCCGACCCCGGCGCACCGCGGCACTGTGCGCGAACAGGTAGTTGTTGAGCAGCGGATAGAAGTTCTGCGCGTCCATCGTCTCGAGCGACGCCACCCTGCGATGCCGAATCGACTCGGCCATTCGCTCGGCAACCCAGCGGGCGGCCTCGCTTCTCGACGCCAGCATCTCCATACCCGCCGGATAGTAGAACTGTGTGCTCCGGCTTCCGTATTCGCCCCCCAGCGTCCCGTCGACATGCACGAAATGGGCCAGAAACTCCACCGACCGGTCGAGGCTGTCGGCCAGTCGCCCGTCGCCGGTCAGCTCCCAGCATCTGGCCAGGTAGAACGTCCCGTGCGTCTGATATCCCGGATCGGCGCCGCCGTACTCGTCGTACCACCCCTCTCGAGACTGCCGGCCGAAGATCCGGTCGATGAAGTACCATCCGCGATCGACGAACCGCCGCTCGTCGAACAGTTGCCCGATGTGAATCAGCGCCCCGGCGGCGGCGGCCAGATGATTCGTCAAGAAACCGTGCGTCTCGTCATTCCGCGTCAGCCACTCCCCCACGCGAACCAGCGAACGGCCCACTCGATCGCGCGTCTCGGCGGATATCGAGCCGCGCACCAGCCGGAAGGCTTCCGAAATGTAGAACCCTGTGAATGCCGTCGCCGCCAGCGAGTGCTCCCAGGGATAAGCCTCGTCATACGAGCCGTCACCCCGTTGAATGCCCGCCCAATAGCCCAGTCCGGCCTCGATCCACTCCAGGACCTTCCGGTTTCCCAGATAGCCCTGGCCACCGTCCGCCACCGAATGCACATAGGCCAGCGGATAGACGCCCTCCTGGTATCGAGCGCCCGGGAAGTCCACAAATTTCCACGCCCAGTACACCCGATCGAAGCCGCCATACGTCCGGCTGAACGATTCGCGGTCCTGCAGACTGATCGATCGCGGCATCTGGTCCAGCGCACGCTCGAGGTAGAGTTCAGCGGCCTGATCCGGCATCATCACCACGGCTCCGAGACTCCTTACGGGCGTTCGACCGGCCTGGCGCCCACAAGCGGTACGCGTCGCGCCGCGGTCCCGTGCACACGCGACGAGCCGACTCACCCTCCTATCCGTATCGGCCGAACTCGTGGTACGCCTCAAAAAGGGCCCGAATGTTCTCCGATGGAACGTCCGGCAGAAGATTGTGGGCCGTCCCGAAAATGTAGCCGCCGCCGGGTGCCAGCGCCCGGGCTCGATCGGCCACATGGGCACGAACGTCCGCCGGGCTGCCCTTGGGCAGGATACCCTGAATGTCGATCCCGCCCTGGAAGCACAGCGACGACCCGAAACGACGCTTCAGCAGGCCCGGGTCCATCCCGGCCTGAGGCTGCAGTGACTGAAGGATATCCAGTCCGGCCTCGACGAAGTCGCCCACCAACTCTGTCACATTGCCGCAAGTGTGATACATGGTCCGGACACCATACCGGTGGGCGAGGTCGTTGAACCTCGCGAAGTTCTTCTTGAAGAATCGCCGGTACAGTTCGGGCGATACATAGGGCCCCGTCTGCATGCCCATGTCGTCGCCCATGAAGAAGATGTCCACCTGCCCCTGCGCCGCGATGAGAATTTTCTCATAGTGAGCAAGGTAATAACCCATCACGTGATCGAGCAGACACTCCGCCAGGGCCGGCTCGATCATCAGATCCACCAGGAACTGCTCGGCCCCCCGGAGGTACATCGCGGGCTTGAGCTGCGCCGCACGATCCAGACGGTCCGCACCGATCACTACCGCGTAACCCGCCCTGCGAATCGCCGCACACTCCTCGGCGATCGATGCATAGTCCCACATGGACGTCGCCGGCCAATAGGGATACGCGTCCATCTCCGCCGTCGTCGTCATCTCTGCCAGAGGTGGCCGGGACACATGCTTGTAGTTCCACGACCACGGCTGCCCGTCGCGACGGATGCCGCCGACGGACATCGGTGCCCGAGGGACGCCCCAGTGATCCTCTACCGTCCCGTCTTCGAAGGTTCGCAGCGCTCGCCCGACGTACCTCGGCCCCATGTGATACCGAAGGTCCACCCCCAACCGAGCCAGCAATTCCTCCTTATTGGCAACCCGCATCTCGGCAATGAGTCGTTGCGTCACCGATTCCTCGGCCCAGTAGTCGATGGGAATACAATCCGGCTCCCGATGCTCCAAGGCGGTCAGCACCCGTTCTCGCGACAACATCATTCACCCTGCCTCATCGACGGTCTGCCAAGCCCTCACGTCCTCACACTGATCACCGGCGGAGCCAGAAGCCCCACCGGGTACAGGTTGTAGGCCTCCTGCCAGCGCGCACCTTCCGTGATGAAGTTGTCCGGCCCGAACCACTCCGGCTCGGGCGGCGCCTGGTGCAGAGGGCCAAAGGCATTGTGCCGGTGACCGATCACCTCGATGCCCAGATCGATGGTCTCGCCCGCAATCGCGTCGGTGATGTCCAGCTCATACGGCGACCACTTGATGTAGCCCACAGGCCTGCCACTCACGAGCACGCGAACCACGCTGCCCGCCCACTTCGGCAGGGCCACGAAAACCCGCTCGTCGGGCTGACGCTGGGTCCGGACCTGCTGCCGATACCCAACCGATCCCGCATAGAACGGCAGCCCCTGCCCGCACCAGTCCTTCGTCTGAAGCTTGTACGGCAAAGCGGCCACCTTCGCACGGTCTCCCGTGTCGTCGAGCCATACGCCGAAGGCCCCCAGCAGAAACGACGCCTCCAGATTGTCGTCCTCGGTGAAATCCATGGACATCACAATGTCATTGCGCCCCGTGTGCAGCAGAGCCGGATCCAGACGCACACGCCGGATCGACCGGTCCACCCACCAGCCATCGTCTGAGTTCGAGGCCAGTATGCCGCCGTTCACGGATATGCCGTAGCGATCCGGAGCCTCAATCGCCAGCCACAAGGGCCCTATCAGATGGTCGTCGACGTCGATCGTGTATCGAAGGGCTATCGGCACCGGTTTGGCCGTACCCTTGCACCGTGCCCAAGGCTGGACCATCGCGCCGCCGCGGCGGGGCAGCCCCAACCGCGATCGCAGAACCTGATCGGCCTTGAGAACCTCCATCGGCTCCAGCCACTCGCTGCCGCCGATCCGAAGCTGCGGCTTGTCCAGAACGAGGACGTTCGGCTCGTCGAGATGAAAACCCCAGCCCCCCGCCAGCGTCTCCCTCGCCACCTCCATATATCCCCGGCGCGGCGCGGCGGGCTCGTCGACCGGCTGAGACCGGATCGCAAACAGCCGGCTGCCGACCGCCGGAAGCGATGTGATAATCGTTACATGGTCGCCGTCCTGCGTCGTCTCGGCCCCGAAGCGATTGCCCGTGTGCGGGTCCCATTCCTCGACGTAGGCCCCTCGAAGCCGGACATGGACAGGGTTGTAGTCTTTCTTACGGTCGCGATTGACCAGGAAGAGCCACTGCACATCGCCGTCCCGGCGAAGCATATACACCATAGACGAAAGGTTCATCCCCTCGCCGTCGGTCACGCTCAATACCCGTCCCGCCGGATCAACCGCCGCCGCGAGGGCCTTGGCGGCAAGCGGGGCAAATGCACACGCCTCCGCCAGGTCTGACGCGGCACTGCTCTTGACCGCATCGACGTATTCTGCCGGCTGACCGACAAACACGACCGTCCCCCCTGCCTCGCGGAACTTCCGCAACAGTGCCACCGTCGTCGACCGGATCGTCAACATCGGCGGAACCACAACCACCCGATAGCTCGCCTTCCCGACCTTGAGCGAGGCCGGCTGCGGTGACACCGTCTTGGCGACGCGTCCCAGCCGGCTCAGCATCTCCTCGTCGCCGTAGTCGAAGTCGATCTGCGCGTCGAGCAGGGCATCACGCACACTGGCCAGTGTGCTGTCCAGTGTCTGAACGTCCAGCGACTGCCGCCAGCCGGCACGACACCTCACCCATGTGCTCTCGATCGGATGAATCACCAGGACGTCTCGAACCGGCTCGCCGCGGGTCATCGCCACGTGAACGCGAGCGAAGTAGTCCTCGACCTCGGCATAGTGGCTCCACCACGGCGACTGATAGGAAATCGATGCGGGATAGTCCCTCTTCGCCTCGCCGGCCATCGTATACCATGCCAGATGATGGCATCGAAGGTTCACGCCCAGCGCCGCCTGCCAATCGCCCACCGCCTTGTGGCTCTCAAAGTTGAACTGCCACCCCGTGCATCCGTAGACCTCGCTGAGCAGCCACTTGCGGCCCATCTGACGCAGCACCGATGCCGTCTGCTTGACCGTGTCATACTCGGCGTTCGACTCGCACAGGATGTCGACGCCCGGCACCTGCATGTGCTCGTAGAATCGCATAGCCGAGCCGACCACACTGGTCTGCGAACTGGGTGTGGGTTCCTCCAGAACGTGCCCCGTATGCTGAAGCTTGTTCTTGGCGCACCACTCGCCGATCTGCCGCGCGAAGGCATCGGTAAACAGGAACGTCGTGCAGTCGTGATAGTGCCATCGTGCCGGATTGACAGATAGTCCATCGACGTCGAAGAACAGCTCAGGCAGGTGGTCGACCACCTCGTAGCCATACCGCTTCTTGAACCACACGGGCAGCTTCGCCGTCCAGGGGATGTCCAGGCAATCCCCCGAGGCCTTGGGCAGAGTGTCCAGGTTCGTGTTCCCGTAGTTCGGCTCGTCCGTGAACATCCCCGGGATCGTCTTGCCGAAATGCCGGCCGTTGGCCCGTCGATAGGCCTCATGCGTGACCTGGATGAACCGCCGGACGGCCTCATGGTTCATCGTGTCGAGGTAGGTGGCATCGTTGTACCACGACGAACAGGGCTGAAGGACGACGTGAAAGACCCACGCGCACCGGTCGGCAGGGAGCTTCTTGGCCTGAACCGGAGTGATGCGCCGAACCTCGCTCGCCCGGTCACCCTCCAGCTTACCGGTGAAGACCGCCAGCACGTCCTTGCCGCGGACATTGAACGACGCGGCATCCATCAGTTCGCACCGGAGCGAACGGCAGCGGTACTTCGGGTCCTTGGTGACCAGTCCGCCGCCGGCCCCGCTTGGCCAACGGTCCTCGTCGTAGAGCCACGCCTCCATGCCGTTCTTGGCGCATTCGTCGACGCACGCCTCGATCAGTCGGAACCACTCCGGCGAGAGATACGGCGTCGCCAGCCCCACGCGAGAGTGCATGAAGGCGCCGCCCAGCCCCATCTGACGCATGATCCGGATCTGCCGGCGGAGTTCCGTCTCCTCCAGCTTGCCATTCCACGCCCAGAACGGCTTGCCGCGATAAGCGGCCCCGGGATTCTCGAACTCGCGGATCAGCGATTCCTTTTTCGCCACGTCTGGACCTCCATTCCCGTCTTCCACGTCAAAACGAAAACTGTTTGACCAGATATACGGGTCGAATGCAAGCGTAAACGCCGCCGTGCCCTTCGGCTTTTGCGGTCTGCCTCCCATCCCGTTTCCGCCCCCTGCTCGAAACGACTTGCCCCCTGACGATCGAACGCGTAAAAGAGGCCTCCGGTGTGAACAGGAGAGCCCCCATGAGAAGACTCGGTTGCATTGTGACCCTGCCGTGTGTCCTGATATCTGCCGGTGCCGTATTCGCTGAGCCGACGAATGTTTCCGGCGTCAAGACGCCGCCCGCGGTTGGCGCCAACGCCCACTACGTCGGCCATCGCGCCCCCCTGGTGCCCAACCCGCTCATCAAGCTGCCGATCGGGAGCATCACACCCAAAGGCTGGCTGCGCGGACAGCTCGTTCTCGAAGCCAACGGCTTCAGCGGACGACTGACCGAAATCAGCCCCTGGTGCAAATTCGAAGGCAGCGCCTGGGCCAGCCCCAAGGGTGAAGGGGCCAACGGATGGGAGGAACTGCCCTACTGGCTCAAGGGGTTCGGAGACCTCGGCTATGTCCTGAAAGATGAACGAATCATCGCCGAAGCCCGCAAGTGGATCGAGGCCGTGATGGCCGGCCAGGAACCCGACGGCTACTTCGGCCCCAGGGCCAATCGCAAGAACCGCGACCTGTGGCCGAACATGCCCATGCTCAACGCCCTCCAATCATTCTATGAGGCGACGGGCGACCCTCGCGTCATCACGGTGATGACCAAGTTCTTCCGCTGGCAGGCCGGCCTGCCTCCCAAGGACCTGTTGCCCGACAGTTGGCAGAAGGTCAGGGCGGGCGACAATATCGAGAGCGTCTTCTGGCTTTACAACCGCACGGGTGAACCGTGGCTGCTCGACCTGGCCCGCTCCCTGCACGAGCAGACCATCCGATGGGACGAAGGCGTCGCCAGTTGGCACGGCGTAAACATCGCCGAGGGATTCCGTGAACCAGGCGTCTTCTATGTGCTCTCGAAACAGCGACGTCACCTCGACGCGGCCGAGCGCAACTACCAGACCGTTTTGACGATCTATGGGCAGGTGCCCGGCGGTGGATACGGTGCCGATGAAAACTGCCGGCCCGGCTTCCATGACCCGCGCCAAGGCACCGAGACCTGCTCGTGGGTCGAACTCATGCACAGCTTCCAGATGCTGTGCAAGTTCACGGGCGACCCCACGTTCGCCGACCGGTGCGAAGAGGTTGCATTCAACTCACTGCCACCCTCAATGACGCCGGACTTGAAGGGTCTTCACTATCTGACCGCGCCGAACCAGACGCAACTCGACAAGGGCAACAAGGCCCCCGGCATCCAGAACGGCGGCTGCATGTTCGGCTACGACCCCTACGACTACCGGTGCTGCCAGCACAACGTCGCCATGGGATGGCCCTACTACGCCGAACACCTCTGGCTGGCCACGCGTGACAACGGCCTGGCGGCGGTCCTCTACGCGGCCAGTCAGGTCAAGGCCAAGGTCGCAGACGGTTCCGAAGTGACGATCGAAGAGACGACCGACTACCCGTTCTCCGAGGCTATCTCGCTGAAGATACTAACCGCCCAGCCGGTTCGGTTCCCGCTCTATCTGCGAGTCCCGAGATGGTGCAAGGCAACCAAGGTCAGCGTGAACGGCGAGGCGCTTAAGATCGAGGCCAAACCGTTGAGCTACCTCCGAATCGACCGGCCATGGGCCGACGGCGACAAGATCCAGATCGAGTTCCCCATGACGATCACGATGCGGGTCTGGCGGACGAACGCCGACGCCGTTTCGATCGACCGCGGTCCGTTGACCTACTCGCTCAAGATCGGTGAGAAGTGGGCACGGTACGGCGGCACGGACACGTGGCCCGCCCTGGAAGCATATCCCACGACGCCGTGGAACTACGGGCTGATCGTCGACGAATCGAACCCGGCGGCATCCTTCAAGGTCGTCACCAAGCCCGGCCCGCCGGCCGACCAGCCCTTCACACCGGAAGCCGCACCGATCGAGCTGATCGCCCAAGGCAAGCGGATTCCGAACTGGCAGATGGACGCCCAGGGCCTCGTGCAGCCGCTCCAGGGGAGCCCGGCCAGGTCCGATCAGCCCGCCGAGTCCATCACATTGATCCCCATGGGCTGCGCCCGCCTGCGCATCTCGGCGTTTCCAACGATCGGCGAGGGCCCTGAGGCACGCGAATGGGTCGCCCCTCCAGTGCCTCGTCACGCGGCCTCGCACGAGTTCGACAACATCAACGCCGTCAGCGATGGTGTGGTCCCCAAGAGCTCCAACGATCAGACCATCCCCCGATTCACCTGGTGGGACCACCGCGGCACCCGAGAGTGGATTACCTGGTCGTTCGAGAAGCCCGCCACCATCTCGGCCTGCCAGGTCTACTGGTTCGACGACACCGGCGTGGGCCACTGCCGAGTGCCCAAGTCATGGAAGCTGTTCTACCGCGACGGCACCGAGTGGAAGGAGGTCACCGGTGCCTCGGCCTTCGGCACCCAACCCAACCAGTTCAACCGCGTGACGTTCAATGCCGTGCAGACCAACGGAATGAAGATCGAGGTCCGGTTCCAGAAGGATTTCTCGGGCGGAATTCTGGAGTGGAAGGTGGAATAGGCCCCCCGGCCGGTCTACGCGGATGCCGTTTCTGCCTCCGTGCAGCGCAACCGCCCGTACGCCGTGGCGACGACGCTGAAGCCGCCGGCCAGAACCGATGTGACGATCGTGAATACGAGCAGCAGTTGATGGTCCCCATTCATAGACCAGATACTATCAAGGACATGTCGGCTGCCAACGCCGGGGCCGCAGACTGCCACGTCAGCCATGAAGAACCACAGAGCGCCCAGCATGCCCACCGAAAGCACCAGGAGACTCGATAGCAGCAAGGCGTCGCCCAGCAGAAACCACCGAGCAAAAGTGGCAACGATATCGTATTCTCGTGGTGGAAGCCGGCGTCGCACCTGACGCTTGAGCAATCCCCACCCATAGCCCACCAGGCACATCGCCAGTCCCGTGAAGCCAAACAGCGTGACGGTGGCGGCCAGCAGCAGAGGGAGAGATATACCGCTGTTCATGAGGCTGACGACAAACACGAGGATCCCAATGCCTGCGGGCAGACAGAGTAGACCGAGCAGATGCGTTCGAACCTCGCGAAGTGCGGCCTCTCGGTCGGACGCCCTCTGCTGACGACGCAAGTGCTCGCGGATCACACGAGTCTCACCAAAGTCACCCAGGGCAGCCCGGACCGCCTCATCGCGGGACAGGCCCGCCTCGCACTTAGCGGCAGTCGACTGCTCCAGGTGGCCATGCAGTTCCTCCGCCACCTCCGCCCGTCGTTCCACCGACAGACCGCTGCCGGTCAAGGTACTCTCTATCCACCGATCGACGAGCCGCTCATCATGCATGGGCCAGTCCTCCGAGGATCAAAGCCATTCCCCGAGACAGCTCCTGCCACTGCGCGCATCGCTCGTCGAGCTGCCGCCGGCCGCCGGCTGTGATCTGATAGACCCGCCGCCGGCGCTGGCCCGTACCCGGTTCCCACCGGCCCTGAATCCAACCCCTGGCCTCCAACTTGTACAGAAGCGGATACAACGTGCCTTCGCCCATCTGAAAGATCCCCTCGCTGCGATGTCGGAGCCGCTCGACCAGTTCATAGCCGTGCGAGGGCTTTTCGGCCAGAATCGCCAGGACCATCGTCTCGGTGGCGCCTTTCAGGAGTTCCTTGTCGAATCGCATGGGCGTATACCTCGTATAACAAGGTATACAGCGCGATAATGCGACTGTCAAAGTGTTTCGCGTACGAAGATTCCCTGAGGGGGTTCCGGGAGGGAGTTCGGAGGGTATCGGGGACAGGATATGGGTTCAGGGCGACACGGCAGGGACGTCACCCTCGATCGCGCCCGTTCCTGCAGGCTCCGATCGAGAGTCATCCGTCTGCCGCCGGGCCCTGAACCCCCTGCCCTGTCGGTTAACCGTGCTTCTTGAAATAGCTCTGAGACCCGACGGGATCCGGCTTCATCGTGTCGGCCCCGGGCTTCCAGTTGGCCGGACAGACCTCGCCGTGCTTCTCGACGAACTGGAACGCCTCAATCAAACGCAGGACCTCGTCGACGTTCCGTCCGACCGGCAGGTCGTTCACCGTGGCCTGACGAATCACACCCTTGGGATCGATCAGGAAGAGTCCTCGCAACGCGATCCCCGCGGCCAGCAGCACGTCGTAGGCCTTGGCGATGCTCTTGTCCAGATCGGCAATCAGGGGGAAGTTCACGCTTCCCAACCCACCCTGCGCCCGAGGCGTGTTGACCCAGGCCAGGTGGGTGTAGTGGCTGTCCACCGACACGGCAGCCACCTTGGCGTTCAGTGCGGCAAACTTGTCGTGCGCATCACTGAAGGCGATGATCTCCGTCGGACAGACAAAGGTAAAATCCAGCGGATAGAAAAACAGGACCAGCCACTTGCCCTCGTGCAGTTTGTCCCACGTTAGGTCTACGATCTGATTCTTGACAACGGCTTTGCAGTCGAACTTGGGTGCAGGTGAAGTCACCAGTGGCATCGTCATATCTCCTTCAAGAAAACCTACGGCGGCTAAGACTCGTCACAACCCCGAACGGACCTCTGATTCATCTGATCGCCCTACCGGCCGACCGATGAACCCCTGTCTTTCCTCCGGGGTACGAAAAACCGCAAATTGGATGCCCCGCTACCCCACCTTCTTCCCACCCATGACCCTCCATTTGCGCCCGGACACCTCAATCCAGCTTCCATTCCAGGATCCCACCCGAGCGATCCGGCTGCAACTGGACCTCCATCCGCAAGGCCGCGGTCTGAACCGCATCAAACTCGGCCCGATTCCAGGCATTGACCTCCGTCGGGTATCGCGAGGTGACCTTCACGGGCTCCCATGCGTCGCCCTTCTTATAGAGGATCCGCCACGACTTCGGTACGCTGCACCCGCCCCCCGTCTTACTATCGTCGAACCAGTAGACGCTGCAACCCGATACCGCCGTCGATGCTGCAAACGCGTATTGGAGCCACTCCAGGGTCCCCTTGTGATCCCAGAACGTCATGCGGGGGATGCCCTGATCGCTCGAACCGCTCGGCTCCAACCCGTCGTTGACGGCTGCGGCACTGTCCTGAGCGAAACAGTGAGAGACCGTCAGCTTGGCCGTGGTCGCCTTGGTGGGAAGCGGTGGACGCTCGGCCATCCCCACCGCCTCGGGCAACCACACGACCATCGGACCCGGCGCCCGGTGATCCCACGAGTAATACGGAATCGCGGTGAAGTCCACCCGGCGCGTCGCGCCGGCCGGCTGATAGAGGCGATTGCTCCAGTCCATCGGTTCGGCCGCCAGGGCCTGTCCCCTGATCACGGTGACACCGCCCAGAAGCCCCTGCTCATCCTGAGATTTCAGTTCGGCACCCCGCGGCAGAGACAGATTCCTGACACCACCGGCGTTGTCAACACCTTCAAGGCAATACACCAGGGGCCCGCGTTCGACCGCCACACGCCCCACATCGGCCGCCACACGCGGATTCGCCTCCGTGCGCCGTACCTCCATGGGCAGATTCAACTCCACGACGTCGCCCTTCTGCCATGTCCGGCGGATGCACAGGTAGCCTTTCTCGGTCTTCGAGTCGATCGCATCCTTCCCGTTGATGCGAACGACAGGCGTATTGCACCACTGCGGAATCCGCAGGCGGAGCGGGAACCCCGCCGATGCCGCCGGATCGACACGGATCTTGATCTGCCCGGACCACGGATACCGCCCCTCCATCGCCACGGCCACCTTCTGCTCGCCCAGCGAGACCTCCGTGCTGCTTGAAATATAGAGGTTCACCCACAACCCATCGTCGCCCACAGCGTAGATGTATCCGCCGATCGACGGCAGAAACCGCACGACATTCGTCGGGCAGCAGGCGCAGCCGAACCACGCCTGGCGGTGATGGTGCCCCTTGCTGGCCAGTGGATTGACATAGAAGAACTTCCGACCGTCCATCGAGACGCCCGAGAGAACGCCGTTGTACAGTACCCGTTCCAGCACATCCGCGAAGCGGCCCTCGGCATGAAGCATCAGCAGCCGATGGTTCCACAACGCCATGCCGATCGAGGCGCACGTCTCGGCATAGGCGCTGTCGTTCGGCAGATCGTAGGCCACGGTAAAGCCTTCGTTGTGGGCCGACGGACCGATCCCCCCCGTGATGTACATTTTGCGAGAGACCACGTCGCGCCAGATCCGCTCCATCGTGCGAATGTATGCCGGATTGCTCGTCAGCGCGGCGATGTCCGCCACCGCACAGTACAGATACATGGCGCGAACGGCGTGGCCGACGATCTCAGTCTGCTCGACGACCGGAAGGTGCGCCTGCATGTAGTCCTGTTCCTTCTTGCTCTCCTGCCCGCGGGCCTGGACGAAGTACTCCGCGAGCTTGAGATACCGCGGCTCGCCCGTCTGGCGATACAACTTAACCAGTGCCAGCTCGATCTCCTCGTGCCCGCAGAAACCATACCGCTTGCCGGGACCGAAGACGGTGTCGATGTGGTCGGCCATGCGACGGGCGACGTCCAGGAACTTCGTCTTGCCGGTCGCCTGGGCATAGGCCACCGCCGCTTCGATCATGTGGCCGGCACAGTACATCTCATGCATCACCGGCAGGTTCGTCCACCGCTTGCCAGGCTCGGCCAGCGTGTAGTAGGTGTTGATGTAACCGTCCGGCTGCTGAGCGGCGGCAATCTTGTCGATGATCGCTTCGATCTGGGCCTCGAGCTTGGGGTCCCGCTGCTGGGCCAGCGTATAGGCCGCCCCTTCGACCACCTTGTAGACGTCGGAATCGTTGAAGAATATCCCCTCGAACCGGCCCTCCATCAGCTTGCCGGCCTTGGCGAAGTTCGAGATCCGACCCGTCTTCTCACACCATTCCAGATTATGCGGCAGAATGACCGTCCGGTTGGTCTCCAGGCGAGGTCCCCAGAACGCATCCTGCAACTTCACCTGAGTGAAGGGCACCGGTGTGAGCTTCTGGTGCGATGCCTCCGCCGAAAACCCCGTCGTCGATGTACCCATGACCGTGATCCACAGACCTGCTGCTAGGTATCGTCTCATGCCTCACCTTTCTCCGTGACCACTGGCGATCCGGACCCCATTCCACTACGATTTCCAACCGGTTTCAAGCGCCCGGTCGAGTGTACCGGCGGACATTTCCCAGGAGTCCAGGCATGAGAAGAATCGTCTCCCCGCGAATCACCGCGATTGTGGCATCCCTCTTCTGCATCGCGGCCTCGGCATCCGGCGCCGTGCAGCTCAACGGCCTCTTCACCGACAACATGGTCCTCCAGCAGGACAAGAAGATCGCTGTGTGGGGTACCGCCGACGACGGCGAGAAGGTTACCGTCTCGCTCGGCGACCAGCAGGCCTCCGCCGAAGCCAAGGAAGGCCGCTGGATCGTCTGGCTCAACCCCATGAAGGCCGGCGGGCCGATCGAGATGAAGGTCAACGGCTCCAACACGATCACCCTCAAGAATGTTCTTGTCGGCGAAGTGTGGATCTGCAGCGGACAGTCGAACATGGCATGGCCCGTCAGTGCCAGCACCGACAAAGACAAGTACATCGCCGAATCGAAGAACCCCCAGATCCGCCTCTACAAGGTGCCGAACATCACCTCGACCAAGCCCCTGGCCGACGTCAAGGGCAGTTGGGTCGAATGCAATCCCCAGACCGTGCCGAGCTTCTCGGCCGTGGGCTATTTCTTCGGCAAAGACCTCAACGCCTCGCTGAAGGTCCCCGTCGGGCTGATCAATACGTCATGGGGCGGAACCCCGGCGGAATCCTGGACCAGCCGCGAAGCCCTCGAGGCCAATCCGGCCCTGAAGAACATGCTGCCCAATTGGGAACGATACATCCGGGATGAATACCCCAAGGCGCAAAAGGCCTACGAAGAGAAGCTCAAGAAGTGGCGGGAACAAACCGGCGAGAAGAAGCCCAAGGGCAAGAAGGGCGCCGAACCTCGCCCGCCGGCCGGACCCAACGCCCCGCACAGGCCGAGCTGTCTGTACAATGCCATGATTCACCCCCTCCTCCCGTTCGCCATTCGAGGGGCCATCTGGTATCAGGGCGAATCCAACGCTTCACGCGCCTTTGAGTATCGCACGCTCTTCGCTACGATGATCCAGGACTGGCGGAAGGTCTGGAACCAGGGCGATTTCGCCTTCCTGTGCGTCCAATTGGCCCCCTTCGAAAACGGCAAGGAGCAATGCTGGCCCGAACTCCGCGAAGCGCAGTTCCTGGCCACCCAGACGCTGCCCAACGTGGGCATGGCCGTCATCACCGACCTCGGCAACCGCAGCGACATCCACCCCAAACAGAAGGCCCCCGTGGGTGCCCGCCTCGCGCTGGCCGCCCGCGCCATCGCCTATGGCGAGAAGATCGTCTACTCCGGCCCCATCTACAGCAACATGAAGGTCGAGGGAGGCAAGGTCGTCCTGAGCTTCAAACACGTCGGCGGCGGGCTCGTGGCCAAAGACGGCGAACTCAAAGGGTTCACCATTGCGGGCAAAGACCAGAAGTTCGTCCCGGCCAAGGCGGAGATTAGCGGCGAGCAGGTGGTCGTCGGCAGCCCGGAGGTGACCGAACCGGTCGCCGTTCGATACGGCTGGCTGAACTGCCCCGAGGTCAACCTGTTCAACAAGGAGGGACTCCCCGCCAGCCCCTTCCGCACCGATGACTTCCCGATGATCACGCGAAAGTAGGCGGAAACAGCGGAACAGGCTTGCAGGTGGAGATCGCCCCCCATGAGTGTCCCCCTCTCAATACGGAGGCGGGTGTCTCATGGGCACACGAGGCCTGCCCCAGAGGGCTGCTCCCCAGCCCACCCCAAGCAGCCATGGGCTGAATTGCTGTCTTGTACCTCACGTCAGGCTTCCGAGAATTCGATATACGGATCTGGGAGCCCATAGGTTTTGGGCACTCCAGGAACGTACAACGTTCTCAGGGTTGGTATTGCCAACCCTTCGGAGTCATTCGATGCCCATCCTTGTCCCATGTATAGAGCTCCAGCCCGGTATGCGCCTGGCTGAAGCCTTCTATTATCGGGACCGCCTCATGCTGGCCGCCGACACCGACCTGACGGAAACCGATATTCGTCTTATGCACTCCCGATTCCCGCAATTCTCGTTCCGTATCCAGGACTCGGACCTCGATGCCTCCGTGATGTTCGAGGATGACGGGTACGAACGGCAGGTGGCGCGAACCGCTAAACGTCGGATCGCCGAGTGCATCTTCGCGGTCAGAGAACGTCTGGCCGGGCGACCCACTCTGGGCGAAGAAGGCGTTTCACTGATCCATGCCGCCGTGGTCGACGTCGTCAAGTACCTGCAGGACAATCCCGTCTCGGCCGCGCTGGTCGAGAACATGGTAAGTGGACACGGATACCTCAGCGAGCACGCAGGAAACGTCTTCTACTTGAGCATGCTCATGGGGACGGCGGCGCACGACTACGTCATCGAGGAACGCCGCCGGCTGTCTCCCTCACGAAACCTCGATCCGCGCCTGACCGAAAGCCTCGTCCCCCTCGGACTGGGGGCGATCACGATGGACCTGGGCATGATGTCCCTCCAGCACCTCTACGGACAGAACGTGCCCCTGACGCCGGAACTCTGGCAGCAGATTCGCGATCATCCGCTTCGAGGGGCCGAGATGCTGCCCGAGGATTTCTCGCCGACCGCCAAGACGCTCGTCCGTACGCATCACGAGAACATGGACGGCACCGGATATCCCCTCTGCATCTCGGGCGAGAAGCTGCACGTCTTCTCGCGGATCGTCCGCATTGCTGACGCCTATGATGCGGCCATCGCCACACGCGTCTACCAGAAAGAGGCCAAAACCCCGCGGCGAGTCATCTGGGAAATGACCACCGGACCCTATCGTCACTGCTACGATCCCAAGCTCGTCGCCGTGTTCACGCGTCTGATCCACCCCTTCCCCATCGGAGCCAAGATCCGTCTGAAGTCCGGGCAGTACGCCGTCGTCGTTCGCTACAACCGAACGAACCCGATGGCCCCTCTGGTTGTCATCGCCTTTGACTCGCACGACCGTCGCCTGCCCAACGAATATGTTTCGGTGCCGATTCAGCTCGGCGAGGCCCCGGAGTTCCGGGCCGCATCGTTCGCCAATGAGGACCTCTCCTATCTCTACGAAGGCGAACCACGCCGCACGACCCGCTCGCGGATCGGCGTCTGGCCCAGCCTCTTTGAAGCCGCCTATCCCTAGCTCATACCACTACGCCCAAGACAGTTGACAAAAGCCCCCGCCGATCCCAAAGTATACGGCCGTTCGTTTATCGGTGCCTCCCGATTGGCTGACCGCACCCGCGTTGGGGAATCGGAGCCGCTCGGAGCTGATGGTTGTTCCCACACCTTATCTAGGAGCGCGAGCGTAATGGCCAGACACAAGACAACCCGTAGACAGTTCCTCACCCGCACGGCCTCGTTGTCCGCCGGGGCGATGACGTTTCCCTACTTCGTCAGGGCCTCCGCCCTCGGCAAAGAAGGCGCCAAAGCCCCCAACAGCCGGATCGTCATGGGCGTCATCGGCACGGGCGGCATGGGCCGCGGCAACATGAAGTCCTTCATGGACCTCGGTGGGGTCCAGATGGTGGCCGTCTGTGACGTCGACGCCAGCCATCGCAAACAGGCTGCCGACGAGGTCAACAAGAAGTACAACAACAAAGACTGCAAGCAATTCAACGACTTCCGCGAACTGCTGGCCATCAAGGATATTGATGCCGTCGTCGTCGCCACACCCGACCACTGGCACGCCCTGGCCTCGATCGCCGCGGCCAATGCGGGCAAGGATATCTACTGTGAGAAGCCCCTGGCCAACTCCGTCGGCGAAGGCCGGGCCATCTGCGAGGCCGTCAAGAAGAACGACGTCGTCCTCCAGTGCGGCAGCCATGAACGATCCGGATCGAACGCCCGGTTCGCCGCCGAACTCGTCCGAAACGGCAAGATCGGCGAACTCAAGACCGTCCGCATCAACCTGCCCTGCGACGAGAACCACCACAAGAAAGCGCAGGAGATCGCCAGGGCCACGCAGCCCGAGATGCCTGTCCCCGAAGGCTTCGACTACGACTTCTGGCTCGGCCACACGCCGAAGGTCTACTACACCGAGAAACGCTGCCACTTCAACTGGCGGTTCAACCTGAGCTACGGCGGCGGCGAAATGACCGATCGCGGCGCCCACGTCATCGACCTGGCCCAGATGGGCATGGGCATGGACGACACCGGCCCCGTCGAAATCAAGGCCAAGGGCACACGCGTCGAGAACGGCTTCTTCAACGTCTTCTGGGATTTCGAGTTCGAGAACGTTTACGCCAATGGCGTTCGGATGATCGGCCAGTCCAAGGGCGCTCGGGGCGTCAAGTTTGAAGGTACCGAAGGCTGGATCTTCGTGCATGTCCACGGCGCCAAGCTCGAGGCCAACCCCGCCTCGCTGATCGTCGCCCCCGAGACCTCCTGGGGCGACATGGACGTTTGCCTCGGTCGCACGACAGGCCACCGACAGAACTTCCTCGATGCCGTCCGCACTCGGAAGCAACCCTTCGCCACGGCGGAGATCGGGCATCGCACCGGGAGCATCTGCCACCTCAACAACATCGCCATGGTCACAGGCAAGGGCTTCAAGTGGGATCCGCAGGCCGAGAAGGCGGACAGCGACGAAATCAACAAGCTGCTCACCCCGCAGATGCGGGCCCCTTGGAAACTCTGATACATCCCCCCATAGGGTGTTTAAGAGACAGGGCACGTTCGGCCAACGTGCCCCGTCTTCTTTACCCATCAGAACGATCGCCCCCCCATTCAACAAATCGTAAATACAACACACAGAAAATAAGAAACCTATACGCTTGCACGCCATGCCGGTACAATACCACTGTCGGATGGAACAACAGGCATGCGCAGGTGCCTGTCGGCGTTCTTGTCTCGACCCCGCAGCTCCAGAGGCCTGTCGATGCCTCCAGACGACAAGAAATCCAAGACAGAGCTGATCGGCGAACTCGAAGCCCTCCGCAAAAGAGTCGCCGACCTGGAGGAATCACGCCCGAATCCGGCCGCCTCTACGCCCACCCAGAACGCAAGCGAAGCCTTTCTCCGAGTCGTTCAAAGCATGCCCGTGCTCTTTGATGCCTTCGACGAACAAGGACGTATCGTCTTCTGGAACCGGGAGTGCGAGCGGGTAACGGGATACTCCTCTGAAGAGATCGTCGGCAACCCGGATGCCTTGGCACTGCTCTACCCCGACCCCCTCTACCGCGAACATGTCATCGCCTCGATCCGGAAGGCGATGGGTGACTTCCGTGACCTGGAATTCATGCTGACCTGCAAGTCGGGCCGGACCCGTACCATCGCATGGTCCAACATCTCGACGGCCCGCCCGATACCCGGCTGGGCAACCTGGGCCGTTGGTTTCGAGGTCACCACGCGAGCAGACTTCGAACAGAGGCTCCGGGCGGAACGACATCGGCTCACAACCGTCCTGGAATCCATACCGGCCTTCGTCTACCTGTGGGCCCCCGACTACTCTGTTCGATACGCCAACGAGCGGTTCACGAAACTCTTCGGCGATCCCAAAGGTAAACGCTGCTACCAGGTCGTCTACGGTCGGGAACAACCCTGTCCGCACTGCAGAGCCTCGCAGGTGCATGAATCAGGAACACCGCTATCCCGGGAGTGGACCCGCCAGGATGGGCGCACCTTCATGATCCATAATGTGCCGTTCGTCGACACCGATGGGTCTCCGCTGGTGCTTGAATTCGGCATTGAGATCACGGATCGCAAACAAGTGGAGGAAGAACTGCGACTGGCCAACGCCGTACTTGGCGCCCAACAGGAGGCATCCCTCGACGGCATCCTGGTCGTCGACAAGGCCGGACGGATGATCTCCTTCAATCACCGATTCGCCGAGATGTGGGGCATCCCCGCAGACGTCCTGGATACCCAATCCGACGAACGAGCCCTGGAGTGTGCCATAAAGCGTGTGGCCGATCCCGAGGCTTTCCTCGCCAAGGTGAAGTATCTCTACGAACACCCTCAGGAGAGAAGCCAGGACAAGATCCTCCTGAAAGACGGTGTCACGTTCGATCGGTATTCCGTCCCCATATTCGGCCCCGGCGGCGAATACTACGGCCGCGTCTGGTTCTTCTGCGACGTCACGACTCATCAACAGGCGGAGCAGCAACTGCTCAGAGAACACCGGGAACTCAGACAGGTCCTGGATGCCGTGAACGCTCAAATATGGTACCTCGACATGGAAGGCCGGGTGGTCACCTGCAGCCGGTTCGCCGAGACGGTTTCCGGCGTCTCCTGCGAACAGGCCCAAGGCAAGACCATCCATGAGCTCGCGCCGGGGTGGGATAATCCGGATCAACGACACGAGCAGAGCCTCGAAGTGGCCAGAACGGGACAATCCCTCCTGGGGTCTATCGAATCATTCCAAGTCAATAGCGAGGTCCGATGGGTTCGGGTGGACAAAGTGCCCTGGAGGGACGCCGACGGAAAGACAATCGGCGTCGTCGTGTTCATCTATGACATCACCGACCTCAAGCGAACCGAGAAATCGCTCCTCGCCGAACAGGAGTTCATACGCGCCCTCCTCGAACAAATGGCCGACGGCGTGGTCGCTTGCGATGCCGAGGGCAAGCTCGTCCTCTTCAATCGTGTCGCTCGCCAGTGGCATGGGATGGACCCCATGAGTATCCCACAGGAGCAATGGGCGGCGTACTACAACCTCTACCACGCCGACGGCGTCACCCCCCTGTCCATCGACACCGTCCCCCTGTCGCAGGCCTTCCGTGGCGAAACACTGCACGACGTGGACCTGTTCATCCAAGCCAAAGGACAGCCCCCTCGTCGGATCTTCGCCAATGCCGGACCCATCTATGACCAGCAAGGCCATAAGCTCGGTGCGGTTACCGTCATGAGAGACGTCACGGAATCGCTTCGCGCACAGGAAGCCCTGCTCGAAACCACGCATAAACTGCAGGCCCTTATCGAAGCCTCCCCCTTTGGCGTCATCTGCCTCGATCGTGAAGGCAAGGTCACGCTCTGGAGTCCCGCCGCCGAGAGGATGTTCGGCTGGAAAGAGGCGGAAGTACTCGGCCAGTTCAACCCCATCGTCCCTGCCGACGCACACGACAATTTCTTCGCCCGTTACCGGCGAGTATTGGAGGGCAACGCCTACGCCGGCGATGAAGTCCGCCGTTTGCGCCAGGATGGTTCATCCATCGACCTCAGCGTCGGCACGGCCCCGCTTCGCAACGCCAAGGGCGACATCATCGGGGCCGTGGGCATCCTGGCCGACATCACCGCCCGAAAGAAGGCCGAGGCGGAACGGCGCGCCATCGAATCGCAGATGCAGCAGGCTCAGAAGCTCGAAAGCCTCGGCGTCCTGGCCGGCGGAATCGCCCACGATTTCAACAACCTCCTCGTCGCCGTTCTGGGCAACGCCGACCTCGCCCTGATGGACCTCGAACCCGACGCCCCGGCGCGACAGAGCATCGAACAGATCGAAGTGGCCGCCCGCCGTGCCGCCGACCTCTGCAGGCAGATGCTGGCCTACTCCGGCAAAGGACGATTCTTCATTCAGTCCATAAGCCTTAACGACTTGATCAATGAGATGACCCGCCTGCTGGAGGTCACGATCTCCAGAAGGGCCGCCCTGAGATACCATCTGGCAGACAGCCTTCCACCGATCGAGGGCGATGCCACCCAGATTCGCCAGATCATCATGAACCTGGTCACCAATGCCTCCGAGGCCCTCAGCGGAACCAACGGCGTCATCTCGATCGGCACGGGCAGCATGCACTGCACGATAGAGTACCTGCGGGGAATCTTCCTCATCGACGAACTCCCCGAGGGCACCTATGTCTGGCTCGAAGTCACCGACACAGGCCAAGGAATGGACAAGGCCACAATGGACAAGATCTTCGAGCCGTTCTTCACGACCAAGTTCGCCGGACGCGGGCTCGGGCTGGCCGCCGTCATGGGGATCGTGCGAAGCCACAAGGGTGCCCTGAAGGTCTACAGTGAAATCGGCAAGGGCACAACGTTCAAGATCCTCCTCCCGGCCGTGAATCGTCCGGCAGAACCCTTGCCTGAAGAGCCCGATGACAAGACGGGATGGAAGGGCTCCGGCACGGTGCTCCTTGTGGATGATGAAGAGACCGTTCGCACCGTGGGAAAGCGTATGATCGAGAAGCTGGGGTTCGAGGTTCTGACCGCCGTCGATGGGCAGGAGTGCATCGACGTCTTCATCGCCAACCGCGACCGAATCGTCTGCGTCGTCCTCGATCTGATCATGCCCAGAATGGATGGGGAGGAAACCTACCGCTCGCTGCGGCAAATCCACCCGGAGGTCCGCGTCATCCTCTCCAGCGGCTACAGCGAACAGGAAGCGATCAACCGCTTCGCCGGCAAGAAATTGGCGGGGTTCATCCAAAAACCCTACCAAACGGCCGAACTGGCCGCCAGGCTCCGAACCGCCCTTCAGACACCGAAATCCGCCGAATGAGTGGTGTCAGTCGATTTGGCAGAGGCCATCGGCCATGACGTAGTGACGCTGGATCGGAAGCTTCTCCATCCAGGCTCTCACCTCCAGCGTCTTCCACCGTCCCGAGCCCTTGCCCTTGCCCATGTCGTTGTCCCAGAGCCATCGCGGCGTCGGCCACAGGCAATAGCGGGGATTCACCACCTTGTAGAAGGCCTCGCTCACCCCGTTCTGGCCGTGATGGGCCATCTGAACGTAGTCGCAATGAAGCCTGTTGCGATACGGCCCACTGAGCAGCTTATTGCCGCCCTCAACCCCCAGATCGCTCAGGAACAGAACCGATTTCCGACCGTCGGAGAACCGCAGCACGACGCTGGAGTTATTGATGGCGTTGCGGCGAATCTCCGGGTTCTTCACGCCGAGCACCTCGATCCGAATCCCATCGATCTGTATCTCCTGGCCCAGTCGCAGCTCGGTGATGGTACGGTTGGCCTTTCGTGCGTCCCGCAAGAATTCCTGATACTCCACGACATCGACTTTGTTTGCGCACTCCCGAACCCATTTCTCATCGGGCATCGAGGCATAGACCTCCCGAACTACGATCGATCCGGGATCACCCAGAATCTTCGCGAAGGCCATCACGTGATCGGAATGAGGATGGGTCAGAAACCACACGTCGACTACCCCCCCCTGCTCGACCAGAAATCTCTTGAGATAGGCGGCATCACCGGCCGTGCCCCCGTCCAGAACGATCAGCTTTCCACCGGGCGACCGGATCACATAGGAATTCATCTGCGTGGGCGTCTGGCCAGGCAACTGCCAGAGCGTGAAGGTGGTCGTCGCGGGCCGGGTCGCAGACTCTCCCTTCGCCACTCCCGCTACGGGCAATAGAACAACCAGTACTATCGTCGGCAATCGGATCATGTCGGACCCCTGTTGTGAATACAGACCAGCACACCCATGAGCCTACTGCCGCCATCGGCGTCCGACAAGAACGACCGGCAGAATGGAGATGATAATCGACACGTCTGCTGTCACCCCGATGCCGCGGGGCCTGTTCGCTGTCGCCCACACATATCCCTATCGTGCGTTGGGACGGTCGAAGATGTTGACCGTCAACCCGTCACCCCAGTATCCCGTCATCGATTCGAGCATCACCAGATAACGTCCGAGGCTGAGGATTTGCCCCCCCTGAGCGTCGGGCAGAAGGACACGATCGTGAACGTAATGGGCGACCCGACGCGGGCGGGTCGGATCGGATATGTCGAACAGGTCCATACTCCCACGGCCGATGAGTTGAACCACCAGCGAATCATCGATCGGCACCAGCCCCCTGGAGTAGCCTTGGAGTCCTGAGACACCGTTGAAGAGTACGGACAACGGCGAGGCCTGGTATTCACCCACTACCATGTTCCGATCCGCAGCATCCCAGCCCTCGACGACCCGCAGCCCGAGGGTTTCGGAGATGATCAAGCGACCATTGACGACGCAATCGGCGGATTTCACATTGCCTAGCCGAGGCGGCATCGTCGACGATGCCTGGGGGATGTATCGAGTCGGCAGCGGCCCCCGATAGCTTTGATCCAAACGTTCGACGGGAGACTTCGGCCACCCGGCGGCCACGGCCGTCGGATCGTCGGCCGGCAGTCTCACCGCGTACACGTCATTCCCCGGATATGCATACAGACACGCGTCACGTGTCTCCAAGAAACTGGACAGTCCCCCTTGTTCGGTCCGCCTGACGCTGAACAAGGGCCCCTTGCCGGCAGAAGCCATCAGATCGTAGGCCTGAAGTGTCGCATCCGTCCGAGTGGGTGCCCCCCCTCGATGGGGAGCCTCCGGTTCCCTCGTCACTCGGCACCAGAGCACATAGGCGTAGCGATCCGTCATAGCGATCGATGCCAGACGCCCCTTCGGCACCGACGACTCCGGAAACGGCAGAACACAGTGCGAGATGACCGTCGGCGGATTCTCATCGGGCCAGGTGAGGCGGGTCTGAAAAACGCCGACCGCCTCCGGCGGCAGAACCACTTTTCGCTCGGTCTTCGCCCCCTCAAACCGCTGCCGAAGCAGGCAACCGCCAACCACCAGTTCTCCCTTGTCGCTCGCCCGGAACACGGAGACTCCATAGTCGCTCGCCATATTCTTGGGCAACGGCGGAAACGCCAAACGGTCGGATCGGAGGTTCTTCACGTGCCCCTGCCCGGACACCTCGAACCACGCGATGGGGTGAGGAGATCCGTTGAAATCAAACGGGGAGAAGGATGTGGCGCAGACCCGGCTCTCACGATGGGCATAGAACACCCCGCTCTGCCAGGGTGCGATCAGTTGGCGCGATCCGGAGGGATTCGACCAGATCGCACGGTCCGCTACTCGAAGCGTGCTCCCGACCTCCGTCATCGCCAGGGCGAAGAGCGACAGAATCACGATCGCTACCGCCCAGGCAAATGACTTGTTGCCGATCCGCCTCGCACGTTCCTGACCTGCAAAGACCACCGCCGCAGTGACAGACGCCGCGATCACCACCAGCAACACCGCCAGGGGCAGAAGGGCTTGAGCCACGACCCCCCAGACGATCGGCAGATCCTTGCTGGTCAGTGTACTCGGGAAGGCGCGCCAGGCATCGGCGGTCATGGCTGAGTAGAGCACCCTGAACGGGCTCAGGGCGCTCAGCCGCTCGCTGACCAGCGGCCCCGCGGCCCACACGATGAGCCCGAGCCCCGCCGCCATGGCACCGGCCAGCATCTGCCGGGTCATCACCGCCACCGCAAAGGCCAACACATACGCTGCCAGGATCAGAGCGGGCAGAAACACACTCACGACAATCAGCGTCCAGTCGAAGAACACGGCCGGATGCTGCGGATTCCGACATCGCACATACCGCAAAGCAAGGTCCCACAGCCCCGAGGTCCCCACCACCACACACAGAACCAGGGCGCCGGCGATCAGTTTGCTCAACACGATGGTTCGAGGTTGTACGGGACGCCCCAGCAGGAATTGCTCCGCAGGCTTGCCCAGGTCGCGACAGACGGTGCTCGCCCCGATCACGATCGCATACAGCCAGCCCGCTCCGGCCAGAAGGCCTAACGCAAAACCCGACGTGACGTCGTGTGACGAATCCAATGCGCAGTCGACCGCCGCCCACCACGCAGGCATGGCCCAGAAGATCACCAGCCCCGCCAGAATCGCCGAGCGGGACTCACGCAGCTCTTTGCCGAGAAGGTGCCGGAGCGTCCCCGAGGACATTCGAGGTGTCCGAACCGGCCGAGCGGCGGACGTGCTCAACGTTGGGTGTGCGGTCGTCATAGTGCATCCGTCCTTCCCGTCCTGCGGGCGACGAACCACACCGGCAGGACGATCCAGAGAAGAATGTGCACCAATGCAAGGCAAGGGGTCCATTTCCAGAAGGTGTAGGGGGCCATGTACAGTGTCAGCGTCGCCAGCGGATTCAGCGCCGCGATCGGATACATGAATGAATACACTGTCAGGAACTGCGCCAGCCAGGCGTGCAGTACGACCGCCAGAAGAACCCCACCCAATGCGGCGGTAAACTCATTCCGCGCTCGAGTCAGCAGGAAGAACAGAAGCGTGTACCACGAGGCCAGAGACACCGTGGCCATTCCGGCCATCATCCAACGCGACCCAACAAGGGATCCGATCCACCACGATACCGCCCCGGGATCAGACCACACCGGACGACTCGGCAGTACACTGGGCGGAAGGTCTACATGAGGCACCCCCCTGCTCCAACTGGCCAGATGGCCCGCCAGCGTAGCCAGGACAATGATTCCCACCAGCTCAATCAACCCCAGAAACCACTTGGCCAGCAGGATGTCGGACCGCGACACGGGCTGTGCCACCAGAAACTCCCACGTTCGGTCGCTCCGCTCGCCCGCGACGGGACTCATCCCCACAAAGATGACCAGCAGCACGCCGGCAAACCAATACACCAGGAGGCCCACTTCACGCGCCGGGATCAGGCCCGCCCGCATCAACCCGCCCATCAGCCCACATAGAACCAATGCACCCAGAGCAAACCGCCATCGCTGCTCGCTCCATTCCTTCGACAGCAAGCCCATCAGGACCCTGCGACGCAGAACGACCTCTCGCCGGGCGTCAGGCATGAGCCACCTCGCGCCGTCCAATGACGTATGCCTCGAAGATTTCGTCCAGGTTCAGATCGACCACCGTCGGCTCCACGCGGCTGTTCCTGGCCAGCACGGGACGCACCGACGAGGCGTTCTCGACCGTCACCGCCCATCGCCCGCTGCGAACCTCTACATCCAACACACCCGGCAGCCCCTCGATCGCCTTCTCTTCAACAGGCTCCATCACAATCCGCTTGATCGATTCGCGAAGCTCGTCGACGGGGGCGGCCTTGACGATCCGCCCGTCGTGAAGAATGGCGACGCGATCGCAGATGGGCTCGATCTCGTACAGCAGATGGGAGGAGAAGAATACCGTCGCACCCGCCGCCTGAAGATGCCCGATCACGTCCCGCAGAAAATCCTTGCGCGCGATCGGATCCAGACCCAGCGTCGGGTCGTCCAGAACCACAATCCGAGGGTGATGGGCCAGGGCCAAGAGCAGCGCCAACCGGCTGGCCTGCCCCTTGCTGAGAGCCCCCACCTTGGTGCCGACATCGAGATGCATCTGCCGGGTCAACTCCCCGGCGTAGGCCTCGTCCCAATCGGGGTAGAACCAGGAGACCCATTGGATGAGTTCACCCACCCGCATCCAGCCGTACATCGTCTGATTCTCGGCCATGTAGCCCACGCGCCGGCGTATCTCCAACG
Source organism: uncultured Planctomycetales bacterium (assembly GCA_964446835.1). Taxonomy (GTDB): domain Bacteria; phylum Planctomycetota; class Phycisphaerae; order UBA1845; family JAFGLZ01; genus CAYUQT01. Next base: position 168,227 of record CAYUQT010000006.1, on the reverse strand, counting down.
CGTCCGTCTGAGGGTCGAGACCATCGACGAGACACCGACCCGCGTCCGACCGAATCAGTCCCAGCAACAGGCGAATCAGGGTAGTCTTGCCCGCCCCGTTGATTCCAAGAAAGCCGAAGATCGATCCGACCGGAACATTGAGATCCACACCCCGAAGGACCTCGTGACGGCCAAAGCCCTTCCGCAAGCCTTCGATGCGAATCACGCCGTCCAGATCGCCCATGGTGCAACCCCGCTTTCTGAATTGCCCTGAAGCATCCACCGGGGCATCCGCTCTGCTGTCCGCCCCTCTAGGAGCGAGCCGGAGGTTCCTGTCCGCCCCGGGTAATGGCCCGTATCTCGCGTTCCAGCAACTCGTGAAGCTCCGGCCCGTCGATCTCAAAGTGAACCGCCTGGGCCGCCGCCTGCGCAAGAATGGCCGACATCTGACGGAGCCGCTCGACCTTCTTGATCACCGGAGGCGCGGTATCCACAAATGTGCCCTCCCCCTGACGCCGAACGATCAACCCGTCCCGCTCCAACAGGTCATAGGCCTTCAGCACCGTGTTTTGATTGACAGGCAACTGCCTGGCCAGCTCCCGAACGCTGGGCAGCCGATCCCCCGGCCGCAGCGAGCCGTTGGCGATCTCATAGCGAATCTGATCGACGATCTGTCGGTAGAGCGGAACGGCCGAGATGGATTCGAGTCGCAGAAACATAAGTGTTCTATAGTACTATAACACCATTCCACCAATCTGTCAAACGGAATCTCGAACGAAACCGTCCGCCGACGGTGGTTTACCGGGGTTGGGATGTGGCAGCCGGTGAGGAGGTGCTCGTCGTGCCGGCCCTGGCGCCTCTCGTAACGACTTCCTTCTGCTGGAATCGCTTGAGGAGACGCCCGTCGGCGGACCAGACCTCCAGGACGCCCGGCCCCGACGTGCGAGGATGGCTGCGAATCACGATCCGCAGGTTCTCCTCCGGAACCCGGTACTCGACCGTCACGTCATCGGCATGCTCCATGGCGAGGGCACACCAGTCGGCGAGCTTGAGCTGATCGGCATGCTCGGCATAGGGCCTTGAAGCGGTCGGCACCGGTCGGGTCGTCGGCGCCCCGCCGATGGCTCGCATCAGTTCGAGACCCGAGGGATGGGTCGTGGCTCGATACCCCTTGACCACATTTGCGGCCGTCTTCTTCGTCATGTCGATGGCCGGCCGCATCATCTCACCAATATAGATGTCTGAGCCGTATACGCGATGGCTGCGCGGGGTGTTGGGTTCTACGGTAGCATCGGCTCCGTCCCCGTCTGTATCGATGGCTACGGCCCGGCCATCGCGGGAACAGAACTCCACGCGGTCGACCTTCCAGTTCTCATCGAGGATCAGCAGGGGCCCCAGTCGCAGATGTGCCGTCTTGGTGATCTTCACCTTGCCGTCCCACTCGAAACCCGGCTCCTTGCTGAAATCCAATTGGTAGACCTTCGGCAGGAAGCAGCCGGAAACCAGGAGACAGATGCATCCGCACGCAATGAAGCGATTCATATGATGGCCTCCTAATTTCAGCTTACACACCCGATGCGTAACATGAAACGGCTTCCAGCGCACACAAGACTCACTGATTCGGAGGTGACTCTTCTTTCGTCAGGGACTCTCTCGGCAGCCTCCTCCGACTCATCGGCTCCGACTGATAGATAGCAGACCGACGACTCATGATGACCGTCTGCTCCGACCCGAAAACTGGATGCAGTCTCCTGCTCGACGGCCGCAATTGTCCTCCAACATATTACAACACGTCCGAGATGCGCAAGGACGTCTCTCTGAGTAGGACATTGATCCAGACAATACGATGGCTTATACTGACTCTTATCCTGCATGATCAGTAGGGGAATTGAAGCACCCAACCGCGGGTTTCCCATGTCGTCGTCCGAAGCATGTCCAGATCGTGATGAGAGCAAGGGAGACAGCGCCATGACACAATTCAGACACATTTGCGCCCTCTTCTGTGCCGCGACGGCTTTCTCAACAAGTCACCTGGTCGCATCCGTCTCACCATGGGAGTTGCAGAACCCATACCCGACAGGGCGGCCACTTCGGGCGGTGTGGTGCACCACGCCCAACGACGTCTTTGCGGTGGGCGACAACGGAACCATACTCCGCAGCGATGGCAGCCACTGGTCCCTGATGGATAGCGGAACGACAAGAGACCTTACCAGCCTGTGGGGAGATGCCCCAGACAACCTCTTTGCGGTTGGAGACGGCGGAACGGTCGTCCGATACAACGGAACGGGCTGGTCAAGAATGACAACTGGCGTGACTTCGGCCCTTCGGGGGGTCTGGGGATACAACTCGAACCACGTATACGCTGTCGGGTCCGCCGGTGGCATCCTCCGATACGACGGAACCGCCTGGTCGCCGATAGCCAGCGGAAGCAGTCAGTGGCTGCTTGGAATCTGGGGCTGCGGCCCAAACGACATCTATATCGTGGGTGGAAAGGGAACCATCCTCCATGGCGACGGCACCACGTGGTCGCCGATGACCAGCGGGACCACTCAGACCTTCTGGAGCATCTGGGGAAGCGGTCCCAATGACATCTACGGCGTGGGCATGGGGCACTCGATCTTCCACTATGACGGTACGGCGTGGTCTGCCACGGCAACCGTAACCAGCGACGCCCTATACGGAATCTGGGGACGCGGGCCGAACGACATCTTCGCCGTGGGGTATGAAGGCAGCATCTACCATTATGACGGAACCACCTGGTCGCCGATGACCAGCGGAACCGACCTGAACTTGTATGGTGTGGGAGGCTGTGCGGATCAGGTGTTCGCGGTGACTGCTCATGGCATAGTCCTTGGCTATGCCGGAACAACCTGGTCGCCCCTGACCAGTGTGACACTGAACAGTATCAGAGGAATGTGGGGGGCCGGTCCCGATACCATCTTTGCTGTGGGTGAGGGTGGCACCAGCTTGTATTGCGACGGCTCCGCATGGTCCACCCTGTCCAGCGGGACGACGAATTCTCTTTACGGCGTGTGGGGCAGCGATGCGAACAACGTACTGGCGGTCGGAGCGAATGGGACGATTCTGCACTATCTGAACGGGTTTGACGTGAACGGCGTCCAATGGTGGCCGCTGCAGAGCGGGACAACGAATACGCTCCGTGGCATCTGGGGAAGCGGGCCAACCGACGTCTTCGCCGTTGGAGACGGAGGCACGATTCTGCACTTCAACGGGGCGTCCATCTCCCCGATGAGCAGCGGAACCACCAACACCCTCAATGGCGTGTGGGGATCGAGCTCGACCAACGTCTTCGCGGTCGGCGGCGTGTACGATCGCGACCATGAGGTCTACGGCTCGACGATTCTCCACTACAACGGCACGTCGTGGTCATCGATGGCCAGTTCGGCCATCTGGCCGCTCTACTCCGTGTGGGGCAGTTCGTCCAACAACGTGTACGCTGTAGGAGGGGCCCCCGATCCACACATCATTGGATTGGACTACCAGATCATACTCCGCTTTGATGGTGTGGCATGGTCTGAGATTCCCGCCGTCTCGAGCTACTATCTTTACGGAGTCTGGGGAAGCGGCCCGAACGACATCTTTGCGGTGGGATGGTGGAGGGGATACGGCCCAATCTGGCCCCGCAGCAGCATCCTCCATTATGATGGGACGCAATGGTCGTCGATGGCCTTTGATGACTACTTGTTCTATCTACGCGGAGTCTGGGGCAGCAGCGGAGACAACGTCCTGGCGTTTGGGGATCGTGGTGCCATTCTTCACTACCCTCGCACCTACTCGCTTACCATCGAGAATATCCACGAGAACTGGGGGCAGGTCACGCTCAACCCCGCCCCGAAGGATGCCAATTCTCCGAGGTATACGGCCGGTACCCAGGTGACCCTCACCGCCACCCCCGCAGAAGGCAAAGCCTTCGTAGAGTGGACGATCTGGGACTCCAACCACCCGGGCGATGCCAACTACGCCGTGGACGACTCGAACACCGTCCTGCTCCTGACGATGGACACCGACTATCAGATCGAAGCCACGTTCACATGCGGAAGCTCCATCGGTTTCATCGCACCCATGATGATCGCCCTGACTGGGCTGGCGATCCGGGCCAGACGCAGACGATAGCGCGACCGTCCTCCTGGCGTGACCGGCAGTGCTCGTGCGTCCACAACGAGGCTGGAAAACCCCCTTCCGTCGAGATTCAGCGCGGGTAGTCCCAGTGTGTCAGGTCCTCGCTCCAGGCGATGCCAAGACTGGCCTCGCCATGCGTCTCGGGTTCCGTCGGGCGCGAGCCGTGAAAGAACATCAGCGCTTTGCCGACCTCGGGGTACTTCCTCAGGTCCAGCACGAATCCCGCCGTCAGCCGACCCTGCGCCCAGGGCCACTCCCTCTGCCCCAGCGTAATACACTCACCGACATCGCGCCATTGCCTCATGTCCTTCGACCGCTTCACACCGATCCCGTTGCGAGGCGAATGAAACATAACGTATTCGTCGCGGTCAACAAGCACACAGACGTTCTCGCCGGCGTCGATGTGGTGAGAATACGTCCAGGTTCGCAGGTCGCGGGAATACGAGAGGCTTGCACCTCGCTGCTTGTAGAAGCACCACCACGTGCCGGGCTTGTCCTTGTCCTCAACCAGGAACGGGTCAATCATCCGGCCCATCTTCTCGACCGGAACATCGGGACCCTTGACTCTCAGCAATTCAGGGGCGCTCCATCGCTCCAGATCCCCGCTGCGCATGATCCAGAGACGAGCCGTTTCGTTCCCATACGTCTCGCCACGGGGCGTCGGATAAGTCTGAAGACACATCACCCAGTCGCTTCTGAACCGAACGACATTCCCCGGACTGGAGTAGTTCAGATTCGGGTCCCTGGGCGTGAGGATCTGCGGGCGCGTCCAACGGAGCAGATCCCGACTCGTCATGACCGCCGTATGCAGGTAGCAGCGGCCGTCATCCTCCCGACGATTCACCGTGCAGTACAGACGAAAGACCCCGTCACGGTAGATCACGGCCGGATCGCGATAGGCCGTCGTCGAATCCCCGGCGATGAGGATGGGAGTCCTCAAGGCCGCAAGATCGATGCGACGGCCTCCTGGTGTTGTTCCGAATTCACAGCTCGCGGGGCCTCCATCGGCGGGGGTCGCTGCGCCTGCGGCCGCGCAGCAACTGTTTGCAGGCGCGAACACAGCGATCCCCACGACAACGCACGAGCCTGCTAATTTCGTCTTGTTCATGTTTCACCACCGGATCCCTGCCCATGCCGCTCGGCGTACCGAAGACACAGAACGAACCGAGCACACGGTTGGCAGCCTAACTCCCACGAAACCGCAGGACCAAGCCAAGGCTCCATGGACTCTACGATTCATGTCACGGCATCAGGGCGCATTGGAGCTGGCAACGCGACTCTAGAGTAAAATGTCGCGAACCGATGTGAGAAGTCTTCACGGTAGGGACTCGCTATCGTCGCGATACGATGGTTACGGAGTGCCAGCAGCTTGCTTCTGGGAACAGAGAAAGCAGCTGTGAAATCGACATAGCTCTCGGGCACCCGAAGCTGGATGTTGTCCCTCAGGGGATGCATGTAGCCGGCTTTGTGATAGTCGTTGAGGAAGTTCTTTATCCGTCTGGAGAGAATCTTGGATTCCTTTGCTGCAGCCGAGTTGAGCCACTCATCAACAAGCAGCCGTATCGTCATCCCGTAGTCGGCATCACTTGCTCGTTCGAGCTGCTCCGAGTTAGGGCAATGCTCGCGCACGACACTGTCTATCGTACGCAAGGCCTCCTGCGGGCCCATAGGGATGCTCTCCTGCCTGCACATCGCAGCCAGTGTCACGACAGGAAGTATGGTTGCCCAAAGCTGAGCAGGTTTATCCATGCCTGAAATATCGCATGTCTGGCTGGCAATAACGAAGTACTCGAACAATCTCGCATAGACCACAACCATCTCTTCCTGCTCGTCAGACGTCCTGCAGAAAGGATCAGTGTGAAGTTCTGTACGAGTAGTCCTCGATAGCAGATCCCCCAGTTCGGTTCGGCTGAAGATCCTACCCGGGCATTGCTCTTCGAAGACCACACTGCCGTGCCGGCCATCTTCCGCGCGAAAAACGCGCTGTACTTCATCTGCTGCAGGAGCTACCACGTCGATCCGGAAGATGTCACCCTGCTGAAGCTCGCCATCCGGTGCGGTGTAGAAAGGCTGCTCCTTAGTCGTGCTCATCTCGGTCACCGCCAAACATCGCTACCCATGTAAGATACGCTCCTGAGGGGGCTAAGAGTGAAGACGCTTGCACCTTCGAGCGGGGCATGCGGAGATCGGGCGATATCGAAACCGGCGATAGGTGCATTACGCGAAGGGGTCCAATGATGGCCGAAGCATCAATTGCGGCGGTCAGCCGGTTGTCTAGCGAGAGGGTTGCGAGGTCGATGTAGGTTGCTGCCAAGGTGTGCATGACGGCCCTCGGTACTCTGCCAGCATTGAGGAGGATTGCATCGAGAAGGCTGGCGGATCCGACAGGAGGATATCCGAGGACGTCGCTACGGGCATACTGATCATTCTCGACCAGAGTGCTGTCGCGGGAGTCATCCCAGGGCTGGCCTGATAGGGGAGGATGTTCTGCGAACCTCTTCATGAAGCCGCTGCCTATCGGCACGTCAATGCTTACCGCTCGCGTATCGACGGAATCCGCCACAGTCATGATCACAGTGTCCTAACCAGGGATCCGATCTACGATCTGTCTCGACAGCCGTAGTGCATCCTTCCACTTCTCCAGTATCTTCCCTACAGACGCTCCTTCAGGTGAGGAGCCGCCCACATCATTGTGGTAGTTAAAGCTGATCCGCATCAGTTCCTCACCCTCACGCCAGGATTCACAGAGTTTGCTGATCCCGCCTTCTCCCCTAACCGGCCTCATATCAATCCTCAGCCTACCATCAAGGGCTCCGAGAGAGCAATACCCCCCAAACTTGGGGTCCTGGACATCAGCATCCGCGATCACCTGGGTAACCTGCGTCGAGAAGACCCGCCTATTCCAGTCCCCAAAGCTGACACCGGGGGCTGGCGCGACGAAATACGCAAAGTTTAGGCCCACCCCGGCATAGGGCGTATGAGGAAGCAATCGCACGATGCCCCCCAACACACGATCAACGTACTGCGCGCTCTGCTCGTTCGGATTGGCAAGCGTCAGTTGTAGCCGGTTGGGGAAGACCGAAAATTCAAAGCACGGGGACGATATCTGAACCGCCACAGGAGAGATGACGACCTGCCCTTGAAGTTCTACTTCCCGAAAGATCCCAGTGTTGACCAGCCATGGCGGTTTGAAGATCGACAAGTTGACGTCGTTGGCCACAACGACGACACTTGAGTCCGACAGAACCACAGCGACCTTTCTCACTCTATTGCTCCCGTCCCTAGGAACTCACATGCGAGTCCATCATGAAAAGAAGAATGCCCTGAAGACACCAAGAGAGCACCTGATTCATGCGTCAACACATGGAATTATAGGCCTTGCCTACTGCGTTTCGCAACAGTGGGCCTCAACTTGGCTGGGACGCAAAGGTCCTCGATTCGTTGCCCGTCGTAAGGGGACTACCCTGCGCACTTGGGTAGCCCGATCCTCCCGGCAACGATGGCTGTTTTCTAAGTGCTCATCCATCAGCCCCAAGATTGTGGACCCAATCGGCGGGCTGGGGCACTTTCTCCTCGATACCGGCTCTTCCGCCAGCAAGTGTGCTCTCGTTCAAGTGTCAGATGCGGATCACCGGATTCGAAAGATGCTGCGAGCGATGTACCGCGTCCCGCCGAACAGGTTGCCGTCGGCCATCGTGTAATAGTACGCTACGAAAACTCGCCCGTCCTCGAACTGACAGGCCACCGGATAGCCCAAGTCGCTGCCAACGCCGTCGTCGCGCACAACGAACTCCTGCGACCACGTCCTGCCGCCGTCGGCGCTGACGACCCCGCCGATACCGCTCGGGGCCCGCCGCCGACCGAACAGCACGAGGATCCGTCCATCCTGCAACACCATCGGCCACGGCGACCGATAACAGGGCCTCTCATACGTCCCGTCTTTCTTCGGACCCTCCGGGTTCTTCCAGCAGCCCTCCCCCCTGCCTACGATCGGCACCGGATCGCTCCACGTCTTGCCGTCATCCTTGGAGCGGCTCATACAGATCGCGTTCTGAACACCGTCGACGACGTAGCCGGTCCCGATGTGCAGATAGTAGCAGTGCAGATCGCCGCCGGGCATCCGCAGCAGATTGGCATACGTGAAACGCCCCTGTGTCTTTCCGCAGGGCACACCCCGGGTCAAACCAGCGTACTCCCACGTCACCCCCCGATCGATCGAACGATACAACGCCGGCCCGCTGTGCTTTGGGGCATCGGGCATGTTGATCTCCATCGCGGCCAGCAGCGTCTTGCCATCGGGCATCCGCAAGACGGGGTGACAGCCCTTCAGCACGTCCCATTCCTTGTTAAACGGGTTTACCACCACCCCGGGCACATCCTCCCACGTCCTACCACGGTCTGAAGACCGCAGGCAGAGACAGATGATCTTGCCGCGTCGCTCCGGCAGCCACGTCTTGGCAAAGAAGAACAGGGAATCCTTACTGAACATGTCCCTCTGTCGGCGCTGGGCGCCCGGCTGGAAGATGAACGCCCTCTTTCTCGGCGGGTTGAGTGTCTCGTCGTGGACGACGACGCTCCCCTGCTCAGGCCACGTCTTGCCGTAGTCGAGCGATCGCTGCAGCACAACCTGTGCCCGCCCGTGGTATCCCTTCGGCCCATGTTCCACATCCGTCGCCACCGCGTAGTTGCACGGCGCATGGTGGTGCCCGACGACAATTTCGCCGTTACCGAAGTAGCCAAACACGGCCTCGCGCGGATGCCCGCAGTAGGTCTTCTTGTTGTGGTGCAGGATGCCGTGCTCGACGTCGTAGACCTGCGGCGCCGGCAGCAGCGGTTCGACCTGCCGACGACTCATGTAAGTCTTGACCGGGATCCCGGACTCGGCCTTTCCGCCGGCCTGCGCCGCAGCGACACAGTCGTTGAGGCTCACACAGAGCGCAAGACGCGTCTGAGCGTGGGCCCTGGAAGCGACGCCAACAAGCAAACACGCCACGACCATCGGATGCGAGGGGTGGATGGCATTCGGGAAGCATCCGAGCATTGCACCATGCCCCTATAGAAACGAAGGCTCTTGAACCAGGCCAGGAGCCCTCATGTTAGCTGGCCATATCCGGCTTTGCACGCTATTGTCACATTCTCAGGACTATGAGTGCCCTTGTCATGCACATCTCACGCAGGCGGTTCCTAAGCACATCGGCCGCGACGGCTGCGGGCACGATCGCAATGGCGCACGCCAACGCTATCGAGTCAGTGACGCCCGTCGGCAGCACACCGGTGAGACTGAATCTGGGCGTTATGGTCTGGCGCATCGGCGATCTGCTGGACTTCGACGCACAGGTGAAGTGGATCGCCGACGCCGGGTTCGAGTCCATCTCGTTCCATGCCTCGGCGGGTACTCCTGGACAGTGGCGAGGGATCGATCCGGCGACGACCGAACCGGCCGAGCGAAGACGCATCGGCAGACTGCTCTCCCGCTTCCGCACGCGCGAGATTCATGCGCCGTTCGATGCCGTCCTCCAACCACAGACACCGTTGAAGGTCCTGGCCAGGCTGGAGGGCGTCCTGGAGTTCGCAGGCGATGTGGGTGCAGGGATTGTCACCGTCCACGCGGACCCTCCCGCATTGGACAGCAAGGACCCGCTTACCGAATGGCATGCGGCGTTGGACCGTCTCGACACCGCCGCCGCAAAGGCGGAGGCATGTGTCGCCATGGAATTCAACAGCGGATTTGAATGGCTCCACCGTCCCCGCCGAAAGCGGATCGGGGCCACGCTGGACGTCGGACACATGTACCATAACGACGGCCGTGGCTATCAGCCCTACGGCAACATCGGAAACCAGATCCAGACCCTGGGCGACACACTCGTCCACCTGCACGTCCACGACTACAAGGACGGCGTCGACCATATCGAGATCGGAACGGGCGTGATCGACTTCGAAGACATTCTCCGCGCATTGGCCCGGATCCACTATCAAGGCGCGCTCTGCCTCGAACTCAACCCCAGCCGCGTGACACCGGAAGGCATCAAACGAAGCGCCGCCTACCTCCGCGCACGCGCCAGATGACTCGCCCCGCCCCCTCATAGCTCACACCTGCACGAATGGTTCGTACGATCAGAACATCGTGCGATGAGAATGTCGTACGAGACATTCTGCACACATTGGCAAGCGTGCCGTGGGTGGGTACGGTAACGTCCACACTCTACTCGGAGCGAGCCCCCCCCGAAAACCTCATCGTCCCAGCTCCAGCAGCATCACCGAGTACCCCGGCACCCGCAGCCGAATGGTCCCATCCGACATCGGCACCGGCCGGATGGCCGGCAACTCGCTGGCCTTGATTAGCGATGCCCGCTGCGACTCCGTCAGCTTCTCCGGCCTGCCCATCCTGATCCAAGCCTGGTACGGATCGCACTGGCCCGGGGCTATCAGCGTGACTCCGCATCGCCATGTTCCCGGCCCCAACCTGGACACCTTCACCGCCACATCCGTCTCGTAAGCGGCCTGTTGGGGGTTCTCGACGAGATTCCACAGGATCACCCGCGCTGACTTGCCATCTGGTGACTTACACGCCATCCCGTCGATCGGATCATTCGTGCTCTCGCACGTCACCCGCCGCCCCACCATCCGATGCAGCAGCTCGAACGCACGGAAACTCGGCTTGGGAATCGTCATCTTGGTGAACATCGCCAGCCCGCCCATGAACCCATCGTGGGCATGCGGCGGCCCCTCGCCCAGAGAGAATGGCAGCGCCAGGTGGATGCCGTAGTCCATGAAGTACTTCACGGCCATCGTCCGAAACGCCGCATCGTACGGCCGATCGTGAACCTCGTTGTTCGATGACGCACAACCCCACTCGGTCACGATCAGCGGCACATCTCTGTATTGCGGAAAGAGCTTGATCGTATCCCGCACCGTGTTAAGACTGATCGGGAGACGGTCGAACGCCGGAATGCCTACCCCCACCGTATAGATGTGCCACGAGAGGAAGTCGATGCGACAGCCCGTACCGCCGGTCGCATCGTTCCTGCCCGACCGGCAATGCTCCAGCAGCGGACGCACCCAGTCCGTATCGGCCCCACCAGGCCCCCCGATGCGAATCTTCGGTTCGGCACTCGTTGCCCCCGCCACCGCATGGTCGTAGATCCTCAGGTACTCCTCAAGCGTTCCTTTGAAGTAGCCCGAGGCATCCGGTTCGTTCCACACCTCAAAGTACCACCCATGAACGGCATCGCCCCACTTCGCCTCGCAGTGAGCGACTACCTCGCGGCAGATCGCCTGCCACCTGAGGTACTCCTTCGGTCCCCTGGGCGGATAGGGATTCGTATAGCCCTGGCCGCTGTTGCCCTTGGCGATCTCCGGCGGCATCGTCTCGAGCACCACGACCGGCTGACAACCACTGTCGACGACGGAACTGATGAAAAGATCGAATGTCTCCCAGCGGTACACAGGGTTTCCGGCCGCATCCTCCGAGTAAATGTGCGGATCGTGAATGCAGTCGTGCAAGCGAATGTAGCGGAAGCCGAACCGACGCGCGTGCCGCATCGCATTGATCTGCGTGTCCGAGGCCACCCGATCGGCGTAGCACACGTCGCTGCCGATCCACAGATGGCGAAATTCGCCAAGGTCCTTACCGAAATCTACATTCAGGGTCGCCCGGGCCATATCCTGCGGCTTGTGCTTCAGCGATTCCGGACGGTCCAGCATCTCCACGTCGATGTCGTCAAACCAGACAGTCCCCTTGGCATCGGGGCCCCAGATGTGGCAGTTGATCGTCACAAACGCCACCGCTCGTGACAACACCGCTACCCCTTCCTTCCGCTCCCAGTCGTGTGTACCGTCGATCAGCTCGACATCGAAGTGGCCCACAGCACGCTTGTTCGCGTCGTAGCTGATGATTTGAAGCGCCGCCTTGTGCCATGGCGCCGATGGCCCCGTCACTACGTTCTCCGTCTTCATCCAGCCCGCCACGCGAACGCGACCGCCCCGATAGGCTATGAAGATGCTTCGCACCCCGCCCGGACCCGTTACGCGAAGCGATCGCCTGCCTGAATGACGCGTCTGCTCGTCCAGAACGCCGCCCCCGCCACCCAATGACTCCCAGCCGGCCGCGGCATCGCCAACCCCTTGCTCGAATCCACCATTGACGACCGGCGAGCCTTGGCCCCCCCACCCCATCATCAGCAGCCACAGGCCGCAGCCGATCGATGCCCCACAGACACCGGTCATTCACAAACCTCCGCCGATCACCACAACGGCCACGATCCGCTATATACCCCGCCCCTCGCCCACCACTTTCTCGAGATGCACAATCGTCACAAGATCCGTCAGTGCCGTCGTTCGAAAGGCCCGGTAGCCCAGCTTCCGATAGAGATGAAGATTCCGCTCGCTCCGATCCCCCGTAAAGAGCTCATACCGCCGGGCATCCGTGAAGTGCACCTCGATCGCCCTCATCAGACTGGTGCCGACCCCCCGATTCTGAAACTCCGGACGAACAATAAGACGCCCGATATGGCACGTCCCCTCCTGCATGTGCCCCCGTACCGAACCGACGATCCTCCCGTCGACCGTCGCCTTCAGGAAGACCTCCTTGCGGAAATCCGCCTCCATGTCCTCCAAAGACTGCACCAATGGTGGGATCGCGAAGTCTCCGTAGATCGCCGCCTCGCTCTGATACGCGAGCTTCTGGAGGTCCAGAATCTCACCCGCATCCCCAACGCCGGCCACTTCGATCTGCATCACAACAGACTCCTCAGCGACCCACGCGAAACACCTGATCCGGCACAAAGGACAACACCGGCACGGCGTTCGTATCGAGCGTGGTCTCGTTGTCTTCTAACGACCCCTCGTCCGCGCGACCGATCGACAGCGACCACGTCTTGCCGGCCTGAGCCCCCGGCCGCACCGGAATCTCCACCCGATCCCGCTTCAGCGTCGTTTGCCCGGTCACGGCCAACTTGCCGTCCGGATCGTACACGTTGATACGAACCGTCTCCCGCCCCGCCCCGTGCGTCGTGATCGTGAATCGATCGACCCCCTCCGGCACGGCAAAGTAGAATCGCTCCGCGCCGAAGATCAGCGAGGCGTCCTGCCCCGCAAACACCCCAACCGGCACATTCGACTGCACCACCGAATAGGCACACCCGTCGGCACAGAGAATGATGTGATATACCCCGTCCGACTCGGGTGTGCATTCGACCTTCCCTTCACGGCCATGGGCGATCGTCCCCGACCCCACCGACCGCATCTGGGCATCGCGCAGCTCCCAGGCCAGCGGCTCCTGATACGTGCTGATGGGCTGATGTCTGAGCACAACCTCCGCCCGCAGCCCCTTGCGGACGGCCAGCAGCAGGACGTTCTCACCGCGAAGCTGGACCTTCGGATACTTCACCGTCGTCCCCGTCACCTTCGGCGGAATCAGCCGCTGCGATTCGCCCCCGCGCCGCACAAGACCCGAGAAGACATCCCCGCCACCCTCCCGAGGCTCGCGCCACGCGCCGAGGTTGCCCCGCTCGATCTGCCGATTCGCCCAGGTGAACCACTTCCAATACTCCGCGTGGTCCGGCTTGGTATACGTTGGGCCCTCGTAGAAGATCCAATACCCGTTCGTCGTCTCCGAGAGGATCACGGCGTTCTTGCCCGAGAACTCCGGATCGGCACCCCGAACCACCGGGTCGATACCGCCGATGTACACAAAGGGAATCCCCGCCGCCTTGGGAATCTCCATCCCCTTGACCAGCTTCGCCCGGTTGGCCTCGAGAGAGGTCGCCTGAGTACCCAGTCGCGTGGGCCGGCCGTAGGTCCACGGATCGGCCAGGATCAAAGGGGCCTGCTTCGTCGCCCATTCCGGGTAGATCCCTTGAACCATGAACGGCGTCCCCGGCGCCGGGTAGATGCAGAACTGGAACGTCGGGTCGATCCGATCCACCGCATGACGCAATGCCCGACACCGCGATCGCCAATGCTCGACCTGAAACTGCGAAAACGCCTCGTGCAGCCCCTTCTCATCAAGCCACGATTTCCGCTTGGCGAAGTCCAGCGCCGGCAGCGAAATACCCTTCGACTCGGCGAACCTCTTCAGGATGGACTCATCGTATGAAAGCCCGTAGCAGTTCTCCGCCCGCCCCGGTGCATAGTTCTCATAGTCCAGAAAGACACCCATCAGGCTCCGATGCGTGGTGCCGAGCCTGGCGTACTCCAGGATGTACTTGTGCGTCCAGGCCCAGAACTCATCGGAGTTCGGACTCCACAACCGCTGCTCGACCCCCCGTGCCTGTACATACCGCTTTCCCTCGGCCTCGCGTCCCTTGGGGGCATCCAGAGACCCTCGCATCCACGGCATGTAGTAGATGCCGTGCGTCCGGCACCAATCGGCCACTTGCGTCACCTCGTCCGGCCGATCGAACCCTATGCGCGGCGACAGCACATTGAACCCCGCCTCCGCCGTCGCCTTCACCATCCATTCCTTCGTCACCCACTTCTCTTGCGGCTGCATCACCTTGTCGACCAGCACCCGCAGCTTGACCCTGGTCCCCAACTCCGACCTCGGCACAAGCTCTCCACCACGCGACAGACCCGCCATGGCCAGAACGAGAACACCCATACACGTGCCGATGCGCTTCAAGGCGGTGGCCTCCTCGTAGAAAGGGCCGCTCCGGCCGACGCCCCGAGATCCCATCGCCGGGTTCGGGTGGCCGCAGTGCGAAATATCCTACGGCTGCCGTCCCGGTGGACACAACCCGCTCGTCGGCATGACACGACGCAAGGCAACCAGATATGGAATCGCCCGCACACGCCCCCGCTATCGCCGAGCCCCCTCCGGACAACCCGACCCCGTCGGAGGGGCCGACGGGAAATGCAAGCCAACCGACCGCGGCATCGGTGTGCGAGAAGAACCTCGCGAGGATCGATATCACCATCGACGAAATCCTCGACCGAACTCGCCATGCCGGCTTCGGGTTTGTTGCAGCACTGTTGGCCCTCGTTTCGATCCCGCTGGTGGACCTCACGACCCCGATCGGCCTGGCCATCGCCTCCCTGGGCTTCCAGATGATTGTCGGCCGATCCCGGCCATGGCTGCCGCGATTCCTTCGACGTCGCCGTGTCTCTCTGGCCTCGCTGGAATCGCTCAACGCACACATGACCCGCTGGACAGCCAAGTTCCAGCGGGTCATCCGACCTCGGCTCACCTGGCTGACTGCGGGGCTCTTCTGGATCGTCTGCGGCGTCGGCCTGGCCGTCCAGGGCGTGTCCCTGTCGCTGCCGATCCCCGGAGCCGACTGGCTGTTCGTCGTCCCAATCGTCCTGTACGGCATCGGTCTGCTCGAAGCCGACGGCTTGTTGATACTCATCTGCCATACGATCACGTTGATCCAGGTACTCCTGGGCGTCATCCTCTGGGAGATCATCGCCCGGAGCTTCACAGATGTGTACCGCTGGTGTGCAGGCTTCGTCGGATGACACTCATGACTCAGCGCAAGACGGAACACTCTCCTGAGCACGCACCCTGCTCCCCAGGAGCGGATCGACCGTCTCCAGCAAAAGAAGGCGACGCTCGGCAGCCGCGCGTTCAGGTCGTTCGATGCTGAATTCATGACTCTCCAGAACGGGCTCCGGAGAATCGCAACGTCATCAGCATTCTGGGGTGCAACTCCGTAGGACCCACGTTCTGGTCGGTGGCCTGAACCTGCGGCCTATTTCCCCGGCTCCCCTGACAGCAGCCGAACCGGACCGAAGAGCCCTGATTCCATGAGCTTCGTGTCCTTCGTCAGCTTGCGGATGTTGGTTCGCGTCAGGCGCTTCTTGGCGGGCAAGCCGGCATCGCCGATGATGCGGTTCGGCCAGAAGTTCACCACGTCGATCTCCAACGCGTTCGCACCGGGCTTCACGGCCTTCGTGATGTCCACACGGAACGGCGGCGCCCAGGTGATCCCGCACGGCTGCCCGTTCACACGAACCTCGGCCAGTTCGCGTACGTTGCCCAGATCGAGCACGAGACGCCTTGCCCCCACCGCATTCCCCGCGTCTCCAGACACGTCAAACGACTTCGAATAGGTGGCCGTACCCGAATAGAACCGGATGCCGGGCTCCGATCGCGCCGTCCAACTGACGAGCGCGTCGAACGTCGCCGACGCCGGTCCCCCCCACTTCGGGTCGAACCGCACCGCCCACGACCCGCCCATTTCCTGGAGCACGACCAGCCTGGCCTCAGTGCCAGTGACCTTCGGAGGATGTTGCGAAGCCGATTCGCGGAAGACCACACACATCGAGCCGCACGGCGGCAGTTCCAGCGATAGCGTCGTCCGCCCCTCCGTCTCGGCATACGCAGCCGCAAAACGCCGCTGCCCGCTCATCGCATCCCACAACTCCGGCGCCTTGCCCGCCACGCGGAACGTACAGCGAACGCCCTCAACACGAGGCGATCGATTGGCGACGAAGTAGATCTCTGCCCCCCCGTCGCTGCGGTGAATGTAGTCCAACTGAGAATTCGGCTCGCTCGACGCAAGTTCGCAGTCCGGCCTCACACCGTCGCCCAGCAGCACCTCCCGCGCCGTCTTGCCCCACACCACACGGCCACGCCCGACGGCGTGCTCCTTGATGCTCGTCCCATCGCAATTGCCCCATAGTTCCGCCGCGATCGTGGCCACCTCGCCGTCGCATTGCGGAAAGTCTCTCAGGCTCCCCGTCCGCACCGGCCGAGGCCCCACGACGGTCGCACCCGCCTGGGTAAGTTCCTTCAGTTTGCGCAGTACCGGCAACGAAATCACGTTGCGATCCGGCAGCACGAGCACCCGATAGCCCATCCCCGAAGGCAGAACGATCCGCCCATCCTCCACGTTCGCCGTCAGCAGCGCTTCCTCCGTCATCACGTCGTAGTCATAGCCGGGCTGAACCCGTGCAGGGTCCGTGCGCTTGTGCTGCGTAAAGTTCGGAACGTGGTTGCCATAATAGTACGCCACATCCGCCACGAACCGCCCCTGTTGCATCATCCACTGGCAGCGGTTGATGTAGTCGAAGAACGGCCCCGACCGCGACCACCACGTCACGTTCGGGTTCAGGTGTGTGCCGGCGAAGTACTGCTGGCCGGGCAACCCCTCACTGGCCGGCGAGCAGACGAACGCATGCCATACCAGCAGATTCAGCCCCTCGCACAGCGCCTTGTCGAATGCCGGCTTGAGGTTGTCCCACAACGTCTCCTGCCAGTGCGGCCCGATCGTGGTAAAGCCCTCGGCCAAGACGAGCTTGCGCCCGTACACGTGCGCGGCCGACGCCGGCTGCTTGACGAAGAAGCGGTTGTCGTCGCCCACCCGGTGGCGCCACGACCACGCCCAGAACTCGCTCATCGGCGCGTCGTTGTAGCCCAGACACTGCTGGGCGTCGATCGGCACCGCGTGCGGTCCGCCTGATTCCGGATGGATCAGCATCCCGTGCTTATGGGCGCCGTCGCGGAAGAGGCGATAGTGGTTGTCGATCGCCAGATCGCCGATCGTGCGACGGAAGTCATACAGGAAGCGGTTGCTCTCGTCGCGGCTGTTGACGATCTGCCCCGCGATCGCAGGCAGCCAAGGCAGCAGATCGTAGCCCCGGCGCTTCTTGAATTCCTCGCGAAGCGTCGGCGTCCAGTTGGCCACCTCCACTTCCCAACTGTCCGTGTGCAGATACTTCAGCGCCTTACCCGCCAGCGGCCCGGCATCAACGATCAGCGGCTCGACCACCGCATCCCAATACCGCTTGAACGCACCCGCATCGAACGGATCGATCGCGTAGCCGTCCCAACCCTCGCTGCACGTCGAGACCCGGCAATGATCGTTCAGCGTGCAACCGAACCGCAGCACCTCCCACGCCCCGTCGGGAACCTTCCAACGCAGCGTCCCGTCCTTGTCCAGCCTGGCCGTCAGGTCGACCACCTCTGTCGCACGCGTATCCTCCTCGCCCGGCGTGGCGGCGTACTCCTCAAAGAGAGGCCCCGAATTCGGCGCCGAAAACGGAACGAGAGGCTTCAGCAATGCCTTCTGCTCCTGGTTCTGAATCGGCTTGCGCGTCGCACCGGCACCCGGCTTGAGGCGATAGGCAACGACGAACAGGTCGCGATAGTACCCGTCGCGCCCCTTCGGCTGTACAAGCTTCGCCGCGAGATCGGTCGCGCCGGCCACACGCCGTGCGGTCCAAACCAGCTTCTTCGGTGCATCGTCCGCGGTCACCATCGGACCACCAAGATTCCAGCCGCTTTGAATGTTCAGGCTCATCTCCAGGCCGAGCCGATCCGCCTCCCGAACGGTATGCCGATAGAGATCGCGCCACGCGTCGCTGAAGAACGTCGGCCCGTGCGGAGCCCTCTTGTTGCCGTCTTGCTCCGATCCGTCGGCATCGCAGATAAGCGCGCCGCCGAAGCCCTTTGCTTTCATCTCCTTCAGGTCGTGTGTGATGCTCTCCCGGGTCGCGTTGCCGTTCAGCCACCACCAATAGGCCCGCACACGCGCGTCGGTGGGCGGATTAAGCCACCCGCCCGCCAGAGCGTCCCCAGCCGCGGCAGGCACGGGCGCATTGACCTCGGCCGCAAACCCCGTCGCTATCCCGAACAGAACCAAACCGGTAATGATGCATCGCTTCATGACGTGCGAATTCCTCCGCTCGCGGTTCTCCGACCCCAGCTCCTGAGAAGCGCACCCCTACGGCCACAAGGCCTGCCCATGCCGAGCCTGCCAAGCGGACGCAGCCGTTTGTCTCAGGGCTTCGGCCGGCTGGACCATGCGTAGACCCTCTCCGCCAGTTCAAGGGCCCCCGAGTCGTTATGGAGCATGCCGAAATAGCAGAAGGCCAGTGCGACCTCGGGGTAGTTCACGCCCTTGGGGACACCCAAGGTCACCTCCTGACCCAACCCCGTGCGTGTGTTGCCCGACACTTCCACCTCGCCCGTCGGCCGGATGCGCGTCCGCTGCCAGACCATTGCCCGAGCCATCGCAGCGTCCAGTTCCGGATCGGGCAGGTACATCGCAAGCACCTGCCCCATCAGAAGTGAAACAGCGTTATAGCTTGAATCCCGGCCACCCCGTTCGATAAACACCCCATCGGCATCGCGCCGCGCCAGGGCCACCGCCACCAGCTTCCGCGACGACGCCTTCAGTCCCTCGTCCTTCAGGATCACGCCGCACAGCCCGAAGGCTTTTGCGGCAATCAGCATTCGATTGGCCGTGTGCCCGGCCTTCACAATGATGCCGTTGTATCCCTTCTGAATGAATGCGCACGCGCGGCGCATCTTGGGCTCCAGCGCCACGATCCGGTCGTGAAAATGGCCTGCCATGGGCGACGCCTGTACGACGAGGATCGCATGGCCTAGTTCCTGCAAATAGAAGAACGCGGTCTCCACCCGCTCGGGCAGGGTGGGCTCATGCTGATCGCCGGGCTTGCGGACGGACAGGAACCCGCCGTCTTCGACCTGATGTGCGAAGGTTGCATCGATCGACCGCCATGCCTCGTCGGCCCGCTTCACATCCCCCGCAACCACCGCGCCGATCACCATCCAGCAGCCTCCTCGCTGCTGCCCGGCCTCGTACCATTTCCCGCCGTGTTTCACAAGGCCGTTCGCGTCGGGTACGCCCCTGTTGGTCACCAGTCCGGACAATGTGGCCGGCAACTTCCGAAGCAGTTCATACTCCGAAGCGAAAGGGGCACCGGTGGGACGCGAGGCAGCCTCCTGACCCACAGCGGCGCCCGCACACCCAAGCCACACCGCCGTCACCGCGGCCGCGGGCAACAACCAGGAATTCAATCGAGAAGGCATTCGCCGGACTCCTATGGTTACAGCACCGGGCAAGAAAGGACTCCTTGTCATCATACCGTCCCGAACATTCCGCCTCTCAGCAGGAGCTGAATATCCTCCTTCCTTCCGCCGCTATCGGGTCGCCTCTCGAATCGAAACAACCGGTGCCTCCAGCAGCCCGCTCGGATAGAGCTGATACGATTGAGACCAACCGAAGCCATCTGAGTGCCAACTGTCGGGACCGTAGCTCCCCGCTCGCACGGGAATCTGGTGCAGCGGGCCGAACGTGTTGCGGCGCGTCAGGACTACCTGAACCCCCAGCTCGTTTCCCTTCGCCAACTCCGCCGTAACCTCCGTCTCGTACGGCGGCCACGGTATCACCTTGTCGGCCGCCGCTTTCACGCAGGCGGCCTCGAACTTCGGCACCACCAGAAATGCGCGTTGCCCCGAACCGAGATGGCTCGACACAGGCACCCGGTATGTCACCGTACCGCTGTAGAACGGCAGCCCCTGCTTGGCCAGGTCTCCGACAGACAGCCGATCGGGCAGTTGGATCAGCGTCTTCTTCGTCCCATCGAGCCGCACCCCAAATTGCCCCAGCAGATACATCGCCTCCAGATTCATGTCCTGGCGAAACTCCGTCGTCAGCTCGAGCCGGTTGGCACCCGCCACCAGGTGCTCGACCGGCACATCCAGCGTCCGAATCGCCGGGTCCACCCACCACCCCTTCCCTGTCGCTGCCAGGGTGTGGCCGTTGAGCTTCAAGGTGTAGTTCTGAGGCTCCTCGATGGCCAGTTGGACAGCACCTGCCGGCACAGTCTCGACGTAAAAGCCGAACGTCATGCGAAGCGTCCCCTTGACCTTGGGCTGCTCCGCGAACTTCTTGCTGTACCACGGCTGCACCATATCGCCGCCGCGCAACGGAACGCCAAACGCCTTTCGAGCCGCACGATCGATCTTCAGGATCTCCGTCTCGGCCTTCACAGGCTGGTCGTTAATCTGATAGTCAGCCATATCCAGCACGCAGACGTTGGATTCATTGAGCGCATACGCGAACGGTCCCTTGCACACCTGGCGACCGACCTCCGCCAACGTGCACGCCGGCGGAAGGCCCGGAATCGCTTCGCGAGTCAGCAATACCACGTGGTCGCCGCTGGGCGCAAAGTCCGTAGTAAACTCCGTCCAACCGTCACGCACACGAGTCGCAACAGCCCGACGATCCCCCGTCAGACAGTCCCATTCGGAAACCGCACCCGCTCCCTTGATCCGAACCGTCGCACCGCGATACCACTGATCGGTGCTCGTATTGATCACCGCTAGGATCTTCCGTTCGCCGTCGTCGCGCATCTGGCAGAAAACCGCCTCCAGCGTCGCACCCTTGGCGTCGACGATCTCCACCGGCAGCCGCACCGAGCCCTTGACGGCCTCCACAAGCGCCGGACGTTTCCACTCAACCCGTAGAGCCTGGGCCGCCAGTTCTCCGGCCGCGGAGGACTTCACCACATCCACATAGGCCGGGGGATCCCCGACGAAGATCACCTTTCCGCCGGCCTTTCTGAAATCATCCAGAACCTTGAGGCTGCTCGATCGGATCGTCGTCATCTTCGGAACAACCGCGACTCGATAGTCGGCCTTGCCGAATCGCAGAACCGGCTTGCCCTCGGTATCCTGCGCCACCTGGCAAAGGCGCCCCATCATCTCCTCATCACCATAGTCAAAGTCGATGTGCGAACCGATCAGCCAGAAGAACAGCTCGCTGTATGCCTTCTCGAGTGCCTGGATCTCCTTGGCCTTTGCCGAAAGATCCTCCGCCCACCCGACACCCACCTGGCACCAGACGCTCTCAATCGGGTTCAGCACCAGCACGTCGCACGCCGGACGCCCCTGAGCCAGAAGCAGGTTCAGCCGTGCGTAGTAGTCTTCAACGAAGTGATAGTCGCGCCACCACCCGCTCTGGAAGAAGATACTCGCCGGATAGTCGCGCTTCGCCTCGCCTCCCATCGTGTACCACGACAGATGATGGCAGCGAAGATTGATGCCGAACAACGCCTGCCAGTCGCCCACAGCCTTGTGCGACTGGAAGTTGAACTGCCAGCCCGTGCAGCCGTACAGCTCGCTCAACAGCCACTTCTGGCCAAGCTGCCTGGCGACGCTGGCGAGCTGTTTGACGATCCAGTAGTTGCGGTTCCCCTCGGACAGAACATCCACACCGGGGTAGTGCATGGTCTCGTAAGCCCGCATCAACGACCCGTGTACGGCCACCTGGCAGGTCAGGCTGTCCTCATGCAGAAAGTGTCCGGTGAAGATCATCTGGTTGCGATCGCACCACTCGCGAACCGGCTTGCACCAGTTCTCAATGAACAGAGTCTGCAGCAGCTCCATATACTGCCATTTCACCGGCGCTACCGCCTGGCCGTCCTTCTTCAGGAACAGCTCCGGCAGCCGCTCGACGAGGTCATAGCCGAACCGCTTTTGGAACTCCTCGGGCAGGCGATCCGTCCACGGCGTCATCTGGTGGCTGTTCTTGTTATCAACGCCGAACCCTGTGAACGCCGCCCCGCGGTGCGGTTCGTCCGTGAATACGCCGGGGATAGACTTGCCCAGGCGCGGCCCGCACTGTTCGCGGTACTTCTCATGAGTCAGCTTGATGAACAGGTCGGTCGCCTCGCGGTTGAGCCGATCGACGTCCGTGTTCCCGTTGAAGAACGACGACGGAACCGGCTCCTCAATCGTGAACGCCAACACCGTCTTGCCCGCCAATTCCGCGGCCGGCGTCTCGCGGCTGATCCGCTGGCACTCGGTATAGCTCGTGCCATCCAGCTTGCAGACAAACGCGGCGAATATCCCCTCGCGCCACCTGAAGTCCGCCGCCTTCACCGTCTCCATGCTGAGATACTTCTGGCGGAACTTCCGATCGACCGTGACCAGACCGCCCACCGTGCCGCTGGGCCACCGGTCCTCGTCGTACAGCCAAGACTCCATCCCGAGACGGGCCCCCTCATCGGCACACGCGTTGATCAGGTCGAACCACTCCTTACCGAGGTACTCCGTGGCCAGCCCCGTGCGAGAGTGCATGAAGTAGCCGCCCATGCCCATTTCCTTGAGCACGTGGATCTGACGGATCAACTCGTCCTGGCGAAGCTCACCGTTCCAGCTCCAGAAGGGCTTGCCCCGAAACGCCGGCCCGGGGTTGGCAAACTGCCCCGCAAGCCTCCCGTCCTGGTCCGAGGGGCGGATCGCCTGACCCGGATCCTCCAATGCCCATGAAGGGGCTGAACACCACAACAGGCCCGCGACAAAAGTCCCCAGCACCATCCCGTGAATCGTCGTCCCGATCCTGAGTCCCATGGCAATACACCCCGTTCTGATCTCGTCCTCTGCCTCGTCTCGTGATCCCGCATCCACGCCCGCCCCCCACAGGCTGATCGACGGCTGACTATAACACGGTCTCCCTCAAAGAGCCCTGTCAAACCGGCAAAAATGTGCGGACACGCCGTGCTCCGCATTGAAGAGGCAAGCCCGCCCCCTCCCCGGCCATAATGTTGAGGAGTCGTCGTCAGGCGAAGCCGAACGTGCAGAGAGGGATGCGATGCCCGAAACCCTCGCTCAGGAAACCCCCACGCAGGCCATGCGCTGCATGGAGATCTGGGGCGGCAACCGCGCCGTGGACAGTGCTGTCTCCGTGCCCGGAATCGATGCGTGGGTCTTCAGCCAGCCCTACGCCGGAGACGCCGGGCGGACAACTCCATCTTCCATTTCGTAGATCGTGTCGAAGACATCCAGTGCGCGATGATCGTGCGTAACGACAATCACACCGGCGCCGTGCTCGTGGGCAACCTTGCGAAACAGCTCCATCACCTGCCGACCACGGTACCTGTCGAGGGCGGCTGTCGGTTCGTCGGCCAGAATAACGCTCGGTTCATTGGCCAAGGCGCGTGCAACGGCCACTCGCTGCTGTTGGCCGCCCGACAGCATGGAGGGGAAGAAATCGGCGCGGTCGCCCACGTCGAGGTAGTCCAGCAACTCCATCGCCCGCTGGCGGGCGGCACGACGGGACCACCCGTCAAGCTCCATCGCGATCCTCACGTTTTCCTGCGCCGTCAGAAACGGAATCAAGTTGGATTGCTGAAACACATAGCCGATGTGCTTGCGACGAAATGTTGTGAGGTTGGTCATTGCATACGGGCCATCCATAACGGGTTTGCCGCCGATGATGATCTGGCCGGAGGTCGGTGGGTTCACCAGCCCGACCGCAGTCAGAAGCGTCGTCTTGCCGGCCCCGCTGGGTCCAACCAGGGCGACCACTTCGCCTCGGCCCACAGTCAGCGTGGCATCGCGCAATGCAATCACCTCGGTGTTCCCGCTCCCGTACACCTTCGTGATCGCCTGAGTCTCGATGGCCGCCGGTTCATTCATGGCGCGGGTTATCCTGCAAGGGCCTCGTTGGGCGATACGTGAAGGGCCCGCCAGATTCCAAGGCAGCTCGCCAGCACAGAGAGGCCCAGCACAGTCAGCGCGAGTTGAAGCAAATCCTCATTGGTCAGCACCACGCGACGCGGGAACAGCACAAAGAGCTTCTGGCCGAGCAGATACGAGGTAAGGTAGCCCAGCATGCCCAGCAGAATGCCCTGCTGAAGGATCAGGCCCAAGATGACACGGGTCTGGGCACCCATCAGCTTCAACAAGGCAATGTCGTGAAGCTTGTCCAGGGTCAACGTGTACAGAATCAAGGCCATGACGATGGCCGAAACAATGGTCAGCAACGTGCGAAACAACCCGAGCTGTCGGCGCGACCGCTCCACTGCCCCCATCAGGATGAGTTGGCGCTGGGCCTCTCGAGTCATCGGCCACACATCGGCCCATGCCGAGAGGGTGGCCATCACAGCGTCGGGATTGGCGCCGGGTGCGATCCGGGCGATGACTGCACTGATCTGAGGCGGCCCCAGGGCCGGAATACCCGACGCCGGCCCTTTCGATCGTTCCAGCGAGAAGGGCTGCGCCCTGCCATAATCCTGTTGCTCGCCTCGCGACCAACGAGCGGAACGTTCCAGGCGGACCGCTTCGCCGGGCATGTCAAACTGGATCGCCTGGGAGTCGTTGACCGTGAAGAAGGCGGCTCCATCTCCGCCCCAGGTCGTCATGCCATGCGTGAGGCCGACGATGGTGTAGGTGTCCTTGCCCAGTCTGACGGTTTCGCCCAGTTGGAGCCCCAGCATCTGGTCGGCGATCATCTCGTAGTGGTTCTGGCCCAGTGGGCGACCGGCAATGAGGGGTAGCCATTCGCCTTTGTCGGCTGGCCAACTCAGGCCCACCACCACCAGGCGCAACCTGGATCCGGCATGCTCCCGCTGGACTGTGTGGGTTACGAATTCCCTGGCGGACTCGATACCGGGGACCGCTGCGACGCGGTCGACCAGACTCCGCGGAACCCGCGATATCTCCGCGAATGGCCCCCGCGTGTTGCGCTGAATCACCCAGATATCCGCCCCGATCCGGTCGATCAGCAGCGTGCCCTCCGTGATGAGTCCGCGATAGATACCCCCCATCCCCATCACTACCATGAGGAGCATACCGACGCCGAGCGTGGTTAGGGCAAATCGCCCCCAATTGTGCCGGACGTCTCTGAACGCAAGGTTCATTGAACCTTGACCCTCCTGCCGTCCGTGAGTGCCGAACCCTGGGGCTGGAGCGGGCTGACAACGATTTCGCCCGGTTTCAGCCCATCGACTGCTTCAACCGCTTCTCTGGAGCGCAATCCCAATGTGAGTGGCCGCCACTTCGCTCGTCCGGCGTCGGCGACAAACGTACCCACCTTTGTATCGCGCCAAATGACCAGCTTGGCGGGCAGAAGAGTCACATCGTTCTTGCGAGCCGTTTCAATGTACACCTCCGCTCGCTGTCCGACGGCCCAGTTTCTCGGGAGGGTGCGAACCAGAACATCGACAATGAACTCACGGGTCTCCCGATCCGTCTCTCGCCCCAGTCGTGCCACCTCGCCCTTGTAGAATCGGCTGGGTTCGGAACGAAAGACCACGCGAGCGGGCAGGCCCGGCTTCAGACGCGTCATCTCCGTCTCATCCACCCACGCGCTGACCCAGATTTCGGCAGTGGAGATGACGCCCAATACGGAGCTTCCGGGAACCACCACGTCCCCCGGATCTCGGTCACGCCGGACGATAAGACCGTCAAACGGTGCTTTGATGACTGTGTCGGCAAGCCGGGCTTGCCGGTACTCCAGCGTCTGCTCGGCAGCCAGTAGCTGCTTCTGACCCTCTATGATGGCCGCTTCGGTACGGGCCAAGTCCGCTTCCGCGATGCCCAGAGCCTCGGTAGCCTTGTCGAACTCAACGCGTGCGGCGCTCTCGCGTGACATCAGATCCTTGAGCCGGTTGTAGTCACGTTGAGCCTGCTCGAGCACAGCCTTTGCGCGAGCCCTGTCGGCCCGGAGCCGGTCCAGCCCGGCCGTCGCCGCCGCTGCACCGGACTGTGAGATCTCAACCTCCCGTCTGAGATCGCTGTCATCCAATCGGACCAGCACCTGTCCGGCCTTGACCTGATCCCCCTGATCCACCAGTACCTTCGTAATGAGGCCGGGTATCTTCGGGCTGATCGTTGCTTCAACATGGGCCTCCAACGTACCCGTGCCCATAACCTCCGAGACGACCTCCCCCCGCTTCACTGGATGGGAAGCGACGCTAACCGGGACGAACTTGAACCAGTAGACAACGCCACCGATAGCCAGCAAACCAATGGCGGCCTTTCCGATTGACCACAGATTCCGCCTCCATCGCGTTGGGCGGTTCCTCATGCTGCGACTCCTGTTACCACCATGATCGCGCAACTGCGCTCGCCTTGGGTATAAGGTTCATCAAGATCACTGCAATCGACGGAACGACTCTTCCTTGGCACGAAAGGTCACCTCTCCCCTCTGCGCCCTTGACCACAGCAATGGTTCCTCTTGTTCCCACCACATTCCTTCATGTTCCCGGTCGAACACACTTGTGGCTTGCCACGTGCTCTCCAAGGCTGGGTACTCTTCTTCCCCGCGGCAAATGGCTGTTGCTCGGCTTGCAGCGGCACTCCGGCTGCTTCAGCCCGGAATGACCGCAGCCACCCCATGAGTCCCACCACCCACGAGCTGAAGATGTCAGAGTTGACACGGTAGTGGAGGTAGTAACCACGGCGCTCAGAAAGAACCAGACCAGCTTCCCGCAGGATGCGCAGGTGCTGTGAGACGGCACCTGCGGAGAGCCCCAATCGCCTGGACAAGGCACCCACACAGAGTGATTGTTCCGACAAACGCTGAAGGATCTGCACCCTTGACTCTACGGATAGCACACCGAAACGACGAGCAAGTTCAGAAGCAACCATTTTAGCCTCTACTAAAACAATACCCACCCGTTCAGTACCTGTCAATTCGCCATCCAGATGCGAATGCAGGGCCGTGGACACCTGTCCTGGCTGACCTGACCACCTGGTCAGAGAAAGCCAAGTGCCTATCTCGCCCTGCGGAGCCGGGTGAGTGCCTTTGTCACATGCTGCGAAGGTGCGTGGTGGTGTGCAACGGGACGCCATATCGCATCACGTTCATGATGCGGTCTTAAGAACAACATGGACAAGAAGGGCACATTTCGGGGCAGAGTTGACAAGGGGGCTCCGATCGCCGCCCGCATGACATCACGTAATTACGATGTGGAGTGGGTTACGACCTCGCTCGGCACAATTCACACCCGCGCCCCCGGTTCAGCAAACCGGTGCTCTATCCAACTGATATGCCGGATTACTTGACCCTTAAGTACCATGTCTGTCAGCGGCCATCATACCGAGACAATCTCGGTTTGGAGAGATGCACGCCACCCGCCATTCACTTAACATGTGGTTCATGTGGTGCGGCGGTAAGCCGGCTATGATCCGTGCAGAGCCACCTGAGGGCGGTGCGTTGATCCCCAAAGGCGTGTCATGTCAATGATGGCGATTCAGCAAAACGCAAAGCAGGCCATGCGCTGCATGGAGATCTGGGGCGGCAACCGCGCCGTGGACAGTGCTGTCTCCGTGCCCGGAATCGATGCGTGGGTCTTCAGCCAGCCCTACGCCGGAGACGCCGCCGGGGGTGATATCCACTATGTGTCCATGTGCGCCGGCGGAAACATATCGAGGTTCGTCGTGGCCGACGTGTCGGGACACGGCGATGCCGTGGGCCAACTGGCCGCCGACCTTCGGACCCTCATGCGCCGGCACATCAACACCGTCGATCAGAGTCGGTTCGTGCGAGCCTTGAACGAGGAATTCGCCGCCATGGTCGCCAGGGGTACCTTCGCGACCGCCATCCTGACAACCTACTTCGCACTGAAAGACTCCCTGATCGTCTCCAATGCCGGACATCCGCCCCCCCTCTGGTACCGTGCCGGCAGGCGAACCTGGTACTGGCTCGAACACGACATCCCCGACCGGGCCGAGTCGCTCTGGAACCTCCCCCTGGGGATCATCGCCCCGACGGACTACCACCAGTTTGCCGTGCCCCTGGAAAAAGACGACCTCGTTCTCGTCTACACCGACTCCCTGATCGAAGCCCAGAATCCCGATGGACAGCAGCTCGAACGCGACGGGCTCCTGGCCTTGGTCCGTGCCATCGACACCACCGAACCGCAGGCCTTCTGCCGGTCGCTGCTCGACGCCATCGCCCGCTATCGCGACAACAGGCCGCCCCAGGACGACCTGACAATACTCCTGCTCCGACACAACGCGGCGAACCCGCCGATCCCCTCCCTCGGTGACATGGTCCGATCCCTGGGAAAGATGCTGCACCTGATCGACGTGTGAGATATGCACCGGCCCCCAACTGAGGAGAACACCGAACATGAACCGATGTCCCAAGTGCAAAACCGCGACCCATCGAGTGCACTACGAGGGGGCTCCACTGCGCATCTGCGGCCAGTGCGGAGGCTATTGGGTCGGCGATCTGGCACTCAAGGCCATCGCCAACCGCCGGGAAATGCGGTTCGACAACGCCGTCAAGGAGAAGTTCCTCCAACTCGCCGAGCAGAGCAATTCCACCGACCCCCTCCTCTGCCTCTCCTGCGGAAAATACATGATCAAAGAGCGGTTCAAGGACTGGGACGACATCGTCATCGATCGCTGCATGTCCTGCGGAGGAATCTGGCTGGACCCGGGCGAACTCGAGAAGATTCAGATCTACTGGGAGTACTTTCAGGACCACCCCGAGGAGAGCAACATCGATGTCATCGAACGACGCGCGATTCTGGAAGCCCAACTCGCCCAGCGACGCAGCGACGCCGGACAGACCCGCGACCTGGCCTTCGCTCGCTGGAGTCCGCAGACCGAAGCCACACTGGACGCCGCCATGGACATACTCCTGCTTCCATGACATGTGCCACGGAAGGGAGCCGTGTCATCGATATCAGTGTTTGAACCAATAGCGGAAGAACTCCGCCGGCCAGTACAGATACGCGCCGATGGCACAACCCACCACCGTGCCCCCCACAAGAACCATCTTGGTCAGCACGATGGTGCGATTGAATCGCCGAAGCTTCGCCGGATCACGAGCCAGAGCCCGCACGAATTCCATCCGCGAGGCGATACTGCTGTGACGCCAGCTTCGCGCATGAGGCGCAATCCCGTTCAGCACCGCAATCCGCAGCAACGCCTCGGCGAAGATGTCGGCGGCCTGAATGCACAGCATCTTGCCGTCCTTGCGGTTCACCGCGGGCGTCGAATGGTAGAGGCAGTCGTCGCTGCACTGCTGGATGTTCCAGCCCACGCAACGCACACCGAACACGTCGGCCTGACGCTCGAAACGACGGGAAACCCACCCGAACCCCACCGCCCAACACAGAAGCACCAGCACCATCGCCAAAAGATCCAGCGCATTGTTGTAGTCCAGCCGCGAGATCCGCAACCATTTCGGCAATGACGTATAAGGCATGTACTGGTACACCAGAAGCAACACACCCCCCACCACCAGCATGCTCAGAGCCGCAAACAACAGGTAGAAGTGAATGTGCAGGTGCTTCACATGCCCGGCCTCGTGACCGAACACGGCCTCGACCTGACGCTCCTCCATGCTCTCGAGCAATCCGTCGCTCAGCAGGATGTACCGCAGCGGGGCAATCAGCCCCATCACCGCCGCGTTGACCACCACGTTGTCGCTCCGCCAGACCAGAATCTCACGGTAGCGCAGACGCATGTGCTTGCAGATGCTCTCCAGCCTCGTACGCAGCGTGTCGACCGGGAGCTTCGCCGTGCTCCACACATACCGGAGAATCGCCGGTGATATGACAAACATGCCCCCCGCGGCCAGCATCAGCGCCGCCTGTTCGGCGAACTCCAAATGTGTCCAGCGATACAGATGCATCGAGTACTTCGCCGCCAGGTCGTACGCCACCAGAATGCCGGCCATCGGCACGACAATCAGCAACAGTTGATAGCGAATGTTGAAGACGAGGTACTCACCCAACCGCCAGACGTGTCGAGACGACGGCGATGCGCTCGACGAATGCTCCAGCGCCGAATACCGGATCGCACGATCCGCAGGAAACTGTGCGACCCAGCAGAGAACCACACCCAGAAAGAAAGGAAGCATCGCCACCATGTCGTCGACCGCGATGATCCGCTCCAGATTCCACTGACGCCGCACCACCGTCAGCCAGGGCGTCAGAAGAACATCCGCCGCCAGCGACGCCAGCAACAGTGACCGCAGCACCACCCCGGTCCGCGAAAACAGACGCTGTGCCGAATCCGGGTCCCACGGCTGACGCCCCAACCTGCGTATCACCCAGATCGAGAATGCCGCGGCCAACAGTAAAGCGACAAGCAGTTGCCCACCCACAAACAGATAGGTCGTCTGAGTCGATTGAAACAGCCACCACGATCGGGTAGGCGTTCGGGCGGTGAGCACGAGAGCGAAGGCGGCGATCACAACAAAGTGCATGCGCGTGTCCGTACGGTGTGAAGCGTTGTGGCCGAGCCGGCCCTCCCGAAACAGAACTCAAAAAATCTATATTAGCCGACGCAGCCTCGATCTCACAAGGTCACCCACAGGCAGGCCCCGGACGAAAGCTCCCTCGCCGATCGTCGACACGGAATCCCCCAACCCGACCTCCGGCCTCTCAGTCGAGGGGCCTCTTGTCGCGAGGGCTCCCCTTCTTCGTCGAGAACTCATCAACCCGCTGCCGAAGAGATGACTCAAGGTCCTTCGCCTCACAGTGGCCGCCGTCGCTGCCCTGCCTTCGTCGGCGATCGCAAAGGACGGCCCCCACCCAAGCAGCCACCACGACCACGAGCACGAGAGGCAGCAGGACCATCGCCGGCTTCCCAGCGAGAACCCATACAGTAGTGCTGGAGGCTAGCATGTTCAGAGGCAACCCTCAATGAGTCTCAAATAAGGACAATCCGGCACGTAGAACCCCTGCCCGCCCTTAACCCAAACGTACAAGCTGGGATACGGCATCCCCGGCCAAGACACAGCCCGGAACAACGCCGTTCGGCGGACACCTCAGCGGCATATTAGCAACTCACACGCTCCGGTCAACGCCCCTGCATTGCTTGCGAGTTGTTCGACGGACGGATAAAGTAGCTATCTCTTGTGTCCCCGGTTGAGCGGGACCACGATCCTTTCCGTAGTGGGTGTTCGGCATGATTGAGGGATTGGGCCTTCGGTGTGGGCTGTTACTGGCAGTTTTGTCATCTTCTCTGGTGTCCACCGGTTGTATGGTCAGAGGCAACCTCGGTTCCACCGACCGTCTTCGAAACGGACTCGTCTTGATCCTTCCGGGAATCGAGGGAAGAAGCAAATATAACTCCGACATTCTGGCCGGGCTCAACGACGGGGGCGTATCCTGCGCTATCGAGATTTACGACTGGACGACCATCCTCCCCATGGGCGCGCTGCTCAATCTCACCGCCATCGATCGAAACAAGGAACAGGCCCGACTCATCGCCCAACGGGTCGTCGAATACCAGAACGACTACCCCGAACGCCCCGTGCACATGATCGGTCACTCCGGCGGAGGCGGCCTGGCCGTTCTGACACTCGAAGCCCTGCCGCCCGGCCACAAGGTCAACTCCGCAATACTGTTGGCCGCCGCCATCTCACCCGAATACGACCTCGCCAAGGCACTGAGCAACACCGAGGCCGGAATCTGGAACTTCTACTCCAACTCCGATACCGGATACCTCAAGGTGGGCACAAGCCTCTTCGGGACGATCGACCGGCGACACACTCGCGCCGCAGGCGCCGTCGGGTTCAGAACTCCCTCCACAACACGAGCCGATACCAAGAACCTCTACGCCAAACTCCACTCCGTTGGCTACCGAGACCTCATGGCCTATGCGGGCAACCGTGGCAGCCATGCCGGATGGACCGATCGACGTTTTGTGGCTCTCTGGCTCGCTCCCGTCATTCTCACGGCAGGAGACGGCAGGGCCGGCTACGAGATCGCCCTCGACGATAGCATCGAGAAGAAGGTCGGGTCCGATAAATGGGTCATTACTGTAGCGCCCAAGCCAACTACGGCGCCCACCACCACCCGTTCCGCATCCGCCGCCCCCACGACCCGAACCGCCTCGGGCAATACAATTCCTGCCGCAGCTAAAGCCGGAACACAATAGAGACACCTCCTCCGTGCCTATTTGCGCCAAAGCCCCAGGAAGTGCGACAAAGCCCTTGGGAATAAGGACCCTCCGTACTAGGCTATGAATAGGTACGTGATTTCGGGGGGCTAACCTGCGTGGGGCCTGGATGACAAGGGACGCGGGCGTACAACCAAAGATCCTTCTCTTCAGCGGTCCTGAGAGCAAGACCGCGTCGCTCCTTTCCCTGCTGGATCAGCACGCAGAAGTTCAAGTAGTCGATTCGTTTGAACAGGCCGTTCAGGCCATCCAGAGCGGCGGTGTCGACGTCGTCGTCGGTCAAAGCTCCGACTTCCTCCCCGGACAATGTGATCACTGCACGCGATGGGTCCGAAAGGCCCTCGGGACAACCCGGGAAGGCATGGTCTCTGTCGGGCTCGACGGCGAGGTCCTCTGGTCAAACACGACCCTCCAGGAAATGCCTTCGGGTGTACTCGCCAAGGCCGTCGAGGCCTGCATGATCGCTGCCGAGTCCTGGAAGAACCAGACCCCCAGCGCCACCCCGGATAACCAGGTCGTGTCACAGGTCTCGATTGCGGACGAGTCCGGAGAGTCCATCCTCTTCGAGGTCTCCGCGTCCCCCCTCCTCAACACCGATGGCCATCTCACCCAGGTGGCAGCCGTCGTTCGAGATGTGACCCAAGCCCAACGATTCAAAACCCGATTGCAGGCGGTCGAGCAGGCAGGGCGACAACTTGCCCGATTCGACGCTGAGCAGCACAGCAATCTGAGTGTCCCGCAGCGAGTGGAGAAAATCGAGAGCCTGATCGCCTCCTATGCTCACAGCCTCCTGAATTTCCAGCGATTCAGTATTCGACTCCTCAATCGCAAGAGCGGCAATCTCCCGGTGGCAATGGCCCAGGGCATGTCCGAGTGCGTTTTCCATCGGGAACTGACCGCCAACGTCGAAGGACAGGGCATCTGCGGATTCGTGGCGGCCACAGGACGGAGCTACATCTGCCTCGACGCTAAGCGGGATCGCCGATACCTGCCCGGAATGGACAACGCAGGCTCCTCTCTGACCGTGCCGCTCATGCTGCATGACGAGGTCATCGGCGTCTTCAACGTCGAGAGCGACCAACCCGCCGCCTTCGACGATACCGACCGCCGCCTCCTCGAAGTCTTCGGGCGGCATGTGGCCATGGCTCTCAAGATCCTTGACCTACTCGTGGTCGAACGATATCGAACCACCGGACAGCTCGTCGACGACGTCGCAAGTGAAATCGCCGCACCCCTCAACGACATTCTCTGTGATGCCAGTTCGCTCATGTCCGAGTTCATCAATGAACCGGCCCTGATCTCGCGACTGGAAGCCATAACGCAAAACGTTGACCGGATCCGCAAGACGTTGAAGGACATTGTTCGCCCAATAAACGGACTTGGAAAGGCTAACATGGACCGAATCGTCCCCGACCCCCTCCTGACCAACAAACGCATTCTCGTTGCCGATGACGAAGACGCCATCCGGCAGACCATTGATGAGGTTCTCCGGAAGCAGGGATGCACCGTCGACACCGCCCGCGATGGCGCCGAGGCCATCAACCTCCTCGGCAGCGCCTCCTACGACCTCGTCCTGGCCGACATTCGAATGCCCCACAAGAACGGTTACGAGGTCTTCACGGCCGCCAAACAGTATCACCCCTCCTGTCAGGTGATCTTCATCACAGGCTTCGGTTACGACCCGAACCATTCCATCGTCCGAGCCCGTAAGGGAGGGCTGGCGGCGGTCCTCTTCAAACCCTTCAAAGTCGATCAGCTCCTCACCGAAGTCCGAAAGGCTGTCGGCCTGCCCCCCCAGGTCGCCCGCGCCGAACAGGCCATAAGCACCTGAGCCCTGATGAACGTGCGTGCGCTCCCTGCCGGCATCGTCCCTGTGTCCGCACCATGAACCATGGGCGGTCATCGCACGTAGTATGATGATTGACGCGGCCTCAAACGATCGTTGGGATGTCTCACCAGATGTGACGTCCCCAACCGATAACATAGACGTCCCCAACCGATAACATAGAGGATATCGTGAGGGGACACCCGATTCGCGACTTCACGTACGCTCCCGGGAGTTGGAGAACCGATGCGACAGAGCACAAGACTTATCCTGAACTCACTGGTCAGCATGGCCAGCGGAATCATCAGCCTGGCCCTCCAACTCGTCCTGGTGCCCGTCATCACGCACTACATCGGCAAGGCCGCCTACGGCGTCTATGTGATCGTGGCTGGATTGACCTACTACACCCCGTTCCTGCACATGGGCATGTCCTCGTCCATGACACGATACGGCGCGGCACACCTGGCAAAGGAAGAATACGAAGAACTCAACGCAACCGTAAACACGGTCGTCGCCTACTACCGTATCGTCGCCCTCATCTTCTTCGCCGTCGCCTGCACCGTCGCATGGTTCTTGACGGACGTCTTCCGAATCCAACCGGATCTCCAGTATGCGGCTCGATGGTGCGTCGTCATCGTCGGTGCGTGTGAGGCAACATCGCTCTGGCTCGGCCCCGTGGGCAGCCTCCTCTGGTCCATCGAACGGTACGACCTGTATACCATCCCCGTCACCCTCTTTCGTTTCATACGCCTCCTGGCCATGATCGTCGTCCTGCCCTGGGTGTCCACGGTCACCGGGCTGGTCTGCGTCACGGTCATCATGACCCTCACCAACTTCATACCCGTGGTCATCCAGCGCGGTCTGGCCATCCGCTATACACCCCGACTGACGATCAACATGCGATTGGCGAAGAAACGCCTCCTCCTCCCCATGATCCGCTTCGGGGTCACCACGCTGCTCTGGCAGTGGTCGCATACCATGCTCGACTACGTCACGTTCGTCCTCATCGGACACTACCTCTCTACCGTCGAGGTAGCCGAGTATCAGATACCCTGCTTCATGCTGCTCTCGGTCAGCATGCTGGTGGAAACCAGCACCATGGTCACCGAACCCACGGCCAGCAAGCTGCTCGTAACAAACCGTATGGAAGAATTGCGAAACATGCTGCTGAGGGCCACCAAATACGCCGCAGGCATCTCCATGTCCGGCTGTGCCGCCCTCGGACTCCTCGCACCCACCGTCCTGCACCTCTGGGTGGGAGATCAGTTCATTCACGTCGCCGGTGTCCTCGGAATCCTCACCATCGGCAAGTCCATCTTCTTCGTTCACACGACCACCTACCATACCATGACCGGTATGGGCAAACAGTTCATCCCCGGCATCCTTTCGGTCATCACCATGGCCGTGGTAGCCCTCTCCCAGGCGATCCTGTTGAGCACCACCTCATGGGGTCTTCCCGGAGTCGCTGCCGCCACGTCCGTGGGCATCCTGATCGGCTACGGCCTGGCGATTCCGATCTACGCCTGCCGGCAGATCGGGGTGGGCCTCTGGTCGTACTTCCGGATGACCCTCGTACGCCCACTGATCGCTTCAATCCCCGGAATCGCCCTCTGGACCGCCATACGTCCCCTCCAGACCACCCATATCTGGATTTGCCTGGCCATTGGCCTCGTGGGGGGAGCCATCGTGGTCCTGACCAGTTGGTGGTTCATCCTGTTCGACCCGTGGGATAGGGACCTCGCCCGCGAAAAGATACTGGCCCTCTGGTCCAAGGTGCGATCTCGCTTCGGAGCCCAGACGGTCTGACAATATGCTGACGGAGACAGGCTCATGAGCGGTCAAGCCAATCCCCCGCATCCGACGGCCGCACCCGCCCCCTCGGAGGAGCCCGCGTATCGTCCCAGCCGGCGGCTGCCATGGCTGCTCTCTGCCGTCGCCCTGGGTATCGGCCTCGTTCATGCCTATGCAGGCCGGTACTCCATGTGCCCCGATGGCATCTCCTACCTCGACATGGGAGACGCCTATCTCCGTGGCGACTTCCAGAATGCCGTCAACGCACACTGGAGCCCCCTCTTCTCCTGGATCGTCGGCACGGTCCTCCGGTGCGTCAAGCCTCCGCCCGCCCTCGAATTCCAGTGCGTCAACGGCGTCGTCCTGGTCCTCTACCTCTGTTCGCTGGGTTCGTTCCTGCTGTTGATGCGAGAGATGAACCGATTCCGACGGCGCCGCAGCGTCGATCCCTCCATGAACGGGTGGACGTTCCTGCCCGAATGGGCATGGTGGACATTGGCCTTCGCACTCTTCCTCTGGTGCTCCCTCCCGCTGAAACTCCCGAGCCCCGACACCGGAATAGCCACACTGGTCTATCTGATCTCCGCGATCCTCCTGCACATCCGAAACGCCCGGAGCGAGGCCCGCCCCCTATGGCCCTCCTTCGCCATCCTGGGCGTCGTTCTGGGTGTGGCCTTTCTGATGAAGGCACCCATGTTTCCACTGGCCTTCGTCTTCCTGGCCTGCGCAGCGATGCTCGCACGAGATGTCCGCCGCTCACTCTGCGGCACGGCGCTGGCCCTCTGCCTCTTCGCCGTCATCGCCGCACCGTTCATCGTGGCCCTCTCGCGATCCAAAGGACGCCTGACCTTTGGCGACAGCGCCCGCCTCAACTACGCATGGATGGTCAATGGGGCCCCCGAATTCGTCCACTGGCAGGGGCGCCCCCCCGGAACCGGAACCCCTACTCATCCCACGCGGCAGATCCTCGACCGTCCCGCCGTCTATGAATTCGCCACCCCCATCGGCGGCACCTACCCCGCCTGGTACGACCCCAGCTATTGGCACGAAGGCCTCACCCCCCATTTCGACGCCAAGGCCCAGCTCAGGGTCCTGCTCAGAAGCGTCGAGATGTACTTCCACTATTTCTATCACTGGCAGGCAGGGCTCATCGTCGGACTCCTCGCCCTGCTGTGGTTGAGCGACCCACTAAGAAATGGCTTCCGATCCCTGACGGCCTGTTGGCCCCTCGCCATACCCGCAATCGCCGCCATGGGTATGTATGCGATCGTCTACGTGAGCCTTCGATATGTCGCGCCGTTTCTTCTGATCCTGTGGGTGGGACTGATCGGCTCGGTCACCCTGCCCGACCGTGCCGAATTGACAAAGCCCGTTCGAGCCATCGCCTCGGCCATGCTGGTGATCATGGCCATCGCCCTGACCGTGTGCCTGCTCCGCCCCGAAAGCGGCAGCCGCTCATCAAGACACACACATTGGGTGGCGGCCGAAGCCCTGCTGAAGATGGGGGTCAAACCCGGGGCCAAGGTGGCCTTCATCGGAGACGGCTTCACCGCCTATTGGGCCCGACTGGCTCGCGTTCGCATCGTCGCAGAGGTCCCCGAGATCCACGGCGACGCCGCCACGTTCCGTTCGGCCTACCCCTGGGTAAAGGACCCAGTGCTCCGGGCCCTGGCCACCACCCCGGCTCAATGCGTCATTGCCCAGGACCTGCCCGCAAGCGTCCTGCCCGATGGCTGGCAGCAGGTGGCCGACACCAAGCTCTATCTGAAGCCGCTGCCCCATCCGACCGGCCCGTAAGGGTCCCTGAAACCTCCGCCCCCCCCCCCGGAAATCGCCCCCAGCGATCCCCCCAGGGATGTTCCTCTCTCCGTGTCCACACCTGGCCGTCGCGCCCGGACTTACTTCGACAACTTCCATGCCTTGGCGAAATTCGCGAAGCTCCGGTCGTAGCTCTTCTCCCCTTCCGGTGGGAAGAAACAGCCCGGCAACTGCTTCTTGGGCAGATGGTGCTGGATGCACTCGCAGCACACGCCCCGACGATCGCACGACATGTACGTGCAGGTGCAGTCCTTCAGAGTCTTTTCTTTCTTGCACTCCATCGATCGGTCTCCTTGTTCATCCGCGAAGGCTCGCTTCGTAATACTCGCCGTGTCCCATCGTTCGACGCCGGATCCGTCCATCGGCCGTCAACGCCGCCAGGTATCCGTCTGCCTGCTCACGCGAGATGCCCAGCCCCGCCGCCACGTCGTCCGCCGTGCACGGATGACAGCGGATCATCGCCAGCACGTCGTCCCCACTATGAGGCACACGTGCAGACTCCCCCCCAGCGCCCGCATGCCTCGACGAGAACGACGCAACCACATCACACGGTCCGCCGAACATCCCGCAGATGGCCGCCAGCCGCTCCCGACTCACCCCACCCGCATCCGGTTCGGCCGGAGGTCGCACCACCGTATTGAGCTGTACCCGATCGGGACGGATCCGCTCGACGTGAACCCGCATCGCCGCGATCTCGTCGTCCGATGCGTTCACGCCCTCCACCAGCATGATCTCGAGCCACAGTTGCCGGCCGAACTCCCGCCGAAAGGCGCACAACCCATCGACGTGCCCCGCCAGTGTCATGCCCGGCTCAGGACGGTTGACCCGCTGAAAGACCGCCTCCGTGCCGGCATCGAGCGACGGCACCACCACGTCGGCCAGGGCACAGGCCCGACGGACCTCCGGCAGGTGAAACAGCGACCCGTTCGTCAGGATCACCACGGGGATCCCGGTCAGTGCCTTGATCCCCTCGATCATCCGGCCGATCCCGAGGTGCAGCGTCGGCTCGCCCGAACCCGCAAACGAGATCACCTCAGGGGCTGGCCCCGTCCGCAGAGCCTCCTTCACCTGCGACAGAACCGCCTCCGCCGGCACCCACTCCGCACGCTCGGCCGTACGACGCGTCGTCCGACCGAGCTGACAGTAGATGCAGTCGTGCGTGCAGGTCTTGAACGGTACCACGTCGACGCCCAGTGACAGCCCCAGACGCCGCGACGGAACCGGACCGAACACATAGCGTGGCGTTTCGACCGACATACGCCCTTCTCAGCGGCCCGCCTTCGCCTTCTCGATCACGTCGGCAAGGCTGACCTCTTTCCAACCCTGCTCCTTCGAAACATCGGCCGCCTGCATGAAGGCAAACAGCTCGATCGTGATCGCCGGATCGAGTGGCGCCTTCTTCGTCGTAAAGAACTTCGCCACCTGCTGCATTTCCTTGCGATAGAAGTCGCTCTTGATACCCGACTTCAGCGTCTCATCCTCGGTGATCACCTCCATGCCGTAGTCCTTGCGGGTCGGGTCATAGACACCGATCCGACCGTCCGCCCACGTGCCCGTCACAATGTCCGTGTTCTCCGTGCGAACGATGCTCTTGCACCCCGGCCCCATCAGCGTGAACAGCATCTCCACGCCGTGTACGCCATACCAGAACAGGTCCGGATGATGCGGCTCATGATGACACGGCCCCCAGGTAATGACCTTCTTGACCTTCATATTCTTGATTTTCTCGCGCATCTCGACCACCGCGGTGTCATACCGCAGCGATGACGCGCTCCATACCGGCACGTTAGCCTCCTTGGCCAGTCGGAAGATCTCGATTACGTCCTTGAGGGACCCGCCCATCGGCTTGTCGATGAACAGCGGAAGCCCTGCCTGGATCACAGGGATCGCCTGCTTCAGGTGCGGACGGCCGTCAACGCTCTCCAGCATCACGCCGTCGACGTTCTTGCACATCTCCTCGATCGAATCGTAGATCTTCACCTTGTGCTTCTCGACCAGGATCTTTGTATGGTTGGGAATCCGATCCATGCTGTCCTTCTGAAGATCCGGACTGCCGCCCTTGAAGGCCGCTACGACGCGGAACTTCGCCAGTTCATCGGGTTCCTTCGCCGAATGGAAGATGTCGCTGAACGCCACGACGTGCGACGTGTCCAGGCCGATCATCCCGATCCGGAACGGCTTGTCCGACGAGGCTTCCTGGCCGAACGCCGTCGCCCAGAGACCCGCCATCACCATCCCCACTGCCATCCATCGAAACCCGCGATCCATGGTCCATCCTCCAAAGAGAAGCACACACTGATCAGCAAAGCACCTTGACGCAAGTTCGCGATTATACCAGCGGCCCCCCGCGCGAACAGGGCTCGCGCAGACCACCCCGCCCATGAGAGTGCATCCGACCCGCCTGGGCACAGCCCGCCGAGCGGAACGGATCCTGTCGCCCCGAATCATGGTAAGCCTGAGATGGGAGACTATGGTTCGACGGCAGTGTCGCCAGCCAACCCAACCCGTGCGTCCTGCCGACGCACATCGACATCTCCGCCTGGCAAGATGTCATCCGAAATTCGCAGAGATCCGCTCACGTGCCCCGAAAGATCAGACGCTGATCGTGTTCAGGAGCCTTCGCTGATGATGCCCCAACTTCCCCCCGGGCATCACTCATTCCGCCGTCCCGGCGGCGATGCGGAAGCCGCCCCCGGCCCAGTTGTCGTTCAGGGCACTCAGACCTCGGTATGCGGAACGCGTGAACAGGGGATTCGTGTAGTACTCCCCGCCGCGGACGATGTGAGTCTGCGCCTGTCCGCCTGTTGTCCACGCACTTCCGTCGGTAGGGGCACCCGTGTAGTCCCAATGGTACCAATCCTGGCAATACTCATAGACGTTCCCGAGCATGTCATACAGCCCGAAGGCGTTCGGCAACCTCGTGCCCACATCCTGCGTCTGATGCTCGCCTCCCTCCGGGCCGCTGTTGTCATAGAACCACGCGTAGTCCCCCAACAGCGCGTCGTCGTCACCGAAGTAGTACTTCGTATCGCCACCACCCGCCTTGCAGGCATACTCCCACTCCGCCTCGCTCGGCAGGCGGACCTTGCGGCCGATCTTGATCTCAAGCTGTTGGCAGAAGGTCACCGTATCGGCATAGGTGATGTTCTCCACCGGGCGATTGTCACCCGTGAAGTACGATGGACTGGTTCCCATCACCGCCCGCCACTGAGCCTGCGTGACTTCATACTTGCCGATGTAGAACGGCTGCGCGAACGTCACCGTATGGACAGGCCGGCTGCTGTTGTAGAGACTGTACCCATCCGTAGAAGCCGTGCCCATCTGGAAGCTGCCGGGCGGGATCTTGACCAGTTCCAGCGTCACGCCGTCGCCCAGATCGAGCTTGACACACCGGAAGACGGGCAGGACCCAGGTATCGGCCGATATCTTCCGGACCAGGATGTCATTGGAGTCCATCTCCTCCCCATTGACCCACCAGTATTCCAGCACCCAGCCGTCGTTGGGATTGGCCTGGAGGGTGTAGCTGTCGCCGTCATCCATCAGGCATGAGTCTCCAACCTCCAGGGAGCAGGTGGCCGTCCTGGTAACGGTCCCGCTGCCGTTGGGATCCGGCGGGAAGACGGTCAGCCAGCGATGGTCTGTCTCCTTGAACACCGGCATCACCCACGTATCGCTTGTGATCTGCCTTATGAGGGTGTTGTTGGAGTCCCGCTCCGTTCCGTTCACCCACCAGTAATCGATCGCCCACCCGGCGCCCGGATTGGCCTGGAGCGTGTAGGTGTCCCCGTCGTCCATCAAACACGACTCGCCCGTCTCCGCAACGCAATTCGCCGTCTTCGTGACGGTCCCGCTGCCGCTGGGGTCCGGCTCGAAGACCGTCAGCCAGCGCCGGTTGATTGGCTTGAACACCGGCATGACCCACGTGTCACTTGTGATCTGTCTCGTAAGGATGCTGTTGGAATCCCGCTCCGTCCCGTTGACCCACCAGTAATCCATGGCCCATCCGCTATCGGGATTCGCCGTGAGCACATACGGCTGCCCCCCGTCCATCAGAATAGACCCTTGCTGTATCAGAACGCACTCCGCTGTCGTCGTCACGGTACCGTGCCCGCTCGGTTCCGGCTCAAAGACCGTCAGCCAGTAGCGATCCGGGATTTCACTGAAGACCGGGAGGATCCACATGTCGCTGGTGATGTGCCTTGTCAGCGGCTGGTTTGAATCGGTTTCAACCCCGTTGATCCACCAGAAGTCGAACCGCCACCCACTGTCGGGATGCGCCTCGATCGTGTAGGCATCGCTGTAATTCAAGAGGCAGGAGTCTCCTGACGTCTGCAGGCAGGTGGCCGTCCTGGTGCACGATCCGTGCCCGCTGGGTTCGGGCGCGAAGACGGTGAGCCATAAGAACCCCCCTCCGTTCTCAGCAATCTCCCCTTCGGGAGCACCGAGAACAACCTGACAAAGCGTCATGGCGCACAGGAGCCCCAAACCCCTCCGTCCCATTCTGCCTTCTATGACGTACAACAGACTTCGCACGTACGAATCCAACATTGGAGGATCCTCCAGCCCGTACCGTACATTGATTATATAACGCATTGCAGAGTGACAGTAGCACCACAGTGGACTGAATTAGAGGAGAGTCGCTCAAGGGCGTTTGGCTCGCGCGACGAATGCCCCGTTACGTCTGCCCCCTTCAGACCCCTCAACTAGTCACCCGCCGAAGTTCGCTATCCGGCCGATACGCCTTGGGATGCCCGTGGAGGTTCATGGGCGGTCCGTACAAGACGCCATGATAGAATCAGCCGCATGACGGAACAGGTTGATGCCTGCGCAATTGGAAGCGAACCGCCCCCACATTCGCGGACGTGTTGTAGGGCGCTTCGCGCCGGACTGGGGTCTTAGGCAGATCGGCCTGTGCCTTGTCAGCCACCCACTGCCCCAAACGC
The DNA here is from genome assembly GCA_964446835.1 of uncultured Planctomycetales bacterium. GTDB lineage: Bacteria > Planctomycetota > Phycisphaerae > UBA1845 > JAFGLZ01 > CAYUQT01. The sequence continues at coordinate 125,326 of CAYUQT010000006.1, read as the reverse complement.
AGCCAAGGATGAAGCACCATGAATATGAGAATCTTGCAGCTCGTTGTCCTCTCCCGGAACATCGATCAACAATGGTGCTTCTGCTGACGCTTGGCGATTCTCAGTGGAGTCGCGGCGCCTCGATCCCAGGGTCCGGCTTGCACGCGAGAACGCACAAGAGGGGCGCATTTCGCAAAAACGGGCAAGAACCGGGATTCAGGCACTAACATGCCAAATCGCAAATCGTTAACTTGGCAGGACTAACATCCAACGCGCTCGATAGGACTCGAACCTATGACCCCCGATTTAGGAAGACGTCCCATCGAGTCTTTATATACAATTTTGCCAAGGAAATCCGCGTTTTTCAAGACCCAGAGCCAGCGTTATGCCAACTGACTGCCAGCGGTAGGCTGATTACTGCCCAGAGTTATGCAGAAAGGGGGCACACTTCGGGGCACACTTCAGACCGGCGCTGACGCAGGAGGACCATGTGAAGTTGCGCCCATCGAGAAGGGGAAGGTCGTCGCCATTCCACAAGGGGGAGGGTTACGCTACCGATACACTCGGGCGGCCTGAGCCCCTCAGGCGAATCACTGCCAGTTGGTAGTACTTCGAAAACCGTCTTGGCCTGCAGCCCCGCGCGAGTAACATGAAAGCTGCGACCTTGATCATGCTGTTCGCGCCCGTGAGCAGCGATTGGGACGCAAGCGCCGAGGTCAACCAGTGGCTCCACCAGGATCAAGGCGACGCGGATGACGTTTTCGGTGGCGATAGAGGCTGGTTACCGTGCGTTTCTTGGAAACAGTCGGATTATTTGAAGCTATAGTTTATCCCTCCAACTCGGAAAGACGATCAGTTTATGGCGGGATGCTCGGGAGTCACTATGTGCGAGGCGGGCAGCAGCGACTCGTAGTTATCCGCCCGCCAGTTCCGAAGCCCTGTCGAGCGTGGAACGTAAGGTAAGCGAGAAATGTCACAGGCGAGTTCAGGCAGTCTTGCCGTACCTACACCGCCCAAGTCGATTCAGGCAGTGCTTGATCGCATAACGGAAGTCTCCACCCTGCCGCAAGTCGCCCTCAGAGTCATGGAAGTCGCGAGAGACCCCGACGCGGGGGCTGCCGATCTCAAGACCGTTCTGGAAGGGGACCCCGCACTGTGCAGCCGCGCCTTGCGGTCGATCAATTCTGCCGCTTACAGCTTGCGATCCACAATCACCAACTTGCAGCAAGCGATTGGCTACCTCGGATTCAGCCAGATCCGTAATCTTGCGATGACGGCGTCGGTCGCGAAGGTCTTCAAAGACGACAAAGTGATCGGTTCATACCGCAGAAAAGAACTCTGGCGACACCTGGTTTCAGTGGGAATCTGCGCCCGGTTGGTCGCGTTGCGGCTAAGGCACCCGGATTTCGAAGATTGCTTCCTCGCGGGTCTCCTGCACGATCTTGGTATCATCCTCGAGGACCAACACCTGCATCCGAATTTCTGTTACCTGATCCAAACCTTGACGGAAGGCTCGGCATTCATTGAGGCCGAACGAGATCACCTCGGGTTCGACCACGCCATGCTCGGAGCTCGAATGGCAGAGAAGTGGAGCTTCCCTCCGGCCATTCAAGGCGCGATTCGATACCACCACAGGTCTCGGGACTACCGAGGCGAAAAGGCGCATGTCGTTCAATGCGTTGACGTGGCCAACGTGGTGTGTTCGCTGAAAGGAATAACATCGATAGGTCGCAAGCTTGTGAAGCAATCGCCGGATACGTTCAATCTGGTCGGACTTCAAAAAGAGGACATCGTCATCCTGGCAAACGATCTGGATGGCGAGATCGCTCGGAATCAGTGCCTATTCGAACTCTGACCGGTTCTTACTGGCAGCGTGGGCCGTCTTATGAGTGATCTTCTCGAAGGGCTCAACGCGATATTCGCCGAACAGGAGGTCGAACGCGACGAGACGGGCGCGTTCCGCCTGTTGCGAAAGTGGCTCGCGCCGTTGGATCCCACCACCCTCTTCTTCGCGGACCGGTATGGTCGTATAAGCGATCTGGATAACAAGGACGAGTCCGGACCAATCCATGATGTACCTAGCATCGCTGCCACACTGGCAAAATCCATGGGTGATGATGGATTCGTCACCCAAACCGGCACCACCAATGAGGGCAGGCCGTGGACGGCGTTGGCCGCACGAATCGAGAACACCCTCGTAGGGGGCGAGTTCCTGGGAGTGATCGTCAGAGAGCTTCCCGCGGGTTTCTGTCCGGGGGATAGCTGGTGCTCGGAGATAAAGATACTTGCGTCGGTCGTGTGGATAGCGGTCACCACGACCGTGGAACTCCGCCTGGCCAATACACACGTCCGTCACCTTCAGGCAGAGCAAGAGGTCATCAGGCAAGCGCATGGTGATGTCGTGGCCAGTGTCCTCCAGGAGCGTGAAGATAGGCTGCGTGAGAAGCGAGATCATATTCTGCATCTCGAGGAGCAGGTGAACGAACGGTCGGGAGCACTGCGCGCATCCGAAGAGCGACTTCGCAAGCTGATCGAGAATCTGCCAATCGGTCTGGCTCGAATCTCCCCTCGATCGGATCGGTTCATCATGGTCAACCCGGCAGCGGTGCGGATGTTCGGCTATGATTCGGCAGAAGAGCTTATGGAGGTCCGCGTGACGGACCTCTATGCGGATCCCTCCGATCGCAACATCGTCCCAATGAAGCTGTCATCCGAGGAGAAGATTGTCGCTTGTGAAATCCCGCTGAAGAAGAAGGATGGATCGGTCTGGTGGGGCTCCATGTCCGCGAGGTCCGTTCGCGACTCATCGGGCCGGGTCGAGTACTTCGACGGCGTCGTGGAGGATATCACCGAGCGCAAGCGGGCCGAGATGAAGTTGCTGGAAACCAACCGCCAGCTCGAGGACGCCACGGCGCGAGCGAATGATATGGCTAGGCATGCAGAATTGGCCAGCGCGAGCAAGAGCGAGTTTCTGGCAAACATGAGCCATGAGATTCGCACACCGATGACGGCCATCCTGGGCTACGCCGATGTGCTGCTTGAGAAGGACAATATCGAACGGGCCCCACCGGCGCATAGTGAAGCCGTCAAAATGATCCGGCGTAACGGCCAACACTTACTGGCAATCATCAACGACATTCTCGATATCTCAAAGATCGAGGCGGGCAGGCTTCAAGTGGAACACGTCCCGTGCTCGCCGCCTCAGACGATCGCCGAGGTGATGTCGTTGATGCGAGCACGCGCCACGGCCAAGAACCTATCCATGGTCTGCGAGTACGTCGGGCCGATTCCAGGGAGCTTTCAGACCGATCCGCTCCGTCTGAGACAGATCCTGGTCAATCTGGTCGGAAACGCCATCAAGTTTACAGATACGGGTGGCGTCCGGATCATCACCCGTCTGGTGCCCGGCGACACCTCCATGATTCAGTTCGACATTCTGGACACGGGGATCGGAATGATACCGGAAGAGGCGGCCAGACTGTTCCAGCCCTTCACGCAGGTGGACGGTTCGACCGCCCGCAAATTCGGCGGCACCGGCCTGGGGTTGACGATCAGCAAGCGCCTCGCTCAGATGCTGGGAGGCGATGTTTGCATTGTCCAGACGCAGCCGGGGGTCGGGACCCAATTGCGTGTGACCCTGCCGAGAGGCCCCCTTGATAACGTGAAGATGCTCGAAGACCCGATGGCCTCTACGCTGTGGGGGGTTGAGGAGAGGCCAGAAACCGTTGAACACGACGACAAGCTCAACTGCCGCATCCTGCTGGCGGAGGACGGCCCCGACAACCAGCGACTGATTGCTCATGTGCTCCACAAGGCTGGGGCCGAAGTTACAACCGTCGAGAACGGGCAATTCGCGGTAGACGCCGCACTGAGGGCACGCGACGCCGGTACGCCGTTCGATGTGATCCTGATGGATATGCAGATGCCCGTGATGGATGGATATGAAGCAACAGCCCTGCTTCGTAAGAGGGGCTACACATGGCCGATCATCGCGCTCACGGCACACGCGATGGCCTCCGACCGACAAAAGTCCATCGACGCGGGCTGCGACGACCACGCCACCAAGCCGATCGACCGAAGGACGTTGATCGAGACCATACGTAGCCGAACCAAGAGGGCACCGGCTGAGTTGGTCCATTTGCATGATCAGGTTCGCGAACTGGCGGACCTCTGCGAAGAAGCGCGTGAGGGGGCGGCCGTTGAGCCTGCGCCAGAGGCGGCAGGAGACAGCACACATAAGGTCGTTCCATAGAGGAGTGAATCGGGCCCCGGGTGTCCGTCCCGAAAACTTCATCCTCATCTGTCCCCAGAGCCTTGCGCGTTTTGACCTGCCCCCGATCCCAGGGTCCGGCTTGCACGCGAGAACGCACAAGAGGGGCGCATTTCGCAAAACCGGGCAACAACCGGGATTCAGGCACTAACATGCCAAATCGCAAATCGTTAACCTGGCAGGACTAACATCCAACGCGCTCGATAGGACTCGAACCTATGACCCCCGGTTTAGGAAGACGTCCCATCGAGTCTTTCTATACAATTTTGCCAAGGAAATCCGCGTTTTTCAAGCCCCAGGGCCAGCGTTATGCCAACTGACTGCCAGCGGTAGGCTGATTACTGCCCAGAGTTATGCAGAAAGGGGGCACACTTCGGGGCACACTTCGGCCGTCCCATACCGACAGCATTCGAGCCTGTGCATGGTGTTTTCGGTATGGACAACGATGGATAGCGTGGTGCCGCCGCTCTGCTCGCGGCGACACCACGCATCCCAGTCATGTTGCGGAAGATGATCGCCGACTACTGCAATTGACAGCTTCCGTCGCGAAGCCGCAGCATGTCCCCATTTCCGGCACCGGCTCCCGCTTGGACCTGTGCGCCGGAGCCGTCCAGTGCCGGGATGCCTCCGCAGGACCCGTCTCGCAACTGATCGCGTTGCTGAAGCTGGAGTTGATCCTGGGTGGCCGTCTGTGCACACGAACCGTCCCGCAGACGATCCTGATCCCGCGTCTGCAACTGATCACCGTTGCCCAGTGCACCCAACGTACCGCTCGACAGGCTCAGTCCTGCAAGCTTGGCGAGTTCAGGATCGAGTGCGCTCAGGCTTTCCTCGTCGCAGGCCGTCAGGACGAGCGAGCCCGCCACAACACAGACCGACATCGCAACCAACACTACTCTCATACGACACCTCCAACAGAAATAAGAATAATGACTCGCCTTCGCCAAGATAAAGACGCGCACACCGCGTCTGGGGCGTTCAGTCAGGAATTGAACGAACATCAATGCTGCCGCCTGCGGAAATTGTTGGGTTTGTGCAATGTGTCCGACAATTGCCCACTGTGGGCGGAAAGGCAACATCAGGTATGACGCTTAAACTATTCTATTGGAATGAGTTAAATCGACATGCCTCGGAAACAGGGGTACCTTGCTGTCTGGTAAGGTTGAAAAGCACCTGTTAGCATGAATTGCCGCAGCGGGCGGGTCTTACGCAATGAACGGGTTGCCCGGATGCATGTCGCTCCATATAATGAGGTGATGAGGTGGTCGTAATGGTCTCTCGGTCTGGCAGTAGAGATACCCTGTGAGCTTGTTTTGTAGAATTCGTGATATTGCGCTTATTCATAAAATGGAGTTGTGAAAATGATAAGATTCGCCTCAAGTTCTATGTTGCTGATCGTGCTGATTTGTTGGACCACAACGGCCGGTGCGGCAACAGTCACGATGTACACCGACAAGGCTGCGTGGGAGAACGCGTTGAGCGGGCTTTATCTGACGGAGGACTTTTCCGACGATCAGTTGAACGCGGGGGTCAGCTTTGTTTCCACCGAATCCGGGCACATCAATCCGGCGCAGCAGTGCTATCAGGATGTCTTGGCTTCCCAGAGCCAGAATGAACCAACGACAACCTGGAGCTTCGCACCACAGATCAATGCATATGGCGGAATTTGGACCTTGGGCGGACCTGGCGGTTCCGGGAACAGCCTGCTGGTTTACATACTCGACTTCTCCCAGTATGTGGGTGCCATCTCAAACAGTTACAGCAATGAATTCTGGGGCTTCGTGTCCGATACGCCCTTCACGTCGGTCAAGCTGGTCGGCGGAAGCGGTACCAATCAGCAGAACTACAGTCTTGATGACATGGTGTACACGCCAGTGCCCGAGCCCACTATGCTGGGGCTTCTGGCTTGTGGCACGCCGGCACTGATCCGCCGCAAGCGGGCCTGACGCCGCAGTTCTCTCAACTCCATGACGCATCCATGCAGGTCGGGTTTGCAGACCTGACACCTGTCCCCGCCGAAAACTCTGTCCTCGTTTATTCACAGAGACTTGCGCGTTTCGCCTTTCCAAGTTCGGTCAATTAGGATACCCGCTCGCCAGGCCTGATTTGAGGGCACCTAATGAGCATTGTGGGCGTCGTGTTCGTCTTCATCAGACGGGTTCTTCACAACCGCACGGTGGTTGCAGCGGAGAACCTAGCCCTCCGCCAAAGCTCGGGAGGCCGGGTTCCCTGCGCATCATAACTGGGTCTATCGGACGTCGACCCCTACTTGAGCTTCCGGCTCGGTTCCGCTGCTACATGTAGTAGAGAGATCTCGAGAGGCGCAAGTAAGTTTAGGCCAGGGACTTCGCGATCGGTAAGCCAGTTTCGACTTCTTGGCTGGGACATGAGCCTGTCGTGGGCGGGAGAGAGGAACGGCGAATTTCGCATGATGCGCATTGCTATGAAATTCTCCCTCGTCGCTGAAACAACCCGTGCCATTCTGCCGCTATATGTGCGAAGGACCCCGGTGGCACCTGAAGAAGATCAAGTTCGCAAGAGGCAGGACATGTTCCTCATGCTGAACAAGAACGACTATAAGGCGCGCATCTGGTTCGGCGCGTTGGGCACTACCCTCCGCCGCGGGCTGCGAAGAAACGTGGCGGTGTGCAACGGGCATGTGACATCCCATCCGGTCGATGGTCCGGTCTGCACAGGAATGCGCACAAAAGGGGCACACTTGGGCTACTCGACGGTCGGATAGTACCGAGTACAGCATCCTGCGAATTGCGAACGACTGGTCATCCTTCCCTGTTGTGGGTCACCCGGGAATAGCTCTACTGTAACCCACCGAAGCTGGAAGGGCGAAACGCCCAAGTTACTGTGAAAGAACAAGGACAGGGTTTCCGAGAGGGACAGGGACGCGATTGCCGAATGTGTTGAACAGACCGAGCCAGCCTGGGAGTCCTGAACCAGCCCCCACGTTGCCAGAAGTCGGTTCTGGACAGAGCCAGGGTGGGGTGCCATATTACCCTTGGATTGCCTGGGGGCGGTCCCGATGCCTTCGTCAATCCGCCAAACGGGTCAAAGGCGATTCCCCGACGACGTGAATGGGCATCTTGGAGAGCCACCATGACCATCGAAGCTTCCTTCTCACCCACCCCGGGGCCTCGCCGCCGCACCTCTCGGAACCAGGTTTCCTGTCGGTATCAGTTGAATGCTCCCGGACGCCTGATGTGTGCGGCGATCGCGCCGGTCTTCGTGGCGGTGGCGGTTTCTTCGGCGGGGGAACCAAAGCTGCCGGGCGGGGCCCTGGCCGGCGAGCGTTTCCGAGTCATCGTGTCCACCGACCTCGGCGGCTCCGACCCGGACGACTTCCAGTCCATGGTCCACTACCTGCTCTACGCCGACCTGTTCGATACCGAGGGCCTCATATCCTCGCCGCCCAGGGGCGGCCGCAAGAAGCACATCCTCGAGGTCATCGGCGCGTATGAGAAGGACTACGAGAACCTCAAGGGCCACTCGCCGGGATTCCCGACCCCCGCGGCGCTGCGGGCGGTCACCAGGCAAGGGGCGATCGATCCGGCACCGGAGGTCGGCTATAGCCGTCCCACCGAAGGCTCCGAGTGGATCATCCGCCAGGCCAAACGCGACGCCCCCCGCCCGCTGTACATCCTGGTGTGGGGTTCGATTACCGACGTCGCCCAGGCGGTCCACGACGCGCCTGCGATCAAGGAAAAGGTCCGCGTCTACTCCGTCGGGAGCTGGAATACTCGCGAGGACCCCGCCTCCCGGAACTACCTCTACGCTCACCACCGCGACCTCTGGTGGATCGAAGCCGACACCACCTTCCGGGGGATGTACATCGGCGGCAGGCAGGAAGGCGACCTCGACAACCGCCGATTCGTCGACGAGTACGTCAAGGGCCACGGAGCCCTGGGCGGTCTGTTCTTCAGCAAGAAGAAAGATATCAAGATGGGGGACACGCCTTCGGTGCTCTACCTGCTGCGGGGCAACCCCGACGACCCCACCACCGAGAGCTGGGGCGGGCGCTTCGAATGCGACCCGCATGGTCCGCATCGCTGGAAGGACCATTCCGATCCGCAGCTCAACGAGGGCGGCCGATACCCGGGCGCAAGGACGGTCAACCGATGGCGCGAGGATTACCTTCGAGACTGGCAACAGCGGATGAGGTGGGCCACCACCGAATGTCCTCGAGGATTGGTCGTTAATACCCATGCTCGGCAACTGGCCGTCGTGGTGAATCCGGCAGCCGGGGAAACAGAACGCTTCGCCGCCGCGGAGCTTCAGCGGTATCTGGCCAGGATCACGGGAACAGAGGTGACAATGGAGCCCAGCGCGCCGTCCAACACCCTGGCACTGTGCGTTGGTGCTGCAGCCCTGACCGGGGATGAGAAGTCCTGCCTTGGCGCGGATGGATACGTACTCCGCTCGACTCCACTGGGCCTCGCACTGGCAGGCGTCCGCCCACGGGGCACTCTCTACGCCGTTTACGACTTTCTCGGGCGTCTGGGTTGCCGTTGGTTCTTCTTCGACCGGCAAGACGAGATTATCCCCCATCGAGACCAGGCTGATGTCGAACGACTGGCCCGGTCAGGACTGACCGTGACGGAGAGACCCGACTTTGCAGTTCGAATGCGACGGTTCCTCCTCTTTGAACTCGGCCCGACTGGCACGCCTCTGGCCGATGTCGTCATGAAAAAGCAGTTACCCGATCTCATCGACTGGCTGACGAAGAACCGCATGAACATCCTGCAGATCGGCATCGATCATACGCCCAGGACCTACGCCCACTGGAAGGACTACCGCGCGCTCTTCCCCGAAATGCGCAAGCGCGATCTGACCATCGGCGTGGGCGGACACTGCATGTACCTCTTCCTTCCGGGCGACGTCCTCGACCGACATCAGGACTGGTGGCCGATGATCGACGGCAAGCGTCAGCGGCAAGGGCAGTTCTGCACGCGGAACGAGGAGGCCGTTCAGTATTGCATCCGCAGTATGGTCGGGTTCCTTAAGGACAACCCGGAGGTCGAGTACCTCGCCGTCTGGCCGAACGACACCGGCGGCTGGTGCGAATGTCCGTTGTGCAAGGGGACCTCGACGGCCGACCGTGTCATCGAGTTCTTCAACCGCGCCACGCTGGCGATCAAGCAAGCCGCTCCCCACGTCCACTTCGCCTACCTTGCCTACGGGACGCACATGACCCCGCCGGACAGGCAACGTCCCGTCCCCGAGATGCACCTGACGCTCTGCACTCATAGCCGTGATCTTGCCGTGCCGTTCTCCGATCCGCGGACGTCCGAGGAGTTTCGCGGTGCATTCGCCAGGTGGCGTGATCTTACGCGCCAGACCGGTGCTCCATTCATCTTTCACGAGAAGTACGCACGCATGCTCTGGATGGGGTTTCACGCGATGCCCGTTCCGATCATGCAGGAGGACTGCAGGTGGTTCCGCCAGCAGGGGCTGGACGGCTTCGAGCTGCCCGCCAGTCATATGGGGCGGCACACCCGGGCCTTCAACGCCTACGTGCTCTCTCGCCTGGTGTGGAACGCCGATGCCGATGTGGAAGGCCTCTACCGCGACTTCTTTGAGACATGCTACGGCAAGCAGGCCCCCGAAATGCGTGGCGTCTATGAGAAGATCGAGCGAGCCCTGTATGACCTGAACTACGGTGGCAAGAACTTCGCCAATCGGATCTACCCACAGGGCATCGGCAGGGAACAATCTCCCCGCCTCCGCCAGTACGCCGAGAACGCCGGAAAAGAACTTGCCGAGGCGCTCGATACCCTGGTGCGGTTGGAAGTCAGCGCGGCCGACGAGCCCGTTCGCCGGTTCATCCACCGCTTCACCGAGACTGTCCGCTACTGCCGGCTCGAATGGGTGGGGCTGGCTGCTCTCTGTCGCGCGGCCGCTCAGCTCCAACGGGTGGATCAGGCCCAGGACAGGAAGACATGGGACGAAGCATTGAAAATCGCTGCGGCAGAACTCGACGCCGCGAAGGCGGCTCACGACGGGCGCATGAAGCTGATCCAAGCCGGCCCAGAAAACGGCCTGTACTGGAACGTTGATTTCCAAGGGCCCTGGAGTGTCTTCACGTCTGAAGACGTCGACCATTGGCGCAAAGAGGCTGCCGCTCGCGCTGAGGTGCCGTTCGAGACCATGCCAAGGAAGGTATGGCAGATCGGCAGCTTCTCCGGTTCCCCGAATGGGCTCGGCGAAAGCTGGCTGCCGGATCAGGCCATGCGCATGCTTCCGAAACGCGTCACGTGCACCATCCCCGCGAACTGGGTGGAACTCGAGAAGTGGCCCTTCTTCCCTCCCGCCCACTGGCCACGAGAACTGGGCCACGCCGCCACGATCGAAATCCGCTTTGACGCCGACCCTGGCTTTTACGTCCTCACCGTGGGCCAAATCCACACTGGCGACTCAGAAACGGTCAGGGTCCTCGTCGACGGCAGGCGGGTTGGCTCCTACACGACTGTGAAGCATCAAGACTATCTGCACCGCGTCCCCTTCGTCCTGAAGACCGCCGGCCGGCACACACTAACCTTCGACGATTACGTCGAAGGCGGAGGGTATCTTTTCGACGCGCTGATGCTGGAAGCGTTGCCGTAGTGCCGAACGTGGGACCGGGTTGTGCCCGGTTGCCGGGACAGCCCCCTTGTCTGCGGTGGCCACAGTTCACTCGGTGTGCCACCGCCGCTCCACGCGGGATCAAGTGTTCAGTCCGTTGGCGTCCCCCACCTCTAAGAGGTGGGCCACCCGAGAGAAGAGACGGGCCCCGCAGGGAATGACAGGCCACCTACGGAGCGGATTTTGCGTGCGCACTGTTGACCTATCTGCCAGAACCTGCCCGGCTTGCGTTGGGCGCGAACCGAACTGGCAACGGGGGGGTGTGATCGGCTAGATTCGCGCGATGGAAGACCAAGCTTTCTCAAGGAGTCGCCCCATGCCGAAGCATCGTGCTCACCGCTCTTGCCGGCTGGTAATCGGAGTCGTGCTTGTGCTGCCGTGCTCGCAAACGCATGGGCAGTTGTCGGTCCTCAAGCAAAGGGCTTATCAGACTGCGGTCCAAATGGAGTTGAAGGCGCTTCCCGCCGAGCCGAATTGGGCCAAGATCGACGAGAAGCCGCTGTTCACGTTTGTCTGGGCCTCGGACTTCCATCTGTCGAATAGCAGCATCGAGCTCGTCCGCCAGGCGATGCATTTCGTTGACGAGGAGCTCACCCCCGCGTTCCTCATGATCACCGGCGACAACAACACAATCCCGGAACCGCCCAAGCCCGGCGATGATGCCACTGCCACCCCCGGACGACAACAACGGTTCTTCAAGCGATTCCTCGCAGAGAACTTGAAAACGCCTTACGTCGTCATTCCGGGGGACAACTGGCCCAGGGACTTCGAAAAGGTCTTCGGCGCGTTTCAGTTCAGCTTTGACTACGGCGGGATGCACTTCCTGTTCACCTCACTGGATTGCGACGTCAGCCTGGGCGAGGGACTCGGCGTCTTTGACGTGGCGACATGGCAATGGATGCGGGACGATTTGAAGCGAAACCATCAACGACCCACACTCGTCATGCTCCATGAGACCGTCGCCCCGCCGACGTTCTTCGAGGCCGAGAAGCTGCAGCACCTCTTGGAGGAGAACCCCAACGTGATCGCCTCCTTCTGCGGGCACCTCCATGTGGACCTCGATGTGAGACATCGCGGTGTGCGATACCTGATCTGTCCCGGCCTTGGGGTGAACCCGCGGCACGGCTTGAAGCATATCCTGGTGTATCCCCATGCCTTGATCATTCGAACGATCGAGTACAACGAGGGGCGGCGGCGCTTCGAGAAGGTCAACAAGTGGCAGTACGTGCCGATCGAGCAGCCGCTGCGGGCGGCACTACGCAGGCCAGAAGGGACATTCGTCAAGGACAACTATACCGAGATCCCGCCGCATCCACGCCGCTTCGATTCCACGCTCAAGGACAAGACGGCGGAACTCTTTGCCGGGGCGATGCGATATATGGGTAGCCGTTTCTCAGGTTCCAATGCGAAGCGGCCGACCACCGCCGCCAGCGGGCAGTAGGCGACGCGAGCCTGCCGCCAAGCCAATAACCTCAGCCGATGTGGTGGCGTAAGGACAGCCTTCAGTCCTCGTCATCAACGGAAATCGCGCGGGAGCGGATCGATGAAGACACCTGCTGCTCTAGTCGTAAGGCTGCATTGTGCCGTATTGGCTTGTGCCGCCGGCGAGAATGGGGGGCACAAGGGAGACACGCCCAAGGTGTTCTGCCTGAATCCAAGGCTGCTTGCCGAGGTGAGGGCACGAGTCCGCACCAATGACGCTCGATTGAAACCTGCCATGGACGCACTTCTTTCGGATGCTGCCGCCGCCCTGAAGGTTCCGCCGGCCTCTGTCATGGACAAGACCTTGGTTCCCCCGAGCGGCGACAAGCATGACTATATGAGCTTCGGCACATACTGGTGGCCCGACCCGAAATCCAAGGACGGGCTGCCGTACATCCGGCGAGACGGGGAGGGCAATCCGGAAACGCTCAAACGCTCCGATTCGCCTCGATTCTGGCGAATGATAGACTCAGTCAACACCCTGGCGCTGGCGCACTACTTTACCGACAAGGAGGAGTACGCCGCTCATGCCACTCGGCTCCTGCGCGTCTGGTTTCTAGATCCGGCCACCCGGATGAACCCCAACCTGAAGTTCGGGCAGGGCATTCCCGGCCGCTCGGCGGGGCGCGGCGCCGGCATTATTGACACGAGAAACCTGTCTGAGCTGGTGGACGCCATCGGCCTGCTGGGTAAGTCGAAGGCGTGGACACCGGCAGATCAGAAAGGAATGGTGGGGTGGTTCGATGCCTACCTGACCTGGCTGCTCACAGACAGCCTGGGCAAGGAAGAAATGGTGGCGAAGAATAACCACGGTACGTGGTACGACGTCCAAGTCGCCAGCTTCGCCTTCTTCGTCGGCAAGGACGACAGGGCCAGACATACACTGGAGACCGTCGCAAGGAGACGCATCGATGTGCAGATCGAACCCGACGGGCGTCAACCCCTGGAGCTGGCCAGAACCCACTCACTCGGCTACAGCAACATGAATCTGGTTGGGCTATTCACGCTGGCCACCCTCGGCGAGAGGATTGGCCTGGACCTCTGGCACTACGAGTCCACCGACGGCAGGTCCATCCGAAAGGCGCTGGATTTCGTCGCTCCCTATGCGGATCGCAAGAAGAAGTGGCCGCACCATCCGGATCCGCACAATGCAAAGCGGTCCGGTCTGATACCGCTGCTGCGCCGCGCGGCCATCGTCTATGAGGATGAACGCTATGAAGGGCTGATAGGAAAGCTAGCCGATCAAGCCACGATCGCCGGCTCTCGCGTGCAGCTCATCTGGCCACAGCCTTGAGAAGGCTGGAGCGATCAATCGACGTAACCCACGCGCCCCTGGACTGGACGAGGACCTATCGCCCGCGCCTCCTTACAGGGGAGGCAACTGTAAAGGGGCACTTCTGTAAGGAAAGACCGGCCTCGCTGGCAAATACTGGCGCTGCTATACTACGCTGGCATGACAGGGGGTGTTGCGCAGATTCGTTCAAAGAGCGAACAATCTCGTTTCATGGATCCCATGCGATGTTATGGATCATATTTTACCCTTAGTCAATATCAGGAGATGTCGCAGATGAACACAGGTACCCGTATCGTGAACAGGCGACTGCCAGGAATCACGCTTCTTGCCTGCATGGCCATCCTTCCCGGTGTTTCCCTCGTGGCCCACGGGGAGCAGCCGGTCGCTATTGGTCCCTATGTGCAGAATGTGGGGACCCAGAACGCCACCATCTGCTGGGCTACGGTGAGCGGGCAAGTGACGCTCACCCCATCGGTAAACACGGACTCGTGTTTCCGCGAGTACCAGATGCACTCGATCCTGCTGCGCGGCCTCAAGCCGGGCATGCCGTATACCTACCGTGTGCCGGGGACCACCGACGATGCCGGCAAGTGCACCTTTACGACCTTTCGATCGGGAGAGCACCCCTTCAGCTTCTGCGTGATCAGTGACACCCAGAATCGCGGCAACGCAGCTCACCAGTCGATGGTGGCCCGCATGATAGCGGAAAAGCCTGACATGCTGTTCAACGTGGGCGATCTGGTTGCCGACGGCCGCAGTATCGGCGACTGGGAGGAGTTCTTCCGGGTGGAGGGAGCCCTTTTGCGCAGCGTGCCCTGCTACGCCGTGCTGGGCAACCACGAACGCGACGCCTCACTGTACTTCCAGTTCTTCTCACTGCCCGGCAACGAGCGGTACTACTCGTTCGATCGTGGGGCGGCGCACTTCGTCGTGCTGGACAGTCCCGGCCACTCCCTGCCGGAGGACAACCAATCACTCACGAAGGCCGGCCGTGACCGCTTCGATCAGCAGAACAAACGCTACGCCCAGGAGCAGGTGCAGTGGCTCAAGGAGGACCTGGCCGGCCACCCGGAGGCGAAGTACATCTTTGCGTTCTTCCACTTCCCCATCTACAGTATGAACCGCTCGCGCAGGGCGGCCACGGACTTGTATCGCGCTCAGTTCGGCACCGTGTTCCAGGACCATCACGTCACAGCGGTCTTCAATGGGCACGATCACCACTATCATCGAGAGGTTGCTGGGGGCGTTCATTTCGTGGATGGCGGGGCGGCCGGCGGCATGGCTCGTCCGCTCGACCCCCCGATTCCGCCCGAGACCGTCAAGTCTGCTTCCGTTCCAACCCTCTCGCGGGTGGAGGTCGGTCCCGACCGGGCAAAGGTTCGCGTCGTCAATGTTGCCGGCAAGGTGGTGGACGAGTTCGAGCTGTCGCCCCGGCCAGAGGTGGCGACCAAGGCAAAGTGAAGCTCCCACGTGACCGTCCGGCAGGTGTGGGAATGGCCTCCGGGGTCACAGGTGTACCTGAGGCTCGTTGTTGACCTGTCTTTGGGTTACCATGCGACAACCAAGGGTCGTAAGGGCCCCTTGTTCACCGTCCGGAGGTGGCTGCCATGAAACGAGACGGGGGCCGATTGAGTCGGCTGGCGATCTGTGGCGTCGTCTTCCAACTCCTTTTCGCGCCCTGCGCGCTTGCAGCCGGCGACCGCCCGAACATCCTTCTGGTTCTCTCGGACGACCACAGCGTGCCGCACGTTGGCTGCTACGGAAACGCTGACATCAAGACCCCCAATCTCGACCGGCTGGCATCTCAAGGCATGCGCTTCGATCGGGCGTACGTTGCGTGTCCCCAGTGCGTCCCATCCCGTGCCGCCATCATGACCGGCCGGTCGCCCGTCCGCATAGCGATGACGCGATTCTCCGCGCCCCTCCCCGCCGACGTGATAACCTATCCCGAGCAGCTGCGGTCCAATGGCTACTGTACGGGCGTTGCAGGGCGGACCTACCACTTGGACGGAGCGGCCCGGTCTCCCGAGGTCGCCACTATCTTCAGAAAGCACGACCTGCAGACATTCGCCAGGCGGCTCGACTATGTGAAGCACACCGGTAACCGAACCGAGATACTGGCGCAGTTCCGGGACTTCCTGGACAGTATCCCAAAGGGCAGGCCGTTCTTTCTGCAGCTCTGTTTCAGTGACCCTCATCGGCCGCTGGACCGGAACGCCATTCCGGAACCGCACGACCCGGCCAAGCTGAAGTTGCCCGCCCACTATCCCGACACGAAGGCCGTGCGAGAAGACTTCGCTCGTTACTACGATGAGATTGCCAGGCTCGACGGATGCGTCGGTGAGGTCCTGGCCGAACTTGATCGTCGCGGTCTGGTCGACAGCACGCTGGTTGCGTTCATGGGCGACAACGGCGCATCTCAGCTTCGGGGCAAAGGAACCCTTTACGAATTCGGGATCCACGTCCCTCTCCTGATCCGCTGGCCCGGGGTGGTCAAGCCAGGGTCGGCGTCCGAGGCATTGATCTCGGCCGAGGACTTGGCACCGACGTTCCTTCAGGCCGCCGGTGTCGCCCCGCCCTCTGAGATGACCGGCCGAACTTTCCTTCCGTTGTTGCAGGGAAAGCCGTTCGAGGGTCGCAAGTACGTCTTCGCGGAGCGCGGCGCCCACGGCAGCAGTCTCCCTCAGAACAGCGCGGCGTTCGACCTGGGCCGATGCGTCGTGTCCAAACGCTACAAGCTCATCTACAACGCCCTCTGGCAGATTCCGTACACGCCGGTGGACTTTGCGGGCGATCTGTTCTGGAAGGAACTCCAGGAGATGAACGCGGCAGGGAAGCTGCCGGCCGACATCTCGCGGGTGTATTTCTCCCCGACCCGGCCGATGTTCGAGCTGTATGACCTGCAGAACGATCCGCGTGAATTCGACAACCGGGCAGGCAATAAGGACACAGCCGCCGTGGAGCGCGAGCTGAAGGCGGTTCTAGCGGAATGGATGATCCTCGAAAGGGACTTCCTGCCGCTGCCGGTCACGGACGGCCTGGGCAGGAGGCGACCATAACTCAGCGGCGAGCCCGGCCGTTTGATATCGCCGCCAGTCCTCAGCCGCCGGTCGATCGTTCTGCAAACATCAGAGCAGTACCTACGATGGCAGGACCGTGATACACCGTGCCATGGAATCATCGAGGAGCTTCCATCATGCGAAACGTTGCACTGATGACCGCTGTCCTACTCTCAGCCTCCATGGCCTCGGCGGCGCAGACGAATCTCATCCAACTGGCCGGCACACCCGAGCAAATCGGTACGATCTGGGGCAGGATGAACAAAAAGATCATCGTTCGCGATATGAACGCCCACTATCTGAAACCGGCCGCCGCCGCGGGCCTGTCGAAGGAAACACTCATCGAGCGTTCAGCGGCCTACGTGCAGATCGTCAAGGAAATCGCGCCGCACTGGCTTGAGGAAGCGCGAGCCATCGCCCGGGCGGCCGGCGTGGACGAGGCCCTGTACGTCGCCTTTGTCGGTGGCCACGCGCGCAAGCGGTTCCTCCACGAGTGCACCTCCTACGCGGTTTCGCGCAGCCATGCCCGGGACGGCGCGATTCTGTTCCACAAGACCCGCGACAACGTCGATCGGCCGCAGCTAACCCCCATCGTGGAGAGCTCGCTGGAAGGGATCAACAAGTTCATCGCCGTATCGGATGCAGGCTGCATCAAATGCTCCATGATGGTCAACGAGAAGGGGCTTGCCGGGGCGGCAGACTACCCGGCCGACCGAAAGAAAGAGTCCTCCACCCTGCGCCTCGAACCGGCCGAGCCGCAGTACCGCGGTCTGATGGCTGGCTCGATCCTCCGCTGCATCGCGGAACGGGCATCGAGTTGCACCGAGGCTCTCGCCATCATCGAGGACTTCGTGGCGAAGGGGTACTACGCGGGCGGCGAGGTAAACGGAAGCCACTGGCTGTTCGTCGACCGCAAGGGCACGATTCTCGAGGTGTGCAACAATTCTCGGCACGTGGTGTCGAAGGTTCACACGGAGAAGGTCTATTTCAGCCGGCTCAACAAGAGCGCGGTTGCCCAGCGCCTGCGCGAGGCGGAGGCGGTCGACTTCCACTTGTTCCACAACATTTCGCGGCTCCGGCCCATACTCACCAAGGACTCCATCTCGGGGATGACCGTCGAGATTGACCCGGACCGTCCCGACCTGTTCACCTGCGCGTGGATTTCGCTGCCCGTCCGCGCCGTGGCCTTCCCGGTGCTGATGGGGCAACGCCGCACGCCGGCGTGCCTGGTCGACGGGACGGCCTATGAATTGGGTACGAAGAGCCCACCCCAGGCACCGCGCTGGGAGGCGACGGAACGGTCCATGCATGCCGAAACGGAACGGCTGAAGGAAAAGGTGAAAGCAAGCATCGCTGCCGGCAGTCCTGAACAGACGCATGAACTCTTAGAGGAGTGGTCGGCTGCCCAGGCCGCGATGCTCGTCAGGGCACTCCAGCAGCCCGAGGGCATTGCCAGGTAGCCCTCCCAGCCACGTGTTCTTCGACCCGAACGCTCGGATGACCGTAACGGCCACCGCGGACTCTGGCACCGGATCCGATCAGAGGAGTGGTGACGCATCCGGGGCCGGCAACGGCGTTCATCCATCGGCTCTTGGTGTCGAGTTCGAGCTGAGAACCTACGATTCCGCTGACCTCCGCCTTCACCCATCAAGGGGTAGTGCCGACAAGTGCATGGAGTCCCCGGCAGTACCAACCGCCGGATCGACGACGACTCCTCGCCTGCCGCAGGGCAGCACAATCTAGCGTCAGCCTGATGACAGTGGGTTCTCTCAGGCAACCTCAACCGCATCGCCTCTCGCCAGTATCCCGTCGAGTGAGGTTCGAGTCAGTTGATGGGCTCCTCTGGCCCGCCGAAATCATCGCACCTCGTTCAACGGGATCTGCATTGCCGCAGCGATGCCCTTGCCGTAGGCCGGGTCGGCTTTCAGGCAGTGACCGATGTGGCGGACCTTGATCTCCCGAGGGGCATCTCCCATGGCCTGAGCGGTATTGGCAAACAGTACCCGCTGTTGTTCTGGAGTCATCAGGCGGAAGAGACGGCCGGGCTGGGAGAAGTAATCCGTATCTTCCCTGTGGTTCCAGTGGTCGGCCGCTCCGCTTAAGGCCAGCGGTGGCTCGGCGAACTCCGGCTGTTGCTGCCATTGCCCGTAGCTGTTGGGTTCATAGCCCAGCGTGCTCCCGTAATTGCCATCCACCCGCATGGCACCGTCACGGTGATAGCTGTGGACCGGGCATCGCGGGGCGTTCACGGGGATGAGGTGATGATTCACACCCAGTCTGTACCGTTGGGCGTCCCCATAGGAGAATAATCGGCCCTGCAGCATCTTGTCCGGCGAGAACCCGATGCCCGGCACGACGTTCGCCGGATTGAAGGCGGACTGCTCGACCTCGGCAAAGTAGTTCTCCGGGTTTCGATTCAGTTCGAGTACGCCCACGTCGATGAGCGGGCAATCCTTGTGGAACCAGACCTTGGTCAGGTCAAACGGGTTGTAGGGGCAGGCCAGCGCATCCTTCTCCGTCATGACCTGGATGCAGAACTTCCATCGCGGAAAATCCTTCCTCTCGATGCTCTCGTACAGGTCGCGCTGGTGGCTTTCCCGGTCTTTCCCGATGAGGGCTTCGGCCTCCGCGTCGGTCAGGTTCCTGATACCCTGCAGGCAGACCAGGTGGAACTTGACCCAGTGCCGCTCGCCGCTGGCATTGATCAGGCTGAAGGTGTGACTGCCGAACCCGTGCATGTGCCGATAGGTGGCGGGGATGCCGCGGTCGCTCATGACGATGGTGACCTGGTGCAGGGCCTCGGGCAGGCTGGTCCAGAAATCCCAGTTGTTCCTGGCACTCCGCAGGTTGGTGCGGGGGTCACGTTTCACGGCGTGGTTCAGGTCGGGGAACTTCAACGGATCCCGAAGGAAGAACACCGGTGTGTTGTTGCCCACCAGGTCCCAGTTTCCCTCCTCGGTGTAGAACTTGACGGCGAAGCCGCGAATATCACGTTCCGCGTCCGCCGCTCCGCGCTCGCCTGCCACGGTGGAGAACCGGACGAAGAGTTCGGTCTTCTTGCCGACCTGGGAGAAGACCTTCGCCTTGGTGTAACGGGTAATGTCGTGCGTGACCGTAAACGTGCCGTACGCACCAGAACCCTTGGCGTGCATCCTGCGCTCGGGGATGACCTCCCGGTCGAAGTGGGCGAGTTTTTCCAGAAACCAGACATCCTGCAAGAGCATGGGGCCGCGAGGCCCAGCGGTCATTGCGTTCTGGTTGTCGGGGACGGGGGTCCCCGCGCTGGTGGTCAAGTGTTTGCGATCATCTGCCATGACGGTTCTCCTCTCTTCTCATCAGGGCTGCCAACGAAAACGAGGTTGGTAACCCTATGTACCTGCGACAAAGGGCCAAACCCAAAACACCTTGTTCGAACTGACATACGGCTTGCATGCGCCCACCCCTCACCTCCATCAGTCGTACACTTGGTGCAATGTGTTTATTGAACGATGCAACCCAAGTGGGAGATGCCGACTCCTTTACGGTTATTGTCCCACCGACACACCGGTACTCACTCACAAGCATCGGAGGAAGGCCACAAGGTCCTTCTTCTCCTGCTCGGAAAGCTTGACGCCGGTGATCAGGTTGAAGAACTCGACCGTGTCTTCGATTGTGAGCAGTCGCCGGTCGTGCAGATACGGCGGCGACTCCCGTAGGCCACGCAAGGGGAAGGTCTTGATCGGTCCATCCTGGGAGGCCATCCGCCCGTTGACCATCTGAGGTTTGAAGAATCGTTCCGTGCGCATGTTGTGCATCGTGTTGTCCGTGTAGTACGGGGCGGGGTGGCACTCGGCGCAGCGGCTCTTGCCGAAGAACACCTCCTCGCCACGGCGTTCGGACTCCGTTGCCTTGGCCACATCCAGTCTGCCAAAGACGTCCAGCTTCGGTGCCGACGGGAAGTCCAGTAGTGCCATGAACTCCGCCATGAAATGCACCTGGCTCCCGCGCTCCAGGATGTTGATTCCCTTCTTGGTGGCGATGACGGGATCGCCATCAAAATACGCCGCCCGCTGCTCGAACTCGGTGAAGTCCTCGACGCTCTTGAGACCCCGCTGCGACCCGAACAACCGCTGGACGTTCACCCCGCGAAGGGAGGGGGTATCCAGGCTGTGTCGGAACTCCTGCGGGCGGATGTCGCCCACCAGATGCGTGGTCGAGTTCGTGTGGCCGTTGACATGGCAGTCGAAACAGGTTACGCCGCGGTGTGGCAGAGCCGAGCGACGGTCCTCTGTCTGGTTGAACTGCTGCTGCGGGAACGGCGTTACCAGCAGCCGCAGGCCCTCAAGCTGCTTGGGGTTCAGGATGCCGTTGAACAGCTCGTAGTAGTTCATGATGGTAACGAGCTTGCCCTGCGACACGTCGCCGAGGTCCGGGCGTGTCGTCAGGTAGATGGCGGGCGGAAACTCGGGCAAGAAGTGGGCCGGGAGGTCGTAGTCGAGGTCGAACCGCGTCAGGTCGCGTCCTTCCTGCTTCTTGATCTCGTCGATGTGGTGCTGCGGAAAGACCATTCCGCCTTCCGCGTGGTGCGGGTGGGGTAGCGGGAGGAAGCCCTTCGGAAACAGCCCCCTTTGACAGATCTCATCGGGGCTCATGGCGGCGAGTTTGTCCCAGGTCATGCCCTCCGACAATTTGACCCGCACACCGTCCTGCACGGCCTTGCCACGGGACATCCTGGAGTCCTTGGCCGAACGATCCCCCAGGTCATACCGCTCCTCCAGCAGGGCTGTCTGTTTCTTCATGACCTCCGGCTTGGCGGCCTCCATTCGTGTCTTCGTCGTCTCGAATGCCTCTTTGATAACGACGGGAGAGTAGCTCGATGGGGTTTCTGCCCAGCTTGTTGCCCGCGAAAGCAGCAGCAACAGGACCATCAGGGTAAGGCTACACGAACCGACGCGTCTTCGTCCGACTTGGGCGATCAGGGATTTCATGCCTTGTTTCCCCTTCGTCTGACTGTCGACCGTTGCTTCAGGCGGCGCCGCCTGACGCCGGTCGAGATTGGGGCTCCTTCGGTAGACACGCTTGACGATGCGCCCGACGCCTTCCTGCATTGGGCGCAGATTCCGCGGAAATGGACGTAGCAGTCCTGAATCTCGAAGCCATTGTGTCGTACGTTGGGCCATGGAATACCCGCGAGCTGTGGATCTTCGACGTCAAAGATCCTCTCGCATCGCAAGCACACCAGGTGATGGTGCTCGCGCGTCTTCGGGTCGAAGCGGGCAGCGGATCCAGGATGGTAGATCTTTCGGATCACGCCAAGCTCTACAAGGGTATCGAGGATGCGATAAACGGATGTCCGGGAGATAGTGTGAATTCGGTTTCGCACCTGATCATAGACCTGATCCGCTGTAGGATGGTCCTCGCGATCCAGGATCATCCTGAAGATCGTCCGCCGTTGAATGGTCAAGGGGAATCCGCGCTCGCGGCAGATACGATCGAACTGCTCGACGCGCTCTTGTCTCTCGGCCTGAGTCATATACCACCGAGTTGGTATTATGTACCGTCCGGTATATGCTGTCAAGTAGATCGCTTGACCGAATTCAGCGACTGTGTCGAGGCAGGGACTGCCCTTTCCGTCAGGAGCCGGTTGGGTGACATGCGGCGAAGTGGACCAGGACCTTCGACAGCATGAGGTGTTCCGGATGATCTCTTCGGCAGGGACGGGCTTGCGAGCTTCATGAAACGTGCTTGCCAGGCATCGCTGCTCACGCCGCAATGCGATGCGAGGGTCTTCGCACAAGATCTGCGAAGATCCTTGTTCCTTTTCTGGACGTCCAATGACTCCCGTCTCAGCGAAAAGGACGACATGATGCGGCGAGCCGATTGCCCTGTTTAGAGTCCCCAGCCGATGGGTGATTGCTCGTCGTAGCCCAGCAGGGCGCTTTTTCGCCGGCAGTAGGCCAAGAGACCTTCCATGCCCAATTCGACGCCCGTGCCGCTCATCTTGTGCGGCGGGACGGGGATCTGCGGGTAGCCGGCCAGCATGCAGTTCACCCAGATAATGCCCGTATCCAAAGCGCGAACCAACCGCAGTGCCCGAGAACCGTTTGCGGTCCAAACGCTTCCGGACAGGCCGTACTGGACCGCATTGCTGATCCGCACCGCCTCCGCTTCATCCCGGAACGTCAGCACGCTGAGCACCGGCCCGAAGATCTCTTCGTCGTGCACTTTCATTCCCGGCCGTACGTCGCTGAGGATCGTCGGCTGCAGCCAGAAGCCGCCAGCCAGGAGGCCGGGCATCTCCAGCCTGCCGCCACCGCAGACCACCCGGCATCCCTCGCCCGGCGCGGCCTGCAAGAAGCCCAGCGCGGTGTGGTACTGGTCCCTCGTGATCATCGGCCCGATGAGCGTCTGCTCGTCGCGAGGGTCGCCAACCTTGAGCTTCTCCGCCTTCGATTTCAGGAGCGAGAGGAACTCGTCGCGGATCGACTCCTGCACCAGCAGTCGCGAGCAGGACACGCAAAGCTGGCCGCAATTGACAAACGCGCTGACGAGCGCTGCGTTGGCGGCACGCGCCAAGTCGGCGTCGTCGAAGACGAGGATGGCGTTCTTGCCGCCGCACTCCAGGTTGACCGCTTTCATCTGGTCGGCCGCGAGTCTCTGGATGTGTTGGCCGATTGCGGTGGAGCCGGTGAAGGAAATCTTCCGGACCGCAGGGTGCGACACCAGCGCGTTGCCCACCTGGGAACCGGAGCCGAGCGCCACGTTGACGATCCCCCGGGGCACGCCCGCGTCCAGTGCGAGCCGGGCGAACTTCACGGTGCTCAAGGGCGTCTCGACCGACGGCTTCAGAACGATGGCATTGCCGGCGGCCAGCGCGGGGGCCACTTTCAGGGCCACGTTGACCAGCGGGTAGTTCCACGGCAGAATCCCCGCCACGACCCCGTAAGGTTCCCACATGGTCAAAGCGAAGTGGCGCCCTTCGGTGGCCTTGACCGCCCCGTCTATCTTGTCGGCAGCCCCCGCGTAAAAACGAATGATTGCCGCGGTGAGCGGGATCTCGCCGCCGCGAAGCTGCGCGATCGGCTTTCCCACGTCCTCCAACTCGACGTGCACGAGTTCCTCGGCCCTCTGCTCGACCAGATCGGCCAACCTGAGCAGGATCGCTCCGCGGGCGGCCGGCGCAAGCGACTGCCAATCGCCCGACCCGAAGGCCTTGACGCTGGACTGAACGATCTGGTCCACGCAGGCCGCGTCGCAGCACGACTGCCTGGCAATGACCTCCCCCGTCGCCGGGTTGACGACGTCGCGAATGCCTCCGCCGCTGTCGCCGAGTTGCTCGCCATCTGCGATAGGACTGACCTCCATCATGGACCTCATAGCTCGCTTCTCCGTTGGATCTGGGTCCGCGCCCCCCGGCACGGGCGCAGGAATCGTAGCCATGGGTATCGTCCCGGCTGCTGCAACATCAGGCGAACAGTTGCAGCAGCATATGCCGACAGAATGGTTTAGAACCAGGAGATCGGCTTGCCGGAGATATCCATGATCACGTTCTTGTAGCGCGTGTTCTCCAGCAACCCGTGCATGCCGCGCTCCACGCCGATCCCGCTCTGTTTCCAGCCCGGGAACGGCGACTGGGGGTACACCTGGTTGTACGTGTTGACGTAGACGGTGCCGGCATGAAGCCGGCGCAGGATACGGTTGGCCTTGCCCAGGTCCTTGGTGAACACGCCGCTTCCCAGGCCGTAGGGCGTGTCGTTGGCGATCGCGACGGCTTCCTCATCGCCCTCGAAGGGAATCGCCACGAGCACCGGGCCGAAGATCTCTTCCCGGGCAATTCGCATGTCGTTCGTCACGCCGGAAAAGAGGGTTGGCTCGATGAAATAGCCGCCCTCGAACTCCGGGCCTCGGGGCGACTTGCCGCCGCAGACCAATCTGGCGCCTTCCGCCAATCCCTCCCGAATGTAGTGCATCACCGTCTCGTATTGCTCGCGCGACACGATGGCGCCCAACTGGGTTTCAGGCTTCATGGGGTCGCCCAGGCACAGGGACCGGAACTTCCCGGCGACCGCCGCCACAACGTCGTCGTAGATCGGACGCTCGACCAGCAGCCGGGAGCCCGCAATACAGTTCTGTCCGTTGTTGAGCAGGATGCCAAACGTCGCCCCCGCCACCGCCTGTTCCAGATCCGCGTCGGCAAAGATGATATTCGGGCTCTTGCCGCCCAGTTCCATGGAGAGGTCCGCAATGTGTCCTGTCGAGATCTGGATGATCCGGCGGCCGACGTCGGTCGAGCCCGTGAAAAAGATCTTCTGCACGTGCGGATCGGTGCAGATCGCCTCGCCAACTGCGCCGCCCGGACCGGCCAGGATGTTCAGGACCCCGGCGGGCAAGCCCGCTTCCTTGAAGACCTCGGCCAGCAGGAGCGTCGTCAGGGAGGTCCACGAGGCCGGCTTCATGACCACGGTGTTTCCGGCGGCCAGCGCAGGGCCCACCTTCAGGATGGCGAGGAACAGAGGGAAGTTCCAGGGCGCGATGCATCCCACGACGCCGTACGGCTCGCGCAGCGTGAAATCGACTTGGTCGGGGTTGGGGATGGGAATCGTCTCGGCCTCGAAGCTGTGAGTAACGGTTCCGTACCATTCCAAGTAGTTTGCGGCCACCGGGACGTCGATGTTGCTCGAGTCCCGCAGGGGCTTGCCAACGTCCTGCGTCTCCAGCTCCGCAAATTCCTGGAGCCGCGAGCGGAGAATGTCTGCCGCGCGCATCAGGATGCGCCCGCGTTCAACCGGCGAGACCTCGCGGGACCAGATGCCGTCGAATGCCGTCTGGGCGCACCGGCAGGCGCGAGCGACGTCCTCTTTGCCGGCTTTGGCGATCCTGGCGATCACACGCCCGTTGGCCGGGTTCACGCTCTCGAACGTCTCACCCGCTGCCGAATCGCAGTACTCGCCGTCGATGAAGAGCTTGAAGTCTCTCATGGATACCTCCCCACTTGGAACATAACCAACGATTCTCTCACCTGTGCGGGGATACAAACGTCCCTCCGTGCCGGGCCACGAACCCTTGTTCACCTGCAAGAAGACGCGTTTCCCATAACGACCTTGACCATATCACGGGCTGGTCAACGACGCCAGCTTGATGGACACCTGGCTCCGCCCGCAAGCTTTGCCGACCAACCAGCCCTGTCCCTATCGGAAAGCTCCGTCCCCGTTGATGGTGAAGGGGCTACGTGACTTCCGGTTGGAGGTGTATCGGCTCATCCGCCCATATGCCCGACCTGGAGGGCGAGATGGGCACCGTCAAGATCATCTTCGACTTGCTCCGAGGGTTGCTTCTTGGTCGCACCACAGTTGCGGCCGAGAACCTGGCTCTCCGCCAGTAGCTGATTGTTGTCCAAGGATCGATGAAGCGTGCGACTGGTGAATTGCGTCTTCGACGCAAGACTCTTGAAAGTGAATCCGCCAACAGTCCTTCGCTCGGCACACCGTGTCTCCGATTCCCCAAGGTCAAGGATGCGTGCGTAGACCGCGATGCTTCGTTTGGCGTTTGACCTGCCGTCTGGGTTCAGTAAACTGGTCAGCACTCGGCTATGGTGGCACTCGCTTCCATTAACGCACAATTCCAGATTGAGCAGCAGCGGCTTGTAGGACTCCGACTGTTTAGCCGCTGACGCTGGCGTAGAAAGGGTACACAACGTGCACACAATGATTCGTTGGCAATGCATCATCTGCGCCACGATCTCGGTCCCGGCCGTCACCGCGACGGGCGCCGGCTCAGGGGTCAAGGTCGTGGACGGTGGATGCATCCTCGTTAACGGAAAACGCTTCTTTCCCGTCGGCGTGTACTCGGCCAACCTGGAAGACTTTCCCAAGCTTGCCGAGGCGGGGTTCAATCTGGTGCATACGTATCAGTGGGAAGGCAAATCGGATCACGACTGGGGTAAGACGTGGCTGGACGCCGCCCACAAGCATGGCCTGATGGCACTCGTCGGGCTGTCCCGTCCCCGGGTGAAGAACATGCAGTTCGACGCGTGCGTCGAGCGCATCCAGCAGTATCGCCGCCATCCGGCGCTCCTGGCCTGGCATACGATGGACGAACCCGCGTGGGAGAAGGAGGGCAACCATGGGGAGACGTACATGCCTGCCGCCTATCAACTCGTCAGGCAACACGACCCGTGCCATCCTGTGACGGCCGTCGTGTGCCACTTCACCGACGCCAAGCACTTCGTTGACACCGTAGACGTCCTCCAGGCGGACTACTATCCCATCCCGCCGATCCCGGCGAGCCATTACGCCGGCAACGGCTTTCGTGGGATCAAGATGTACGTCGATGCCTGGCGCGAAGCATCCAAGGCGACCAAGCCGTTCTGGTTCGTCTGCCAGGCCTTCGACTACAGCCTGCTCAAGGAGAAGAAGCACGAGATTCCCGCTGAGTGGAGGCGATTCCCGACCCAGAGGGAGCTGCGCACGATGACGTATGTTGCGATTGCCTCCGGCGCTCGGGGCGTTCTGTACTGGTCGCTGAACCGCCTGAAGCACGCACGCGAGGGCGATCCGGTGACGGGCGACGATCATTGGAGGCGTTTGAGGAGCATCACCCTCGAGCTGAAACGTCTCATGCCGCTCCTGACCGCGGAGTCGCCCGAGACGATACAGAGCCGAGACCACGTCGTCGCGATGGTCAAGAGCGACGGGACAGATACCTACGTCATCGCCGCCAACTACGAGCGCACGCCAACGAAGACGATACTGGACGTACCTGGGATCACCATCGCGAAGGCAGAGCTGATGTTCGAAGAGGGATCGGCGCAAGTGCAGGACGGCAAGCTGGCCCTTGCCCTGGAGGCCGTCGAATCACGCGTGTTTCGAATTCCGGGCAAGAGATGAAGGCTCCGGCATGAGAACGACAGGACGCCATTTCATCGCCTGCGAAACGCGCGAACGAGAGGCAGTGGCGTGCGCCGGAAAAGCTCCTATTCCTTCCTGTACGTAAAGCGGGCAGATTCCGCGCGGGATTGGGGAGGAGATCGTCCGTAAGCTAAGAGTCAGCGAACAGACCTTCTACCCCCACAAGCAGAATAGCCTGTCGTGCCGCTACGAGCTACTTATCAGAGATACGAAATACCAACACACCACTCTCGAGTTGTGCCGGATAGAGCTTGAGGCATCCCTTGCCGGGACCGCTGATCTTCTTGCCGTCCACACCGTACTTCCCACTGCCGAGTGATGAGCATTCGAATCGCTTGTTCTCGGGAGAATAGGAGAGCGCCTTTGCGCGGTGAGGGCATCTGCTGGAAGCCACGACGTAGTCGTTGTCTCCGGTTCGCGCGACGATCAGGGGGTCAGGAAGCTTGGGATCCATGATGGCCACCGACCCGCCCACCTTGCCAAGCTGGGGTACCTTGGCCAACGTCACCTTTACCATCTTGCCATCTTCCACCACATACGCATCCGACTTGATTGTCGGTGTCTGATTGACATAGGTAAACGTTGAGCAGCCTGTCAGGCAAACAGACAGAAGCCCTGATACACCGAACGCACGGACGGCAGAAAAACGCGTCGTCTCGACCGCTGTTGGCATTGCAGTCTTCCTCACCTCAACCACGCCTTATTCTAGCCGCTTTTCGGAAGGCGGCAAAGGCTCTGTCGCCAAGATCATCTGAGCCGGCATTTCCCATATGGCGCTTGCCCACGACCCGCCCATGCCAAGACGCTGTCCGGGGCGTTTGAGGCACCAGCTGACGCACGGAAGCAGGCGGTCCTGACGTGCATCGTCCATCACTCCACGTCGCAGGTTCTTTCGAAAGGCGAGGATATCCGAGAGTGGCTGCAAGTCCAGGATCTACCCCGCAAATCATCCTGAAGCGGATCCATGTCAATTGCGGCGGTGTTGTCCATTGCCTGGGAGCGGAGCGGCATCCTGCCGTTGAAGGTGGAAGCGTCCATGACGACAATGGACTGCCCCGGATCAGACCAACGGCGCGGACATCTGCGCAGGAGCCAGAACACGCCGGGATACTGCTCGTTGTCGACCGTACGCCGAAACGTGTCGATCTGCTGCCCTTTGCCCGACGCGTTGGGCTGAGACGGCGAGGTGTTGGCTTTGCGCGGGGACAAGTGATCTTGTCCTCAGCCTGCCAACAGCAAGCAGCCCCGCTTCTTGATGTCGCAACGCACGTTCGCTCTTCTTGCCAGGATGCTTGGATCCGCTCTCTCAGGCCACGAAGTGTGCCTTTGCTGGTCGCATAACGGTACCGGGCGGATTGGTCAAAGAATCCGCCCGGTACTGACGAATCAGTGGAATTGGACTCCTGTCAAGGTTGACGCCCGCCACGCATGCGCCTGCCCATAACCAACCCGCCAAGGACCAGCAGTCCAACCGTCATGGGCTCGGGGACGTTGGTAAAGGCCATGTCGAACGACTCGGATTGGGTGTACCCGGTCGTGCCGACATCCACCAGCTTGAACGTACCGTGGAGCGTGCCTTCCCAGCCCGTCCCCAGCACATCGCTGTCGAGATGCCAGATCATGTGCGTGTGCAGCTCATGATCCCCGAGATCGATCCACTCACCGACGGCATCGGCCATCTGCGTGAGCTCGGGATTCCACACCTTGATGCCGGCGTCGAGGCTGACGACTTCCAGCCGCACCTGTGCCCCCGGCTGCAGCATGTAGAAACCCTCGTCGGGTTCGTCCTCCATCAGGGCCTCGAGGCCCGGTTCGTCCTTGAGCCAGCCGTTCAGCCCCGGAACCGCCGACGGTTCGCAGAAGACGGGTTCGTCCAGATCGGCCTCCATGGCCAGTTGATCCGGCGTCCCCAGAATACGCCCCACGATGATGTCGCCTTCGTGCTGATGATCGTGTGCAAGGGCGGGTGCAATCGCCGGCCCCGCCAGAATAGAAGCAAGAGTGAGTATCCTCAGGTATTTCAACATGTTCATATCTCCTCGATAATCGCAGAACTTCAAAGGATCCGTCTACGGTCGTGTACTGTGAGCTTCTTGTCTCGTCCGGAACACCGAAGGAAGTGTCCGCGGCGGCGCTCGAGTCTTCCGCGGCTCAGCGGTTTGGGAAGACCCCGGCACGAGGATAGAGACGAATGCCCGTGTGACAAGGACATTGCGACCGACGAGCGGAGGCTCGCCGGCGTCCTCGATAAGCGGCTTCGTCGTCGACATCAGGGCACAAAGGCCGCAGCGCTCACTGTCGTGTGTCTCCCCTGCCAGTGCGACGTGGATCATGTGCGTCAGCCCGGTGGAAAGCGCCAGAAGAGCCAGGGCGCAAACCCAGGGCGTCATCACTGTCAGTTTGCCGCGATGCCCGACAGGCAGCGGTGTTCTCATCACGCCATCGGCACTTTCAGACACACACTCCCCTCCACTTCGTCATCCCTCCTCCGACTGAAACCCATGCCGCCCGTGCTGATGCTCAAGATGGGATCGGCGCTTGGAGAACCCGGCGATTTGTCGCAGGCATGCGATGATCCCGGACGCTATCCCGCCCATCAGGCCCGCTCCCGCCATACCGACGCCGCACCCTTGCTGCCCGCAGCAGGGACAGGTCGAGAAGGATCCCATCGCGGCAAACAGCCCGAACCACCACAGGAGGAAGCGAGCCGCGCCTCCCCCCACGCGCGATCGTCGCAGTGCGCCGACCAGCATGTCGACACGCAGGACGACTCGCCGCAACATGTCTGTGAGCACCGCTCCGCCTTCGAATGACATGACGTCACCCCGTCACTCGCCGACGCCGCAACCCACTTGCAATGAATCGGCAGACCAGCAGACCGCCCGCCAACAGAGGCAGGAACATCCCGGCACCGGTCCCGCACTTGAAGACCGCCAGCACCTCCCGATCCTGATCCATGACCAACGTGATCGGGTTGTTGGCGTCGACCACCATGTAGTTGGGATCGCCCGGGTGGTTCGGATCATAGATCTCCCACTGGACGAATGACTTGCCGCTGACGGGGGCCGCAAACAACGTCACCGGCACGCCCTCCGGATAGGCCGGCGGATCGTTCGGTTCGAGGTTGGGCTCGTAGGACTGTCCGGCGACGATCGGCATCGGCGGCTCCGGATCGAACAGGACGGCGCCGTAGTTCGGCTTGGAGTTGATGACTTTCAGGGCGTGATAGTTCGGATCGGCGCCGAAGTGGACGACGAACGGTTTCGTGGGCAGATAGTTGGGTTCGTTCGGATCGGAGAAACCGTCGATGAACCGATACATGATGTGATAGGGCGCCGTGGGGTTGCTGTCCACCAGGTACCGCATGTGGAAGTGGAAGTCGCTGGGGATGGTGTAGGTGTCGCCGTTGTTGGCGAGGATCGGCGTGACCCCTCCGAACAGTTGCAGCCCGGGGGAGGCGTACACACGCTGAATCCGGATTTGGAAATCGATGCCCTGCTGACCCTGAAGCGCATAGTTCGGGTCTTCCGTCGCGCCCGGTCCGGGCTCGACCCGGTTGTACTTGCCCTGAAGGTTCAGGATGAATTCGTAGTACGACTGGGCGTACGGATTGGGATTGCTACCGTAGTCCTTGTTCCAGTGGCGATAGACCTGCCAGGTGTCTACCACCAGCCTGCCGTCATCCTGGCCGACGGCGAAGTGATCATACGAACATGCCGCCATGACGCTGGCAGCGTTCAACAAACCGCTCACGGCCACGGCGACCGGCAAAACTCGGGTACTCATGGAAATCATCTCCTTTGCACGAGCCTCTCACTCGTGATGGTGTTCCTCGACCTCGGGTATGGACCAGGCCGGGGCCTCCTTGGGGTTCCACAGGTTCACCACATTGGGCTCCCAGGTCTCGACGAGCTTCATCGCCGCCACATGGGCGTCGACGAACAGATAGTGCGAGCGGCCAGAGTGCCTCTTCTGGGCAATGTCGTTGTTGGGATCTCCGCCGAACCCCCAATCCTCGGCGTGAAAGTGGTCGACGTTGTTGAAGTTGCTGCCTTCGGCAAGCTCAGCGACATAGATGACATCCGCCGGCCGTGGAACTCGGCTCACGTGTCCGTGAACCATGTCCTCGATGAGTCCGTTGGTGACGAAGCTGCTCAACCGATGGTCCTTCCATTCGGCGAAGGGCGGCGGGTTGAGCCAGTCCAGAAAGTCCTTGCTCTTGTCACTGGGACATCGATAGAGCAGTTGCGTCTTGGAGTAGGGCTGGAGAACGTACAACCACCAGTTCTCCTTGTCCTTTTCCTGACTGAAATGGCACGAGCTGGAGGGGAATCGTTCCTGGAAGTCGGCGGCGTACAGGGTGAGCGACAGGCCCATCTGCCGGAGATTGCTCAGGCAGACGGTCGCCTTCGCCTGATCGCGCGCCTTGCCCAGAGACGGAATCAGAATGGCGATCAACATCGCGATAATCGCCACCACAACCAGCAGCTCGATCAATGTAAAGCACAGGCGTTTCATGGGAGCACCCTCGCGTTCACCAAGACGCACCTGCCTTCAAGGTGGTCCGGCCAGGAGACGCCGCCCGGCGCATGACTGCTACTGAAGGGAACGCTGCATCAACCTCGTTCACGTGCCCAGAGGACCAGCCGACGAACAACCTGCTGTCTAAGGGAAGAATGAGAGCACATGTGGAACTGCGTCAGGCAGCGGGTGGAGCGCGAGGGGCGATACAGGGAAGCGAAGACGCACAGAAGGGCTGCTCGGTGACAGCGGAATGCTTCGGCCAGCACCATTCCTCAACGATCGGCAGCGAATCCGCAACCGGCGAAGTGGCTATCTTGCTCAGAATGATGGTGAGGCAAATTCCACAGTCGTCCGCATGATGGTCGGAGTCTGTCTGGTGAAGATGCAGTGCCTGCGCCAATCCCGTCGTCAAGGCGAGAAACGCACTAACACTCAATATGGCGAGAAACCGCCTTGTCACGATGACACCATCCAGATTGTCCTGGGGGCCTTGGCCGTCGTCGACCAGCTATATCCCGGCCTCCACATGCAAACCAGTTGCATCTGAAGTTATTGTAGAGACCCTGTCGGCCCTGTCAAGGCAGTTGGACCCCGCGCTGATGGGGAGGTTCAGAACCGAGACCTGCGGTTCGGGTTCAGGGACCGCTCAGTGTATCCTTTTTCTACAACGGTGGAGGAGTCGACAGAGTCTCAAGGTCACCAGGGATCAGCTCCTCCCGTCTTCTTGCCAACTACCTCTCGAAGTGGTTTGCTAACGCTGGTGCGCATGGTATCTGCGGCCTGCTGCATGAGCACACTGCAATGACCGCCCATTGTTCCGGTGGCCTGCTTGGCGTGCAGGATGTCGTTCTTCCGGCGGAATCGGTCCGTGAGTACACAGATGTCCTTGCTTGCGGAGATGGAGTCCCGTGCTCTAATTTGGCCCAACCGCGAGCGGAGGCCGCGACCGTGGCATTGACCTTTCCCGCTCCACGGGCTTTCCTCTGAAGAGAAGAGAGCTTTCATCTCTCGGCCGTAATCAGGAACACGGGGAAGTCCCGCACTTCGCCGCTTTCGAGGGGCTTTCGAAGGGTGTGGGCGTCGACATCCCGAGGATGTCTGAAACCTATCCTGGCCAGCCTTGATTTGAACTGCTCCCTGTCAAATCCGAAGTGCCTGACGCCCCGCTCCTGGGGATTCGAACCGTGAAAAGTCCCCGGTTCCGTGTCCAGATCGGCAACACAGAGGAACCCGCCGGACCGAAGCATGTCGAAGAACGCGCGAAGGACCTTCTCGATATCGGCGATGTGATGCAGGGCCATGCCGACCACGATCAGGTCATAACGGTCGTGTGGTGGGTCATCCTCCTCAAGATTGAGCTGAAGCGCTCTGACGTTGCAAATGTCACGCTTCGTGATCTTCTCCCGCAGGACCTCAAGCATGCCTGGGGAAATGTCGGCGCCAGTGACGCTGCGGACGTGAGGAAGCAGATAGAGCCCCAACAGTCCTGTACCGCACCCGTAGTCCAACACGTCCGTCCGGTTCGTTGGGTGAACCTGCCGGAGCACCTGTTCCCCAACGGCTTTCATCAGAGCAACCCGGTAAGGTGCGTTGTCCCACTCGGCAGCCATAGTATCGAAGTGCGCTGCGATCCTGTCTGGCATTGTTCCTTTCACCTCTGCCGAGCCCGGACAAGGCCCGTCGAGCCGTCTTGAGTTGAGGAGGGCATTGAACAACTCCAAGCTGGCATCCGTCGTGACTGACTCACCCTGCAAGCCACCGCCCGGGTTCGACCGTATCGTCACGCAGACGGGAGCAGGAACCGAAGCAGGAGGTGACCGGCACATCAAGACGCGAATGAAACCGCATCGGGTCCCCCTGTCTGCCTCTCGAACTCCGATACTGTATACTGGACGCTACCGCCTGGCAACGAAGGGTTGCGCGGCATGATCAGCATCTCAGGTGTTTGCACCTGTTGCGAACGTGCCCAGAAGACAGGAAATGATGAATGAGCAAGCCCAGGAGAAGGCAACGCAGTTCGAGTGTCCCGCTGGCGACACGTGCGGCCAACGAGATCATCCTGGAAAGTATCTCCGACGGCGTATTCACCGTCGATCATGAGTGGCGGATTACCTCGTTCAACCGGGCCGCGGAGGAGATCACGGGGATTCCCCGCCATGAGGCAATCGGCCGCCGGTGCTCGGAGGTCTTTCGGGCCAACATGTGCGAGGTCGATTGTGCGCTTCGCCGCACCATGGATACCGGCGCTCCGGTTATCAACCAATCCGCCTTCATCATCGACGCCGAGGGTCACCGCATTCCCATCAGCGTTTCGACGGCCCTCCTTCGTGACAGAGCGGGCAAGGTGATCGGCGGGGCGGAGACCTTCCGCGATCTGAGCGTTGTGGAGGAACTCCGCAAGGAGTTGGAGGGGCGGTTCGAGTTCGGGGATATGGTCAGCCGCAGCGCATCCATGAGGAAGGTCTTTGACGTTCTACCCCAAGTGGCCGCCAGTGACAGCACGATCATGATTCAGGGAGAGACAGGGACCGGCAAGGAACTCCTGGCCCGTGCGATACACAACCTGAGCACTCGTCGCGAAGGACCCTTCATTGCCATCAATTGCGGAGCCCTGCCGGACACGTTGCTGGAGTCCGAGCTCTTCGGATACAAGGCGGGCGCATTCACCGGGGCTCAGAAGGACAAGCCCGGCCGTTTCGCCCTCGCCGAAGGCGGAACGCTGTTTCTTGACGAGATCGGTGATGTCAGCCCGGCGTTGCAGGTCAGGCTCCTTCGCGTGCTTCAGGACAAGACATACGAGCCCCTCGGAGGCACCGACTCCATCCGAGCGGACGTACGAGTCATCACTGCCAGCAACAAAGACCTCACAACCCTCGTTAAGGAGGGTTCTCTTCGCCAGGACCTGTTCTATCGCATCAACGTGGTGAGGCTGGACCTGCCGCCCCTGCGACGGCGCAAGGAGGACATTCCCCTTCTGGTCGATCACTTCATCGTCAGATTCAACCGACTTCAGGGCACGTCGGTGGAGGGAATCAGCCAGGAGGTCATGGTTATCCTGATGACTCATGATTACCCCGGGAACATCCGCGAGCTGGAAAACATCATCGAACATGCGTTCGTTCTCGGCCCTGGGCGGCTGATCGAGCCTCGTCACCTGCCGGAGGATCTGGCGCTTCGAGCGGCCTCACGCACTGCGTCCGCTGATGTGGGCAGTACGCTTCGGGCTGTCGAGGCCCAGGCAATCATGGAAGCCCTCAAACGGAACAACTACAATCGACTGATGACGGCCAGAGAACTCGGGATGCACAAGACCACGCTGTTCAGGAAGATGAAATCGTTTGGATTTGTGCTGCCCGAAAAGGACGGCAGGGCCGCACGAAGACGCGGGAGGCATGAGGATTTCTAGGAGAGCCGGGCGGCAGACTCGAACGGCCCGGAAGGGAGGATCGAATGTCGGATCAACCTGAACTCCCCAGCCGATCGGATGAGCCGGACCGGCCGCAGGCTCGCTACGACCATTACCGCATCTTGCGGTGTCCTCAGCTTGGAAACCCGGTCACGTTCGGCTACTGCCGGGGCATGAATCAGTCGCTGCCGTGCCCTCGCGTCGTGAGTTGTTGGGGCGGCGTCTTCGATGTCGAAGGGTTTCTCCAAGAGCATTTCGATCCGGTCGAACTTGCACGGGCCTGGAGCGGTGCTCGGCGCGGCCGTGTGGACATCATCGCCGACACACTCCGGCGCGTTCTTGAACGGCATGGGAGGGAGCCCGGGTCGAAAGGGTAAAATGTCGAGCCAGCAGCCCTTCGCAATTGCCAACAGATAGTGACGACGTACGATCTTCGTTTCCCCCAAGCATCTGGGCGGAGCAGGAGTCGGACTCGCCTGCGTTGAAGCGTTACCCATCGCAGGGCTTCGTGTCACACAGCGTATCTCGACCGCAGCACGGCTGTTGTCGTCCGCAGCTTGGCCGAGCCTTGCCGTAGTCGTCGGCGCTGGAGCCGGCGCCTTTGAAGATGACGCCTCCACCCTTGCCGATCAGGCGTTGGACCTTTCCACCGCACTCTGTACATGTCTCCAGCGGCGCATCAGACATCTTCTGGAAAACCTCGAAGCGGCGTCCACATCCTTGGCACTCATAGTCATACGTTGGCATCTTACTCGATCTCTCACATCATCGGCTTCAGGATTCCCGGCGGCGGAACGGCGATGCATCCATCAGAACCCGTGCCCGTCGTGTCCCAGGCAACTGAGCGTCGCGAGGCAAACCAGGTGGAAGGCGACGGCAAGCCACGGGAGCTCAGTCGCGACGGGGTCTCGACCCGCGCTGGGCGATGCCCTTTAGCACCTGTTCGGCGACCCCGGCCCCGGACATCAGCATGCCCCCAAAGATCGGACCCATTCTCGGCCCGCCCAGCGACGCGCAGACGCTCATACCGGTTGTCCACAAGCCGGGATAGAGCTCTGTGACGTGGTCCACCACGAATCGCTCGCCGGCCCGGGCGTCCATCGCGCCTTCGCCGGGAAGCCGGCTCGGGGCGTCCTTCAACAGGCCCCGGCGCTGCAGGCAGTTGGCCAGAACGGCCTCGTGCCCGGTGGCATCGATCGCGGCTTCGGCGGTGAAAACGATCGGATCGATCGGCAGACTTTCTCCGAGCATCGAGCGGTTTGCGACGACCCCAGTGACGCGCCCGCCGCGAACGCAGAGGTCTTCGGCCATCATGAGGTTGAGGATGATCGCCCCGGCGCGGAGGGCCTTCACACACAAAGCCGAAGCCAGTTCCATCGCATCGGCCGTGAAGACGCATCCGCGAGCCTGGTGCCTTATGTCCGCCTCGTTCAGGATGTTCAGTGCTTCCTTCTGAACGACCACCTCGTTCATCCCAAGGCTGCCGCCCCAGATGCCTCCACCGGGGCTCAGCCGCTTTTCAAGGACGACGACGCGGCAATTCGCCCGCGCCAACCGCCAGGCGGCCACCAGACCCGACGGACCGGCTCCGACGATCACAACATCGCTCCGAAGGGCTTCGGCAAACTTGGCGTGGTACGCCTCCAGAATCGCCCGCGAGACATCGCTTTCCTCGAAGTCATGCATGTTGATAAGACCCCACACCCAAGAGACTCACTTGTCCGGGAAGATCATAGCGTCAGCGAACGCGGCTTGGAAATCCCCGTCGACGGACAATTCCATGTGTCGGGTCCGCCGGGCCAGGTCTTCTCCTTGCCGGCGGGCCTCCAAAGAGAGCAGAGCCCATCTCGCCCCGGCCAGCGACACGTTGCCTACAAAGTGAATCCGCTCGTGATTGACCTCCGGTGGAATCAGGCCGATCCTCTGCGCATTGTCCCGACGGATGAAACTGCCAAACCCTCCGGCGATAAGGACGGTCTTGAGATCGTAGGCCTTCAGCCCGGCGCTCCTCAACAGGACGCAGATGCCGGCCCGGATCGCGCCGCAACCCAACTGCAGCTCTCGAATGTCCCGTTGCGTCAGCGCGATGCCCTTATGGATTGTACCACCGCTGGGGTCAGCCAACACAAAGACGGCATGCCCGACGGGGTCGAGTTGGATTCGTTGGGCGATAGGTCCGGGCAAGTCCGGCGGCAGTTCTCTCGGGGCGTGCAGCCTTCCCTCAGGCGAGACGACCCTATGGCGAAGCAATTCGGCCACCAGGTCGATCAACCCGCTGCCGCAGATCCCGGCCGGCGGGGCATCGCCAATGACGCCGAGCTGGACGTCTCCGTCCAGCAGGACCTTCTCGACGGCCCCTCGCGTGCCCCGCATACCGCAACTGATCCTCGCGCCTTCAAAGGCCGGGCCCGCCGCGGTGGAGGCCGCCAGCAGCTTGCTGTCATGGGCCAGCACGATTTCGCCGTTGGTGCCGATGTCCACCATCAGGACCGGCCCGTCGGACTTGTCGATCTGAGTGGCGAGCATGCCCGCCACGGTGTCTCCTCCCACGAAGCCGCCGATGATCGGAAAGACATAGGCCATCCCGTGAGGGTTGATCGGCATCCCCATGTCTCTTGCCGACAGAAGCAGTCCCCGGCCGTAGGCGGGCGCGAAGGGAACCTCGCCAAGCGGTGATGGGTCCGCACCGCAGAGCAGATGCTGCATGGTGGTGTTGCCGGCGAAAGAAGCTTCATAGATGTGCTGCGGACTGACTCCCGTCTCGTTGCAGAGGGCCTGAACCATGCTGGAGGCCTCCTCCACGACCATGCGGTGCAGTTCGTCCAGGCAACCGGGACAAGAGGTAGAATGCCTGACTCGCGACAGTACGTCATCACCGAGAGTCACCTGCGGATTCAGGCGCGACACGACGGCCAGTTCCCGGCCGGAACACAGATTCACCAGCGAGGCCACCATGGTGGTCGTCCCGACGTCGAAGGCCACGCCGTGACACTGGGCGGTCGTATCGCCTTCCTCGAAGTCGATCAGTTGATGATCGGACAGTACGGCTGTCCCTTTGAATCCCTGGTCGCGGAGGCGCTTCGGTACCTGCCGCAGGACAGCCAGATCCACGTTGAAGCGGCCTGTCTCTTGCTCGAGTCGAAGTAGGTCCGGCGTACTGTCCTCCAGGGTCG
The DNA here is from genome assembly GCA_964446835.1 of uncultured Planctomycetales bacterium. Taxonomy (GTDB): domain Bacteria; phylum Planctomycetota; class Phycisphaerae; order UBA1845; family JAFGLZ01; genus CAYUQT01. Next base: position 86,620 of record CAYUQT010000006.1, on the reverse strand, counting down.
GAGGCGAGAGCTCGACGTAGACCTTGCGAACGGCGGGCCGCACGTCCGCGGGCAGGCCCACCGAGGAGCCCTCGGCGATCTGGTGGTCATGGCCAAACAGCGATGCGGCGGGCACATGGATCACCATGTTGCGGTCAACCGTATTCTGGCAGGCCAGCCGCCACCCGTTCTCGAGCTCACCCTCTCCCAAGGCCCGGCGGTCCGCTTCGCCCGATTCGGACGCGCCTTGCGCAACCCGAACGCGGCACTTCCCGCACGTTCCGGCGCCACCGCAGGGTGTGTCGATTACGAGTCCGCCAATGGCAGCCGCTTCCAAGATCGTCGTACCGCTTAAGACGGACACGGTTCGACCTTGAGGCTGAAACGTCACTTTGCACTGGCTTTCGGACATTTCACTCGCTCATAGAAAGCCCTGTACCTGGGTCCACACGTTGCGGATATCCTCGGCGCAGCCGTTCGCCTGGTATTCGACGGTGGGCTTTTTCAGTCCCTTTTCTTAGATTCCCGGCGCCTTCATCGGTTCATATGACTGATGGCCACCTCGGCGGCATTCACCAACTGGTAGGCAATGGGCGAGGCCGTCAGTGCGGGGTGGGTTCCCGATTGAAAGGTCGCGATGTCGTCGGCGGTCATTCTCTGGTGGATGCTGGCGCTGATGGCATTGATGAGTTCGCCACCGCTCTTGGCGCCGCTCACCTGCCCCCCAATGACGACCTGGCTTCCCACTTCGAAAAGGAGTTTCACTCTGAGAAGCGATCCACCCGGCATGCATGCGGGGTGGCGATTCATGGCCTCGGAATCGCCGATCACCACATCGTACCCTTTTTCCGTTGCTTGAGCCTTCGTCAGTCCGGCCGCGGCGAAGGCGCGGTCGCCGAGCACCGTCGAGTAGACACCGATAACGCCGAGGTTCACGCGCCTCGTGCTGAAGAGGTTTGCCCCGGCAATCCGTGCCTCCATCGTGGCGATCGACGCCAGCTTCATAATGGACGGCTTGCCGTCAAAAAAGGAAACCTTCTCCGCGCAATCCCCGCACGCGTATATGTTTCGATCGCTGGTCTGCATGTACCGATTGACCTGGACCCCCCCCGTGGGACCGATCTCCAGGCCGGCCTTGCGGGCAAGGTCCGTGTTGGCGGCGGCACCGATCCCAAAGATCACCATATCGGCCTCGACGACCTTGCCGCTCGCCAACTTGACCTTCTGCACCGCGTCGTCCCCTTCGAACGCCACCACCTTGTCATCAAGAAACAGCGCAATGCCTTGCTTCTTCAGGGTCTCCTCGGCCTCCAAACAGAAGTCCTCGTCATACACCAGTTGGAGGCAGTGAGAGAGCATGTCAACGATGGAGATCTTCATGTCCGGCCGTCGCCGCTTGCACTCCTCCGCAATCTCAACACCGATGAACCCACAACCCACGACGCAGAGATCGCGACTCTTATCCATGGCGTTCAAGACCTGCGTCAGGTAGTCCACGTCCTTCTTGACGGCAAAGAGGTTCTTCTTGTCACGGCCGGGTATGGGGGGGACGACAGGGTCTGAGCCCGTGGCGAGCACGAGTCGATCGTAGCCGAATTGCCCGGCGCCGCTCGTTGTCACGGTCTTGCTCTCTTTGTCGATCGCGGTCACGTCGTCAACGACCGACTCGACCCCGTTCTTGGCAAGTACCTCGTCGGCCGGCATGAGATTCTTGTCCGGGCTACCGACAATCCCGAAGGCATAGGGAATGCCGCATGGAATGGGAACCTTCTGCTCCCTTCTAATGGCGACAACACTCTTGCCCGAATAGTGCCTCTTCACTGTAATGGCCGCTGTCAACCCGGCCGCGCTTCCGCCGATGACAACCACATCCGCTTTTCGCAAGGTCATGTCATCCCTTTCTGAGTGTCTGCGTCTTCCGTTTGCTTGTCGCACCTACTCTCGAACTCTGGTAGCGAGCGTTTCAGTCGCGACTACCTGCTCCGAGGGACTGTGATCGGAGTAATCGCAAATCAGCACGCCATCCAGGTGGTCTAACTCGTGCTGCATGACTCGTGCCCACAGCCCTTGGACACAATGGCGTTGCTTGCGGCCTCGAACGTCGTAGCCCCTCACCTCCACTTGGTCGGCTCTCTCGATGTCGGCTTGAACGCCGGGGAGGCTCAGGCAGCCCTCGATCATGCGGTCCCGGCCCGACCGGCCGACGATTGCCGGATTGACCAGGCGGACGGAATGGCCGTTGATCTCCACGATGAACAGCCTCTGCGCGATCCCCACCTGTGGCGCCGCCAGGCCAATACCATGGTTGCTCCGCATCAGCGAAACCATTTCTTCAAGGACATCCGACAGTTCTTTGTTGAACCGCTCGACGGGCTCGCATACACGACGCAAGACGGGATCGGGATAGAGCCTGAGGCTTAACGCATGCCCCATCCGCTTGCCATCAGCGTTGGTGTGCCTGCGGTTCACGTTAGTGCTTCTCAGCTTGCGTCAGTGCCTTGTTGTGAGCCTGTTCTTATCGTCGACCAAGACGATCTTTGGCCTGAACAGACGAGCTTCTTCGTCGGCCATCTCGCCGTAGGACAACACGATGACTTCGTCACCCACCTGCCCGGTCCGCGCCGCCGGTCCATTTAGAATCATTGCGCCCGAATTCGCCGGGGCCTCGATGATGTACGTGACAATCCGCGAGCCATTGCTCAGGTTGAGAACGTGCACCTGCTCGCCCGGCAGCATGTCGACCGCCTGAAGCAACGCGCTGTCAATCGCGATGCTCCCCTCGTACTCCAACTCGGCACCGGTCAGTCTTGCGCGGTGGATTTTGGACTTCAGCATGAACCTTGTCATTGGCACTCAATCCACCCGGATCGCATTGCTGGGGCATTCACCCACGCACGCTCCGCAGTCGATGCACTCTTTCTCGTCCACAATTGCCTTTGCGTCGACGACCTTGACGGCCTCCACCGGACAAGCCTCAACGCACTTACCGCACCCCGTGCACAGCTCGTTATCCACCTTTGCCGCCACGCTACTTCTCCTGTTTCAAGTCTTCGATTCGTTGCTGGATCCGCTGCATTTCCTGACTCAGGGCCTCAGCCTGTTGCTTGAGGAAGGCCAACTCGCCTTCCCGCGGAACGTCCGGTTCGGCTGAGTTCGAGGGCTGGCCGCCGCCAAGGCCGCCTCCGCCCCCCATGCCGCGCCCTCGGCCCCTCCCGCCTCCACCGCCCCTGCCCATTCCACGGCCACCGCCTCCCATTCCACGGCCACCGCCTCCCATTCCTCGACCTCCGCCCATTCCACGGCCTCCACCTCCGCCCATTCCACGGCCTCCGCCCATTCCTCGACCTCCGCCCAGATCCAGTCCAGGCCCTGGGGCGGGCGGGACGACTTCGTTGGGGTTGCTGGATCCGGGAGGGGGTGCGCCCATGCCGAAGTGGCTGCCGACGTTGGGCTGGTCCACCGTTGCGAATTGACCCGACTTGTAACCCTCAACCACGTCCCGAACGATGCCGGAGCAACCCACCACGACACCGATCCCCGCTGCAGAGAGTGTCTGGTGCGCGTTGGGGCCGCAGTTGCCGGTGAGGACATGCTTCACACCCTTTTCGGCCATCAGTTGAGCGGACTGGATGCCGGCACCTCCGCCCAGGTTCACGTTGGGGTTCTGGACCGCATCGAAACTCAGGTCGTCGGTCTCCACGATAAGGAACAATGGGCACCGACCAAAACGAGGATCAACGTTCGCGTCCAGGGAAGGGCCGGTTGCTGTAACTGCGATCTTCATGTGAAACTGCCTTTCGAAGAATTGTGTTCGAACTCTCCTCGTCGTCATTATACATCTCGGGCACGCTTTTCTGTTTTCCTGTCAAGGCTCTTCTGCGTTATCAGTGTCGTTCATCAACCGAACCGCCATCGCCCTCGCCCGCCACGTCGATCTGCGTCGGCGTCCGATCTATCCCCATGCCCTCCCGTGGTCCAGCCATAGACAGAAAGGGGGAATTACCGGATGAGTCACGGGGGCGAACGGGAGAGTCCCCCGTCTACAACGGGCCACGACCGGGATGACAAGACCAGGAGCTTGCTGGCTTGAACGGAGCCCAGCAGAAGCCCCAGTCACCGTGCCCTGTCCGGGTGGACCTGCCTGACTGGCGGCGACCATTCCTGCCGACTTGTTCCTGCTTTCGTCTAGCGATTGCGCCCGGATACCGTTGCGGTTGTTGGAGTCGCCACACGGCAATGAGGAATGACCGTCCGGTAACTTGACCACACAGTACCCCCTCCCACGACCCGTCAGGGGGCCTCTTCCGAGAGGCCCCGTTCCATCGAATCCAGGCATTGCACTGCTCCCGGTTCCTTCTGGGCATGGCAACCCGCATCACAGGGAGCGCTGGGCATGTCGTATGCCACCCGTTCCGGTGTACTGCAAAGTAAACCCTTAAAAGAAGTTACGGAGAGTGCGTCATATCAGGTCCATCGCCCTAGAGTATCACACCTGCTACTGAATTGCCGCGTTAGAGTTGTGCTAACGCAACTCTACCCGGCCTAGGGCCCCTAGCCTTCACTTGTGTGTCATTCCGCAAAATCAACCATGGCAACATCTTAGGGCTCTACCGACCACGCTAGCCCTGTTTGGCACGTCGCCTGCCATTGGTCTTACCGTACATAGGGAGGCGCCGTTCATGAAGGTTGGCATGACAGTATGGGACGGCCGAATCTCGCCGGTTTTCGATGCCGCCCGACAGATGCTCGTGTTCGACGTGCAGAAGGGGCACGTAGTGGGCAGCCGCGAAGAACCGCTTCCTGACGACCAGCCGATACGCAAAATCGAATCGCTTCGTAGCGGCGGCATCGAGGTCCTTGTCTGCGGGGCTATCTCGGTACCGGTCGCCGACATGGTCAGGGCTGCGAGGATACAGCTCATTCCGTACGTTGCGGGCAGCATCGGCGATGTGCTGAGGGCCTTCCTGACGGGCCACCTGCCAAACCCCTCGTTGCAGATGCCGGGGTGTTGCGGGGGGCAGCGGCGTTTCAGGGGCGGAAGGGGATGTCCGGCGTCATAGGACGTTCGGAGAGGGGCCAGGCAGCCTACGTGAAAGAGTTACTGATGCCTTTGCTTGAAAGGAGAATCACCATGCCAGGTGGAGATGGAACAGGACCGATGGGAATGGGACCGATGACGGGCAGAGCCGCGGGTTTCTGTGCCAGCTACGGCGTCCCCGGTTTCATGAATTCGATGCCGGGTTTCGGTTGGGGCCGGGGATTCGGTCGCGGTCGCGGTTTTGGCGGAGGAGGCGGACGAGGATGGCGGAACATGTTCTGGGCGACCGGATTGCCGGGCTGGGCCCGGTTCGGCTCGGGGACTATGCCGCCGATGCCGGGAGTTCAGAACGCTCCGAGCCCGGAAGCCGAGAAGGAAGTCCTGACCAGGCAGGCCGAAGTCCTCCAGGCCCAGTTGGACAGCCTGAGAAAACGACTCGAAGAGTTGGCCACTGAGGGAAGGATGTCTTGACAGCCACCGCCTCGGAACGCGCTGCCGATGTCCGCTGTGCAAGCTGGCAGTGCCTTTTGACCAGGAAAGCCGGATCCTGAGGCGACCTTCGGAGAGGAAGCCCTGATGGGCAAATCTGCCAAGGAATTGTTAGCAGAGCTTCAGAGCGGCCTGCCAAAGGTCCGAGAGGTGCTTCCCCACGTACATGAGGCGTTCGGCACCCAATTGGCGCCGAGTGTTCTAACCGATGGGGCTCTGTCTAAGAAACTCATGGCTCTTGCCATCGCGGTGAGGATAACCTGCGACTGCCGTGCTCTACGACATCAAGCGGTGTCTGGAGGCAAGGGCGGGCCAATGAGGAAATCGCCGAGGCGTGGCCGGTGGCGATCGTGACAGGTGGAGGACCGTCCGTTGCGTATTCGAGTCTTGCCCTGAAGGCTGTTGAGGAACTGAGTTCATAAACATCTGTCGCCGTTGAGCAGGTTCCTCACAGAAGGGTATCGCGAGCCGTAGACGCCTTTTGAAAGGGACAACGACATGCTGAAGCCAAAGATGCAGGATGCAATGAACAATCAGATCAACGCGGAGATGTACTCCTCGTATCTCTATCTTTCGATGGCCGCGTATTTTGAGTCGACCAACCTTCGCGGCATGGCCCACTGGATGCAGGTGCAGTTCCAGGAGGAAATGGCTCATGCCATGAAGTTCTACGAGTATGTCGTCGAACGCGGAGGCAAGGTGACGTTGACCGCCATCAAGGCACCGCCGACTCAGTGGGCCTCCCCCCTGGCGGCATTCGAAGAGAGCTACAAACACGAATGTCTGGTGACAGGTCTGATCAACGACCTGGCCGACCTGGCTGCCGCGGAGAAGGATCACGCCAGCGGGGTCTTTCTCCAATGGTTCGTCAAGGAACAGGTCGAAGAAGAGGCGGCTGCCGACGAAATCGTGCAGAAGCTCCGGATGATCGCCGAGTCGAAAAACGGCCTGTTCATGATGGACCATAGGCTCGGAGAGCGAAAGTCCGACGCCGGTTGATGGTTCCGTGCTGATGGCGATGAATCGTGCTCATGGGTGGCACGGGTCCGGTCAGAAGATCTCGATGCCCAAGAGGGCGAGCCCGGTGAGTGCCGGGGAGCCGTCTCGATGCCTTTGCAAGCGCCGGCCCCGTGCTACTCAACCAGGCGTGGCCTGTGATGGAGAGACGACGTGAAGGTCGTGATTACATCGAGTGGGGATGGGCTGGATTCGCCGGTCGATCCGCGGTTTGGTCGAGCGGGGAGGTTTATCCTTGTGGATACGGAAACGGGTGGCGTCCAGGCCGTGGACAACACTCAGAACCTGAATGCCGCACAGGGTGCGGGGATCCAGGCGGCTCAGAACGTGTCCCGCCTGGGAGCGGAGGTCCTGATGACCGGACACTGCGGTCCGAAAGCGTTCGCTACACTTCGGGCCGCGGGGATCAAGGTCATCACCGGTGTCCAAGGTACGGTGGCTGAGGCCATAGAGCGCTTCAAGCGGGGCGAGCTTGCCCCAACCGAAGCGCCCGATGTCGAGGGACACTGGGCGTAGCACCCGCAACCGTTGACTCGCAAGGCAGAGAATCGAGACTATCATGGCAACGGGCACTAAGGTACATACGTATCTGAGCACAGACGCCGTTGACTTCATCGACGATGCGCACCTGACCTGCTTGATTGATGACGCCACGGCGGAACCCCATCGCGTGCGCGACATCATCGCCAAGAGCCTGGCCAAGGAAGCGCTCCGGCCGGAGGAAACCGCCGTTCTCTTGGCCACGGAGTCCCCCGACCTTGTGGAGGAAGTCTTTGAGGCGGCTCGGGAGCTGAAGCGGAGGGTCTACGGCAACCGTATTGTCCTTTTCGCGCCGCTTTACGTCGGCAACGAGTGTGTCAACGACTGCCGCTATTGTGCCTTCCGACGGTCCAACGCAGAGGCGGTGCGGCGAACACTGACCCAGGACGAGATACGCGATCAACTGCGCGTGCTGGAGGGCAAGGGCCACAAGCGACTGATCCTTGTCTTTGGCGAGCACCCGAAGTATGACGCCGACTTCATCGCCGGGTGCGTGCGTACGGTATACGCGTTCAAGCACGGGCACGGAGAAATCCGACGGGTCAATATCAACGCCGCCCCCATGGACGTTGACGGGTATCGCACGGTCAAGGCCGCGGGCATTGGAACATACCAAGTCTTCCAGGAGACGTATCACCACGAGACCTACAGGCGAATGCACCCGGAGGGCACTCGGAAAGGCGACTACCTCTGGCGGCTGGATGCGCTGAGTCGGGCCTTCGAGGGCGGCTGCGACGACGTGGGAATCGGGGCGCTGTTCGGCCTGTACGATTGGCGATTCGAGGTGCTTGGGCTTGTGACCCATGCATTGCACTTTCAGGCCAAGTATGGCGTTGGACCGCACACGATCAGTTTTCCGAGGCTGCGTCCGGCATGTGGCGTACAGATGGAGTGGCCCTACCTCGTCGGCGACCAGGAGTTCAAGCGATTGGTCGCCATTCTCCGGTTGTCCGTGCCCTATACCGGCATGATCCTCACCGCCCGCGAGCCGCCCGCATTGCGACGCGAGGTGATGGCCTTTGGTGTTTCGCAGATCGATGCCGGCAGCCGGATCGAACTTGGAGGATATACCGAGGCCGGTGACGCTCAGGTGCTGGAGCGCGAGCAGTTTTCGTTAGGGGACATTCGAAGCTTGGATGAAGTCATCGGCGAACTACTCTTGACCGGTTACGTCCCAAGCTTCTGTACCGCATGTTACCGACTGGGCCGGACCGGAGAGCACTTCATGGAGTATGCCATTCCCGGGTTCATCCAGCGATTCTGTACGCCCAACGCCTTGACGACGTTGATGGAGTACCTTGTGGACTACGCCTCACCTGAGACCCGCACGGCCGGCGAAGAGGCCATCACCCGAGAACTGGGGAAGCTGCCGGAAACACCGCAGAAGGTCAAGCTGATGGAACGGCTGGATCAGATCTGCCGGAGCGATACCAGAGACCTGTACGTTTAGGCAAGGAGGCTGCCGTTGACCCCTGCTATGGAAAGGAACAACCCATGTGCTGCAACAACAAACTTCCGTTGATTGGCGACAAGGCCCCTTCGTTCAAGGCGGAGAGCACCCAGGGCCCCGTCAACTTCCCGGACGACTTCAAGGGCAAGTGGGTCGTCTTCTTCTCCCACCCGGCCGATTTTACGCCGGTATGCACCACGGAGTTCATGACCTTCGCCAAGATGCAGCCGGAATTCGAGAAGCTCAACTGCAAGCTGCTGGGCCTGTCCATCGACAGCACGTACAGCCATATTGCCTGGCTGCGAACCATCAAGGAGAAGATCGAGTACAAGGGGATGAAGGGCATCGAGGTGACCTTCCCCGTGATCAGCGATCTGACGATGGAGGTTGCCAAGGCATTCGGTATGTTGCAGCCGACCGCAAGCACGACGCAGGCCGTACGGGCGGTGTTCATCATCGATCCGAATACCATCGTCCGGGCCGTTCTTTACTACCCCCTGAGCAACGGGCGCAACATGGACGAGATCAAACGGATGCTGGTGGCGATGCAGTTGTCCGACCAGCACAAGGTGGCCACCCCCGCCAACTGGCAGCCGGGCGAAGAGGTTATCGTTCCGCCGCCCGGCTCCTGCGGGACGGCCAAGGATCGCGTCGAGAAACCCGCAGCGGATACCAGGGTCATCGACTGGTTCATGGTCCTCAAGAAGTGCCCGAGTTGAGACGAACCGGTAACGGAGAATCGGATGCTCACGAACAAAGCCAAAGTCAACTTGGTGATCGACGCCCTGATGTTCATCAACATGGCCTTGATCGCGGGCCTGGGTTTCCTGATGAAGTTTGTCCTTCTGCCGGGTCGCGAGAAGGTGCTCAAGTACGGGGCGAACATTGACTTGTTCCTCTTCGGCCTGGACAGACATCAGTGGGGAACCGTTCATCTGTACGCCTCGTTCACGTTGTTGGCCCTTCTGGCAGTACACATCGTGCTTCACTGGAGTTGGATCACCGGGACCTTGACGCATCTGATCGAGTCGCGCGCCGTAAGAATCACTGTCGCGGTGGTCTTCGTGTTGATCTGCACGGGCCTCTTCGCCCTGCCGCTGCTGGTATCGCCCGAGAAGAGCGATACACCGGAGTATCTGCATCGGAATGCACAGGGTGTCGTTCCTCACGATCAACCGGTCGGTCGGGGCAGGGGCGGTCAGGGACGCGGACGGCATGGATCGCGAGATGTCCGCGCGAACGACTCGTCACCCTGAACGGGGAATCGGAGGGGATGGGGGTTGCGGCTGGAAACCATCACGGCAAGGTGGTTTTGGTGAGAGCAGTCGAATGAATCTGGGATCCGACAGTAAACGAGCCGTCATCGCGGTTGCCAGCGGCAAAGGCGGCACTGGTAAGACAACCGTGGCCGTCAGCCTGGCCATGGCGCTGCGACGACCTGGATGTCCGGTCCGCCTCCTCGACTGCGACGTGGAGGAGCCCAATTGCCACATCTTCATCAAGCCCAACGTGGAGAAGACCGAGTCGGTCGGCATCCCCGTGCCGGTGGTGGACGAGGCCCGGTGTAACGCGTGCGGCGCCTGCGGTGAGGTATGCCAGTACAGCGCTATCGTCTCGCTCAAGACCAAGCCCCTCGTGTTCGCGGATCTCTGTCACGGTTGCGGGGGCTGCGCGAAGGTGTGCCCGACGGGCGCCATTCGAGAGGAACCGCGGCAGATCGGCGTGGTCGAGATCGGGCATTCGGACGGCATCGGCTTTGTGCGTGGGTGTCTCGACGTAGGTCACCCGATGTCACCGCCGCTGATTCGGGCGGTCAAGAAACACATTGGCAGCGACGGCATCACGATCATCGATTGCCCACCGGGAACGTCATGCCCGGTGATCGCCGCCATCCGAGGCAGCGACTACGTGCTGCTGGTCACTGAGCCGACCCCCTTCGGGCTTCACGACTTGAAGCTCGCGGTCGAGACCGTCCGAACGCTGGGGCTTCCCTTCGGCGTAGTAATCAACCGAGCGGACGCTGGCGACAGCAGGACCCGAGAATACTGTGCCTCGGAGGGCATTCGCATCCTCCTGGAGATCCCTGAGATCCGGAGGGTCGCTGAGGCCTATTCACGCGGGCAGTCGGCCCTTGAGGCCGTGCCGGAACTCGGCAAGGCGTTTCGGAAACTTCCAGAGGCGATTCAGCAGGAGTTGGGTGTGCCGCAAACATTGCGGATCGGGTGCTGAGAGAGTGAGTCAACAACGATTCCAGTATGTGTTCGGACCTGTGCCTTCCCGTCGGCTGGGCCGGTCCTTGGGAGTCGACCTGGTCGAGTTCAAGACCTGCACCTACGATTGTATCTACTGCCAGCTCGGGCGAACCACCAACAAGACGGTCAAGCGGGCAGATTACGTCCCATTCGAGGGGGTCCTGAGTGAGATCACCGCGAAGCTGAACCTCAGGCCGCTGCCTGACTACATCACGTTCTCGGGTTCGGGCGAGCCGACGCTTTACGGTCGGTTGGGCGAATTGATTGCGGCGATCAAGAAGCTGAGCAGTATCCCGATAGCCGTTCTCACCAACGGTTCCCTCCTCGGCGATCCCCTTGTCAGGAAGGGCCTTCTGCAGGCAGACTTGGTGATTCCTTCCCTGGACGCAGGAAGCGACCGCATCTTCCAGTACGTCAATCGGCCCCACCCGCGGATCCGGTTTGCCGATATGCTGGACGGCCTCGTGCAGTTCCGACGGGAGTTCGCCAAATCGATCTGGCTGGAAGTGTTCATCCTGAGCGGGGTCACAACCGTGGACGCCGAGATCGACAGGATCGTTGAGGCCGTAGGACGGATTCGGCCCGACCGCGTCCAGTTGAACACGGTGAGCCGACCGCCTGCCGAACCCTATGCCATGCCAGCCTCAAGAGAGCGGCTCGATCACATCGCAACGCGATTCCCGGTTCAGACCGAGGTGATCAAGGACTACGGCGCCAAGGCGACCGAGCCGTCCTCCCGCCTTACGACGAACGCACTGCTGGACCTGTTGCGGCGCCGGCCGTGTTCGCTTCTGGATCTGGTCAATGGGCTCGGTATGCATCCCAACCAGATCATGAAGGAAATGGGGCCTCTTCTTGAGAGTCGGTGTGTAGAGGTGAGGGTTTTGTGCGGCACCACGTTCTACAGGTCGGTGGAGTAAATACCGAATCCTGAACGGCCGCACGTATTGCAGGGCGCAACAGCACGTATGAACGAACTTGTGGTCATCAGTGGAAAGGGCGGCACCGGCAAGACGAGCGTGGTGGCGTCGTTCGCGGTGCTCGCCGGCAGATCGGTCGTGGCGGACTGTGATGTGGATGCCGCCGACCTCCATCTGGTGCTGGCCCCCACGCCCATCAGGCGACAGGAATTCCGCAGCGGCAAGCAGGCAGTGATCCGTCAGGAGGACTGTCTTGCCTGCGGCGGCTGTCTGGCGCACTGCCGGTTTGAGGCCGTCCGGAAGGAAGGCCGTAACGGAACATGGACCTTCCGCATCGATCCGGTTGCCTGCGAGGGTTGCGGGGTATGCGTACGGTTCTGTCCCGTGAATGCCATCGATTTCGTCGAAACAATCAGCGGTGAGTGGTTTGTCTCGGAGACGCGGTACGGGCCGATGGTCCATGCCCGGCTTGGGATCGCCGCCGAAAACTCGGGAAAGCTGGTCAGCACGGTGCGGCGTGAGGCCCAGCGAATCGCGGCCGAGCAGGGGCATGAGCTGATCCTCGTCGATGGCCCACCGGGCATCGGTTGCCCCGTGATCGCCTCTATTACCGGGGCCTCGCGGGTCTTGATCGTCACCGAGCCGACACTCTCGGGACAGCACGATCTGGAGCGTGTACTGGGCCTGACCAGGCACTTCCAGATACCGGCACTGATTTGCGTGAACAAGTATGACCTGAATCCGTCCATGGCGGATCGGATCGAACACTGTGCCGCGGAGCACGGCGCTCGGCCGGCTGGGCGAATTCACTACGACCGGGCGGTGACTCAGGCGCAGATCCAGGGCAAGGCCGTGGTGGAATGCGGCGACAGCACCGCCGCGAATGAGATAGAAAGCATCTGGCGACATGTGTCGCAATGGTTCCGTGAGACACCAGGTACGGAATTGGCAATTGGGGGCAAGGAACGACGATGAACAACGGCAACGACTATGGGCAACAGGCGCTCGAGCGATTCGATCATCCCCGGAACCGGGGTCCCTTGAGCGACGCAGCAGGACACTCGCGAATCACGGGGCCATGCGGCGACACTATGGAGATGTGGATCAGAAGCGACAATGGGCGCATCACGCAGGCAACCTTTGAAACGGACGGATGCGGCCCCAGCATCGCCTCCGGAAGCATGGCCACCGAACTGGCGATCGGCAAAAGTCTGATCGAGGCGGCGAGAATCCAACAGCAGGATATTCTCGTAGCCCTGGGAGGGCTCACTGAGGAGTCCAAACACTGCGCGTTGCTGGCGGCCGATACCCTGAAAGCGGCCGTGACCGACTATCTGGAGAGACGCAAGGCGCAGACACCAAAGGAGGACCACCGCGGCACAGCATGCGACGAATGTGAGAAAGAGGACTGCTCGGCCAAGGCGGCCCAGCCCGACGAGAGCGAGGAGCAGCATCAGGAGCGGCAGGCGCTCCAGCGGCGGCTCTGCAGGATCAAACACAAGGTGCTGGTGCTTTCGGGTAAGGGCGGCGTGGGCAAGAGTACTTTCGCGGTAAACCTGGCGGTGTCGCTCTCCATGGCCGGCAAACGGGTGGGGCTGCTGGATACGGACATCCATGGCCCGAGCGTGCCCAAGATGCTGAGGTTGGAGGGCACACCGGTCGAGTCCGAAAACGGCGTGATCCTCCCGTTCGAAATCGGTGAGCTGAAGGTAATGTCTATAGGCTTCTTCCTCAAGAACCCGACCGACGCGGTGATCTGGCGCGGACCGCTGAAAATGGGGATCATCAAGCAGTTCCTCAAGGATGTGGAGTGGGGCGAGCTCGACTATCTGGTGATTGACTCTCCTCCGGGTACGGGCGATGAACCGTTGTCCGTCTGCCAGCTCGTTCCCGATGCCGATGGGGCCGTCATCATCACCACGCCTCAAGAAGTCGCACTGACGGATGTCCGAAAGTGTATCACGTTCTGTCGGCAGTTGAAGCTGCCGATTCTGGGTGTCGTGGAAAACATGAGCGGTCTTGCCTGTCCCAAGTGCGGCTATCTCATCGAGGTCTTCAAACGGGGGGGTGGAAAGACGATGGCCCAAGAGATGAATGTGCCGTTTCTGGGGGCAATTCCTCTCGACCCAGCGATAGGGTTATCCGGCGATGACGGAAGGCCCTACTCGTGTCTCGGTCAAGACAGCCAGGCTTCCAGGGCCCTTGCGAAGATCGTGCAGCCGATTCTCAATCTGTCGGTTGCGGAATAGCGTTGGCGTAGACAAACAAGGTTCATTCTAGGAGGTAGTAGAACATGCGGATTGCGATACCTGTTACAGGCGGACTGCTGTCGGCGCACTTCGGACACTGTCAACAGTTCGCCCTGATCGACGTTGACCCGAATACCAAGGCGATCGTCAAACAGGAGTTGGTGGACCCACCCGCGCACCAACCAGGGCTCCTGCCTCGGTGGCTGCACGATCGCGGAGCCAATGTGATCGTTGCCGGCGGCATGGGCGCCACGGCGCAGAACCTGTTTGCCGAGCGAGGCATCCAGGTCTTAGTGGGCGCCCCGCCAGAGGCTCCCGAGTCCATTGTGAAAGCCTATCTGGATGGAACTTTGAAGACCGGTGCCAACGTCTGCGACCACTAGTCGCGGCGGCATATCCGAGCGGATACGGACTCTCATGGCATCGTTAGCGGAGGAAGACGAATGAAGATCGCTGTTGCCGCAACAGGCGGCTCCTTGGATGCCCTGGTGGCCGAGCAATTTGGTCGCTGTCGGTATTTTCTGATCGTCGACGACGAATCCCTTCGCTTTGAAGCCTTCGCGAACCCAGCAAGCGGAATGGGCGGTGGCGCCGGTCTCGCGGCGGTGCAGGAGATCGCCCGCCGCGGGGCTGAAATTGCACTTGCGGGCCAGTTTGGCCCCAGGGCGCAACAGGCGCTACAGGCTGCGGGCATTCGCTCTGTCGAATCCAGCGGCAAGGTTCGCGATGCCGTTGCGGCCTGCAAGGCGTAGACGCCGAGGCGGCCGATGGCGAATCTACATGTTGTCCGGCAGAACGTGAATAGCTACAGGACTTGGACTCAGGAATGCGAGGGTGATTACTTGTGGAAACTCAAAACGAGGTTATAGGAAGTGCTGTTGGTGTTGGCGAGTCTTGCCACCCGGCGTGTATCGCCTGCGGTGACCCGAGCCGCGGAGGCTTGGGATTGAGGTTCGTACAACAGGATGACGGCGGCGTGGCGGCCTCATTCTCGTGCGATGGAAGATACCAGGGATTTCCGGATCGGTTGCACGGCGGTGTCATCGCCATGATGCTGGATGCGGCGATGATCCATTGTTTGTTTGCCCGCGGCCATCACGCGGTCACCACGAAGCTGTCCGTGCAGTTCCGACACCCGGTGGTTGTGGGGGAGCCCGCGATGGTAAAAGGATGGTATGTGGGAGAGTCTCCGTCGCTGTTCATACTCCGAGCCGAGGTTCACCAATCGGGGCTGGTGAGGGCGGTAGCGGAAGGCGTGTTCGCCCGGCAGGCATCTGCTCTTTCTCAGGAGGGGGCTCGAGATTGATCAAGCATCTTCGCATCGCGGTGCTGACTGAGAACACTGCTGGCGGACCCGACGTCCTGGCCGAGCACGGATTGGCGTTTTGGATCGAAGCAGACGACCGGTCGGTTCTTTTCGATACGGGGCAAGGTAACGTCCTTCGGCACAACGCCAAGACGCTGGGAGTGGATCTGGACAACGCGGAAATCGTCGCCCTGAGTCACGGACACGTTGATCACACCGGTGGCTTGAACCGGCTCTCGGATCATCTGGGCAACCTCACCGTCTACGCGCATCCGTCGGCGTTTGAGGCGAAGTGGAGCAGGTCCGAGGACGGAACAGTTCGTGCAATCGGTGCTCCGGTTTCGGAAATCGCGGCCATCATGGATCGCGTCAGGACCTTCGTCCCGACAAGGGAACCCCACAAACTGATCGACGGTGTCTGGCTGACGGGTCAGATACCCCGCTGCAATGATTATGAAGACACAGGTGGCAACTTCTACCTCGACGGAAGCTGCACAATTCCGGACCCGCTGCTCGACGACCAGGCGATGTTCATCGAGACGCCTCGCGGTCTTGTCGTGCTGCTGGGCTGTGCCCATTCCGGGCTCGTCAACACACTTGACTACGTCACCAGACTGGGCGGGCAATCGCGTATTCATGCGGTGCTCGGGGGAATGCACTTGCTTACGGCCTCCCAGAACAGGCTGGAGCAGTCCATTGGATCGCTGCGAAGGCTCGGCGTGGAGGTGATTGGCGCGTCGCACTGTACGGGATACGGTGCGGTAGCCCGCCTGTGGACCGCCCTTCCCGATCGGTGCGTCCCATGTGCGACTGGCTCACGGTTTGTGTTTGAGTAGCCACAGGCTCCTCAACAGGGAACCAAGGACTATTGTCGACGGATCAAGGGCTATTCTTAGCGCCCGCTGGGTGCCGCTGTTTCACCCATGACTTCAGGGGGGCCAGCGCGTACAGAGGGAGGTTGCCATGAAGAGACGAGAGTTCATCAGAACCTGTGCTACTGGAATGCTGGCGGGGACCGCATCGGCGGCAGCCCCCGATGTCTTCGGGGCGGAGCAGAACAGTAATCGGCGCATTGAACCCGCGCAGTTGGCTGAAACGGCGTATCGCCACTTCATCCCCGGCAAGCGCACCTGCTGTGAATCCATACTACAGGCCGGTTGCCAGGCCTTGGGGATCGAGAGTCCCCTCGTCCCCGACATCACCCTGGGTCTGGCCGGCGGTGTTGGTCTGCAAGGCGAAGTCTGCGGCGTCCTGACCAGTTCGGCCATGGTCATTTCGCTTGCCGTGGCTCAGAAGGAAGTTGAATACCCCAAGAAGAAGATGCGAACGCTCCAATCCGCAGGGCAGTTGTTCGGCGCCTTCAAGAAGCAGTTTGGACACACGGACTGTCGATCGCTCTGCGGCCTCGATCTGACAACACCCGAAGGAAGGAAGAAGCTGGAGGAGGGAGTCAAGGAATACACCTGTGCCAGATTCGTCAAGGCCGCTGCGGAACTGTTGGCGCAGGAACTGGAACGTATCCAAGCCTGACGCCCTGCAAGCGGAGAGGTTAAACGGAGTCAAGAGACACGCATCCTGTCGCCGGCGCCCCACGGAGACAGGGAGTCCCGGTGACATGCATAGGCGGCCGCGGCGTGCAGCGGGGCGGAAGACTCAGACGCCGCTCGAACGGGCCTGGATGGCCTTGATGGAACCGCGACGAGGCGGTATGCTTCATTTTTGCCGTATCGGTTTGTTAGTGCGCTGTTGCGCGGGCAAACGTCCAGGAGTCGGTTGCGCATAATGTCTCGAATGCCGACGCAGGGACCGCGGCCAGTGCCCGACAGGAGAGAGAATAGCGGTGGTGGGACACGGGAGAGTCGCACTTCGCTATATTGGTTGTACCGAAGGAAGCGGAACCATGAGAGCGGCACTATTACAAGGGCGCATTATTGGGATCGCCTTGGTGGTGCTGGTCTTGGCCACCCTGTGGGCAGTGGCCGTTCACGACGGCTGGAAGTGTGAAAATGCGCGAGCAATCTGCCCGGTCTGTGTTGTCGCCGGGGGATCCTGGGCGCCCAGCGAAAACCACTGTTACGAGATCCAGCAGTTAGTTCTTCACTTCGAATGGAATGCCGTTACTGAATTCGCCCCGCAGCAGATCACGCGCAGGCATGCCCTGCCTAGAGCCCCACCAGCCCTTCCCATCCACATAGGTTGGGTTTACGCCGGCTGAATTGCCATCCCCAACCTTCATCGTTCGTCACCCGAACCTCTGCGCCCATTCCGTGCATGTGTGGCGCCAGCGGCAAAGGATCCCTGCAAGGCAAGGATGAGGACGTGGCATCGGAAGTTTCCCATCAAACCTTGCTGAACCGAGAATCCAGATGATCTTGCTTTGAGACAGAGCCTGATTTGCGCGGGTTGACGGACCGTCGCACTGCCGTGCGCAGTAGACCTCGAAAGGCATGATACAGAAAGGCGAGCTGCCATGATGTCTTTGGTGAGACGGCTGTCGTTGCTTCTTGTCACTGTGTCGTTTTGCGCCCTGTCCGGAATCTGCGGTTGTGCGACAAGCGAGCGGGTGGCGTCACCCACAACACAAGTCCGCCCAGCCTCACTGACGGGTTCCGGGGCCGAACGGCCGACGAATGTCGGCGAGTCATCGAGGGGGCACAGGCATTGCGTCGGGTACGGCAGGAAGCGCCATTGGGTTTATGAGCGCCCCGCAGATACCGAGTAATCGGTCTTGTGCGTTCGCTCCCGTGGTCAGCGTTTCAGGCGCCGGTTCAGTGTGAGGGATGGCCGGCTTGAAGATCGCTCAGGCCACCGCGGAAATACAGGCCATGCATACTTGATCGGTAATTCCGGAATGGAGCGGAGAGCACAGATCATGTGTTTGACAAGAGGTGTATGACCCCTTCGGTGACTTGGCTCTGGCTGCAATCTGCCATGGGCGTCTGCGGGGGACAACAAACCCAGGAGGTATATGATGAAAATAGGAGTACTTACGCTTGTGACGCTCGTTGGAACTCTCAGTCTGGGCTGCTCCAAACAGGAGCCAAGGGCGTCGGGAAGCCAAGACGCGCCGGACTCACCCGCTGTTGCGCCCTCATCGCGCCAGGATGCGGTGCGGTTGTCGGCCTCCAGTTCCAAACTCGTGGGACTGAAAGTCGACAAGGCCAAGACCCAGGAGGTCAGGTCCGTTCTCAGGGTGATGGGGAAGATATTGGCGTGCAAGATGCGGACTTCCATTGTGAGTCATCCCTTTCCCGCAAGGGTCGCCGCGATTCACGTCAAGCTTGGTGACTGGGTTGAGCAGAATCAGTCGCTGGTCACGCTGGAGAGTCGTGAGGTCGGAAACGCAATATCGGAATACTACAAGGCCCTGGCGAGCCTTGAATTGGCCAAGCTGAGTCTCGATCGAGAACAACGCCTGCGTGACGAGGGCTTTGGGGTGAAGAAGAATCTCGTTGCGGCGGAGGTGGACTACAAGATCGCACAGACCAATTCGGAGGCAGCCGAAAAGGCCCTGCATGTGCTTGGCTTCACCGAAAAACAGGTCGAGTCAATCCGGCGCACGCACCAGATCAACCCGGCTATCACCCTGTACGCATCGCTCCCTGGAAAGGTCGTCGTCCTCAAGGCCGTGCAAGGGAGCTTCGTCGATCAAGGGGCGGAGATACTGACGATCAGCGATCCCAAGCTTCTGTGGGCGGATGCCGAGGTCTACGAGAAGGACATCGCCAAGGTCAAGGTCGGTCAGGAGGTGGAGATTGCCGTTCCCGCCTATCCCGGAGAGACGTTCCGCGGGAAGACGACCTACATCGCCGACATGGTGGATCCTGAGACCCGCACGATCACCGTGAGATCGGAGCTGTCCAACAGCGACCGCCGGCTCAAGTGCGGCATGTTCGCCGACCTGACTCTCATCCTTGATCCCGGCGAGAAGCTGGTGGTCATCCCGTCGGCCGCCGTCTTGGACAAGGGCGGCCGCAAGATCGTCTTCGTTAAGGAGAAAGACGATCTTGTGCGTCGCGAGATCGAGACGAGGCCGCCGGAAGGCGACATGCAGCCGGTGGTCAAGGGCCTTGCACCCGGCGAGGAGGTGGTCGTGCAAGGCAATCACGAACTGAAGTCACTGCTTGAACGGGACATCCTGTTGGCGGCCGAGGTCCACTGAGCCAACGCGACGGAGCGGAGAAAATGATTCCTGCGATCATTGATAAGGCATTGCGCAACCGGCTTCTCGTGTTGCTTGTGACGCTCTTGGTATCGCTGGTCGGTGTCATCGTATACCAGCGCATGCGCAAGGACATCTACCCCGATCTGAACGCACCGTTGGTCAACATCATCACCTCCTGTCCGGGTATGGCCGCCGAGGATGTGGAGCGGATGATCACGTATCCGATCGAAAGCCTGATGAACGGTACCCCGCGCGTCACGAGGGTTCGTTCGGAGTCGACTACTGGGGAATCCGTCGTGACCGTGGAGTTCGATTGGGGGGTCGACATCTACCTGGCTCGCCAAATCGTGGCGGGGAAACTCGAGGTGCTTGCGGAACAGCTTCCGGAGGGGGCCTCCAGGCCGATCATGGGTCCGGTTTCCTCCAGGATGGGCGAGATTTTCGAATTTGCCGTCGTGGGAGAGGGAACCGACCCGACGGAGTTGAGGACCGTCGCGGACTGGACCATCCGCTATCGGTTGTTGGGGGTGGAAGGCGTTTCATACGTGATCAATCTGGGGGGAAGTGTTCGGCAATACCAGGTCCTCATAAAACCCGGAATGCTTCATCACCATGGAATCAGTGTCACCCAGGTCAAGGAGGCGATCGAGAAGAGCAACTGCAACTTCTCCGGCGGGATCATCACCAAGAAGAACCAGGAGTTCCTGATCAAGGGGCTCGGGCGTATCGAATCGCTCAAGGACATTGAGAACACCGTTATCACGTCGCGGAACAACCTTCCCGTGTTTGTGAAGGATGTGGCGGACGTCCGCGTGGGGGCACAGTTCCGCCGAGGAGATGCCAGCTTCGGCAGCACGCAGGGACCGCTGAAGCCCGGAAGCCACGAGGCTGTCTCCGTCGTCGTGGAGAAGCAGTACGGGGGGGACACTCTGACCACGATTGACCACGTCAAGACATGCATCAACGAAATCGCACGACACCTGCCCGATCCGAACGCGATCAGGATTGTGCCATATTACGATCAGTCGAAGCTGATTCTCGGTTCGCTGGGGCACATCAGGCTCTCCATGGTGGAAGGCGGGCTGCTGGTGGTGGTCGTGGTGCTGATCTTCCTCGCCAATGTGCGTGCGTCCTTGATCGCCTCGCTGACGATCCCCATTTCAGTGTTGCTCTCGCTGGTTGCGATGTACCTGGCCGACGTGTCGCTCAGCGTTATGGCGCTGGGCGGGCTGGCGATCGGCATCGGAAAGATGGCGAGCGGCTCGGTCATCATGGTGGAGAATATCGACCGTCACCTTCTGAACCCCAGAAGCGGCTCGTCCACGTTGGAGAGGGTGGCCTCGGGTGCCAAGGAGATCGGTTCCTACCTGTTCTCGGCGAATCTGATCATCATCCTGGCATTTCTACCGCTTCTGACCCTGGAGGGCATCGCCGGAAGGATGTTTCGGCCCACGGCGTTTGCGGTGGCGGCCGCCCTTCTGGCGGCCCTGGTCATCAATATCACGCTGCAGCCCGTCCTGATGTCTCTTCGCAAGAGCCGGGATGACCGCGTGGAGCGGCGGAACCGGTTCGTGGAGTTCATCACCCGCGTGTATTCAGCCATTCTGGAGCGGGCGTTGCGTCACAAGTGGCTGGTCATTGTCTTGGCCATCGTAATACTGGCCGTCGCTGGAGCGCTCTACCAGGACCTCGGACGAGAGTTCGTCCCGTTTCTGGACGAGGGTTCGATTATCGCCTCCACCGTCATGCTGCCGGAAACGTCGCTCGAGGAGTCGGTTCGGATCGGCAAGAAGGTCGAGGAGATCTTTCTCTCGTTCCCGGAGGTGGTGTCGGTGTGCCGCACCACCGGAATGGCCGAGGAATCCGAACATGTGCACCCGGTGAATCATAGTCACTACATCATTGACCTGAAGCCACTCGAAGAGAGGGCGAGAGGTTACATGGAGTTGACCGAGGCCATGCGGCACCAACTGGCCCAGATCCCCGGCATTGCCTTCATGTTTGAGCAACCCATCGCCAACAAGATGGCCGAGATGCTGACGGGCACGGAAGGCCAGATCTCGGTGAAGCTGTTCGGTCCTGACCTGGCGGTGTTGAACCAGAAGATCTCGGAGATCCGAGAGGCCATGAGCCATGTCAAGGGGATCGCGGACATGCAAATCGAACAGACAGCGGGGATTCCCTTGATTGTCATCCGGCTAGAGCGGGAGGCGTTGGCTCGCTACGGCATCCAGGTCGAACACGTGGCGGAACTGATCGAGGCCGCCCTGAACGGAGTCGAGGTGACCGACGTATGGGAGGCGGAGAAGACAACCTCGGTCTTACTGCGTCTGCCCGAGCAATACCGGCAGGACGTCGAGATGGTCCGCAATCTAATGTTGGACACCCCGGACGGACACGCCGTGCCGCTCTCCCAGCTTGCGCGGATTGAGAGTGCCGAGGGTCCGCAGACGATCTTCCGCGAGGGGTTGATGAGGCGAAAGGTGATCGTGCTCAATGTGGTCGGGCGTGACATGGGAGGGTTTGTTCAGGAGGCCAGGCAGGCCATCCAGCAGAAGGTACACCTGCCGTCAGGTTACTACACCCGATTCGGCGGCCAATTCGAGAGCCAGCAGAAAGCCACGGAACAGCTCATGTGGATGATGCTGGTGGTGGGCATTGCCGTACTGGTGGTCTTGTTTGCGTCGTTGGGGTCACTTCGTCAGTCGCTTCTTCTGCTTCTCAACGTACCTATGACCGTCGCGGGCGGGATCGTCGCTCTGTTCCTGGCAGGCCAGACGTTGAACGTATCCTCGCTGATCGGCTTTATCGCCCTGTTCGGGATTGCCCTTCAAAACGGCGTGGTACTGCTCGGAAGGATAAACGACATGCGCAAGAAGGGCGCGGCGTTGCACGAAGCCGTCATCGAGGGTTCCGTGACTCGGTTTCGACCCATCCTGATGACGGAACTTATTCTGATTGTCGGCGTGGTGCCGTTGGTGTTCGGCAAAAGCTCGGGATCGGAGATGCATCGGCCGTTGGCCCTAGTCTACATCGGCGGCTTTGTCGTGGCGATCTTCTTTGAGCAGGTTGTTCTACCCGTGCTCTACGAGTTGTTCTGCAAGAAGTTGAGGGCGGTGGAGGCGAAGTGACATGAGGGCACGGCGCGGTCGCTGAAGCCTCGGACGGATCGAACACGGAGCGATTTCCTCGAAACCGAAACGCGGCCTTGTCGAGATTCTCTCGATGGTATGGCAGCTCGGTGTTGGATGACGTGGCTTGTCCCGAGGTTCACCGGTCGTTGCCGAATGCGGTGGGAGACAGGCGGCGACGTGGAGGTGTCTGAGAATGCTTCAAGAGACAATACGTGGATACGGCGGCGGACCCGTCAGGGATCGCCATGGAAGCGCGCGGACCTCTCGCGGATTCGGGTGTCCGGCTCTGGCGATCGGTTTCGGTCTGGTCCTGGCGGGTTGCGCTACGGTCGACCCGAGGGCGGATTATCAATCCGTGCAAGATTCGATCGCTCAACGGACGGGTGCAGCGGAAGCCTATGATCCTCAAACCGAGGATGCGATCGCGCAGCGGGTCCAGGAGTTGCTTCAGGACGGATTGTCCCTGGAGGAGGCGGTGCAGGTCGCGATCCTCAACAACAGGGGCTTCCAAGCCCTGTTCCAGGAAATCGGCGCGTCCCGGGCCGATGTGGTGCAGTCCCAACTGCTCTCAAACCCTTCGCTGTCGCTTCTGTTCAAGTTTCCCGAAGGCGGCGGCAGATCGCGGATGGAGTTCGGGATCGCCCAGGAGTTGGTCGATCTATGGCAGATTCCCGTTCGTCGGAAGATCGCGGAAGCCGAACTGCAGCAGACGATTTCCAAGGTCGTTCAGCGAGCCGTGGAATTGGCGGGCCAGGTGAGAGCGAAGTACTACCAGGTGTTGGCGCTGGACATGGCCGACGTCGTGACGCGAGAGAATCTTTCGCTCGCCGAGAAGTCATTGGCATTCGTTCAAGCGCAACAGAAGGCCGGCGCGGTTGGCCAGCTTGATGTGAATCTTGCAAAGGAGGCGGTCCTGGATGTACGTCTTGAGCTGATCGCCCTGGGCAAGCAGCGCCGATCCGCCGGCATCGACCTCGCGCGGGCACTCGGGCTCATGGAGGCCAATCGCACATGGCGGCTAAGTGACTCGCTACCGCCCGCAACGCAGCTCCCCGCACTCGAGCAAGCCGTGGCCACCGCTCGGACCGAGAGGATGGACGTTCGCATCACGGAAGGTGAACTTGCCCAAGCCGAGAGCGAGCTCATACAGGCCCATCTACAGGTGTTCCCCAGCGTCAGCGTCGGTCTGGGAGGCGAGCGAACGGAGAGGCGTGCACTGGGGGGCCGAGAGATTCTTGCGGACACCGCGCGGGAATCCATCGCAAGCGGCGCGTTGACCGCTCCGGGCATCCAGAGCAGGGCCGAACGCGACTTGGAACGGCGGGGGATCATGGACCTGCTGATGGGGCCAACGCTCGATATCACCCTTCCGATCTGGGACCAGAACCAGGCCCAGATCGCCAAGACTCGTTTTCAGGTCGAACAGAAGCGAAAGGAACTGGAGGACGTGCTCCAAGCCGTCCGGCACGAAGTCGAAACGGCGTGGACGGCTGCCGACCAATCCGCCGTCCTCGTGCGATTCTTCCAGCAGGAAGCCATGCCGGTTGCAGAGCAGACCGCCGAAGGTGGTCGGCATGTCTATGAGAAGGGCGAAGAGAGCATCCTCGTGCTCCTGGAATCGCAGCAAACGCTGGTCAAGCGGCGGCGAGCCTGCATTGATGCGTTGAGTGAGTACGCGGCCGCGCTGGTCGACTTGGAGCGAGCGGTCGGTACTCGTCTGAGTTCCGTGCCCGCAAGTCAACCGGCGGATCAACATGCGACCGCGGAAGCCCCGGGCCCCCCCGCACCGTAGCGTGAGAGGTCGCGGAACTCCGGGCAGTGTGAGCACTGGTGTGCCGACAGTCGACCGTCAGAAAGGCCTTCGATGATCAACAGAAACAGACTCTGTTCGATGCGTGTGGTTATTGCCGGCCTGTTCACCTCGTTGGTGCAGGCAGGTTGTGCGCAGCTACCGATTATTGAACTGCCGACAGACTCGTCCTCGCTCGTTGAGTGCCTGCAGACGTTCCTGACGGACTTCGCGCGGCAGGTGTTGGCAGCGTGGCTGCTGTGAGATGCAATCAGATGATCCCCCGACAGGCGGCATGTGGGCAAGGAACAGGGCCTTGCCTGCATGAAAGAAGCAGCATGTCCTTTCAGCTCCGGAGACTGCCATCGCGTGCATCAGGACCGGCGAGGCGATCCAGGAAAAGGCCAAGTTGGAGCTTCGGCTGGAGGACAGCCCAGTTTGCGGTCTCGCACCACTGCTGAGAGAATCAGATTGGAGGAGTCCGCGAAATGAAAGAAGAGCCCATGAGCAAGAGAACCCGTCGTGATTTCCTGAGGAACACCGCCTTAACCGGCGCGGGCATCTGGTTGGCCGGAAGCCCCGGTTGTACCAAGTCCAAGCCAGTCCCGGCGGTCAGTTACGCTCGGTTTGAGCGTGTGATGGTCATTGGCATGGACGGCCTCGACGCCGGGATCGTCGAAGAGATGATGGCCAAAAACGAGCTGCCGAATTTCCAGAAGCTCCGCAGAATGGGGTGTTTCAGCCGCCTGCGGAGCAGTAACCCGCCGCAGAGCCCGGTCGCCTGGACCTGCATCGGGACCGGCTGCAATCCCGGAAAACACGGGGTCTTCGACTTCATCCACCGTGATCCGAAGACCTATGTTCCCGAGCTGTCGATCTACAGACCCAACCCCAAGGTCAGCGGGCGCGAGGGACGTTATCTGCCGACTCGCAAGGCGCCAGGTTTCTGGACGCTGCTCAGCAAGCAAGGCGTGCCGACCACGGTCGTCCGCTGGCCCAATGCCTTTCCGCCGGACTCTGTCGAGGGGAACTTCTTCAGTGGCCTTGGCGTGCCCGACATCCTGGATCGACTGGGCCGCTACTCCTTCTACACGACGAACGAGAAGCTCTTCCCCGCCAAGACACCCAACAAAATGGTCAAGGTCACGTGGCAGGGCAACAGGATGACAACCGCTCTCTACGGTCCGACGCTGAGCACGCTGACGGGCAGGGAGGAATCGCAGGTGCCGCTGGTCCTGACGCGGAAGGAGAACAAGCGAATCGCGCTGGAACTGGACGGCAAGCCGGCCGGCCAGATCGGCGTTGGCGAGTGGTCCGACTGGGTACCTGTCAAGTTCGGCGGGGCCTTGACCAGCGCCAACGGGATCGTGCGGTTCCTGCTGATGTCGATTGAGCCAGATCTGAAGCTGTATGCGACGGCCATCCAGGCGGATCCGATCGAGCCACTCTTCCCGTTCACTGCGCCGGACAGCTATGCCAGGCATCTGGCCGACAGGCAGGGTCGCTACTTCACGCTGGGCATGCCTGAGGACGTGAAGGCCCTGAGCGAAGAGGTCATGTCGCCTGATGACTTCCTTTCGATGTGCAAGCTCATCGAGGCCGAGCGAGACCAGATGTTCGACTACGAGTTGGGCCGATTCAAGAAGGGTGTCTTCGCCTTCGTCTTCGATACGACCGACCGCATCCAGCACATGTTCTGGGCAGCGCGTGACCCCAGCCATCCTGCCTACAAGCCGGACTATGCCCAGAAATACCGCGACGTGATTCCCGATGTCTATCGCCGGTGTGACGCCGAGCTCGCCAAGGTCCTGCCGAAGGTCGACGCGAAAACGGCCCTCATTGTGGTCAGTGACCATGGGTTCAACACCTATCGGCGCTCCGTGAACATCAACTCATGGCTCGTCGAGAACGGGTATCAGGTGTTGGACACGCCGGACGGCAGAGACGGCCAGGCCTTCTTCGCCAACATCAACTGGGGCAAGACACGGGCCTACTCGGTGGGCTTCAACAGCATCTACGTCAACCTTAAGGATCGTGAGCGTGACGGGATCGTCAACCCCACCGATGAGTACCGCAAGTTGTGTGATGAGATCTCCGAGAAGTTCCGCACCTGCAAGGACCCCAAGAATGGCCAATCGGTGGTCCGGTCGATCTACCTTGGGCGCGAGCTCTATACCGGCGATCAGGTAACCAACGGCCCCGATCTGGTCGTCGGCCTGACCGTAGGATACCGTGCCGGCGGTGAGAATGTCCTCGGGGCCGCGCCGCGACAGATCCTGGAGGACAATCAGGGCCGGTGGTCCGGCGATCACCTATTTGACCCGCATTATGTTCCGGGTGTCTTCTTCTCGAACCTCAAGATCCGGCGCGACAATCCGAGCCTGATCGATGTGGCGCCGAGCATCCTGCAGTGCTTCGGCACACCCAAGGCCGAATGGATGGAGGGCGAGGCCCTCTTCGAGACGTAGGAGTATCCGGCGATGCGACTGTTTTCCGATGAACGGGTTCATGTGTGGTTCCTGGCGGCAGCCTGGTCGGTGGTTATGGTCGGCTGCACTCCCGTATCCCGGGAAGGGGTACGGACCAAGGCCGAGTTACCCCCTGGTGCCTCAACAGGTTGGTGGAAGGGCAACGTGCATACGCATAGCTGTTGGAGTGACGGGAACCAATACCCCGAAATGGTTGCTGACTGGTACAAGCAACACGGGTACCACTTCCTGGTTATGACGGACCATGACATTGTGCCGAAGGAATCCAGGTGGGTCGAGCCTGAGAAACTTGAAGGGGGCGTCGCGGCCCTGGCGAAGTACCGCGGACGATTCGGTGACAGGTGTGTCGATGAGCGGTTGGAGAAGGGCACACTCAGCGTTCGGTTGAATCCGCTTGCGGTATTTCGCTCTGTCTTCGAAGAGCCCGGCCGGTTCTGTCTGATCCAGGGTGAGGAGATCAGCGCCCATTTCCGAGGCGACCCGGTCCACGTCTGCGCGATCAACGTTTGCGACCTGATCAAGCCCCAAGAGGGCAAGACCATGGTGGACACCATTGAGAAAAACGTCCATGCGGTCCAGGCCCAACGGGATAGCACCGGCCAGCCGATGTTCGCGCAGGTCAACCATCCGAACTACGGGATGACTATGACCGCGGAAGACATCGCCAGGGCCAAGTCCGTGCGATTCTTCGAAGTCTACAATGGCCACCCGACTGTCCGCAACTACGGAGACGATTTGCACACCGCGACGGAACGGATCTGGGACATCGTCTTGACGCTGCGACTCGCAGATGGTACGGGCCAGGTCATCTATGGCGTGGCGAGCGACGACGCCCACGACTTCCTGGAATTCGCGCCGCTGAATGAGAATCCCGGCCGGGGGTGGGTCATGGTCCATGCCGACCGCCTTTCCCCGGAGTCAATCGTTGCCGCGATGGAGAGAGGCAACTTCTACGCCTCCACCGGAGCACGACTGAGGGACCTCGGCTACGACGGCAAACAGCTTCGTATTCAGGTCGAAGCGGAGCCAGGTGTGACATATACGACGCAGTTCATTGGCACACGCAAGGGCTTCGATCCCGGCAGTGAACCCGTGACCGCCGAGGACAAGAGTGGCAAGCCCGTGGACGGTACGCGCCGCTACAGCAAGGATGTCGGCCAGGTCTTGGCCATCGTCAAGGGGACCTCGCCCAGCTACACGCTCAAGGGGAATGAGATCTATGTCCGCGCGAAGGTGATCTCGTCCAAGGGGAAGGCCACTCCCCAGATCAAGGGAGAGACCGAGTGCGCGTGGACACAACCCATCGTCCCGGGGACAACTCGGCCCTAGCCGACAGATTCAGTCTGCTCAGGAGGATCGTATGACGAGTCGTGTTCCAGGCCGAATCCAAGTCCTGATCCTATCTCTTGCAACGATCTGGCCGGTGGTGTTGGTCGGGTGCGGCCAGCCTGCTCACAAGCCAGTGAAGGCTGGAACCGAGCCTGCCACTGCCGGAGCTCCTCTTCGCTGGTGGAAGGGCAATCTCCACACGCACTCCAAATGGAGCGATGGCAATCACTACCCCGAAATGGTGGCCGATTGGTACAAGCAACATGGTTATCACTTTCTGGTGTTGAGCGACCACAACATCCTGCAGACGGGCACCAAGTGGGTGCCCGTCGACCGAACCCCGGGACGGGCCAAGGCACTCGCTGAGTATCAACAGCGATTCGGCGAGAAGTGGGTTGAATTGCGCCAGGAGCACGGCGAACGAATGGTTCGACTGAAGAACTTAGAGGAGATACGGCCGCTCGTTGAGGAGGCCGGCCAGTTCTGCCTCATCCCCGGTGAGGAGATCAGCGACGCCCTGGGGCGCAACCCGATTCACCTCAATGGGATCAACATCACTGAGATGGTCAGACCACAACGGGGCAAGAGCGTCTCTGAGGTCATCGGGCGTAACGTCCGCGCAGTCCAGGCCCAGCAGGCAAGGAGTGGGCGGCCGATGTTCACCCAGCTCAATCATCCGGATTTCGGCAAGACCATAGCTGCCGACGATGTAATCAATGCGCCCGCCTTGCAATTCTTCGAGGTGTGCAACGGCGGTACGATCCATGCCGCTACCGAGCAGGCATGGGATGCCATCTTGGCGCGAAGGTTGACGGTGCCCCATGGGCAGCTTCTCTACGGCACCGCCAATGACGACGCTCACACCATCGACCCGGCTGACCCGAACGCCGGCGACTGGGGTACCGCCTGGGTGATGGTCCGTGCGTCGCACCTGTCCCCCGAATCTATCGTGAAGGCCCTGGAGGCCGGTGACTTCTATGCCACGACCGGTGTGCGGCTGAGAGACATCCGGTTCAACGGCAGGCGGGTCCTCATCGAGATTGATCCCGAAGACGGCGTGACCTGCACGACGGAGTTTATCGGCACCCGAAAGGGATCTTCACCGTCGAGCGGAGAGAAGGGCGCGCCAGCCAAAGGGTCCCAAACCGCCGCGGTTGGTGATCGCAATAAACACGGCATCGGAGTGCTCTTGGCCAAAGTCGAGGGGACTTTGCCCAGCTATACCGTTATGGGTGACGAGATCTACGTGCGAGCCAAGGTTGTCTCCTCCGCAAAGAAGGGTTCCTCGGCTGGGGATGTGAGGAAGGTCGCGTGGACACAACCACTTGTGCCGACGTTGAGGTAGGTGCTCGCGGATACAACGCCACATCTGTCCATGGAAGCGAGACGTGAGTGGACCGGGCAGCAGTGACCAACACGCGAGTAATGGGTTTGGTGTTCCAGCACGCCTGCCTTTGGGCCCTGCCGACGATGTGTTATGGCCTGATCGCTGGTGCGATCGCCATGGCCCACGTTGACGGGAACCACTGGCCCGATGTCATTGCTGGGGCGTTCTGGTCCGCCGGCCTGATGCTCATCCTGGGGGCGTTGGTTGGGGCAGTATCCGCGATCCCGGTGGCCGCGATGATGTCGATTGGATGCCGATCGAAGCCACCCGGATGGGCCTGCGTACTTCAGGCTACCGTAATCGCCCTGATCGGGGTGTGGCTCTATGTCAATCACCAGGTGATGCTCAAGACGGACGACGCCATGACGGTTGGCGCCATCATGTTTCTTTTCAGCAATCCCAAAGAGGTGCTCGATATGGCCTGGCGCTTTGCGGGGTATCACCTCGTGGGCGTGGGTCTGGTGGCTCTCTTTGCGGTTGCGGTTCTGACGGTTGGACTCCAGCGTCTCAATGAGCGTCTGATGTCCCTGGAGGCCCCAGGCAGGAACGGATGGCGTGTGGCGCGGCCGCTGATCGGACTGCTGGTCCGATGTCGTCCCGTGCAGCCGATTGGGATGGTTGCGGTGATTCTGTTCGGACTGCCGGTGGCACTGCTTGCGATACAGATGTCTGGACGCCCGAGCCGATCGTTGGTCACCGTGGCGAGGATCTTTCCCCCGCTACGGGCCTTCCAATTGACTCGCTGGCTCACAGGCCCGATCATCCGCGTGGCTTCCCCGCCTCCCCAGGGGGCCCCCATCATTGCCGACCAGGACTACATTGGTTCGCTCCACATCGATCGTGGCCGGTTGCGGAATGTCCTGTTCATCGTGCTTGAATCCGTGCCAGCCAAGGCGCTGCACTGTTATGGCCATCCCAGCGAAGTCTCACCGAACCTCGACCGCATGGCGGCCGAGGGTATCCGGCTTGACCGGTGCTATGCCGCCGCCAGCTTCAGCAGCTACTCCCTGGTCTCTACCTTTACATCCCTGTACATGCTTCGGGCCGGGGAAAACGATCACTTCCGGAATAGCGACTTTCCGCACGTGTGCATTCATGACGTGCTGAAACGACTGGGCTATGAGCTGACCCTGTTCAGCAGTGGGAACGAAGCGTGGGACAACCTCGAGGCATTCACCCCGCCCGCCCTGTTCGACGTCTACTTCAGCCATAACCGGTGCAACCTGGACAAGACCGATTGCAATCGGATGGACGACAAGTACGCCATGGCCGAGTTCGCCAAGTGGCTGGCCGCTCGCAAGTCCGATCGCCCGTTCTACAGCTACATCAACCTCCAGGGCACCCATTTCAACTACGAGGTGCCCGAACCCTGGGCTTCAAAGTTCAAGCCGCTTCCGCCGCCATACTCCAACGGCGATGGAGTCATTCACATCCCCACCCACATCGTGCCGCTCCTGAAGAACCAGTACGACAATGCACTGAGCTACGTGGACCACTGGGTCGGCTTCATCCGCTCAGAGCTCCAGAGGCATGGACAACTCGACCGGAG
Source organism: uncultured Planctomycetales bacterium (assembly GCA_964446835.1). GTDB lineage: Bacteria > Planctomycetota > Phycisphaerae > UBA1845 > JAFGLZ01 > CAYUQT01. The sequence continues at coordinate 55,538 of CAYUQT010000006.1, read as the reverse complement.
CATCATGGTCGTGGTTGGCGACCACGGCGAGGCCTTCATGGAGCACGGCCTGGCACGACATGGGATGCACCTCTGGAATGAGATGATCCAGGTGCCGGGGATTATCTTCGCTCCAGGGCTGATGTCGCCGCGGCGCGTGGCCAAGGCCGTTTCACAGATCGACCTGGTCCCGACAGTAATGACGATGATGGGCCTCAGCCCCCATCCCGCCTGGCAGGGCGTCAATGTCCTGAGCGACGCCTATGACGATCGCGCCCGTCCGGTGTTTTCAGTCCTGCAATTGACACGTTTCCAAGAGGCGATGATCTGGGGCACGGTCAAGTACCTCGCCGATCAGGATACGCGAGAGGAGTGGCTGTTCGATCTTTCCACGGATTCGAATGAGAGGCAGAACCTCGCTGATCCTTCACGGCCCTCCGAACTTCTTGGAAAAGTCCGCCGCATGCTGGCCGAATGGCATGCCTACGAATTGGCCTACTATGCCGACAAGGCGGGTCTGAGAACGCATTACATCGGCATGCCGAAACTCCTGAACTGGCCCCGTAATGAAGATGAAGCTTCCCGTGAGACCACCCAGGCCATCAATGCAGCCCCACTCATTCCGGAACCGGCTGACTACGACTTTCGACCGGGACTCCGGAACGTACGCCGGAACGGCTGACGAACAGGTCTGTTGCGAGACCGATGCGGGGTAAGATTTCAAGGCCTTCGAGAGGTCCGGCCGGATTCGCGAGGTGTTCTGCGGCATGTGGGACGGCATTGAACTGGCCTATGGCCGCTGGACGGGTTGGGGCGGCTACGGCGAGAGGGCGAGCGAGGCGGCAGACTGATCGAGATTGATCTGAAATCGGGCGGGTATCGCCATCGGATTGTGAAACCGAACACGGCTTGACAGGGGAACAAGGGAGTACTACGTGTGAGGTCTTGGTTGACTGACATCCCCAACTCGGTCTTCGTGTCCTCGAACAACCGCTCGATCCGCCAGCGGCTGAACGCCACCATGAGCAGGATGGACACGGGCGTGGATTCGGGAGCGTTGCTCAGGAAGAACTTGATTTCCTTGGGATTCAGCACAGTGCGAGCGACGATCAAATGATGGGGGCGGGAGGGCAACCCGTTCTCGTCCTTGATCCAGAACGGTACGTGCTTCACCTCCCATACCATCGGTCCCTTGCTGCCGTCCTTGACACGGAATTTCTCCCACGGGACACGACGCAGAACCGGCGAGTGCCTCAGGATGTCCCGCACTTCGGCGGCCGGCGTGTTTCGGACTTTCAGACGCGGCAGCTTGCGAGGACGTCCCAGGGTCTTGTCCCGAGCATGCTCGCGATAGAGTACTTCGGGAGGTTTCGTCCAACCGACGAAGCTCGTGGGAATCTCGGCCACATAGTTCTGTCCCAAGTGGTCCAAGCCCCGCAGGAACGGGGGTTTTCCGCCGTACCCCTCGTCAAACGTCATCCGCGAAAACCGGATGCCGTTCCCCAAGGCTCGCTCCACCTGACCCAAGGCCATCTGCCACTTGGGGCGATAGACGACCTCATCCGGTATGCCCGCCTCGCGGCACCGTTCGCGGTCGTGATCCCAGGTCTTCTCGGGAAGGTAGAGTTCCCCGTCCAACAGGGTGTGTAATTCCCCCGCTGCGTAGCCGAGATTTACACTGACCACGCAGTTGTCCCTCTTGCCCCGGGCACCGCAATGCTGGCGTTGGACACAGGCCGTTTTCTTGCCCTGCTTGGGAAAGCTCACCTCGTCAATGATCCCGATGCTGTGTGGGTGACTGTGACCGGACGCCACGCGACGCTGCAGATGATCCCGTACACCGGACTCGTCCCATCGAAGCATGCTCAGGGACTCCTGGAGCGTCCTCGGCGATTCGCCGGCCGCGTTGGCGATCGGCTCGATGCTCTTGCGATCCAGGTCACTCAGTTGTCCGGTCACGTAGGTGTTCAGGTGCTGACGATTGGTCACGCGGCCCATGCAGCCGTTAAACTCGTGAAGATACTCGGTCAACGCAGGTCGTATCCTGAGAATCGTTTCGGCGTCCATGCCCATGGCCTCCAACGTTCGGTTGTCCCCCGAGCCTGCCATAGGCTCGCCGCCTAGGTTTTCTTGAGCATTCTTAGCGTTGTGGTACTAGCGGGGCTCAAGGAACCGGTAATCATTGAGTTTTGCGTGGAACCAACCGGTGTTTCAAAAGAGCGTTGGGAACACATCCGCTATCTGGCAAACCTGCAGTCGATCAACCGATCGTGGGACCGAGATGATCAGGAAGAACACGATCTAATCAAGTGGCACGGGACGGATCGGGACAGGGCCCGATGAGGTCAGTTGATCCAATCCGTCGGCCCGACCCGTTGGCCGATGATGTCCTCCATGAAGAGCAGCGGTTTCACAAGACGCTATACCTACCCCACGTCCGGTTTCATATACGGATATTCGCCACGGATGAGGCCACCGCCCGCATGGTCGGGTCCGTCGTGGCCGAATCAACATTCGAGAATGGCAGCGATCGCCTGTTTGTCTACAAGCGGGATGAGGCGCTGTTCGCCGAGGCCCTCCATCATCCGGGTGGGTTACAAGTCGTGCCGTTTCCGGTGCACGAGCGAGTGTTCGACGCCAGGTCTTCAACGTGCTACGCCGGCATAGCCCGGTCCGAAGGAGGGCCCAGTCTGCACAAGAAAGCGCACAAAAGGGGCGCATTTCGCAAAACCGGGCAAGAACCGGGATTCAGGCACTAACATGCCAAATCGCAAATCGTTAACCTGGCAGGACTAACATCCAACGCGCTCGATAGGACTCGAACCTATGACCCCCGGTTTAGGAAGACGTCGGGTCCCCCTTTTCCATGTGGTTTTCCTGAGCAAATTCGCGTTTTTCGGGGCGTAGAGGCCGGCGTTGTGCCACGTGACGACCAGCGGTCGTCCGATTGTTGCCCAGAGTTATGCAGAAAGGGGGCACACTTCGCCCTGCCTATACCGAAGGCATTCGAGCCTGGGCATGGCCTTTTCGGTATGGGCAGCATGCGCCGCACCAAGAGTTCGCCCGTTTTCACGAGGACCTACGCGATACTGGCCACCGAATGACTGAGATCAGCCCGAAATTCCGCTATCGCATCAGCCGCTGTCAGCGATCCAGCCTCGATCGCGCGTAGCGTCCGCAGCATCCGGAGTTCAACCATCATCTCGTCATGGCCATATTGGGAGTGCACGAGCGACTCCAGTTCGCCCAGTACCTGCAGCGGAATGCCGAGGCGCTCGGCTAATCCTCGATATTCGAACGTGGCAGCCATTTACAGGCTCCTGTTACAACACCTCTGGCGGGGCAAGGATCTCAATCTGCCCATACCCCTGCTCTGAATTTACCAAATTCACACGGATTCGCCTCGTCCGATTCACGAGGTGGAAGTCACGCCAGGGGCCTGCCGGCCGGCCGAAGATCGACGTCGACATCCGGCGCTTGATCCGCCGGATGTCGCATGAAAACCCGACCTGGGGAGCGCCGCGGATCCAGTCTGAACTGCAACTCCTCGGCTACACGGTCGCGGAGTCGACCGTAGCCCGATACATGGGTCGTCGTCGCAGGCCACCGTCTCAGACCTGGCGAGCCTTCATCGAGAATCATGTACCCCAAATCGCCGCGATCGATTTCTTCGTTGTCCAGACGGTGAGATTCCGGCTGCTCTACTGCCTTGTCGTCCTGCGTCACGACCGACGACGCGTGGTCCATTTCAACGTGAGTTCACACCCAACGGCTCGATGGACGGCGCAGCAGGTCGTCGAAGCATTTCCCAGCGAGGAGGCGCCCGGATTCCTGATCCGCGATCGCGACGCCATCTACAGCCACGATTTCCGGCGAAGGGTCAAGGGCATGGGCATCGAGGAGGTCATCACCGCCTGTCAGTCGCCTTGGCAGAACCCGTTCGTCGAACGGCTGGTTGGCTCCATTCGGCGTGAGTGTCTCGACCATGCGATCGTGCTCAACGAAGCCCACCTCATCCGCATCCTCACCAGCTACTTCGAGTACTACCACCTGTCACGCACACACCTCTCGCTTGAGCGCAATGCCCCTGAGCCTCGCGACATCGACCCCCCCGAGAAGGGAAAGGTCGTCGCCATTCCACTCGTGGGAGGATTGCACCACCGGTACACCCGGGCGGCCTGACACGGGCAGTTGCCCCCTCAACACCCACAGACCTCAGCCGAAGAGCCCTTGCGCGCACCAATCGAAATCCAGCACCTGGCAGGTGGCGGCAACGGTCGTTGTCAGTACTCGTCAGGCGCCAGCCCAAGCGATTCCGACCTCAGATGCCTCGTCGACGTCACTCAAACTGCCGGATGGAGTTTTCGCTATGGACACCAGGAACACCGACCATGAACACTCACCAACCCACCGCCACCCAGTCCGCTTTCATAGTCCCTGACCCATCGCCCCTTGCCCCTGCCGTTCCCGAGACATGTGACATTCCGGGACAAAGTGAGACATCCGCCGCCTGGCCCGCCCACCTGCCGGCTTCTGACCTCCAACTCCTAACTCCCAACTCCTAGCTTCTAACCCCCCGCCCCGCCGAACACGTGACAATACGGGACAAAGTGAGACATTCGCCGACCTCTCATATCCCAATCTCAACGACCGACCCCAAGGCGCCATCGATGAGGCTTTCCCGAATCACCTCATCATGCTACTATTCGCATTCTGGGGCATCTCGTGGGTGTCGGCGGCAGTGGCTACAGGCGCTCACACACGAGGATGTGACCCCGGAAGATCCGATACCTGGAACAACCTCATGAATGCACTGATCCGGCCGATGAAGCTTGCCCGTTTGCCCGCGATTGTCATCCTGGGCCTCATGCTGCCGGCACTGTGGGGCTGCCAACCGAACGTCCGCTCACCCCTGGTGGTCTTCTTGGACGGTGCCGGACACTTCGGGGCCGGCTACGCGGTTCGCACAGGGCTTGAACGGGCCGGGTACATCGGGGCCTTCGAGACCTTCTCGTGGACCAGCATGCTCGGCCCGGGCGCCGACCACCTGGTGGTGGCCCGAAGCAAGGGCAAGGCACATCAACTGGCCGAACGGCTCGAAGACGCCCGGAGCGAATCACCCACTGGGAAGATCTATGTCATGGGCCTGTCGGCGGGCACCGCACTGGTCCTTGCGGCCTTGGACGACCTGCCCAAAAACGTCTCCGTTGACGGCGTCGTTCTGTTCTCGTCGTCGGTGTCGAGCGAACGGAATCTCGGCCCGGCGCTGCGGCACATCCAGGGACGCCTCTATGCCACATGCAGCCCGCACGACGGGATCCTCTCCGGCCTGGCAATCAATGCCGACGGAGGGCCCGGCGAACCGGCCGGAGTCAAGGGCTTCAAAGCCCCGGCCAAGGCCACACGGGATGACCTGGGCCAATACACCAAGGTCGTCAACATCCCCTGGCAGCCATCCTTTGTGGGGTTCGGCTGGCACGGCGGGCATGTCGAGGCCACGACGAGCGGCTTCGTCCAGCGCGTCATTGCCCCTCGCGTGCTGAGTACCGAGCCCTATCCACTGGACCGCCCCCTCGCCATGGCCGACCGATCCGCCGGCCGCCGCGACGAGGTGTGCCTTAACACGATACCGTTGCTGAGGATTCGATAGTGCGCATCAGCCAACTCATTCAGTGGGCGGCATGGATTCCGTTTCTCGCGACGGTACCGGGATGTCTCGATATGGGCGAGTTCAAGGAGGGGCTCCGGGCGGAACAAGCCGGCGAATACCACCGCGCCTACGACATCTACTGCAAGGCCGCCAACGACAACCGAGACAACCGCCTCCTGGCGATGTGCATCAGCCGGACGGCCCCCCAGGCCGCCACCTATTGGGAGGATCGCGCCCATCAGGCGGTCGACCGCGGACAATATGCCGAGGCCTGGCAACTGTTCATGCGGGTGTTGGAGATCCGACCCGATCACCCTTCGGCACCTCACCTCATCCGGCGTTTGGAGCGAGACCATCCTGATGCCGTAATGCCCGTCCGAATGGCGTACCAGGCTCGCGGAGACAAGACACTGCTGGCATCCGCCGCTCGATCGACCTCCCCTCAGGCCAGCCGGCCAGTGGCGAGCCTGGAGCCGTGGTCAACCGAGCGTCCCAGGATTGCAGGCCCCGTCGAGACGCCTCGAATTGCCGCCACTCCCAACCCTTCATACGGACAACCGGACGACGAGAAGCCGTTGCGCACAGCGGAGGCGGTTCAGACGCCCTCGGCATCCGCGCCCCCGGAGCGAAACGAGCCCATCCCGTCGATTCCCTCCAATCTCCCCGCATCGGCCGCTCAGCCGCGGTCAGACGCCGGTTCCCCCGCCACCCCCTCGGGCGCCCCCTTGACAACACTGCCGTCCGACACGCAGGGCGAAACGGTTCGCTCTTCCGCAACGGTCTCGAAGCGAATCGTGCAGGAGCCGACGGGGTCGGCGCCACCTCGCCAGCGCGAGATCGTCCAGGAGCGAGAGAGCGTCCGCCGCTATCGCGATGTCCGCCAAGATGATAGAAATCGAAGACCCCCTCCTCCCGTTGCGGCGCGTCGCCCCGCTCCCTTGTTCTCTGCACCGCCGCCTCCTCCCAAGCCACAGGCAGAAGACGACAACGGGGACAAGCCGGCCCCAACGTCTCAGTTCCTGCTCGTACGGTCCCTGAGCAAGAAAGGCAAAGACTTCCCCAAGAAGGCCGAGATGGTGGATGGACTGATCGTCGAGCTGCGCGACACCGATGATGACGGCACGGTCGACTTGACTATCTATATTGGCAGCCACCGCATCAGCAAGGTGGGCGGCATACACGTTGGGGAGGCAGTGCTGGTTTCGGGACGTAGTGGCCGGGCGTATGAGCTGGCGATCCTCAGCATCGTTGATAGCCGCAAGACCGCCCGAATCGGCGTCCGCCCCTCCAAGCGTGCCGATCTTCTTTACCAAAAACGCTCCCAATAATACATTAACCCTCTGTAAATCTGCTGTTAGTTCTAGCGGGCTGGCGGTATCAGCCCTTTCCGGCCATCGACGGGCTTTCGTCGGATGTGCGGGCTAAGGCGGTGCCAGTTAGCCTTAGCCGTATCTCCATGCCAAACTAGAGGGCGTTAGTCATACAATCTGTCGTGAGTGGCAGGTGTACAGCAAGACGGTACCCCGTCATGTGGGGAAAATAACCAGGCGCCAAGATCGAATTTTTTCGCTAAATTTACATAGAGGAGCGGTGGACTAGGCAAAAAGCTACGATATAATATATGGCGTTCACAAGGCAGTCGATGGCGAGAGTAGTGTGATGGCCATGAGACGCCGGTGAACGGCTTCAGAAAATTCCAAAGTCTTCCACTCGCTGCGGCACCCTCTGACCGCGCCAAGATTTTCGGGGTGCCGCACGCCTTTTTTTACGGGTATCAACGACCGCTCAATCGAACAGGCCAAGCCACGGGGGGCTGCCCAAACCGAGTTCCCTCGGCTGTGAGTTGCGCATGAGGCGGAACCGGCGCCTTCTCGCCGGGCGGTGAACCTGAAAAGAGGTAGTGTCCGTTCTGATGGAGGGTTCGCTTGATGAAATCCACGGCGTCATCCACATCGTCGGTGAGGTGGAAGATATCGAGGTCCCCCGGCGAGATGTTTCCGAAGTCGTTCAACATGACGTCGCGCATCCACCCGACCAGCGGGGCCCAGAACTTCGAGCCCATCAGGACGACCGGAAATCGATCGGCCTTCTCGGTCTGGATCAGCGTCATAGCCTCGAAGAACTCGTCCATCGTCCCGAAGCCACCGGCGAAGCAGATGAACGCATACGAGTACTTTACGAACATCACCTTGCGGCAGAAGAAGTAGTGGAAGTTGACCGCATGAGTCACATAGGGGTTGGACCGCTGCTCCATAGGCAGCGAGATGTTGAGGCCCACGCTGGTTCCATGAGCGAGGAAGGCCCCTTTGTTTGCCGCCTCCATGATGCCGGGCCCTCCGCCGGTAATGACGGAGAATCCAGCCTTGACCAGAGCCGCCCCCATTCGTTCGGCAAGCTGATAGTGGTGCTCTTCGGGGCGCGATCGTGCCGAGCCAAACACCGAGACGGCCGGGCCGATCTGAGACATCAGCTCGAAGCCTTCAACAAACTCCGACATGATCCGAAAGACCCGCCAGGTTTCTTCTGCCGGCGGACTGATGCTCGCTCCAACCTTGGCCATGACGATTGGTACCCCCTGATACAAAACAGACCGGGTCGCGCACAACCCTCACGCGACCCACGGTCGATTCTATGAGCCGCCGAGCGAAGGGTCAATCGTGTGAAGTCGTTGGACCGAACGTTTGGGCGCTCGCTGGGGCCGCCTCGGCTACGGGAAGGTGACGCCCACTTTCATTCCTGTCGGAATGCGAGACTCGGGGTTTGGGAGCTCCAGCTTGACGGTGTAGGTCTGGCTGTCGGATTGAACGACGCGATCAACCAGGACGACCTTTGCCTTCGCACGTCCCTGCGGCAACTGCTCGGCCGTCAGGGTCGCACCGTCACCCAACTTGATCTGCCCGTACGTGTTGGCCGGAACAGGTACGATGACATGGAGCGGATCGAGCCTGACGATCTGACAAACGACGGCGTCGTTGATACCGTCGAGCAATTCCCCGGGGCTCTTGTTCTTCTTTGAGACGTAGCCGTCGAGCGGTGAGAGGAGCGTCCGGCGCTCAACGACCTTCTGGTCACGGGCATACTGGGCCTTGGCGATCCGCTGGTCGTGCTGGGCCTTACGGACCAGCGCTTCGCGATAGCGTTCGTTGATTCGGGCCGTGTCGATTTCCTTGGGGGCGGCAGCCTGACGGCGATCGATTTCCGTCAGGCGTTTCAACTCGATCTCGGCGAGTTCGTAGGCGTATCTGGCAACCTGAATGTCAATCTCTGACTCGGCCTGAGCCTGGCTGATCTTGACCGAGGCCGTCTCCACCCCGGATTCGAGCTTACAGACGACCTGCCCCTTCTTGACCATCATGCCCTCATCGACGGTCACCTCTTCGATGATCCCCTTTTCAGAGCACGCCAAATCCACCGTATCGGAAGGTTGAACCAGGCCCGGGATCGGCCCAAAGCCGGTGGCTTGTGTTGTCTCGGCCCATACCGGCCGACCGGCAGACCCGGCCATCATCAACACGGCCACTGCCACGGGAATACCGAAGAGTCCGGCTACGACCAGGCGTTCACGAGCCATCCCTCTCGCCTCCACCAACGATTGACAGGGACAATGTGCGCTTCATATCGGCCTTGGCCTACTCGGAACATGACCCAAAATGCCCTTATCGCCGGTCGGCGAGGTCTATTGGAACTCGATGTCTGTATAGCGAGCGCCCCCCAACACGCTTCGCTCCTCTGTTGAAATCCGTCAGCGGGTCCCACCGACAATTCGCACCGCGGTGAACCGGACAGCGTCTTGATGCCTCTGAAGAGTCGCCTTTGCCCTTGACCCGGAAACCGCCCGGGTGGATAGTGTCCGATCCTGATCACTACGAGAAAGGATGAACCGATGTCCAAGACGGGAAAGACGAGGAAACCGAAGACGATTCTGACCTTCATGGCCCATCCGGATGATGCAGAGTTTACTTGCGCCGGTACCCTGGCAAGGCTGCACAAGGAGGCTGGCTGTCGCATCGTCATCGCCACAGCCACCAGCGGTGACTGCGGCTCGGCCACGCACCGACCGGAGCAGATTGCACGAATCCGGCACCGGGAGGCCGTCAAAGCCGCTTCGATTCTGAAGGCAGACTACTGCTGTGCCGGTTGCATGGACCTCCAGATCTTCTACGATCGCCCCACCTTCATGCGATTCACGGAGATCATCCGCAAGTCCCGTGCGGACGTGATCATAGCCCCCTCGCCGATCGACTACATGTGCGATCATGAGAACACGAGTCAGATCGTCCGAGCGGCCAGCTTTGCCGCACCCATTCCGAATGTCATGAGCGAAGACTTGAACCCTTCCGAACCGTTACCGGCCGTGCCTTGGGTCTACTATGTCGATCCCATGGAGGGCGTCGATCACTTCGGCCGCCCCATCGATCCGGGCTTCGTCATCGACATTACCGGGACCATGCCAATCAAGGAGAAGATGCTGGCGTGCCACGCCTCGCAGCGCGAATGGCTTCGGGCGCATCATGGTATGGATCACTACATCATCAGCATGAGGGACTGGTCGGCCGCTCGCGGACGCCTGATCGGCGCCAAGTATGGTGAGGGCTTCCGTCAGCACCTGGGACACGGCTATCCCAAGAGCAATGTGATCCTCGACCTTCTGAGGTGAGAGGTGGATTCTGCCTGATGCCTCGATAGGGCGCCGACCCCGCTGAGACGACGAGTCTGTCAGCGTCTAGACCCACTCAAAGGCATACAGCTCTGCGGCACGCAGGCGGAAACTGATTCGCACGGTGCTTCCGGGCTCGAGCGGAATTCGCGAGTTTCCCTTCCACGTCACAGTTCGAAGGGACTCGTTACCGATGATGGGGTCGCAATCGGTAGCCGATCGGCCGTCCACCCCAAGAAGGCCGATCCGCAGCTCACCCGCCCTTCGAACCTGGACGTTCACCCTGAGTTCTCGCCCGGTGACCTGAATCGGAAATGTGCAGCATTGTCCTTCATCGTCGGCAACAAGAGCGCACATGCGATCTCTGGACCATGACGCCCACCCTGTACCATGGGTGATCACTCCGGGCCATCGCGGGTACTTGTGAGGATGCGAACAGCCCGAATAGGGGATGGCCAGGCGATCCTTGCCCAACGTCACCAGGTCTCTGCCAGCGGCAATGTACTCGCCGTCCCACTCGCCGGGATTGCCGGGTGCGATCACCGGCCCGCCCGGAACGCGATCCCAATGAATGCCGTCCAGACTGCTATGCAGGTGGACCTCGGAGGTCTGCGTCCGCCGATGGTAGAACATCGGGAACATCAAATGGCAGTCGGGCCGACTGGGGTAGTTCGTTCGCGCGTTCGTGTAGACATCCATGGAGAACGGATCGTCAAGCCCCGGACGCAGAACCGGTTCGACGGGTGTCCAGCGGCGGAAGTCGTGGGATTCGGCCCGGGCCACCATCCGCCGCTGCATCCAGTAGAGCCGCGTGTAGAGCACGTATTTGCCGAGCCATTCGTCCCAGTAGACCGTGTTGTCTGTGTCACCCTTGTGGATCATCAGCGGTTCCGCGATGGGCTTCCAGTTCAGACCGTCGGGCGAGACCATTCCGAAGAGTCCGTAGATGTAGTCCGAGCGGAGGCGAAGGTCGCGATGACGGGGATGCAGACGGCGGTACGACTCCCAATATCGGCTGGGGTCGCTGCGAATCCATGCATTGTAGATGCACTTGTATCGCTCCGAGGACGGCGAGTGCGGATCGATGAAGACGAAATCGCCATCAATTCCCGTGACGCCCGATAGCGGAATCTGCTGGACATCCCGCCAGGACCATACGTATCCGTCGTTCGATTGTCCGCACTTAACCGTCAGGGATTCAGGCAGGGCCGTCGAGTAGGACCCGAGGTCCTTGCCCTTCGGATAGTTTGCATCGAACCTCCATGAGCGGTACAGGCCGGCATCGTGGAGAATACGCCATGGGAGGTCCGCGATCGGGCCTTCCTTTCGCGCGGGCTTGGAGACCAGCCGGATGCCGTATGGGACAAAACCCGGGTCGGCGATCGCGGTAACGGGCGGGCCCGGCGGACCCGCCACCGGCAGTGCTTTTCCATCGGCCGAGCGCCACTGGACGTCGCAGGGGTCTATGTGGCGGAGATCGGTGAACAGGAATTGCTTCGGCGGCATGAGGCAGTACCCACCGACGGGGTCGGTATCGACATCCTTCGGGGCGACCTGCGTCTCCTGACCGATCGAAGCTGCACCGACAGACGCCGCCACCACCGATCCCAGTCCCGCGCAGAACTCGCGTCGGTTCATTACCCGTGTCCTCCAAGTGCCCTGCCTCGTGGGAAGGCGACAGGAGGGACTATACAGTCAGGCCAAGTGATACGCCATCCGGCATGAACAGGTCAGGGCCGGGCCCCCAGCGCCTGCATCAGAAGCATGGCCGGATCCTGCGAACCGATCGGGAAGACGCTGTCCTCGAGTTCGGTGACGTGCAGCGTCTGATCCTTCAGGAGGGACTGAGCTGATCCTGTGATGTCCATGATCTCGCCCGGGTCCTGCGTATGGTACAGCCCGAGCAGGTGTCCGAGTTCATGAGCCGCCACATTGCCTAGCGCTGTGGCAATCTCGTCGGCCGATGGGTTCAAGGGCATGAAGAGTCTGAAGGTGTCCGTGAAGACAACGCATTCCTGTGCGAGGTTGCTGTTGTACGGATCCACGTTGTCGGCGAGTCCCAGAAGAGCGGCGTCATACCCGCCGAAAAGCACGCGAGTCACCGGCCCGCTGGGCATATTGCCATCGGCCGTACTGTAGATGTCCACATCGTACGGCGAGTATTCCTGAGTGACCAACGACTCGATGATGTCCACGACTTGGTCCGTCTTCCCGCTGTAGCGTGCGTCGATGTCTGCTGCGTCAAATGCGTCGATCGAGAAGGACGCTCGGCTGCCGATCTGCACCGCCGCATCGCCGTCGAAATCGAGAAGCACCGCCTGCCCGCGAAGCTCGGGCACGTACTCATTGCGGGTCCTCTGAATGGTGAAGGTGTACCCGCCGGTACTTGGATGCGCAGGGCTGGCCGCAAGTGCGAGGTAGCAATGCGGAAGGTCCTCGCGAATCACATGATTGAGAAACGGATCGTACCAGCCGACGCTATAGGCCCGATCGTCGTTGACCGCCAGGAGGTTTCCCTCCGGATCGAAGAGCCCTGCCGCAGCGTCCAGACCTTCTTTCTGCTCGGTGGTCAGCATGATCCGGTCGCCGGTCTTGACGGGTCCCAGATCGAAGATGTCCACGTCAGCAGTAGTGTCGATACGGCCGGATACGCCAACCGATCCCGAATCGGGCAGCGGCACCGGCGTCGCCGCCGCCCAGGATTCCTCCGAGTCGCTCGTCTCGACGACGGCAGCCACCTGCGTTCTCGATCCGGTGGGATCGGACAATACGCCGAGCACCGAACCCAGTTGCGATCCGCAACCGTGAGCCATCAATAACCCCAGCGAGAGAATTCCGGCAGAGAGACCCCGCGCTAGTACTCGAAAGGAGCAATGTGACGACATGACTTCACCCGTCTTTCTCGCTGGTAGTCCGACATGGGCGGACGCGGTGGCTCCGTCGGAAAGTGCCGATCGCTTATATGCCCCTCGGGTGGAGCCGATCGATCCATCCGATTCAACCATCCGCGAGTGACGGGCTCAGACGCCCAGAATGGGCGCGGAATGAAGGGTTGTGCCTCCTACGCACGACGCGGATGCCCTAACGAAAACATACGATTCGGTGTTTGCAGAAACAAATCCTACGGGATAAGTATGAGCGACAAGTGTATCCAGGATCGGCTGGAGGAAGGGATTATCGGTCCGTGGATCCCGAGAAAAGCCCCACGGGCCCCCACGGACACTGTGGACGGGTACCCACTGTGGACCCCAAGCCCCGAGGGGGCCCAGGAGCCCCGACAGACCAACGAGCCATGACGGTCAGATGTAGTCTGAGAACAGTTCCTTCTGGGGTCGTGGAATCACGACTTGGCTGACCAGGAGCCCCTTCTCCCGTGCGACTCGTGCACCAGCCTCGACGGCAGCGGTGACGTCGGCAACGGAGCCGGTCATCTGGACGAAGCCCTTGCCACCCAGCGCCATGGCCAGGTGAATTCGGAAGAGCATGACGGATGCGGCCTTGGCCGAAGCATCCGCGGCCTCGATGGCCGTCGACGCAGAGTAGGTCTCGACGACACCCAAGGCACCCATTTCCTCCTTGGAGATCGCCACCGAGCCCCCAATGGCCGGGAATACGGATTCATGAACGTTCGGGATGACCAGATGATCGATGAGCCCCTCTTGAGAGGCCGCCATGCCGGCCTCAACCGCCGCCTCGACACCTGAGACATCGCCCGAAACGATGACGATGTACTTGCCGCTGCAGATCGTCCGAGCAAGCACCAGTTCCACCGCGCCGGCCTTGAGCATCGTGTCCTCGACCAGACACCCGATGCCGACACTCGTCAACTCCACCATTCCGATCGTTCGTATCATCTTGCGACCTCGATCGTCACACTTTGCTCGATGCCTGTTATCCGGCCATCTATGCTCGCGTGAATGACCGAACCCAACTGTCCCTCGACCGGACGCGCCACCACGTCTCCTGCGCGAACTCGTTCACCGACCTTGACCGACGGCTGTGCCGGGGCCCCCACATGCTGCTTGAGCGGCAGGACCACCCGAGAAGGAATCACCGTCCACTCAACCAGCGGACCGACGTTTCGGAAAGACCTGAGCCCCAACTTGGCGATCAATCGTTTGATAGGTGCCCGGCGATTGTTCAGATGCAGCTTCGGACGGCTCAAAACCGGGCTGACCTTCCATTGCTGCTTCTGCTCCAGAAGCTGTCGCTTGTTCCGCCCGCACACATTCTTCGGGTCGAGGTCCTCGGGGCACGAGTAGAGCGAGCAGAGATTGCATTCGCAGCAGAAGAGCGTGCCCAACACGTTGGCCTGCCCGGCCTGGCTGAACCCCAGCGATCGCATCGCCTTGTGAGGCTCGATCGGGTGTCCCAGGAGGTACCGCGGACACAGTTCTGTGCAGAAGCTGCACTGGTCGCAGGCCGCGGCGCCGATCCGCCGAATGGTTGGCCACTCATTACGGTACCGGCGAATCAACGGATGACCCGATTCCAGGACGATCAATCCACCGGTGGTCTTGGTGACAGGCTCGTCGAGCGATCGAGCCAGGCGCCCCATCATCGCCCCCCCAACCAGAACCGCCGGATCATCGGTTGTCACATTGCCCGCCTGGGCGATGCACTCGGCGAAGGTCACACCCAGAGGCACCTCAATAGTGACCGGGTCGCTCACGGCACCGGCCACCGTCAGGAACTTGCGGGTGACCGGCCGGCCTCGGCCGATGTTCAGAGCGGTTTCCACATTGGCCACCACCGCTCCCACATCCTTGGGCAGCCCACCCGGCGGAATCACCCGGCCGAGGACATCGTACACGAGGATGAATTCATCGCCCGTTGGGTAGCTGTCTTGCAGCGGAACGATCTCGATCGAAGCCGGGAGCAGTCCGCGAAGCCGCTCGATGACATCTTCGTACTTTCCCTTGATCCCGATGTATCCTCGCTTGGCTTTGGTGAGCGTCATAATCGACGAGACACCGGTCACGACCTCCTGAGTGTAGGCCCTGAGGATCTCCTTGTCCTTGTGTAACAACGGCTCGCATTCGGCGGCGTTGAGGATGACGCACTCGACCTCCGCCTTCAGCTTGACGTGTGTCGGGAATCCAGCCCCACCGGCCCCCACCACTCCGCAGGCGGCAATATGCTCCAGACTGATCGCTGCCATACTGTACCGATCGCCTCCGCTCGGAAGACCTCACCGCAAAAGTCATAAGTCTAGCGTATCGCGACTCAAAAGTAACCTGCCCTGCTTTGCATGATATTCGGCGGACAGGCCTTCCCGCTTCAGGAAAAAAGGGTGGCCCGAATCATGGAGATCCGGGCCACCTCATCACAACGCGCTTGCGAAGCGGTCATCAGTGATTGGAAGAAGGCTTGCCCCCGAGCTTACCGGCCTGTTCCTGAACCCAGTTGGGATGATGGAATGAGGCCCAGCTCCGGAGCACACGTCCCGCAAAGATACTGATCAGCGTGCCAGGATTGGCGATGGTCGCCAGGTATATGTGGGCGATCATCATCGCGATCATCAATACGGCCGCGACATCGTGAACCGTGTACGCGATGGTCACCATGCCGCCGTCGCCACCGGGCTTGGCAGCCATCATGATGCCGGTGATGCCAAGGATGATCGCCAGTGCCATGGCACTCCAAAAAAGCATCTTCTGACCGAAGTTGAATTTGCCAGCGGCCGGATGTGCTTTGATCCAAAGATAGCCGCCGAAGACCTTGATCCACTCGATATCGTAGCCTACGGGTATGGCCGTGGCGAACCATCTCACGAAGGCCAGAACCGCGGCCCCCGCGAAGATGAAGCCGCAAACCTCATGCAACTCGGCTGCATTTCCGCCGGTCCAGAACCCCTTGCTCGCATTCGGTAGCTTGGCCAGCAGGAACCCCAACCCGGTGATCATGAGGGCCACGCACGTCACCAACAACGTGGCGTGCATCCACCGCTCGATCACGGTGAACCGATCGATCAACTCGTCCGGACCGTCATGCAGGATTCGCTTCGGTCCGAAGGTCACATAGTGGAAGAGGCACAGCAGGAGTGTGATCGGAAGAATCCACAGCAGGCACTTCTTGACGAAACTCTCACGGACGCCACCCACCTTCGCCAGACACACCTTGGCGCCGATCCATTCATGGGACTGGGCTACCGTCGCCCCCTCCACGGACCCGTCGGCCTTGATGCGGGCGAAGTAGAACGGCGATTGGGAGGAGTGGCAGTCCGTACAACCGCCAGCGCCCAGCGCCTCTCGAGCCGGGCGAACGGGGTGAGCCAGTGCCCAGCGGTACGGCTTGGCAACAGCAGCCGTAGTTGCGGTGACCCCTGTTCCTGTTGCCTCGTAGACCTTGCCCCGCGCTACGAGCACCGGCCTAGCGTTCTTCTCTTTGTCGGCGATGGGCTTGGACAATGCGCCCAGCACGGCGGCAATCTCGGCATCCGTGTTGACCTCGGGTACCCCGTCCTTGTCATCGTCCTTGATGGCGGTAGCAACCTGCTTGAGGGCCCCTTCCACCATCGCCACCGACAGCGGAACGATCTTCTGGTCGATCTTCTTGCCCCACCACTTTGGATAGGCGTATCGATATTGGCCGATCTTGTCGTTGGCCGTTCGATACGGCGCCCCGGCGTAAATCGCCGGAGTCGTGTGCTTGGACAGATCCTCCTCCGTGCTCAAACCCAGACCATGAGCGATGGACGTCTGTTCCATTACCGTCTCAGGACCGGGCTTGGGCCCGCTGTGGCACGCGGTGCAGCTAATCGTCTTCAGGTGGAATGCCGGCAGGCCAGGGTGATCGTCCTTTGGAGCCGCCGCTCGTCCGACATCGTGGCAGCCGTGGCAGCTCAGTCTGGCGTTATCGGCATTGGCTGCTAAGTCGGCCGGACTCCCGTCGCCACGGGAGATCTTATGATCGAGATCGTTCTTGTGGCAGTCGGTGCACTTGAACCCCGCCTCGAAGTGAATATCGCTCACGCGATCCGGGTCGACGCCTCCCTTGACCGGCTTGCTTCGGGTGTAATGGCAGAAGAGACAGTTGGTGTTCGGCACGTGCCGTGTGATGCCGAGGGTTACGAAGTCGCCCTTATCGAAGATGCCTGGTGTGTAGTCGACATCGACAGACACACCACCGCCCTGAGCCTGTTCCTTCTCCGCCTCGAAGGGGTCGGTCGCATCTCCACCACCACCACCCTCGCCCGCCTTAGAGGCCTCGCCGCGAATCAGTCCGAAGCCTGCTGCCGCCGTTCCCGCCCACTTGAAGTTGTGGTAGCCGATCTGGGCGGCACGCATCTCCGGGTTATACCCCTGGCGGAGGTGGCACATCAGACAGTCCACTTCGAGCACGCCAGTCTTGTCCCAGGGTTCGCCGCTCAGGTGGGCGATCTTGCCTGTCTTGTCGCGAGTGTTTTCGAGCATTCCGCCGCCAGGAATGTGGGGACCGAACTTCAGGGCGAACTCGAACTGGTTCATCCCCAGATCGGTCGGCGTCTGCCCGCTGGCCTTGGCCCAGTCTCGAAACGACATCGGAATCTGAGTTCCCGTGGCCGGATGCGTCCGGAAGAACGGCTCCCCGAGCCTGGCCAGCCACTCGGCCGATGCATCATTCGGGCTCGCCGCCTCGTGCAGCCCAGCCTGGAAGTGCCAGCCGGTCGATATCTTCTCGTAGTCGTGGCACTTGCCACAGGTCTTCTTAGTGCTGTAGGGCGCCTTGCTCTTGGTGTTGATCAGTTGTCCCTTCTCGTCAAACAACTGAATACGGTGAACGTAGGTGGCCTGACTGCCCGTGTGGACTGGGGCGGCCGCTCGGCAGACGACGGTTAGCAGAAGGCACACTGCCATGCTTCCCCAACCGGCAACCGACGTAGTCATGAGCTTCTTCTTCATGGAGAACACCCTTCATCAGACAGACCTAGAATCCAAACGAGGGGAGGGCTCTCCCATGCCCATTCAAATCCCCGCGCACAAAGCTAGAATGGTCCCGCGTGACGCGTCGTGTGTCAAGAAACTTCCGCGATATGTCGCGCCTTTCTGCAGCACCGGAGCTTGGACGGTAGCAATCGCCTATCGCGTCGGCACGTTGCCGAAGCGTCGTTGACGTCGGGCGTAGTCTTGAATCGCGGTGTGGAGGTGCTGCGGACCGAAGTCAGGCCAGAGCACAGGGGTTACATAGAACTCGGCGTAACTGATCTGCCAAAGCAGGAAGTTGCTGATCCGGTATTCGCCGGCCGTTCGGATGAGCAGATCCGGATCGGGAATCCCGGCGCTGTACAGGTGATCCGAGAACATCGATTCGTCGATCTGCTCGGTAACAATCTCGCCCGTAGCGACCTTACGGGCCAGTCGTCGTACCGCCTCGACGATCTCGTACCGTGAACCGTAGTTCAAGGCGAGACAGAGCGTCAGCCCGGTGTTGTGACGACAATAGTCCGCTGTGGCATCGAGCTCTCGCAGCACGTCGGCCGGCAGGTTGTCCCGGCGGCCGAACTGGACCAGTCGGATGTTGTTTTCGTGGAGTTCGTCCCGCTCTTTCACTAGATACTCGGCATAGAGCCGCATCAGGCCCTCCACCTCGTCGGCGGGTCTCTTCCAGTTCTCGATGCTGAAGCTGTAGAGCGTCAGATAACCGATCGACAGGCGGGCGCAGGCCTCGACGATGTCATGAACCGTCTTGGCACCCTCCTGGTGCCCGCAGATTCGCGGCATGCCACGAGAGACCGCCCATCGGCCGTTTCCGTCCATGATGATGGCGATGTGACGAGGCAGTTGATCGGGTTCAAGACCGAGGATCTCGCGAGGATCCGATGGTTTTGGAGGCACTGGCTCGGCTCCCGGTGCAGGAATTCCTGATACGCATCGTAAAGGCGTGGCCACGTACCCAACCGTCCGCGGCTCGGCCATTTTCCCCAGGCCACAGAACCGTCTGGCCTCGACACCTATGACGGCCTGAGCAGCAATTGGGCACGCTGCGGACCGACCGCCACTGCAATAATCGGGGCGCCCAGCAGTGATTCGATCCGCTTGAGATAGTCCATCGCTGCCGGAGGCAGTTCGGCCCACGATCGGCAGCCGGACAGATCCTGTTTCCAGCCCTTCATCGGCTCGAGGATGGGTCTGGCGCGCTCCAGCACATCGGTATCCGCGGGGAAGCACTCGAGCGGTCGCCCGTCCACCTCGTACCCTGTGCAGACGTTGACGGGGTCGAATTCGCTGAGGACGTTCAGTCCGATCAGGCCGATCGCGTTGAAGCCACCCAAACGGACCGAATACCCGGTGGCCACAGAGTCAAACCAGCCGCAACGGCGTGGACGCCCGGTGGTCGTGCCGAACTCGCGCCCTCGCTGGCGGATAGCCTCTCCGATGGGGTTGTCCAACTCGGTGGGCAAAGGCCCCTTTCCAACGCGTGTGGTGTAGGCCTTAGCGACTCCCAGAAACGTGGCAATCGCGTTGGCCGGTACACCCGACCCCGCAGCCACGCCGGCCGGTGAGGCATTGCTGCTTGTCACGAAAGGAAACGTCCCATGATCGATATCGAGCAGGCTGCCCTGCGCCCCCTCAAAGAGCACGCTCTTGCCGGCAGCCATCGACCGATGCAGCAGGTGGGCCGAGTCGCAGACGAACGGTTCGAGCCGACGGGCGTATTCGCTGTACTTGGCGAAGATCGCCTCGGCATCGAGGGGATCGGCGTTGTAGAGCGCGGCAAAGATGCGGTTCTTCCGATCGACAATCTCGCGCAGTCTGGCGCGAAACAGGTCCGGCTTGAGCAGATGGTGCACACGGATGGCGTTCGTTCGACTGGCCTTGTCCGAGTAACACGGACCGATCCCGCGTGCGGTGGTACCCAGCTTGGCCGAGGGGCTCAGGGCCTTCTCACTCAGCGAATCCTCGTATTTGTGATAGGGCAATACCACATGTGCCCGATCGCTGATTCGTAAGTTTTCGCCCACCTTGACCCCTTGGGCACGAAGGGCATCGATCTCATCGAGCAATATCTCCGGGTCCAGAACCACGCCGTTACCGATGACACAAAGGACCTGTTCGTGCAGGATCCCTGAAGGAATCAGGTGAAGGCCCAGCCGGGTGCTCCCCACAGTAACAGTATGCCCCGCGTTGGCCCCCCCACCGTAGCGGACCAGGACGTCAAAGCTGCCGGCCAGATAGTCGACGAGTTGTCCCTTCCCCTCGTCGCCCCACTGGAGGCCCACCACACAAATGTTTCCCAGCTTCCGAACGTCCATCTGCGGCAACCCTCAAGGGATATCCACGGTTCAATACACAGAAAAACGGGGCTCCAAGATGGGCCCCGAGACCGGTCACGTCGATTACAGAGACTATAGGTACTCCGAGAGTCCTTTCCTGTCAAGGATTTCGTGCCGAATGAGCATCTGGCCTCAACTGCGAAGCTCAATGAGCGTATGCAGAATCCCCAATGACCATCGCTATACCCACTTCTTGACGGCATCAGCCTGTCGATCGGGGTGACAGGCCGCCTTGGCGCAGGTCGGTGCCCCCTCTAGGATTCTGCTCGATAGGCCCCCCCTCTTGTCCAAGGAGCCCTTGAATGAGTCCTGAGAGTTCACATTCACGTTTCTTCATGGCACACCTGGCGGCCACCGCCGCGATCCTGGCGCTGGCCTGCACCGAAACGGCCTTCGGAGAATCGGTGACCATTATCGCCAACCCCGGATCCTTCCAGGACATCACCCTGGCGGGCGCTGCCGAGTCACAGGTCAACTGGAATGACAGGGACCTGCAAGACGACACCGCCTGTACAGAGTGCTTCGCCGCGACCGAGTTGCGTGACTTCCTCGTTCGCGCGACCGGCATGGCAGCCGGCGATGTCCGACTTGCAACCCCGGATCGCCTGCCCGACGAAGGCCACGTCTTCCTGTTGGGCAGCTCCGGAACGAACCGCTTGGTCGCATCGGTGGAGGACCCGGCCGGATCCTCGGCGAAACCGACCGCACCCGAATCGTATCGAATTAAGGCCTTCCCTCGTGTCAACCGAACGATCACGATTATCGAAGGCCGTGGCCGTGTTGGGACGCTCTATGGCACGTACGCCTACATCACGCGCCTGGGCGTCCGGTTCTACGGCCTCGGAGAGAACGGAACCGTCTACCCCTCGGCGAAGGCTACGATCCCCAACTCACTGGATGTGCTGGACAGCCCCCATTACATCACACGGGGGTTCTGGCCGTGGCTGGTCAACGCTGATCGCGACTTCTACCTCTGGATGGCCCGCAACCGTCTGAACCTCTGGACACCCGAGGACGGCAAGGTGCCGTTCATGAGGAAGCTTGGCCTGAAGCTGATCCAGGGTGGGCACGTCGTTCAATTTGCGTGTCTCAACCCAAAGGCCGAGTATCCCTACAACCACCCTCGCTTCCCTCAGGACGACCAGAAAGCGAAGGACCCCTACGCGGTAAGCCCTCAGTATGCCGGCGATGCCGACAAAGACGGGCATCTGAGCTACTTTGAAACACACCCTGAATGGTACGGCCTGCAGAAGGGCAAGCGATCCAGCCGCATCACCACCGATTTCGGCGACAACTACTGCACGTCAAACATGGACGCCACCGCCGAACTGGCCAAGAATCTGATTCGCGAGCTGACCACCGGCCAATGGCGAGACGTCGACATCCTGAACTTCTGGATGCTCGACAACGGCACGTACTGCGAGTGTGCCGCCTGTAAGAAGCAGGGCACCTGCACAGATCGGCTGTTTGCCGTGCTCCACGCTGCACGCCAGGAGATGAACAAGGCACAAACCGAGGGACGGCTTGCGCGAACAGTCAAGCTCTCACCGGAAGCCTACCACGAGACACTCCCCCCCCCTTCCACTCCGCTTCCGGCGGACTTCGACTATGACAACTGCCTCTTGGCGCTGTACCCCATCGAGCGCACCTATGCATACGCCTTCGCCGATCCAAGATCGACGCAGGTGAACCGGCACCTTCTCGAGCGATATCGACAATGGACCTCCGGCGACAACCGGACGTATCGCGGGGCCGTACTGATCGGCGAGTACTACAACGTCAGCTCGTTCGCCTCGCTGCCGCTGGTGTTCACGCGAATCATGGCCGCCGACATCCCCTGGTACTATCGCAATGGAACCCGCCATTTCAACTACATGCACACGCCTCTTCGACTGTGGGGCACCTGGGCGCTGAACCAACACCTCATGGCCGAACTCCTCTGGAATGTTGACGTCGACGTCAAGAAGATTCTGGACGAGTACTTCGGCGGCTACTATCCGACGTCCTCGAAACATGCCAGGGCTTTCTACGAATGCCTGGAGACGGCGTCGAGCAACATGAAGCCCTTCAAGCACTATGCCTGGGGATACAGCCTCCGCAACCGGCTGGGACCGGCATTTCGAGACAAGAACCAGAAGCTGTTCCTTCGCGACGATCTTCAATACTTCCCCCATCATCCGCAGACCGATGACGGCGTCGACGTCATCGAGATTGTGGAGGCCATCCGCGGAGCGCGTCAGGCGGTTGATGATGCAATGCTGGTGTGCAAGGATGCCCGGGAGCAGCTGCGACTGATCGAGGACGAGCGGAGGTTTGCCTATGGCGAGGCAATGGTGTTCTTCTACTATCACATGGTCCGCACCGTGACCTTCCACCAGCAGGGTAACGAAGAACTCGCCGCCCATGAGTTCGCCCGCGTCGAGGAGATGGCCGAACGGCTGCGGCTCACCAAGGATCTGGTCAACTCGGCCGGGGCTCACGCCAACTTCGACGACGGCCTGAAGGCCAGCCAGATTCAGGACGTCTACAAGGCCGTCAAGGCCAAGTACATGCCGTCGGCCAGACCGTGATTCATGCTGAGGAGCTGCCCAACGAAGGAGCCAAGCGAATGATGAAGACGCACTGCCTGCTCATGCTTCTGGCTGCGATTCTCATAGTGATCACACCCGTCGCCCAGGCCGCCGTTTCACCGATTGCCATCGGTTCGAGGCTGGAACTGTTTGTGGACGATTACTTGATCGAATCCCTCAACGGCGCACGACTCCAACTCCACCGCCCTGTACCGTGTGAGGTAGCCATTCTCCACAATGAGCCCTGGGAAGGTGGCGGTTGTTGCTACATGACCGTTTTCCAGGATGGTGACATCTATCGGATGTACTATCGGGGTGCGCACGGGGTTTACAAGCAGGGCAAGTACGAGACTCTCCATCCGGAGGTGACCTGCTACGCCGAAAGCAAGGACGGCATCCGATGGACGAAGCCGGCATTGGGCATATTCGAGTTCAATCGATCGAAGCAGAACAACATCGTCATGACGAATGAGGTCGGCGGCGGCGCAACGCACAACTTCTGCCCATTTCTGGATACTCGCCCCGGCGTACCTGCCGGTCAACGATATAAGGCACTGGGTGGAGGGGGAAGCGGACTCCTGGCGTTTATCTCCACCGACGGTATTCACTGGCAGAAGCTCAGCGAGAAGCCGATCCTGACCAAAGGCGCGTTTGACTCGCAGAATCTGGCCTTCTGGGATCCGCTCAAGGCTGAGTACCGGGCCTACTACCGGGATTTTCGAGACGGACGGGACATCAAGCTGTCCTTCTCGAAGGACTTCCTGACCTGGACCGAACCGATCTGGCTCGACTACCGCCCGGGGCGCATCAGCGAGCTCTATACGAATCAGATCATCCCGTACCACCGAGCCCCACACATCTACCTCGGCTTTCCGACGCGCTACATCGATCGCGGCTGGTCTGACTCGATGAAGGCCCTGCCTCAACCCGACTATCGCCAGGTCCGAGCGTCCGTCGAACAACGAGAGGGCACAGCCCTGACCGACGGGATGTTCATGGCCAGCCGCGATGGACGCACATTCTCTGTGTGGCCCGAATCGTTTATCCGGCCCGGACTGCGACTGAAGGGCCATTGGTTCTACGGTGACAACTACCAGAACTGGGGACTGGCAGAGACGCGATCGGTGCAGCCGGACACCCCGAACGAGATCTCCATCTACGTCAACGAGAACGCTGCGCAAGGCGAACCTTGCCTGCATCGACGTTACTGCCTGCGCATCGACGGATTCGTTTCGGTAACGGCTCCCTTGAGCGGTGGCGAGCTGCTCTGCAAACCGATCGTGTTCGACGGGAGCAATCTCGTGTTGAACTTCTCCACCTCGGCGGTGGGAAGCATCCGCGTTGAGATTCAGGATGCCATCGGAAAGCCCATGGCCGGCTACAGCCTTGTCGATTGCCCTGACATCTTCGGCGACACGCACGAGCGGGTGGTGAGCTGGAGCAAGGGCAACAGCATCAAGCACCTCTCAGGGCAAACGGTACGTCTTCGCTTTGTCCTGAGGGATGCCGATCTCTTCTCGTTCAGGTTCCGTTGAGCCCGTCGCACGACGTGTCCGGTCGCAAGCAGCCCCACCCCCGGCAACCCCGTGGCACCTTACGGGGACGTCTGGCGTGCCGACCCGCTCGAAACCGGTGCCGACGCCCCAGGCTGTATCAACTCGACGGGCAACTGAACCTCACCCATCTTGAGGAAGCTCAGTACGAACGGGCTGTTGTACCCAAGAAACCTGAACTGACCTACCACCCTGTACCTACCGGGATTCGCCTTGAGATGCTCCTGAATCGCCGCCACGGCCCGCGGGTGATTCTCCAACCCGTATCGCCCTCGAACAGCAACCGAGACGACCGTCATGGCGGGGACATCCTCGACCACCACCCGACTGTCGGAAGGGTCTGTGCCCGAGGTGCCTGTCGATGGACCCGGGTAGAGGAACGCCATGGATTCCGCCCTAGCCTCGTCAGCGGCGGACTGAGTATCTCCACTTCCCGCAGCAGCCTCTGTCTTGTAGCCGATCTCGACCGGTGCCGTCATCGGAACGGAATTCCGCTTGATGTGGTTGAACAAGGGCATGAACATTGAATCTGTGCTTATCCCGCTTCGGATCCTGGCCAGTCGATGCGCCGGATACTCCTTCACAATCACCTGGCCAACGGGCCCAGGAGGAGGATACCCCTTGGGCAGGCCCGCCTCGCGGATCATGAACGGCTGTTTCCATGCGGCATTTTCCGCCGCCTGGGTGCTGTATGGCCGACCGAAGATCATGAGCGTACCCCCAGAGAGGATCGTCATCGCCGACATGGCCACAATGACCTTCGTCCCCGTCAGATTCCGTATCGCTGTGCGTCTGGACATTCGATTCTCCTTTTGACGCGGAGTTGGGCAACATGATTGAACTACTACAGAATGGATGCACTATCCTGGAAGAATCTTCACTGAAGAGTGGAGATTCCGACTACACAACGCATTCGCCCTGGAATATCCGCAAGAAGAACACAACACAGCTCTGGTGGGACGTCCCGACCGACCCGCCTCATGAAGAGCCGTCCGGACACTTCGCTCTTCAGCAACACCCCCCCACGAAGCGGTGGCCTCGCTCAGGCCTCTTCGATCAGTTTGAAGCCCAACAGGGCCGTGATCTGCTGGACGTTGCGCTTGTGATCGCCGTAGAACGTGACGCGATGCCAGCCCCAAAGGTCCCACTGACCCAGAAGCTTATCGATGTCCCCCTTCACCTCTGCGGCCAGTTTGGACCGACAGCTCTTGGGATCGTCCACATTGCCGACGGTCTTGGCCTGATGCATGATGATCTCGCGCCGCGTGGGGGCAATCTGCATCGTCGTCGTCATATGACCCACCGGCATCAGCGAGCGGACGGCAGCACCCTTCCGGTCTTCCGCGTGCGAGCGTATCTCATAGGGATTCGATGGCCCGTTGGGGCCGAACACCTTGTTCGAGGCCACGCAGTGGAGGTAGATAATCTGATTCGTGGCGGTGTCGATCACGGGGTCTGAGATGTAGCCTGGCTTGCCGATCAGGTAGCCCATCAGAAGCATCGTGATGGTTGACTGGAGATCGGCCTCGCACGCCCCAACCAGACCGTCGCTGTTCAACTGGAAGAAACCCAGGCACGGATACGCCTGAGTCTGGCGGCTGTACACGCCACCCAGGCAGTTCATGGTGACGGCCTGAGCCCCGCGCTGCGTCATCAGCGACTTCAAGGCCAGATACATGGCTGCGGACTTTTCGAGTTCATCGGCCTTGGGTTCGACAACTCGCTCGGCCTGTTGAGTCCATCGCTGGACCCAGCGCTGAGCCTCGGCCCGATCCGCCTTCTCCCACAGCGCATTGATCTCTGGGAAGGCGATTGGCAGCACTTGCGTGCCAAAGACGCCCTCGATGGCCTTGCCGACATCGCCACTGCTGCCACCGACGACAAGGATCCTCGACGACTTCAGCTTCTTGATCGCCTCAAAGCAGCGGAGCGCCTCGACGACATCCTCGAAGCGAGACGATGTTACGCCGAACGCCTTGAGCCCCTTGCGCCGGGCCTCGGCTGCCGCAAAGAGGATCTCCCCGGAAGCACCATAGAGGTCACCCACGTAGATCACCGGGCGACCCGCTGCCGCGATCGCCTGACCTGCCGTTGCCCACCCACCGATCATATAGGCCAGGTAGCCATCGATATCCTTGTCGGACTCGACCAACTTCTTGGCGTCAGCGGCATCATAGGCCGTTGCGGGCAGGAACTCGATGTTCGGGCAGCTTTGGCGAAGCTTCTCGATAAGCTCCCGTTTGCGACCCTCACAGTCATATCCCTCGAACGGCCAGCCTGGTTCATTCTGCTTGCCTTGTGCGTCCACACGATGGTGCGAGAACACGACGCGAATCCGTGTCTTATCAGAAGCGGCCCCCGCTGGCTCAGCCATTACCCATGGACTGCCCAACGACAGAGCCCCTGCCGCACACGCCACACCAGCCAGGAACTCGCGACGGTTCACACAGGATTCAATGCTTGATTGCCTTCGCGTCATCGATGGGTCCCCCTTGTTCAGGTGGTGAATCAACCGCGTCACTGTCACCGGAGGGTGGCAGGCTTGTCAACCCCATGCCGAAGCGGGTAAATACGGGCGGCCACGTACGTACGGGACAAGCCTCTTGGCCACATAGGCATGCCAATCGATCCCGTTCGAGGCGAGCCTGTCCATGCAATGGTCCGTCGATCCGGAGACCTTCTATGAAGATCAACCGCTTAACTGCTACGGTTCAATCTGCGGCACGGAAACCCCTCCTCGCTGTGACGGCAATGCTGGTCGTTGTCGCGTCCCCTGCCACGCTCTTGGCAAAGACCCAGACCACCGCAGATGTCCGAATCACCTCCAAGGGCGTATCCCTTGATTGCACACCGACCGGTGAGGCCTCGATCGTCGTGCCTAGAGAATCCGGGAGCGACCTGAGGGCGCCTGCACTGACCTCGCTGGCCGGTTGCCGCCCCAACGGCCCTGTCACGCTCCATCGACCGACGAATCAATCTCTGGAACTCACTCGCACTTGGATCGAGCCGAATGGTCCGGATTCGTGCATCGTGGTCGATCGATTCTCGGCCACCGAGAACGGTATCCGTTGGGATGTGGAGTTGCGAGGGGCGGCGCGATCGTGGAGCGCGCCGATCGAAACCCATCTCCTCTGGCCCGAACCGAACGAAGCGATGTTCTGGACGGCATGGTCTGATCCCCTTGGCGCCCGGGGAACCTGGCACGATCCCCTGGTGCTTCGCCCCGTCGAGACTCGCCGCTGGTGGTACGGTGCCCCCTATTTCAAGGAGGACCGCACCCTCATCGGCTACTGCCCCTTTGAGGGCGACACCGTCTGCATACCGATGGCAACCTTGATCGATACGCGACGGGATACTGGACTCAGCCTTCTGCTGTCACCTGATGACGCTCTGCTCGACCTCACACTTTCGACGGAGCGAACAGGCAAGATCGTATTCTCGCGAATCCATCACCGCATCAGTTCCGCCCGACCGGTTCGATTCGGCATGGACCTCATCACCCATCGTGCCGACTGGCGAGGGGGACTGAACTGGATGACGAGGCGATACCCTGCCTTCTTCAGACCTGCGAACCTGCGCGCGTTCGAATTGGCGGGATGCGGAGCCTATTCTTCGTTCGAGGGAGACCTGGACGTCGAGAAGTGCCTTCGAATGTCCTTTCGCCTGAACTGGAAGGCCAGCTACGACTTTCCCTATATGGGCATGTTCATTCCCCCGGTTCAACGGGACACCGACAAATACCCCCGCTTCATGAACGAGGGGAACCGGCCCTACACGACGATCCGACAGATGGCGGACTACTCACATCGGATGCGATCCTGCGGATTCTCCGTTCTGAGCTACTTCAACGTGACGGAATTTGGCACCGACCTGAAGGGTCCGGAGGCCATCGGCCAGAGTCAGCGAACCGACGACCTCTGGAAGAATGCCAACAACTTCCTGTACACGCAGATCCCCGACGGCGTTCTGCGTGGAATCGACGGCAAGACGTGGGGCACCTGGGGCGGAGCAATCGCCATGGACCCCGGCGATGCGAAATATCAGGCGTTTCTCCTGGAGCAGGCAAGACGCCATATTACGTGCATACCCGAATCCGACGGCATCTGCATCGACCGGCTGGACTGGTTGAGATTCTACAACCCCAACGCCGACGACGGCCTTGCGTGGCGGATCGGCCACCCCATGAGATCGCTGTTCACATCCTGGCGAGACCTCATGACGCGATTAGGGCCCCTCATGCATGAGGCCAACAAGGTCATCTTCGTGAACAACCACCTGAAACGACTGGACCTGCTGCGCAACATCGATGGGATCTACTGCGAGTTCGCCCAGGTGGGGACAGCCCTGAACGGCACCGGACTGCTCTGCGTCGTCCGGCCCGCCATCGGCTGGACCGCCGACGAGAACGACCTGAAACCCGACCCCGATGCCCTGTTTCAGAGGCATCTGCACATGGGCGTCTATCCAACGGCGCCCCTGCCGCACAACGATCACACGATCAACCCCAGTGCGCTCGCCGATCGGTTCTACCTCGACTACGGCCCTCTCCTCGATGCCATCCGCGGGCGCCAATGGGTTCTCCAGGATCATGTCGTCGAGGTTGTGGGCGATCTTGCGAAGGCAAATGTGTTCAGTGTCCCCGGCGGGTTCGCGATCCCCGTGACGTTCGGGGGTAAGGCGGCCGAGGTTGAACTGGTCCTCCAACATCTCCCGAGAACGCCCGAAGTTGGCCGCTATCGTGCCGAGGTGATCCACCCTGGCCGAGGGGAATGGCGCCCCCTGCCGCAGGTTGCGTACAGCGATCGCATCGCGATCCGCGTGCCGCTTGTGCGGGGGTGTGCGATGCTCCGGCTGTCCTATGCCTGGATCGACCCCAGAAGACCGTTCTTTCATGTCTCTCAGAGCGTAACGATGGGGACGCTCATTGGCGAGGCGGTCTGCCGGTATACGCTCGACGGCGCAGACCCCAAGCCGAATTCTGAGATCTACCGAAGCCCACTCCATCTCACAAAGACAACGACGGTGCGGGCAACGGTATTCCACGGCGAACGCCGGCTGGACGACGTCATGACCCAGACCTTCGTGAAGGCTCCTCCGTCCGCACCCATCCTCACGCCCGGGGGCGCAGCGGGGCGACGAATCCCGTTTGAGGAGGCCGTTTCCGTTGCCATCGAGTCGCCGTATGCGAAGGCCGCCGACGGACCATCGGCCGGAACGATCCGCTATACCCTGAACGACTACGAGCCCCAGCCGACCTCAGCCCGATACGAACAGCCGATACGTCTAACCCGTGATGCGACGATCAAGGCGAGGGTTTTCATCGACGGCGCGGAACCCGGCTGCATTTCATCCGGGACCTTCATGAAGGTCCCGCCAATCCCGCCCGAACCCAAGGTCCACCTTTCAGACCTCCGCCCCCTTAAGGCATCGGTTGGGTGGGGCGATAGGCCAAGGAACGATCGATCGATTCAGGGGAATCCGTTGCGGGTGTGCGGCAAGACCTATCCAAGGGGAATCGGCGTTCACGCCCGATCGGAACTCGTCTACGCCCTCAAACCCTCATACCGCACGTTTGTGGCCGTCGTCGGACCGGACGACGAAATGCTCTCCTATGATCAGCAAAGCGTGGTGTTCGAAGTCTATGCCGACAGCCGTTGCCTGGGCGCAAGCCCTGTACTGCGTCGGAGCGAACGATGGAGCTTCAACATTGCGATTCCCGCCGGCGCTCAATCGCTTCGCCTGCTGGTGACCGACGCCGGCGACGGAATCAACTGCGACCACGCCGATTGGGCCATGGCAGGATTCCTCGAATAGCGAGATGGGACGCAACCCACCTGAACAGGCGAGTTACGTCCCATCTCTTCAGTCTCACCGAACGCCTTACATTCCGCCGGCCGCGAGCTTCTCGCGGAGGTACTCCAGACATCGCGACTTGTGGATGCGTTCCTGCTGGAGTGTGTCGCGCCAGCGAACGGTGACGGTGCCGTCTTCGGCGGTCTGGCCGTCGATCGTGAAGCAGAAGGGTGTCCCTGCCTCGTCCTGACGAGCGTATCGCCGACCGATGGCCCCCTTCTCGTCGTAGAACGCCGGGTAGTGGCGGCGAACGTCGTCGTAGATGGCCCGTGCCGTCTCCGGCATTCCGTCTCGTTTGACCAGAGGGAACATCGCCGCCTTGATGGGTGCCAACCGGGGGTGGAATCGCATGAACACGCGCGTCTCGGCCACGCCCTTGGCCCCCACGATTTGCTGCTCGTGGTAGGCCTCGCAAAGCGCCGCCAGCGCGAATCGGTCCACGCCTGAGGAGGGCTCGATCACGTGCGGGACAAACCGCTCCTTGCTATCCTCGTCGAAGTAGCTCAGGTCCTTGCCGCTGGCCTTCTGATGCGCCCCGAGGTCGTAATCGGCGCGGTGGGCGACGCCTTCGAGTTCTTGCGGCTCTTCGCTGAAGGGGAACAGGTATTCGATGTCGGTGGTCCCCACGCTGTAGTGCGCCCGCTCCTCCGGTCCCTGCTCTCGCGGGCGCAGACGGTCGCTGCGAATCCAAAGGTTCGTATACCATTGCAGGCGGGTGTCGCGCCAGTACTCGTACCACTGTCTCGACGTCTGGGGATGGCAGAAAAACTCGAGTTCCATCTGCTCGAACTCGCGAGACCGGAAGGTATAGTTCCGCGGGTTGATCTCGTTGCGGAAGGCCTTGCCGATCTGCGCAATGCCGAACGGAACGCGCACCCGCTGCGTATCGAGGACGTTCTTGAAGTTGACGAAGATCCCCTGCGCCGTCTCCGGCCGAAGGTAGGCCACGGCCGATGAGTCCTCCAACGCCCCCACATACGTCTTGAACATCAGGTTGAACGCCCGAGGCTCTGTCAGCCCCGGGGCCTGGCAACTCGGGCAGCACAGAGGCCAACCCATGTTGCGGGCCTGCTCGAACTTCACCGCCACCTTCCGAACGCCCTCCGGCAGCTTCTTGGCCTGCGTCTTGGAAAGCTCGACCCCGGATTCCGCCTCGTGCTGATTCTCGGCCTGAACGGCCACTGTCAGGACCGGCGGCTGACCCTCAGCGGTCACGAACGCCACAAACCAGATCTTGTCAGCCCGAAACCGTCCACGGCAGCCCTTGCAGTCGACCATCAGGTCGGCGAAGCCCTCACTGAGATGGCCGCTGGCCTGCCACACCTGCGGATTCATGATGATCGAGCAGTCCACACCGACGATCTGGACGTCTTCGCCGTTGGGTCCGGGCGGCGGACAGGTGACGATGTCCTGCCACCACGCCTGCTTGATGTTGCGCTTGAGTTCGACGCCCAACGGACCGTAATCCCAGAATCCGTTGATGCCCCCGTAGATCTCGCTCGACGGGAAGATGAAGCCGCGTCGTTTGCACAGTGCGACGAGTCTGTCCATTGTGGTCTGTTCTGACGACATGAGTGTATACACCTCCCGCGAGCCTTCGGATGCCCTGCGAAAAGTTGATATCGTACTCTGTCGAAGCCCAGCACTCAACGCCTTGACGGCGGGCCTGCCCTCACTTAAGTTGCTGTGTCGTTGGCGCATGAGCGCATGTTTCTCTGTTGTCAGACGGCTTTTTGGAGGCATCATCCAATGTTGATCAAGGGTAGTCTGGGCATTTCACTGGCGGGAGCGTTGGTAGGACTCGCGACGTGGCAGACCACCGTAGCCGAGGAGTCGTGCTGTGCGGGCAAGGTCCCCTGGCGGGTCGCCATGCAGGTTTACACCTTCCACAAGTTCACGTTCTTCGAAGCCCTCGACAAGTCCAAAGAAGCGGGCGTCAAGTTCATCGAGATCTTCCCCGGACAGGCGCTGAGCCCTGATCACAAAGATATTGCGGTTATTCACACCATGTCGACGGAAGCCCGCGAGATGGTTCGGAAAAAGCTGGCCGAGAACGGGCAGAAGCTCGTGGGCTACGGTGTTGTAGGACTTGGCAAGAATGAAGCCGAATGCCGCAAGGTCTTCGAGTTCGCCAAGGACATGGGCATTGAGACGATCATCTCCGAGCCCGAAGCGGGCAGCTTCGACCTACTGGACAAGCTGACGGAGGAATACGGCATCAATGTCGCCATCCACAACCACCCGAAGCCCAGTCCCTACTGGAGTCCTGAGTTGGTTCTGAAGGCCGTTAAGGGCCACAGCAAGCGGATCGGCTCCTGCGCGGACACGGGACACTGGATGCGGTCCGACCGGAACCCGCTCGAGTGCCTCAAGATGCTGGAAGGCCACATCATCAGCGCCCACTTCAAGGACTTGAACAAGATGGGGCGCCCCGGCGAGCACGACGTGGTCTGGGGTACCGGCAAGGCAGATGCGAAGGCCCTTCTCGAGGAGTTCAAGCGTCAGGGCTTCAAGGGCTCGTTCTCCATCGAGTACGAGCATAACTGGCTGAACTCGGTCCCCGAGATCACGAAGTGTGTCGAGTGGTTCAACAAGACCTCGGCAGAGCTTTTCAGCCAACAGTAGCCGATTGAATGAGTGTTTCGGCCCGGGTCGTTCTTAGGCCCGGGCCGTTCTTTGATGCTATCCATCTGAGACTCCTGCGAGGCACGACGGAACCTGGGAATGGCCGGTTGACTCGTTGTGTCAATTTGCCTCACCCTCGGTTTGGAGGTGACTGTCATGGCCGTCACGCTGCTCAACACGATCAAAGGCTCTCTCCTGGAGGGCTTCTTCCCCGCCGGCTGGAACCTTGAAAAGATGGATCGGTGTGCATCGCAGCCGCCGGACAAGATCTCCGAAAAGCAGTCCTGGTGGAATCCCGGCTTCGAGCCGGTCCCCTGCGGCACCATCGAGGAATTCGACGTCAAGATGGGCCACGAGATCGCCAGCGAGATTCGCGACAGCGGCAAGGCCGGACGCCCCTGTGCGATGATCCTCCCCGTCGGGCCGATGGGCATGTATAAGTGGGCCGTATACTTCCTCCGCGAGTGGAGAGTGTCTTGTGCCCACGTGCACGGCTTCAACATGGATGAATGGGCCGATCAACAGGGCAACACGCTTCCCGGCACGGAACCCGGCAGCTTCGAGGACGCCATGGGACAGGCGTTCTATGGCCCCCTCGGGCAGGCTGCCCCCCCACCGGCGCAACGCCATTTTGCCACGAAGGCGGGCCTGCCGACCTACGCCGAGCAGATCGCCCAACTCCGCAAGCAGGGTGGTCGTCTGACGGTGGTCTTTGGCATCGGACGGGCGATGCACATTGCCTTCTGGGAGCCGCATTTTGCGGCCGAATTCAAGACGGTCGAGGAATGGAAGGCACAGACGCATCGCATCGGTGCCCGTCTTCACCCTCTGACCATCGAGCAGAACGCCATCACATCCTTCAAGAGCCGAACCACGCTCGTACCGTGCTTCGCCAACACGATCGGTCCGGGACTCTTCCTGCAGGCCGACCGGATCATCGGGGGATGCGACGGAGCCCTGAGCCGCGGAATGATGTGGCAAGGACTCTCACTCTGGTGTACGCTTCGCTACGGACCCGATCCGTGGATCCCGAGCAGCTTCATGCCGACTCTGCCGGGACGCCTCTTCTTCCTGAAGGAACTGGCCGGTCCGCTGGAGGCTGAGTGCAACTAGCGAGCCCTCAAAGGCATTCTGTCCGCCGTGCTGCCGTGGGATTTCTGACCCTGGCCGGACCGACTCTTGCCTTGCTCCTCAATACGGCGGCGTCCTATCACCGTGGGTGGAGAGCCGGCAGCCCTATCGACACGACGGTATGTACCCTTCTCGTGGTAGCAGTACTCGTCCCTTGCCTTCTGATTCTGATCCAACGGGGACGCCTGTTTCTTACCACTCATATGGCGCAGGTTCTGGCGATGGGGTTGTCGTTCTGGGGAACGCTGGCACTTGCCGAAGTGATCCTCGCGATCCGCACACCGCCATTGGCCTCCGAATTGTTCCACCGACGCAAACCCTTCGCCAAGGTGGTCTTCAAGCCGAACAGTGACCTCATGCCGGGCATCTCGGGCGAGTCTCGGATCACCCGCAACTCCGTCGGGGTCCGGGGTCCGGAAATGCCCCCTCGCCCCGAGGCCTACCGCATTCTCTGCATCGGCGGGAGTACCACCGAATGCCTCTATCTGGATGATGAGGAGACCTGGCCATGGATCCTCATGAACCGGCTCAACGCCGAACCGAATATGCAGAAGGCTTGGGTCGGCAACGCCGGTATCATTGCCTTCACGTCCGCCCAGCACCTTCGCTTCATGCAGGAATCCCTTCTGATGGACCAGGTGGATTGCCTCATCGTGCTGCTGGGCATCAACGATTTTCTACTGGGAGTCGATCCCAAGTTTCTGGAACTCTGGCAGAAGTATCGCACCGTTGAACGCGTGTATCCTGTCTGGCACTCCTCGCGGATCCTCGGTCTGGTTCGAGACGCTTGGCACCGTTACGCCATGAGCAATGACTTCTTCGTCGAGGATCCCACCGGGGCCAAGCTGATCAATCGCCGGCTGAAACGTCTGGAATCGCCCCCGTGCAGACAACTGCCCAACCTCGACAGATCCCTCGCAGAATACCGACAGCAGATCCGTCGAATGATCGATGCATGTCGGTCGCACCACATCCGACCGGTCTTCCTCACGCAACCGGTGGCCTGGGACGACCAGTTGTCGGCCGCCGCCAAGAGCAGGCTCTGGCAAGGCGGGTTGAGCAACGGACGCTACCTTTCCGTCGAGTGCCTCCGTGATGGGATGGACCGCTACAATCAGGCCCTTCGCATCGAGTGCAAGGAAGCGGGAATTGAATGCGTCGACTTGTCCTTCATGAACGGTCAGGAGCGATTCTTCTATGACGATTGTCACTATACGGAGGCCGGAGCCGCCGAGGTCGCACGGCATGTTGCCCAATGGTTCATCGACCACCGTAAGGCTACTCGCTGGGCCAATTGACACAATCAGGGAGGCATGATCATGACAACACGTCGGGAGTTCTGCGGACAATCGCTGCGTTTCGGGACAGCGATGGCTGCTGCTGCGATTCTGGGCAGCCGTTCGGCAACATCGCAGGAGGCCTCCAAGCCCCCCACAGGCCCCGACGAAGTCTCTACCTGGATGGCCAAGGCGGGAGGACCACGCGGCTGGCGGATTGCCGCCGGTCTGAACGGGTTCCAGTCGTCCGCGGCGCACTTCAAGAAGGATCATTACCCCCTCTGGGAAGTGCTCAGCTTCTGCCGAAGCGACGGATTCGAAGGCATCGAACTG
The DNA here is from genome assembly GCA_964446835.1 of uncultured Planctomycetales bacterium. Taxonomy (GTDB): domain Bacteria; phylum Planctomycetota; class Phycisphaerae; order UBA1845; family JAFGLZ01; genus CAYUQT01. The sequence continues at coordinate 19,655 of CAYUQT010000006.1, read as the reverse complement.
GTTCCCGGCTGGCCCGAGGGTGCCTATCCTTCTCCGGATGACTCCCGTCGTGTCGAGGCGCTCAGGGAACTCTACCGCCGCTACGATCTGAAGATTCATGCCATTCAGCCCGACGCCCCGGGCCGCCCATTCTCCGAGAACGAGTCCGAACGGAAAGCGTGGTTGCAGGCCTACCGTACCCAGATCCGTTTGGCCAAACGACTGGGATGCGATCTGATCGGCCAATGGCCCGGCGGCCCCCTGGGCAACCAGACCATCGACCAGGCGATCGATCACTGCATCAGCAGCTACCGCGAGGCGGCCAAGATGTGCGCCGACGAAGGCCTCTGGATGTCCTTCGAGATCGAGCCGCCCTTCGTCTTCAACACACTCGACCACCTGAAGCGCATTCTCGAAGGGGTCAATCATCCCGCGTGCCGAACAAATTTCGACCCAAGTCACTTCGACCTGATGTCTGGCGGCAAGGGCAGGTCCGGAGAGTTCCTCAAGGCCCTTGGAGTCAAACACATCGGCCACGTCCACCTGACGGACTGTGACGGAACGCTTTTCGGGGGGACGTCCAAACACCTCCCCTGCGGCGATGGGCACTGCGACATCCACGCCTCACTCCTGATGCTCTGGGAAGGCGGCTATCGCGGTTGGATCATGATCGACGGATGGCTCACCCCCGACGTGTACGACTCGTGCCACAAGGGCAAGCTCGCGATCGAAAAAGCCATGGCCGAGGCAGGACGCGGGAAGCCTCAATAGGACGATGGTGCCGGCAGTCGTCGGTGATACACACGGCCACAGGAGATGCCGCCGATCCGGCACTCATACATCAGATCATATTCTGAGAGTGACGACTCCAACCCGTACTCCGAGGGAAAGAGTATCACATAGGGATACTTCGCGAGGCTCCTCGGATCGACTACGGCTTCCAGATTCAACGCCTTCGCGAGCGTGGCCGGCGATCGTTTGACCTCGTATACCACCACCGTCCAGACCAACCCGATGTAGGGCTTCATCTCGGGGGCCGGTCTGAAAAACAAGGCCACATTCGACCCCGGTCTGGCCTTGTCCGTCAACCATTGGATCATGGGCCTGGCTCCCTGACGATCCAGTATTTCGGGCCTGAGCATCGGGCTGAACAGGAGATGCCTTTCCCATCCATACCCGTCAACCATGTATACGGGATGATTTGCTTTCGCCCTGGCCGCCTGCCATCCGAGGACTCCGACCACCAAGCCGACACACACCGTGGCGGCCACGCGCCGCCCCGTGCAGAACCGCCCGTAGATCCCCACCAGGGCGCCACCCGCCACGACATGGAGAAGCGGCGACATTGGCATCAGATAGTACGATGCCTTCTGATGAAGCACGGTCACTGCCGCGATGTACACGGCCATGCCGATCAGAATCAACAGCCCCCAAGAACGGTTCGATTTCTTGCAACTCCAGAACAACCCTCCCAGCGAGAGTACATTGACCGGAAACCCCGTGTGAATCGCCAGCAGCACTACGATGGCCAACAGATCGAACGGGTAGAACGGACGGTGGCCGCCCTTGCCCCCGAAGTCGGTCCACCACGCCTTGATGCCCCCAAGAACCTCAACCCTCAGATGATAGGGTGTGCAGAAGGCTCCCACGATCGCCCCGCCCAAGCAGAGATTCAGAATGATCCAGAAATCAGCTCTCCGCGGAATCCTCCAAGCGGTGCGGACGAGCGAGAGGGCCGCCACCGCATAGAACACCAGGGCCATCAACCAAAAGGCACATCGCGCGGTCTGCCCCCCCGCCCCGAACACGCTCGGCCAGAAGAACACGATGGTCAGCGGTCCTGCCAACAGTAGATGAACGGCAGTCAGTCGTCTCAGAAGACGTTGCGCGGAGGTCTCGTCGCTCGGAAGCGGTGTCTCGGTACCCTCCTCTGCGAGATAATGTCTGACGAGCAATGCGTAGATGACGCACATAGGCCACAGCAGGATCGCGCTGAGCTTAGCGCCGATTGCCAGCCCCATTGCGAAGGCCGCCCCCACCAAGGCTCGCCCTCTGCGCAGGAAGATGCACCGATACATCAGCCAGACGGCGATCGTGAAGAACGTCGTCACAAAGGTGTCGCCCGAGGTTACGGCGCACCGGCTCCATGCGATAGACGCGGGGGATACCGCCAGCGTCGCGGCGGCGAAAAGCCCTGCTTCATGCCTGAAGAGGTCTCGCCCGAGCATGTATGTCGCCCACACCCCCAGAGCCCCTACCAAGGCTGCGACGATTCTCGCCGCGACCAGTTGATTCCACGGCGGTTTGGGCGGTCCCAGCACGCCCACCAGCAAGACCATCACCCCGACTGGAATCAGCGCACCCCACCTTCGTAGATAGGCAGGTTGTCCGATCGTGTAGACGATGCATGCCACAACAATCGCAACGGCCATCACACACCCGGCGGGGGTCCCCGGTATGTCCACTCTGCCCCCGACATCCCAGAACAACCGGCTCTCACCGGAGCTGAGCAGATGAAGTCCGATCGCTGTCAGATAGTAGGGAAGCCTCGCCTGACTTGGATCCGATATCTGCAATGAATCGGTGATCACAAACGGGTTGAACTGCTGAGCGTGTCGCAGGCTCGCCGGCAGGTCCTGCGGCTCATCATAAACCAGGGGTACGGCGTCCAGGTCATAGAGACGGAAGCCCAACGCCACGACGAGTATCGCCGTGAGCGTCCACCAGGGATCAGCCCAGATCGTCCGCACCACACTCTTCATCAAGCTGGCCCCTCACGTGTGGGAACGCCGGGATCGAACTGATGGATGCCCATCACCGCTGCCAGCACATACGCCAATACGGCCACGGTAATGGCCGCCGTGAACCCGAAGGCCATGCTGATCAGAATGCACACGATCGCCCCCAATGTCGTGCTCACCGCATTGACGCCCCAGACCCAGGGAACGATCTCGCGACCCAATCGGCCTGCGATACCCAACCCCATCGGAAAGGGCATACCCATCGCCATGGCCAGCGGGGCCAGCGCAAGCACCGTCACCATGCAGCGAGCCCCATGCGACAGGAACATCAACCTCGGAACCGCCAGGTTGACGAACAGAAGCTCTCCCACAATCAGACCCACGACCATCACCAGAACCGTTGACGGGCCGCCGGGCAATACATCGCCGATCCGTCGGGACACGAGGCTCCCCAAGCCAGAGAACACCAGGATGGCAAAGAGGGTGATCGACATGGCATACACCGGCCCCCCCACGAACACGGTGAACTTCTGAAGTAGCCCGATCTCCGCAAGGATGAAGCCCAACCCCAAACATGCGAAGTACGTCAGCACCCGCGGCTTATGCTCCACGTCTCGAAGGTGACTCACTCGCGACCACAACGGCCCGATGATCAGTGCCCCCGATAGAACCGTCATCTGAATCAGCGTGATCAACAGGATCACCAGTCCCACCGGCAAATTCCATTCACCCGCAGGAACCCCCCTGTGGCGATCCCACAGAGATTGCCATCGTGCAAACTGGAAGAAGAATGGATCATCGTCGCTGATAGGGCGGATGTTGTACGGATACTTGGCGATCATCCGGAAGCGATCGTTGCCCGACGAACGAATCAACTGATCGTACGGGTTCCCGAGTGTTCGATAGGGATCGTAGAGAACTGTGAACCCCATCCGGTCGGCCCACTTGTTGCATGCAGCGACCTCGGCCTCCGTGAACTCTGACTTCTTCGCCAGCGTTTCCGCCCAACCGTGGCCGTCTGAGGTCGCACCGATCACCATCAGATGCCGCTGCGGTCGAGGGACGTTCAGCTCGCTCATCGCCTGGACAAGGATCGATACCAGGCGAAGAGTCTCGCGCGGAGGCTCATTCGTCAAACGGGAAAACGAGAGCAGGCCGTCGGGCGCAAGCCGCTTCCAGTAATCGTGCATCGCCTCGACGGTGTACAGATAATTCTCCGACAAGGCATAGGCCCCCGAGGACAGCGCTGCAAAGCTGTCGACGCCTGAGAGCTGGATCACGTCGAAGAGCTGCCGAGTGGCGGTGACGTAGTGCCGGCCCTCTCCGGCTATCAGTTCGACATCGGGACGATTGAACACGTATCCGGCAAAATCCGCATATCGAGTCCTCACAGCCTCAACGATGATGGGATTCAGTTCGACCCCCACCACATGCCGCGCCCCATGATAGAGAGCGATCAGGACATCCACCCCCCCTCCAACACCGATGACCAGGGTGCGGTCCGGTTTCGAACGCACGACGTAGGGTGCTCCCTGCAGATAGTAGCCCAAGGCCCCTATTCTGGAGACGTCTCCGCCCGGGACATGCACGATGCCGGTGGGCGCCGAACCATCCTGGAATACAGCTCGCGTCGGCACCCTTCTGAAATTCGGATCACATTGTGTTGAGATCACACCGCCGAAATTGGAGATGAACGGCCCCGGCTCGAGCACATCGATGCGTGCAACAACATGCCAGTCGAAGAAGTGAGGTTCCGCTGCTCTCGGAGCGATCTCCTTCTCCGGTTGAAAGTAGAGCGGAAACACTTCTTTGCGTGCGGCCAGCAACATCAAGACCAGCGACAGTACCAGCAAGCCTCTGCCCCCCCAGCGAAGCGGACGCCCGCAGCGTCCCTTACGGGCATACAAGACTGTAACTACTCCCCCCATCACACCCGAGGCATAGACCGTCGCCTCGGCGCCGAGCCGGTTGATCAGAAGGACCGACAGCAGTGCGCCGGTTCCGGCACCGAGGAGATCGGAGAAGTAGTACTGGTTGATGCGCGGGCCCGCGCGGGATATCAGGTAACCGATACACACGCCGGCGAAGAAAAAGGGAACTCCTACGAAGACGTACAGCATCAAGAGGCTGAAGACATTCGTCAGGTCACCCCTGAAGATGTCCATCGGCTGAAATCGAACTTTGGTCGCCGCAGCAAATCCACAGATACACGAGGCGCAGAACGCCAGCGAATACCGGGACACCAGGGACTCATCGATACCTTCGCCGGCAAATCGGGGGGAGACCGTCAGGTAGGTGCCAGCCACCCCGAACCCCAGCAGCGCCAGACTGACAATCAGATAGACGAAGTGATGCCACATCATCACGGAAAAGACGCGCGTCAGTGCCACCTCCAGCAGCAGCACCGCCAGAGCCAGTAGGAACAGGGCACAGGACGCACGGCGATAGTCCGGCATGAGGGATTCCCCGCGACTACGGATCGAACTTCGATAGGCGACCGACCGCAAAGCAGCGATGCCCGGTAGCGTACATCGCCACCGCTCGGATCTGTATCGAAGGATTATATCGGATCCCCTCCTCGCTGGTGATCAGCTGGTCTCTGCCACTTTTCGAAAGCATGGACCAGTGCTATGGTATCGGCACTCTTGTCCTGCCGGAGAACACAGCATGCTCAATACGATGTCCAGATGTGTTCGGCTGACCGTCATCATCATTTCAGGAGGCTTCTCAGTAGCCTGCTATGGTGGACGCTGTGAAGACCTGGGGATCCCGGTCACCAAGGGCAGCATTCTCTGCGCCTTCGTCGGCCCCGACGATACCGGTCAGAACAACATGCTCTACTTCAACTACTGCCAGACCGGTGCACCGTTCTTCGTCGTCCAGATCGACGCTCGAACCGGAAAAGCCCGACAATTCAACTCACCCCAGGGGCCCTACCCCTGGGGCGGCATCGTCGGACCCGACGGCAAGGTCTACTTCGGCACCTGCGGAGGCGACACCGACGGAGCCATCCTGCGCCTCGACCCGAAGAACTCGGATCGCGGTATCGAGTTGATCGGCAGGCCCTCCCAGACCGAGACGTACATCTGGATGTTCGCCAACGGGCGCGACGGGAAGGTCTACGGCTGCACCTATGGAAACGCCAAGCTGGTCTCGTACGACACGCGAAGCGGCAAGCTCACCGATCATGGCCGGATGGATGACACACAAATGTACTCTCGATCTGTCGCGACAGGCAAAGACGGTCGGATCTACGTCGGCATCGGCTTCGCCAAGGCCAATATCGTCTGCTACGACCCCAATACGGGCGGTCATCACTCGGTGATCCCGGTCGAACACCAGATTCAGAATATCGGTGACGTGTGGGAAGGCGCCGACGGCCACGCCTATGGGCGAATCAAAGATCGCTTCTATCGCCTCTATGACGGACGGGCCGACAGCATCCCGGCCGAACAGGCCGTTGCCGCCGCCCCCAAACGACTCGCCGACGGCCGAATACTCACTACCTACGACTACAGTGGCTCATACACACTTCAGGAACCCAATGCCAACGCGACCAAGACCTATCACTATTCCTATAAGGGGGCCGGCGCACCGGTGTTTCACGTTGCCGTGGGTCCCGAGGACAACATCTACGGCAGTTCCGCGATGCCCTGTGAAATGTTCATCTACGAGCCTCAGACGGGGCGTCTGACCAACCCCGGCAACCCCTGCGGCGTCGGCGGTGAGGTGTACTCGTTCCTCCCGCTGGACAAGAAGATGTTTGCGTGCGCCTACCCGGGATCGGTCCTGGCGGTCTACGACCCGCATCGCCCCTGGAACTTCGGAACCCTGCCCGAGAACAATCCCATGCAAATCGGCCAAGTGGGCGATGGCCACCTTCGCCCCCGTGCGATGATCCTCGGACCCGAAAATCTTCTCTACATCGGTTCCTATCCGCCCTACGGCCAGTTGGGCGGTGCCATGGCCGCCGTCTCCCCCACGACCTACAAGACGGTCCAGAACCATCGACACCTGATCCGTAACCAGAGCATCGTCGCCCTGGCCTGGGACAAACCCGACGGACTGATTTACGGCGGGTCGAGCATCACCGGAGGAGGCGGTACGACGCCCAGCGAGAAGGAGGCGAAGTTCTTCGCATGGATTCCCTCTGAGAAGAAGCTTTCCTACGAGCGTATGGTCGTGCCCGGCGACACCGAGATCGTCGCACTGGCCGTCGCCGCGAACAAGGTCTTCGGCATCAGCCGTCCCTCGAACACGCTCTTTGTGTACGAACCCAAGACCGGCACCATCCGCACGACGAAGGTTCCGCACGGACACGTTCACGAGGTATCGCTCGGTCTCCATAGTGACGGGCTTCTCTATGGGCTGACCGACACCGCCATCTTCTCGGTCGACCCGAAGACCGAGGCCATAGGCCTTGTGACTCGATTGCCTGTGACCGCCTCCTGCGGCTGGGCCATCACGCGAACAGGCATTTACTTTGGTTCCGGCGTCCATCTCTGGCGGTATGTCTGGTAGGAGCATCTGTCATGAAGATCGGAATCAGTTCATGGGGCTATCGAAAGGCCATCGAATCAGGACGGATGGACCTCGTCGGTTTCGTCGATGAAACGGCACGGCTCGGCGCTCATGCCGTCGAGATCGCCCATTGGCACCTCTCGGGGGACGACAAGCTATCCGGGCTCAAACGGGTCATGAAACAGGTGAGGTTGCGCGGTCTCGACGTCTCGGCGTTGATCGCGGGGAACGATTTCGCGATGCCGGTCATTGCGGATCGGGCGGCCCAGGTCGCGGCAGCCATCACATGGATTCGCATGGCGGCAGAAGTGGGCATCGATCGTGTGAACGTCTTCACAGGATATCATCAGGACGGCCAGGACCCCGGCATGGAACGCGCCCGCGTCGTCGACTGTTTCTCTGAGATCCTGCCGGAGGCGGAGAAACGCGGTATTGTTCTCTGCATCGAAAACCACAGCACCGTCCATCCCGATGCGGACGGTCTGCTCGCCATCATCCGCCACGTGAGCAGCCCGTTTCTCAGAACCAACCCCGATCCCACGAACTTCCTTCCCCATTTCGACATATTGGACGACCACGCGCGGGAACGAATCTATAATGAAACAGCCAAGATCGCCCCGCTGGCCGCCAACGCCCATCAGAAAATCAACACCTTTTCTCCGGACGGCCGGGCCGAGCACGTGGACATCCCCCGCATCGTGCAGATCTACCGCAACGCCAATTATGACGGATTCATCGTCCTGGAATACTGGGGAGATGACGAGCCGGAGGATCCCAATGCCAAGGGCGTCGCATTGCTCAGCAGAATTCTGTGATTATGATATCTTTTCTGGAGACACCGGTTCCGACGCAGGCGATCGGATGGGCATGACGACCTTTACATCATCGTCGACCACGACTGCTGCTGAGTCGACTCCGACGTCTGAGGGCCAACCCCTTGATGAATCTGACCGAACTTGAAGAACTGTACCGAAGCACACTGCTCGACGATGTGATTCCCTGGTGGATCCGCCATGGCATCGACCCGGAAGGCCCTATCAACACCTGCATCGCCGACGACGGTCGTGTGATCAGCCGGGACCGATGGAACTGGTCTCAATGGCGAGCTGTGTGGATCTTCAGCAAGCTCTACAACCACATCGAGCACAACCCACACTGGCTCCGCATTGCCCGCGATATCTCACACTTCGCCGTTGCGCATGGCCCGCTACCCGACGGTCATTGGCCCCTTCTGCTGGACGAGAAGGGACAGGTCACCAAGGGTTATGAGAGCATCTACGTAGATGGATTCGCAATCTACGCCCTGACTGAGTTGTATCGGGCAACCGGAGAACCGCGGTACCTCCATCTGGCTCGCAGGACATATCATGCCGCCCAGCAAGGACTCGCCGCCCCGTGCCCACCCGCATGGCCGCTGGTCGTCACCCAGGGGCTCCGCAGTCATCCAATCAGCATGATCTTCTCCCTCGTCTTCCACGAACTGGCCGACGTCACGGATGACGCCGAGGTCCGCTCCGCGGCCTTAGTGCATCACCGACAGGTCATGGACCGTTTCCTCCGTCCGGATTCAGGCCTCGTTCTGGAATGGACCCTTGAGAACGGAGACCGCGTTCCCGGGCCGCAAGGAGCCGTGTGCATCCCCGGACATGCCATCGAATCGATGTGGTTCCAGATTCACATCGCCCGCGACCGGAGGGATATCGAGACAATCCAACGTGCCGTCAGGGCCATCCGCACCCATCTCGAACGGGGCTGGGACTCAGAGTATGGTGGCTTGTCTCTGGCGATCGATGTGGACGGTCGTCCGGACGTTGCATCGCCCCATGCCGAGAAGAAGCTCTGGTGGCCACACACCGAAGCGCTCTATGCAACCCTGCTTGCGTTCGAACACTGCCGCGAACCATGGTGCATCGAGTGGCATGAGCGCATTCGCCAATGGAGCTATGCCCACTACCCGGTCGCCGCACACGGTGAGTGGCGACAGAAGCTCGACCGCCAGGGGCATGAGCTGACCGAGACTCTCTTTCTTCCGGTGAAGGACCCCTTCCACCTCCCGCGGGCGCTCCTCTACTCCATCGACGTCCTCACTCGCCTGAACGGCCGGTGAGAATCAGGGGCGATCAAGGATTGCCCGGATCTGTCCCAGCAGCGATTTGGGGTCAAAGGGCTTTTCGATCAGTTCGATGCCCTCGTCCAGAATGAAGTTCGTGTGGAGGGCGCCTGCACTGTAGCCACTGGCAAACAGGAATCGCATCCGGGGGTATCGACTCTTGAGCTTCTGGTACACAGCTTTTCCCCCCATACGCGGCATAACGACATCGAGCAACACGAGGTCTACGGCCTCCCCCCGCTCCTCGCAGATACGAAGTGTCTCCTCTCCATTCTCTGCCGTCAGCACGGTGTAGCCGGCATTCACCAGAATACGTCGCGTCAACTCGCGCACCTTCGCCTCGTCTTCGGCGACAACGATGGTCTCCGTTCCGCGCCGCAACGGTTTCTCCGATTGTGTCTCGGCGGCCACCGGTGCCTCTTCGACCGTCGCAAGGTAGATCTGAAACACCGTACCCCGCCCCGGTTCGCTGGCGACCCGAACCATTCCCTCATGTTGGCGGACGATCCCATAAACGGTGGCCAACCCCAGGCCGGTCCCCTTGCCAACCTCCTTCGTCGTAAAGAATGGATCGAACACCCGATCTACGGTCTGAGCATCCATGCCGCAACCGGTGTCGGTCACACTGAGCTGAACAAAGGAACCCGGTCTGCCCCACGTGTGAGTGCGACAATAGGCCGCGTCCATCGTGATGTTTCGTGTCTCAATCTTAAGAAGACCGCCATCAGGCATCGCATCTCGCGCATTGACACTCAGGTTCATCAGAACTTGTTCCATCTGACCGCGATCAGCCTGCACCGTGCCCAACGGACGCCCCGGCACAAACTCGATGCGGATATGTTCGCCCAAAACTCGCCCCAGCATGTTCAGTATGGATGCGACTACCGCGTTGAGGTCCAGATTCTCCGGCTTGATGACCTGTCGGCGGCTGAAGGCCAGCAGTTGCCCCACAAGTCGCGCTGCCCGCTCGCCGGCCTGTGCGACGTCCTTCAGCGTCTCGTGGATCGGATGCAACGGTCCGAGGTCTTCCATCGCCATTTCGGTATAGCCGTTGATCACCTGAAGCAGATTATTGAAGTCGTGTGCCACCCCTCCGGCGAGTTGCCCCACGGCCTCCATCTTCTGGGCCTGGCGCAGTTGCTCCTCGGTTCGCTTGCGCTCGGTGACGTCACTGAACAGTGTGGCAAATCCACGTTCCCCCCAGGGAGCCGCCGATATGTCAAAGTACTTTCCCAGAGGCTGGAAATACACTTCCATCCGCCTCGTCACCCCGTGCATCGCCACCGCACTGTACTCGCTGAGATAGGGCGCCTCCGAGGTCCCATACACTTCCGTGGAGAGCCTGCCCACAATCTCCTCTCGACCTCGATTCATGATGCTCTCATATCGAGGGTTAACGTCGATGATGCGGTAATTCACAGGGCGCTGTGATTCATCCAGCACAAGCTCGTGCAGCGCCAATCCTTCGGCCATATTTGTGAACAGTGACGCGAGATGCTCTTCACTCTCGCGAAGCGACTGCTCCGCCTTGCGAAGCCCGGTGATGTCCATGAAATTGACCACGACCTGGATAAGGGATCCATCCAGCGCGAAAACCGGCTGCGCGTTGACCAGCACCCATAACCTGTCGCCCGTGCCGGGACGTTCCGCCCCCATGATCATGCCGCCGACCGGTCGATGGGTCGCCAGGACGATATTCACCGGGTAGTCCGAAGTCGCCAGTCTCTCATCCTGTTCATTGAAGAACTTCCAGACCGGATCATCGCTCTTCTTGCCGCGTATCTCATCCTGTCCCATATCCAGGAGTTCGGCCGCTTTCTCAGATGAGCTCGATAATGACGGCCTTGCTCATGTGGTATCCGAGTCTGCGGCTATTTTACGCGAATGGAGCCCCGGAGGTCTTCCCACGGTGAGAACGAATCGTCTGACAGATCAATCGGATCCGTAGACGTACTTCACGCCCAGGCCCACGTTGGGTGTTTCTTCGCTGTCGTCCAGGCCGACCTTCAGACCCAACCCCAACTTATGGTGTTTCGCAAGCTCACGTTCGACACCCAGCTCCATGATGTTGCTGCACCCGCTCTCCTTCTCCTCTCCACTCTCGACGTAGTAGTCGGCTACAAATAGCGTCTTGCTGTCCCATATCGGATGATCGTAGCCGAAGCCGAACGCCCACTGAAAGCGACGCACGCCTTCAATATTGTGTCCGCCCGCCGCCTTGGCCTCCGCGTTCAGGTGGACGCGATGACGCCCGAAACTCTTGGTGAGAATCAGAGTGATCGCCGCATCAACCCCCGTAGAATCGATGCCCGTCGGCAAACGAACCTCCAACCCCACCGCGATACTCGGAACCCAGTCCCGTTCCTTCCTGATGCGGTATTTACCCACTAAATCGACATCGCCGTTGCCCTTCACCCGTCCGTCACCATAGGTGAGCGGCACCTCAATGCCCAGTTCCAGGTTCGGCAGCAGACCATACTTGAGCTCGTAGATATTTCGAAAGGAGTGATCTCCGGACCGTACGGACCAATCGAACGTGACCTCGAATTCCAGCTCGCGCTGCGATGCCGTCGATGTGTCCTGGATCGCCACAGGCGCTGCACTGACGCTCTGCCCCTCCTCTTCTTGAGAGTATCCAAAGGTCGGCGTGACCGGCTTGGAAGAGGCCGTCAGGTCCTCCACGCTTTCGTTGACGAGCTTTCCGTTGCTGGGGAGTTCGGTGGCATACGTGGGCTTGGCCTTCGGTGGCTTCACATTGACATCCATTACGGATTCCGGGGGGGTCTGCAGCGAGGCGGCCAGACGCTCTGCGCGTATCGCCTGAATGTCGTTCGCATCAGGCACGTACAACCAGCCCATCACCACAGTCACCCAGGAGGTGCAGCCAATCGCGAGTGTCAGTGCTGACATGTCGGGCAATCCTCTACAGACTATCAGAGCATTACCCTTCCCTGGTTCCCTCTACGCCGCAGTCCTTTGCGACTTCACTCGACATGCTTATGGCTCTGAGAGACTCGTAGGGCGACTTCGAGAGAGGTGGAACAGCCAAATGCGCTGCCGCGCTGGTGGTACTATTCGCGTCGAAGCCGCAGACCGTTAGACCGCTGCAATGGTTCTACACGACAGGATGTGAACCGTCAAGGCGAAATTCCGGATCCGAATCGGACCGATTTCTCGGAACATTCGCCCCACTATCGAACGGATTGGGTTGCGCCACTCGACGGAATCTTGGTCTGCCTCTTCTGGGTTTCCAGTGCCTGCTTGGGCGACTCGACCGGCGAACGAAAGGTGCTGCGGATGCCCGCCAGATTCCTGTGAATCGCCTCCTCATCCGGATTCAGGCGGATCGCCCGTTCATACTCCTCGATCGCCTTGTCAGATTTGCCGAATTGCTCGAACGTTACCGCGAGATTATTGTGAGCGGCCGCATTGTCGGGATCGGTCTGCAATGCCAGCTCGAACTGCTCTTGTGCCTTGTCCCAAAGACCGTTTGAGGCAAAGGTCATCCCACGCTTGTTCGCCTTCCCCGCCTCACCGCCCGTCGCCAACAGGGTCTTCTTCCGCTCCACGTAGTGCGGGGCGATCCGGCCAACGAATGCCCTCGCCACATCCTGCGTAAGCTGATTCAGCAGGGTTTCCTTCCTTTCACCGGCCATGAACTTGCTGATGTTCATCAGGATCGAATCTGAGAAGATCACCTTCGCCGACTGCACGTTCACCAGGCGTATATTCACCCCTACGCTCGCATCCTTGCCAAGGGCCTTGCTGCCCGCGTCGTATGCCGTTACCTCACCCACGACGACGCCGTCAACACCCAGCAGTCTTCCAATCGAACTGATCGTGGCGGTATCCACCATTCCGCTGGTGCCGAACTTCTGCTCTTCCAGTACCTTGGCCACGGCACTACGCTCCACGACATCGAATCCACCGCTCTGGTTGAGCTCCGCGACGACCATATTGGCGATATCCCGCCCCGTCTCGGGCTTCTCACGATAGGTGAAATCGATGACCGCCAGGCGGTTGATCCCCACAATCTCCTTCATCCCAGGCTCGACACCGCGAATCGTCACCACCTTGCTGAAGCACCCCGACACCCACGGCAACAGGCACACGACCCAATAGACGGAAATCCGGTTCATAAGAGCACCTGTCAGTGAAACGATCCCACACCCACTCAGAAGCCTCCGGCTCGTTTGGCCTTCTGAAATGCCCAGACCGTGGCCGAACCGAGATGCACAAGGCTCATCCATAGTATCGTGGAATGGAGCCAAACGATCCTCTGATCGTATCCGCTCGTACCCTTCGCGAATACCCAGATCGGCAGGGCAACGCAACCCACAAGCGATATGCCGGCGATCGCCCCCGAGCCCCATAGCATCAGCGGAAGCCCCGCATCCGGCCTCGGAGGCGGACTCGCAGCAGACGCGGGCGGCTCAGATTGAGAAGATGCCTCATAACCCTCCGACGACCTGTTCACACCGCTGCGACCCGCCCCGGCGACAGCGGCCAACACCGTGTAGAGCACACTCGTCAGAATCCAGATCGGGATGAACAGGAAGAACTTGTCGCCATCCGGTCTCCCCGTGGGGTGAAAGCGATGGATGATTCCCATCCGGTCTACCATCACCGCCGTACCAACGGCCAGACCCCAACTGACCAGCGCGGGCCAGTTGACGATCAGCCCCTTTCTTGAGGCCCAATACCGAACCAATCCGATCCGCCCGAAGATCCAGTGTTCCACGAACACAATCGCCCCCACCGGCATCAGCAGGAGGCCCAACCACCCTACGAAATTCAGCAGTTGCGTGAAGACGAACGGGAAGCACGCCATGATCGTGGTGGCCACCCCCGCAGCGAGCGTCACAGCCCATCGAGGCCAACCCGGCGTGACCGCCTGGAAGGCCAGCCCCGCCCTATAGAGCGTAGGATTCGAGGTAGTCCAACCCGCCAGGACCACGGCAATCGCACCCACAACGCCGAGGGCATTTGAGGCAATGGCTCCGGCATCCAGCTTGTCCATCGGCAGATTCAACATCCGCGAGGCCGCCGCCCCCATAATGCCCGCGCCAATCCAGGCCACATAGTGCCCGAAAAACATGCCAACGGCCGATGTGAGTCCGCACGGGACGCTCTTGGCGTATCGGAAGAGGGCCATGTCCGACAACCCTGCGTGGGTCGCCAGATTGCACACCCACGCGAAAGCCGCCACCTGCCAGAACGACATCGACGGTCCACTGGGGGCCTTGCCGGTCCAGATGGCCGTGTCGGCAAGGCGCCAGAAATCCCCCAGACCATGCACATCACCGAATCCGGTCTTGAGGGCCAGTCCGGGCAGCATGACCAATCCGCCGGCGATGAACATGATGAACATCCATGGCGCGCACACCTCGGAGAACTGAGCCAGCTTCTTGAATCCCAAAACCGCCAGCGCCACCACTACCGAACCCAGACACAACACGAGAACCACGAACCGCATGTCCTGCGGATACCATTGCGTCTGAGCCGGAATCCCAAAGAGCATCCGTATCGATGAGGCCGAAACGGTAATCATGCAACCGCCGAGGATGGAGAAGAGGATCGCATTGAGGACGTTGTAGACCATCGTCACGGCGGGGCCGGCGATGCGCCGCAGATACCAGTAGAGCGTCAGCCGGGTATCTACGGCTATTGGCACGCACAGAAGCGTCCAGGTCAGCACGGCCAGGGTATTGCCCAGGATCAGTCCCAAGATGACATCCGTCGTGCGAACTCCCCAGGCGACAAACAGTGCCCCGATCACAAACTCGGTACCCGCGACATGCTCGCCCGCAAACAGCGCTGCGAAATACCGCCACGAGTGCAGTTTGTCCGGACTCACCGGCTCCCGATCGAACTCGTAGAGCTTGTCCAGTGCCTCGAATGCCTTATCCGCACGTTTGGTCGACATCCGCAGACTCCCTTTGGGCACCAGTAGACGCCAATGCCTACCATATGGCAAGCGAGGAACCACGGGGCCGAGCGAGCCGAGCCGCCTCACCAAAGAAGACGAGCACCTCGAGCGGACATGAGGTGCTCGTCGCGGAAAGCATCATGGACACAGTCGGCCCTCTCTCAGGCCCTGGTCGTCGTGGCCTTCGCCGGTTCCGGTGTCGCTTTGGCCGCCAAGTGGCCGCTGTATCCGGCAATAACGGACGAGAGGATCAGCAACACCAGTCCGGCCGCCAGGCGGCTGCGTGTGCGGCTGCTCGTACCATTCCATTCACCCAGGAAGATCCCCAGCAGCGTGCTGAAGAGGATGGCACTGGCCATCAGCACGGCCCAGCCCACGTACGCCATCTCACCCATCGCCGGCTCACCCGTCTTGAAGCAGATGAACTGACTGGTCCAGATGGCACCGGCCAAGCCGGCAAACACGATGTTCGCGACCATTGGGGCGTCCTTCTTCGCGTAGTCGCCCACGGTCTTGTTCGTGATGTTCAGGTACAGACAGTAGAGGAAGTTGATCGTGAAACCACCCAGCAGGACGACGACCAGCACGGGCATGCCTTTCCATGCCGTCGAGGTCACGGGAGCCGTCTGCAGAGCGAGCTTCTCAATGTTCGCCCCACCCTGCAAACCGAAGCTCATGCCCGAACTCATCAGCCCGGAGAAGATCGCCACCAGAATACCCTTCTTGAAGTTGTACTCGGCGACGGCCTTCTTCTTCTCTTCTTCAGGCAATTCGCCCTCTTTCGACATGCCCGCCATGCCGACTAGGATGATGCCTACCAGGGAAATCACCACGCTCAGGAAGGACATCAGCCCCGAGCCCGACTGAAAGAGCTGCGAGAATTCCCCCTTAAGCATCTTCGGAACCAGCGTACCGGCGGCCGAGCACAACCCACAGCCAATGGCCAGACCCAACCCCACGCCCAGATAGCGAATCATCAGGCCCCACGTCAGTCCGCCGACGCCCCACATCGCCCCGCAAATGTAGCACTTGAACAGCTCGTCACCCGAAGCGGATTTGATCACCGACAGTACATTCGGCGATGTCGAGAACGCCAGGATCCAGGGAACGATGATCAGGCCGAACACGGCATAGATCATCCAGTAACTCTCCCACGCCCAGTTGCGAACCTTCTTGAAGGGCATGTAGAACACGGCGCCAGCCAGTCCGCCGAGCACGAAGATCACGATGCCTAAGCCGGGATTGGGCTGCATGAGGCTCTCCTTCCAGAGATGTTCATGAGGACCGCCGCCACACCACGTTCAAGAGGCTGTCAGCGCTTGCTCAGCACCTGCGCCTCGTAAGTCTTTACCTCCGCCAGCCAGTCGGCGCCCACAGGGGCGCCCTGCTTCTGGCAGTAGTAATCCCAGACGGCCCCAAACGGCAGTGTCTTGAGTTCTTCGAGCATCACCAGACGCGACGTGAAGTCGCCGGCTCGCTCGAACTCCCGCAACTTGGCGATCGGCTCCAGCATCGCGATCAGCAATGCCTTGACCATGCAGCGGGCGCCCGTGGTCCAGGCCGCAATACGGTTGATGCTCGCGTCGAAGTAGTCCAGCCCGATATGGACGCGATTCAGGTATTCGCCGCGAACGAGTTCCTCGGCAATCATCCGCAGATCGTCGCTCAGGATCACGACGTGGTCGCTGTCCCAGCGGACACCACGGCTGACGTGCAGCAACATCTCGTCGACGAAGGTCAGAACGGCCGAGATCTTGTCAGCGATGCCTTCGGTCGGGTGGAAGTGACCCGCATCGAGCGTCAGAAGCTTCTTGTTGGCCACCGCATAGGCCAGGTAGAACTCGTGTGAGCCGACCACGTATGACTCGGAACCGATACCGAACAGCTTGCCCTCGAGCGCATCGCGGTTATACCGATCGTCGATCTTCTCCGCGAAGATCTCGTCATAGGACTTCTTGAGAATCTCCCGCAGGCCCTTGCGATCGACGGCCGAATCCTTCATCCCGTCCGGGATCCAGAAGTTGTTAATGCACGGCGACCCCTGCTCCTTGCCCATCTTCTCAGCGATCTTCCGCGAGGCGATACCGTGTTGAACCCAGAACTTCCGGATGCCCTCGTCGCGGCTGGAAAGCGTGAAGCCGTCGTTCGCCTTGGGGTGGCTGAAGTACGAAGGGTTGAAATCCAACCCGATCTTCTTCGCCTTGGCCCAGTCAATCCAATTGGTGAAGTGTTCCGGGGTCAACTGGTCCCGATCGACCTTCTTGCCCTTGAACTCCGCGTAGATGCCGTGCAGCGCCAGGCGATGCTTGCCCGGAATCAGGCTGTAGACCTTCTCCAGGTCGGCACGAAGTTCGTTGGCCGTTCGAGCCTTGCCAGGGTAGTTTCCGGTGGCCTGAATGCCACCGCCCGTCAATCCCTCGCCCGTCTCGAAGCCGCCCACATCGTCGCCCTGCCAGCAATGAAGCGAGATCGCCACCCGGCCGAGCCGATCCATCGCCTGGTCGGTGTCGACGCCCAACCCGGCATACCGTTCTTTTGCCAGTTGATAAGCCTTTTCGATTGATGCCTTATCCGCCATGTGAGGTCCCCTGTTGGGCGGGCACCCGGTCGATTCCAGGCAGACCCGCGGCCTTCCACTTGTCGAACTTCTTACAATCGTGCAGGCGCGAAAGCATACCAGAACCACTACGGATTACAACCACGAACCATCGACCCCAATCGTCGATCGACGACCGGCCGCCGACGGCCCCTGCGGTCTTGATCTGTGAGACGAGTGATGGGTCAGGAAGGCGGGCAGCCGTCCATCGACTGCTTGAGATGTCGCCGATCACGCCAGAAGTTCAGGAGCAGGAGACCCACACCCACCACCAGCAGCGCGTCGGCCACATTGAAGATCCATTTCCAAACCTGATAGCCCAGCCATGCGGTATCGAACTTCAGGAAATCTCGGACGACCGGTACGTGCTTGATGTACCAATCCTGATGCTTGGCAATGCTGCGATGGGGCATACCCCCTTCCGGCCACTCCCCGATCGTCCACACCCGGTCGTTCTCTCGAACGAGCTTGCCTGCCAGAAGCACCTCGTCCCCCATCCAACGGCGCCAACTCGATGTCGGCTTAGCCCAGACCCCGTCGGCAATCACGAATACGCGATCGTGGAGGTTTCCCAACGCCCCCGCCAGAATCATCCCCAATCCGATGTGAATGCTCCACCGACACCGAGGCGTGTGAACGAAAAGGTACAGAACGAAGACCAGAGCCATAATCGATGCGCCGACAAAGACAGGCGTCAGACCGTCCCCCATTCCGAAAAGGGCCCCGGGATTCAAGGATCGATAGAGATGCAGGACACCGGGAATCACAACCCTGGGACCTCGAAGCGACTGAAAGGCCCAGTGCTTGCTCCAAAGGTCGATCGTCAACCCCAAAAGAGCCACCACCCACAAACGGACGTGACTCGGCCAGTGGAAGATGCTGGAGGATTCGTCACAAGACGAAGCCGTGGCAGACGGAGGTGCAGTTTGAGGAAATTCACCCATGGAACGCCCGGCTCGCGGAGTCTCGATTATCGAAAGCGCCGTTCAAGCCGCTGAGCGTACTCGATGCAGTACTTCGCCCACGGCTTGGCCTTGAGTCGGGCCTTGCTGATCGGCTTGCCCGTTGCAGTACAGATTCCGTAACTCCCGTTTTCGATTCGCGTCAGTGCCTCGTCGATCTCCCGCAGGATCACCTGTTCGCTCTCGATCAGCCCCAGCGTAAACTCCTGCTCAAAGTTGTCGCTGCCAAGATCGGCCATGTGAATCGGCATGTTCGAAAGATCCCCCGTCGAACTCTGACGGGACTTTCGCAGCGCCTCATCCGTCATGTTGGCCACATCACCCATCAGCGTAGCCCGCTTCGCCAGAAGCAACTGCCGAAACTCCTCCTGTTCCTTCCTGTTCAGTGGCGACTTGATGGGCTTGGCAGCCAACGCTCCGGAGCCGGATGCGGCCGCCGGGCTGGAAATCCGCGTCCCCGGTCCCTTCGACTTGACGGGCACGACGAGACCAGACCGCCCCTTGTGATTTCCGCTCGTCGACTTGGAACTGGCACCGGAGGTCACTCGAAGCGTCTTCTGCGGCTTGTCCGAAGCCTTAACCTTCACAGGCTTCTTCACAGTAGCGCCCTTGGACGCCGATACCTTTACGACGGGCCGCTTGGCAACCCGTTTACCAGTACTGTTCTTTGAAACCTGTTTTGCCACTTGGAAATCCCACTCTTAACCGGCTGTTTGGTATACTCTTGTGCTGCAAAGACTGGCACAACGATAAAACACTTTACTATACGGACGTTCTGACAGACTGTCAAGGACGAACATTCAGCTCAATTCACGAT